>CADCHI010000050.1 GCA_902801165.1 uncultured Eubacteriales bacterium | reverse complement strand
TCACCCCTCAGGCATTGTGATTCTCGCACTTTCATTTTACCTGTTTGTGATTGCTTTGTCTTCCTTTTTCCCATTTACCCCAACTTTTATTATACAGCCTAATAAGTCAGAAAATCAGAGCGGTTTCCGGAGCGACAGGCAGGCGGCCAAAGCGCACGACGCGTCGCCCGGACAATCACGCTGTCACCTCCTCATTTATTCACACGGCTTCATCGACCTTCAACATCACTGATGGGAACGGAGATGAAATCCCATGCAGAATCCACGCTTTCGCTTTTTCCACGACCAGCTTCCGGACGAATACAGCCGCGGCTTCTACGACGCGCTGGAGGAAGGCATTGGCCGCCGCGCGGCGTCCATCACCTATCGCCGCGGACCGGAGGGCTTTAACTATCTGGAGGTACTGGAACACGTCTATAACGACCATCCCGATTTCTTCGCCCTCGACCCTTTCAACATCAACCTGTCCACGCTGCCCGCGCAGGTGATCCTTCGCCCGATCTACCGATACCCCGAGGCGGATTGCCAGGCCTATGACCGGCTCCTTCAAAAGACCGCGGGCGACATCATGGCCCGTCTCTTCCCGGAGGGCGCCGGGACGCTCTCGGAGATCGAGCGGGAAAAGCGCATATTCGACTGGATCGTGGATCACGTCGTCTACGACCATCGCTCCCTGGACCGCCTCGACTCCGGTCTGGACGTGAAGGAAAGCCTGGCCTGGAACGCCTATGGCGCCCTCGTGCTGCGCAACGCCGTATGCGCGGGCATCGCCTGTGGCTTCAAGCTGCTGTGTGACATGGCCGGATTGCCGTGTATCGTGGTGAACGGCAAAGCGGGCAGCGGGCGGCACGCCTGGAACATCGTCCGCATCCAGCAGCGCTTCTACCAGGTCGACTGCACCTGGGACCTGAAATCGACCCTCGGGCGGGAGATCCCCTACGCGCGGTACTGCTTCTTCAACCTGCCGGATGAGATCATGGGCATCACCCACACCCCCGAATGCCGCTTCCTGCCGCGCTGCGGCTCCCTCCGATACAACCCATTCCACATGCGCGGATACTGCGCCGAAAGGATGGAGGAGCTGGTGCCCCTGGCGCAGGCGCAGATCGAGGCTGGCAAGACGCGCTTCGCATTTATGTGCCTGAACTTCAAGGCCGACGGGAGACTGTGCGCCGCCGTGCGTCAGATTCTCCTCTCAAAGATGAAGCTGCCCATCCGCATCATCACCTATTATACCAACACCGGGACGTTCATCGGCTTTGTCGTGGAGCGTTAGAGTCTGTTTCCAAAATGCCTGAAGCGCATTTTCGGCGTATTTGACTGCATTTATAAACACACTCTATGCCGGCAAGGAGGCTTCCCCCGTGAGCGAATATCGGATCCCCAGAAGCTATGGTTTCGCCGTCGGACAGACCCTGCGGGCGGAGACAGGCGAAGCCTACCGGATCACAGGCACGCTTGGCCGCGGCGGCCAGGGAGAGGTTTACCGCGTCGCGGGCCCGGACGGCGAGTACGCGATGAAGTGGTACAGGAAGACCTACCTGGACTGCATCGACGTCGAAGCCTTTCGGCAGAACCTGCGGCAAAACGTGGCCAACGGCGTGCCGAAGCTCTCCAACGGCGACGCGGCCACGCAGTTCATATGGCCCCTGAAGATGATGGAGGCGCGGGACGGTTCCTTCGGATACCTGATGTGCCTGTTCCCGTCGGGATATGCGCCGATGTCCGACGTGATCATGCTGCGAAGCCGGGACGGCGACACCGGCCGCGTCGTGCCGCTGCGCTGGAGCAGCTGGTTCGCGTGCGTCACGGCGGCGCTGAACATCGTGCGCGCCTTCGAGATCCTGCACGCCTCCGGCCTGAGCTACCAGGACATCAACGAGGGCAGCATCTCGGTGAACATGCAGAACGGCGGCGTCCTGATCTGCGACTACGACAACGTATCGCCGGACAAGACGAACCTGGGCATCCGGGGCGTCGTGACCCACATGGCGCCGGAGGTCCTGCTGCGGAAAAAGCTGCCCGACCGCCACACGGACCAGTATTCCCTGGCGGTGATACTGTTCCAGCTGTTCCTGCGCGGACACCCGATGCACGGCGTGGAGAGCCGCGCCATCATCAACGACGAAGAATACTCCCAGGACGCGGCGATGCTGCGCATCTTCGGCATCGCCCCGCACTACTGCCTGGCGAGCCAGGGCAATCGCAATCCGCCCTCTCGGCAGGTCAACGCGGACGTGCTGCGTATGTGCATGGTCTTTCCGCTGTGCCTGATGGACGCCTTTGAAACGGTGTTCACGGACGGCGTGTCGGACCCCTCAAAACGGCTGACGGCCACCGAATGGCGCAGGGTGCTGCTGCAGACGCGGGACAGCCTGCTGGTGGTGGACGGTCGGGAGAACTTCTACAATACCCGAAGGCCCATGCCGCTGCCAAGGGAGTGCCGGAAGCTGGTCCGCCCCGGCGGGCACGAGGTGCTGCTGATGCCCGGGAAGGTCCTGTACCGCTGCCACCTGGACGAGTACAGCGCGGACTACAGCACGCCCATGACCAAGGTCATCCCCACGGCGAAGCCCGGCGTCATCGGGCTGTTGAACGCGACGGGCTCTCCCCTGCGCTTCCGCTTTGAGGGAAAGACCGGCGCCTGTCCGAACGGGAAGCCCATACCGCTCTTCCCGGGCATGGTCCTGGAGCTGAAAAACACAAAGCTGACCATCAAGTGACGCGGAAGGAGAGAAGCACATGCCCACCCAAAACGACGATCTCTGGCGGGGCTGGGAATCCACATACTTCAACGACGGCGGCGGGTTTATGACGCCCGATATCTCGAGCCTGAAGTCCACCGTGGCCGAGAACCGGCAGATCCTGAACATGCTGTTCATGATCGACGTATCCGGCAGCATGCGCGGCAAGCGCATCGCCCAGGTCAACTACGCCCTGGAGAACATCTTCAAGGAGCTGCGGCGCAGGGACGACCTTCACTCCACCATCAAGGTCGGCCTGATGGAATTCTGCCGGGACGCGGAGTGGATCACGCCCCAGCCGATGCCCCTGGACGACATCGTGTTCACCGAGATCGACACCCGGCAGCAGATCACCTGCTACGGCGCGGCCTTCGACCGGCTGAACGAGAAGCTGAGCCGGGAGGGCTTTTTCAACCCCAACCTGGGCGAATACTTCGCGCCACTGATACTGTTCGTCACCGACGGCGAGCCCGTGGACGCCGGGGCTTATCCCGCCGCGCTGGAACGCCTGAAGCGGAACGGCTGGTTCAACAAGGCCTCGAAATATGCCATCGCCGTCGGCGAGGACGCCCGGCTCAGGAGCGTCGGCGAGCTGCTGGCCCGCTTCACCGGCGTGCGGGAGAACGTGCGCTACGCCGACGAAGGCGAGGCGCTGTACGGCCTGATTGAGTTCATCGCCGTGCGGGGCTCCGAGGTGCAGACCTCCATGGTCTCCTCCATGGAGGACGACCCGCGCCGGATGGGCTCCCTGTTCAAGGAGCCGGACCCCTCCCTGTTCAGCTCCATGTTCAACGCCTGACGCCCGGAGGGACGGCCATGGACTATCGCGTCTTTCACTCAAGCCGCATCGGCGCGGCCCACATCCGGCGCGGACTGCGGTGGCCCGGCACTGGGCTGCCAATCCCTGGACCAACGCGGAGCGGTTGAGGCAGGCCCTGGCAGAGACGACAGAAGATCCTACGACAGGAGGAACAGATATATGAAATGTTGGAAGTGTGGACAGGAAGCGACCCTCGGCGCGAGCGCCTGCCCCAAGTGCAGCGCGGCGCAGAAGAGGACTGCGCCTGCCAGCGAGGCGGGAAGGGCTATGCGCTCGCTGTATGACGACCTCGGCAGGGACGGCGTGCTCGAAAACCCCTCCGCCCTGGTCAACGGCCTCGGCGACCTGCTGGAGAACTCCCAGATGCTGCGTGGGCAGCTGCGGATCGCCATGGACGCCGGCATCGGCCGCATGTACCTGGATCAGCTGAACGCCAAGGGGCGGCCCGACGCCGCGTTTGACGGCAGGATCAAGGCCGCGATCACGAACGCCGGGCTGTCGGACGGCGCGGCCCAGAAGCTCATGGACTGCTTTGACGAGATGATCGGCTGGCGCGTCGCGGAAACATCGCATTCCGGCTTCCGCATGGTGATCGAGGACCACTTCCCCATCGCGGGAAGGGGCGAGGTGATCACCGGCTTCCTGCAAGGCACCGTTCGCAACGCCATGACCTGCAGGATCACCTTTGCCGACGGCCGGTACATCTCGGCTGTGGTCGCCGGCCTGGAACGCTATCACAAGCTCTACGATCAGCTGTCCAGCGGCGACGACCCGTATTTCGGCGTCGGAATACTGTTGATGCTGAAGAACGTGGAGCGCGGCTCGCTGAAGGGCTGCGTGGCATCGGGCGAATGAGCTTTACGGCGGGAGGGCGGTCCGTGTTGGGACGCCCTCCCGCCAATTTGTGAATGAACTATAAATTATTCCCCTCCATCGTTGAGAATTGCGGAGCCTTGTGCTATAATTCAAGGCGATGTTCCGCGACCCGCGGATAACGAAATGGAGGCAAAGCATATGAATATGAAGAAGCTGCTGTGCATGGTGCTGGCCATGCTGCTGGCCCTCAGCGCGCTGGCGCTGGCGGAGGACGGCGACCTGCAGGCCCAGCTGGACGCGGCCAACGCCCGCATCGCCGAGCTGGAGGCCGAGGTGGAGCTCTACCGCCCCTACTATGAGCGCCAGATCGTGGCCGAGTACGGCGACGGCGGCATCATCTGGCTGGACGACGCCATGGCGGAGTACGAGGCCGCGGCCAGCGCCTACACCCAGTACGGCCTGTCCATCGACGACTACGCCGACTACGTCAAGCAGAGCATCCTGGAGAACCTGGTTCAGCAGGCCGTCCTGGACGAGAAGGCCGCCGAGCTGGGCCTGAACGAGCTGGACGAGGAGGCCCAGGCCAACCTGGAGGCCGAGGCCGCCGAGAACTTCGAGACCTATATCACCACCTACACCAGCTACTTCGCCGAGGAGGGCGCCACCGAGGAGGAGGCCCGCGAGCAGACCATCGCCGCGCTGGAGCAGTACGGCATGACCCTCGACACGCTGGTCGAGCAACTGCGCGACAGCTACGTCAGCGAGCAGCTGTTCAACCACGTCACCGAGGGCGTCACCGTGGACGAGGCTGAGATCCAGGCCGCCTACGAGGCGATGGTCTCCGCTAACGAGACGGACTTCGCCGACGACCGCGCCTACAACAACGCCCGCAACAACGGCGAGACCATCGCCTGGAACCCCGAGGGCTACCGTGCGGTGAAGCATGTGCTGGTCAAGTTTGACGACGACCAGGCCGCCTCCTACAGCGCGCTGCAGAGCACGCTGAGCAGCCTGAACGCCGAGATGGAGGCCCTGGACGCCCCCGCCGAGGAGACCGAGGAAGCCGAGGCGGACGACGCCGAGGCCGAAACCGAGGCGGACGACGCCGAGGCCGAAACCGAGGCGGACGACGCCGAGGCCGAAACCGAGGCGGACGACGCCGAGACCGAAACCGAGACGGACGACGCCGAGGCCGAAACCGAGACGGACGACGCCGAGGCCGAAACCGAGGAAGAGGCCGAGCCCCGCACCCGCGAGGAGATCCAGGCCGACATCGCCCAGGTCGCCATGGAGACCGAGGCGCTCTACAGCCAGCTGCTGCCCAAGGCCCAGGAGGTCATCGACGCCTTCGAGGGCGGCGCGGACTTCGACAGCCTGATGGAGCAGTACGGCGAGGACCCCGGCATGCAGCGCGAGCCCAACGCCACCATCGGCTACGCCGTCGCCGAAACCTCCACCACCTGGGAGGAGGCCTTCACCGAGGGCGCCATGTCCATCGACGCGGTGGGCCAGATCAGCGCGCCCGTCTATGGCAGCAACGGCATCCACATCATCTACTACATGGCGGACATCGTTCCCGGCGCCGTTCCCTTTGAGGAGATCGCCGCCGAGGCCGAGGCCAGCGCCCTGGACACCAAGGTGAACGACACCTACAACGCGCAGGTCGCCGCGTGGGTGGAGGAGGCCGCTCCGGTCTACCACATCGACCGCTTCTGAGCCATTCACAGCGCAGCGCCCGCCCGGACACGTTCCGGACGGGCGCTGATCTTATACTAATACAAAAGCCGCGGCGAAATACACAAGCGGCCCAAAATGTGATATACTATACCCCACAGGGAGCTTTTCAAGGAGGAAACCGCAATGCGCATATTGCTCGTCGAGGATGAAAAGAACCTCTCCGCGGCCGTCTGCCGGCTGCTCCAGCAGGAGCGCTTTGTCGTCGACCCAGTCTACACCGGCCCCGACGGACTGGACTGCGCCCTCTCCGGCAACTACGACGCCATCATACTGGACGTGATGCTGCCCGGCATGGACGGCTTCACGCTGCTGGACCGGCTGCGCGGCGAACAGGTCCGCACGCCGGTGCTGATGCTCACCGCCCGGGGCGACCTTCAGGACCGCATCCGCGGGCTGGAGTCCGGCGCGGACTACTACCTGCCCAAGCCCTTCCAGATGCAGGAGCTGATCGCCTGCCTGCGGGCCATCACCCGCCGGGGCGACGGCGCGCCGCTGATGGCGCTGGCCTACGGCGGCATCTCCCTCTCCGAGCGGGACGCCAAGCTGCAGAACGACGCCACCGGCCAGTCCGTCAAGCTGGGGGCGAAGGAGTACCAGCTGATGGAGCTGTTCCTGCGCAACCCGGCCCAGATCCTGCCCAAGGAGACGCTGATCGAGCGGGTGTGGGGCTACGAGAGCGACGCGGAATACAACAACCTGGAGGTCTACGTCTCCTTCCTGCGCAAGAAGCTCAGCTTCATCGGCGCGCAGGTGAAGCTGAAGGCCACCCGCGGCCTGGGCTATTCCCTGGAGGCCGAAGGCTGACCCGTTCAGGAGGGATTCCATGATCAAGAAACTTCGCCGGCGGCTGACGCTGCTGGTCATCGGCGTGCTGGTGCTGGTCACGGCGGGCATCGTGCTCTCCATCGGGCTGATCAACCGGCGCAACATCGACGCGGCAGCGACCGCCGCCCTGCAGGTGCTCGCGGACAACGGCGGGCGCCGTCCCGGCCAGGACATTCCGGAGGCGCCGCCCCAGTTGGGCGACGTGGCGCCGCCGGAGGAGGACGGGGACGCCACGGCCGACGGCCGGCAGCCCCAGTCCACGCCTCAGGGCGGGCCTGCCCTGAGGCCGGAAGTCCGCCCCAGGGGCGCCTTTGAGCTCTCCGGCGGGGATTCCCTGGCGAACCTGTCCAACGCCTACACGGTCCATCTGGACGCGGAAGGCGCGGTGACGGCGTGGAACAGCGACCGCTCCGACCTGTACACCGACGCGCAAATCCAGGCCCTGGCGGACGCCGCCCTGGCCGAGGGCCGGGAGAGCGGCTGCGTCGACACCCAGTACTACCGCCTCATCGGCGAAGGAGACGCCCGACAGCTGATCGTGCTGGACGCCCGGCTGGAGTTCCTCTCCGCCCGGCGGATGCTGCGGGTCTCGGCGCTGGTGGCATCGCTGGCCTGCCTGCTGCTCAGCGCCGGCGCCTACCTGCTGATCCGCCGGATGCTGCGGCCGGTCCAGGATTCCTTTGACCGGCAGAAGCAGTTCGTCTGGGACGCCAGCCATGAGTTCAAGACGCCCCTGGCCGTCATATCCGCCAACGCGGAGGTGCTCTCCCGGGAGATCGGCCCCAACGAATACCTGGGCTACATCCAGTCCGAGGTCAAGCGCACGGACAGCCTGGTGCAAAGCCTGTTGACGCTGGCGCGCATGGACCGGGGAACGGTCACCGCCCAGCTGAAGCGCATGAACCTTTCGGAAGCCCTGCTGGGCGTGGCGCTGCCCTTCGAGAGCACCGTGTTCGAGGCGGGCAAGACCCTGGAGACCGACATCCCGGAGGGCGTGTGGTGCAAGGGCGACGAGGCCATGCTGCAGCAGCTGGCGGTCATCCTGCTGAGCAACGCCCTGAAGTACTCCCGGGAGGGCGGGCTGATCCGGCTGTCCCTGGCCCAGAAGGGGCGCAGCGCGGTGATCACCGTGTACAACACCGGCGAGGGCATCGCCCCGGAGAACCTGGAGCGCATCTTCGACCGCTTCTACCGCCAGGACGCCTCCCACAATCGGGAGATCGCCGGAAACGGCCTGGGGCTGGCCATCGCCCGCACCATCGCGGAGGCCCATCGGGGACACATCCGCGCTGAGAGCGTGCCCGGAGAGAGCGCCACCTTCACCGTCACGCTGCCGCTTTGAGCGGCCGGCAGTGAGCGCAGAGCGCTCAACCCCATCTGCTGCCGCCTTTCTATACGCGATTCCCGGCGCCACTGATCCAAGCGCCGGGAATCTGTCTGAGGCAACAGGCAACAGGCAATAGGCAACAGTCAGTGTGCCGCTTCCGCGTTTTCAATCAATCCGTACTATATTGAGCGGTAGCCGCATCTTGACTGTTGCCTGTTGCATCAATCCCCATTCTATCTTTATAAACGGATTCCCGGTGCCACTGATTCAAGCGCCGGGAATTTTCGTTGTTTATTCGATTTTAGGCATTCGTCAGTATGCTGCTTCCGCGTTTTCAGTCAATCCGTGCTATATTGAGCGGCAGCCGCATTTTGACTGTTGCCTGTTGCCTAATGCCTGTTGCCTAATGCCTCAATCCCCATAGATGAAGCTGTGCAGCAGCGCGGCGTTCTGGGCGAAGTTGGGCTTGATGCACCAGGTGTCGCCGAACATGCCGGATTCAAAGGTGCCATCCACGGGAACGCGCATCTCCTCCACCGAGCCCATGTCCGCGCTCACGCCCACAGTGGCGATGGCCATGATCTCGTCCAGGGACAGGTTCGTCTCCACGTTGTTCAGCAGGCTCATCGCCATGCCCATCAGGTTCATCATGCTCTCCTGCTGCAGGCGGCGGGCGATGGTCTCCAGCACGACGCGCTGGCGGCTGGTGCGGGCATAGTCGGAGTCGGACTTGCGGATGCGGACGTAGGCCAGCGCCTGGCGGCCGTTGAGCAGCACCTGGGTTCCCGCCGGGACCGGGTCGGTGGCAAACTCGCTGTTCTCGTCATGGGCGTTGGCATCGCTGGCGATCAGGGCGTTGATGGCGCTGCTCTCCTCGCTGGTGACGTCCAGCCGGATGCCGCCCAGGGCGTCCACGATGTCCACCAGGCACTGCATGTTCACCAGCGCGTAGCGCTCGATGTTCAGCCCGAAGTTCTCGTTGACGCAGCGCACGGTCAGCGCGGGGCCACCGTACACGCAGGCCGCGTTCAGCTTCCCGCCGCCGTGGCCGGGGATATCCACCCAGGTATCCCGCATGATGGAGGTCAGCTTGGCCTGACCGGTGACGGCATTGACGGACAGCACGATCATGGTATCGGTGCGGCTGTCCATCTCGCTGGTGCGGGAATCGGTGCCCAGCAGCAGTATGTTCGTCCAGTCCGCGGGCAGGGACGCGTTGACGGCCAGGTCCTGGCCGGCGCTCCCGCCGCTGTCTTCGGCGGGCGATTCCTCTCCCCCGAACAGGCCCAGCAGGCCGCCCAGCAGGCCGGACTCCGCCGTCGCGCCGCAGGCGCACAGCATCAACAGGCAGGCCGCCAACAGCGCGGCGGCCAATCGCTTCACACTATTCTTCAATTTCATTGCCTCCGTATATCGCCGGGACGCGCCCGGCCTTGTGTACCTCACCCATTCTAACCGCCCATGGTTATGAATTCTATCACGGGTGGTAAAATGTGCGTCTACCTTTTCGACGGTCCCAGCGGCGCTTTGGTTCAACTGCCGCGCCGCGCAGGCAGGATTTTCACGGGGTTCGGGCGAATAGAGTATTTATAACAGAAGCATGCCGGGCACGGCCCGGCGAAAGCGAGGGCCGATCGATGAACGTCTACGACTTCGACAACACCATCCTGCGGGGGGACAGCTCCGTCCGCTTCTTCTTTTACTGCCTGCGGCACTTCCCCCGCATGTGGGCCGACATCCCCGGCCAGGCGCTGAACGGAGCGCAGTTCCTGCTGCGGCTGAAGCCCAAGCAGGCCTTCAAGCAGCGCATGTTCGCCTACCTGACCCGCATCGGCGACGTGGATGCCGCCGTGGACGCCTTCTGGAAGGCGAACCTTTCCCGGATCAAGGCCTGGTATCCGCCGCTGCACCGGGAGGACGACGTGGTCATCTCCGCCTCGCCGGAGTTCCTGATCCAGCCCGCCTGCCGCCACCTGGGCATCCGCTGCGTCATCGGCTCGCCGGTAGACAAGCGCTCCGGGCATTTCCTCGGCCCCAACTGCCACGGCAAGGAGAAGGTGAACCGCTTCCACGCCCGCTTTCCCGGCTCCCGCATCGAGTCCTTCTACTCCGACTCCCACTCTGACGACCCCCTGGCCGGCCTCGCCGACGCTGCCTGGCTGGTGCGCGGGGAGAAGCTGCTGCCCTGGCGCGGATGAGGCTTGAGGGGCCCTTTGCGCCTCAAATGTTCGGATATTTCCCCTTTCGCCGCGCCGCACGCCGCCAAAACGCCCTTAAAGTCGGCATAAAACCCGAACTTTAAATACAATTGCCCCGACAATTTACAATTGCTGCTTTCAGTTGTAACCTTGTTTGTGTATGATTACCACACAGCCTCCCCGAAGAGGCAAGAAATAATAAGGAGACATTGATCATGAAGAAAATCGCTTCTGTCCTCCTGGTACTGGCCATGCTGCTGTGCTCCGTCGCCTTCGCTGAAGTCGCGAAGGAAGACATGAAGGTGGGTCTGATCTGCCTGCACGACGAGAACATGGGCTACGACGCCAACTTCATCGACAGCATGAAGGCTGCCATGGCCAACCTGGGCCTGGACGAGAGCCAGCTGATCATCAAGACGAACATCCCCGAGAGCCAGGAAGCCTACGACGCCGCCGCCGACCTGGCGGACATGGGCTGCCAGTACGTCTTCGCCGATTCCTTCGGCCATGAGGACTACATCATCCAGGCCGCTTCCGAGTTCCCGGAGGTCCAGTTCTCCCACGCCACCGGCACCAAGGCTCAGTCCGCCGGCCTGGAGAACTACCACAACGCCTTCGCCTCCATCTACGAGGGCCGCTTCGTGGCCGGCGTCGCCGCTGGCATGAAGCTGAACGAGCTGGTCGCCGCGGGCAAGGAGCCCAAGGTCGGCTACGTCGGCGCCTTCCCCTATGCCGAGGTCATCAGCGGCTACACCTCCTTCTTCCTGGGCGTGCGCTCCGTGTGCCCCGACGCCACCATGACCGTGAAGTTCACCAACTCCTGGGGCGATCAGGCTCTGGAGCAGGAAGCTGCCACCGCGCTGATCGCGCAGGGCGTCTCCCTGATGAGCGAGCATGCTGACACCGTCGGCGCCCCCACCGCCTGCGAGGATGCCGGCATCCCGAACGTCGGCTACAACATCTCCTTCACCGCCGTCGCTCCCGACAGCGCGCTGATCTCCTCCCGCATCGACTGGACCCCCTACATGCAGATGGCCATCGAGTCCGTCATGGCCGGCCAGGCCTTTGACACCGACTGGAGCCAGGGCTTCAACGAGGGTTCCGTCGCCATGACCGAGCTGAACGAGGCCGTCGCCGCTGAGGGCACCGCCGAGAAGCTGGAAGAAGTCATCGCCGCCTTCAAGGCCGGTGAGCTGCACGTGTTCGACACCAGCACCTTCACCGTGAACGGCATGACCCCCGAGGAGTACGTGGCCACCGAGGACTACCTGCAGGATACCGCCAACGGCGGCTTCAACGCGGCCGTGCATCAGATCGCCGCGGGCTATGTCACCGACGGCTACTTCCACGAGTCCGAGTTCCAGTCCGCGCCCTACTTCGATCTGCCCATCGACGGCATCACCGTGGACTAAGCAGACGCCTTTAGCGCAACAAACCGACGGCCCCGAAAGCTTCAAGCTTTCGGGGCTGTCTCGTTTTCGTTATTTGGGAAAATCACGCCAGCGCCGCGTCCACCTCGGCCCTGAGGGGAATCGAGGGGGCCGCGCCGGGGCGGGTGACGCTGATGGACGAGGCCTTGCTGGCCCGGCGCATGCAGGTCTCCAGCGGCAGGCCCTCCATCAGGCCGCTGATGAAGTAGCCGGTGAAGGTGTCGCCCGCCGCGGTGGTGTCCACCGCCTTGACGGGGAAGGCCGCCTGCCTGACGGTCTCCACCTCGCCGCCCTCCACGCGATGGGCCACGCTGCCGTCGCCGCCCAGGGTGATCAGCACGCTCAGCGCCGGATAGCGGGCGTGCAGCAGGCTCCAGGCCTCCTCCGGCTCCTCGCTGCCGGAGATCTGCCCGGCCTCCACCTCGTTCACCAGCAGCCAGCTCAGCTTGCCGAAGTCCACGTCCTTGAGCCGGTCGTCGTAGGGCGAGGGGTTCAGCGCGATGCGCAGGCCCTTGGCGTAGGCCGTATCCACGATCAGGGGCAGGTTGTTGATCTCGTTCTGGAGCACCAGCCAGTCCCCCGCCTCGAAGGCGTCCAGCGTCCGCGCCACCTGTTCCTCGGTGACGCACTGGTTGGAGCCGCCGAACAGCAGTATGCAGTTCTCGCCGTCCCGGTTGACCTGGATCACCGCGTTGCCCTGCAGCGCCTCCACCGTCGGCAGCCAGGTGGTATCCACGCCGTTGTCCGCCAGCAGCTGCTTCAGCATCTCGCCGCCCGCGCCGATGCAGCCCGCGTGGCTGGCCTGCGCGCCGGCCCGGGCCAGGGCGATGGACTGGTTCAGCCCCTTGCCGCCGGGGTTCAGGGCCTGGGAGACCGCGCTCAGCGTTTCGCCGGGGCGCACAAAGTGATCGACGCTGTAGACGTAATCCAGGTTCAACGAACCAAAGTTCAATACCTTCATGCCGCTCTCCTCCGTTTGTCATGGCGGGCAGACCCGCCGTGCTTCCTGATTGAATTATAGCACACTTGCCGCGCTCCTGCCAATAGCGTTTTGCGGACAGACGGAAGCGGGGCCTGCGGATACGCAGGCCCCATGAATGCTAACGAAACCAATAATTTGGTAACGATTCAGTTTTGCCAATATTACAGGTCCACCTTCGGGATGCCGGCAAAGCCCTTCGCCAGGTCCTCGTCGGTGGGGATGTAGTCGCTCATCTTGCCGTCGTGGAATCGCTCGTAGGCCACCATGTCGAAGTAGCCGGTGCCGGTCAGGCCGAAGAGTATGGTCTTCTCCTCGCCGGTCTCCTTGCACTTCATGGCCTCGTCGATGGCGGCGCGGATGGCGTGGCTGCTCTCCGGCGCGGGCAGGATGCCCTCGACCCGGGCGAACTGCTCCGCGGCCTCGAACACCTTGGTCTGCTCCACGGACCGGGCCTCCATGTAGCCGTCGTGGTAGAGCTGGGAGAGGATCGAGCTCATGCCGTGGTAGCGCAGGCCGCCGGCGTGGTTCGGCGCGGGGATGAACCCGCTGCCAAGGGTGTACATCTTGGCCATCGGGCACACCATGCCGGTGTCGCAGAAGTCGTAGGCGAACTTGCCACGGGTCAGGCTCGGGCATGAGGCCGGCTCCACGGCGATGATCTGATAGTCCGCCTCGCCCCGAAGCTTCTCGCCCATGAAGGGGCTGATCAGGCCACCCAGGTTGCTGCCGCCGCCGGCACAGCCGATGATGATGTCCGGCTTGATGCCGTACTTGTCCATGGCGATCTTGGTCTCCACGCCGATGACGGACTGGTGCAGCAGCACCTGGTTCAGCACGCTGCCCAGCACATAGCGGTAACCGGGGGTGGAGGTCGCCACCTCCACGGCCTCGGAGATGGCGCAGCCCAGGCTGCCAGTGGTGCCGGGGAAGCGCTCCAGCATGCTGCGGCCGACGTTGGTGGTGTCGCTGGGAGAGGGCACCACGGACGCGCCGTAGGTGCGCATGACCTCGCGGCGGAAGGGCTTCTGCTCGTAGGAGACCTTCACCATGTACACCTTGCAGTCCAGGCCAAAGTAGGAGCAGGCCATGGACAGAGCCGTGCCCCACTGGCCCGCGCCGGTCTCGGTGGTGACGCCCTTCAGGCCCTGCTGCTTGGCGTAGTAGGCCTGGGCGATGGCGGAGTTCAGCTTGTGGGAGCCGGAGGTGTTGTTGCCCTCGAACTTATAGTAGATCTTCGCGGGGGTCTGGAGCTTCTGCTCCAGGCAGTAGGCGCGCACCAGCGGGGACGGGCGGTACATCTTATAGAAATCCTGGATCTCCTGGGGGATGGGGTATTCCCGGGTATCGTTGTCCAGCTCCTGCTTGATCAGCTCCTCGCAGAACACGGGGGCCAGCTCCTCGGCCTTCATGGGCTGCAGCGTGCCGGGGTTCAGCAGCGGCGCGGGCTTGTTCTTCATGTCCGCGCGGACATTGTACCAATACTTCGGCATCTCGCTCTCTTCCAGGTAGATCTTGTAGGGAATCTTCTTCGCTTCGCTCATGGGGATGCTCCTTTCCTTCCGTTCGGCGTCGTCGGGACAGCGCACAAAAAACCCTGCCCCAGTTTTGTCTGCTGGGACAGGGATCACATGCGTATCAACCCTGCGGTGCCACCCGGCTTGGCGCTTGCGCGCCCGCTCGTCTCCGTACCATCATACGGAACCCTTTGATCACGGAGGGAACTCCGTCTCCCCTACTCGGCACGCCTTTCGGTTCGCCCTCGGAAGTCCATTCACGCCCGCCGCACATGCCGCGCTTCCACCTGCCGCGGCTCTCTGGAATGCCGGTTTGGACGTTACTTCTCTTCTTCAACGGTTTAACACATTATAGCAGTAAACCGATAGGCTGTCAAGGGTCTGTTTTCATTTTCTTAAACTTTTTTCGTCCTTCACAGCGCCGCGCCGTAGATCAGGTCCCGCAGCGTGGGATGGATCACGTCGTAGGAGTAGCCGAAGTTGCGCACGTGCATGGCGTAGAAGGCGGAGAGGTGGTTGACCGGGTCGATCATCGTCCACGCGCCGGCCGCGCCGTCCCAGCCAAACTCGCCGATCTGGCCCCGGCCGCCCTTCGAGGTGTCCACCCGGGTGCGCACGCCCAAGGCGTAGGAATAGCCCCTGCGGTTCCACTCGTCGAAGGTGGCGCGGCCTTTCGGGCCCAGCTGGTTGGCGCTCCACAGCTCGATCATCTCCCGGGACAGTATGCGCGCGCCATTCTTGCCCACGCCGTCGCAGGCCAAGGCGTCGGCGAAGGTGATGTAGTCCTTCACGTCGCAGAACAGGCCCGCGCCGCCGCTCTCATAGTTGGGGCTGAGCCGGTAGTTGTTCGCGCCCACGGGCTGCAGCACCAGCTCCTTGCGGGCGTCGTCGAAGCTGTACTGGGCGCAGAGCCGTTCGAGCCGCGCCGCGTCCGGCCGGAAGGTCACCGTCTCGAGCTCCAGGGGATCGAAGATGTGGTCCCTGAGGTAATCTGAGAAGCGCTGCCCGGAGACGACCTCGATCACCGCGGCCAGCACGTCGTGGCTCAGGCTGTACAGGAAGTTCTCGCCGGGTTCGAACTCCAGCGGGTCCAGGGCCTTGGCATCCACGAGCCGCCGGGTGTCGGCCTTGCCGTCGGTCTCCTTCAGCGCCTCGAGGATCGGCGGCGTCTCCATCTCGTAGTTCAGGCCGCTCTGCATGCTCATCAGGTGGCGCACGGTCATCACCCGCCGGGCGAGCCGCAGGCCGTCGCCGTCCCGCACCTTCAGGTTTGCGTAGGCCGGCAGGTAGGCGCTCACCGGGTCATCCAGGCTCAGCTTGCCCGCCTCGATCAGCTGCATGGCCGCGCAGGTGGTGAACACCTTCGTGCAGGAGAACAGGCAATAGGTCTCATCCCCGCGCATCGGCTGGGTGTTGTCCCCGTCCCGGAAGCCCGCCATATGCCGGTAGATCGGCTCATGCTCCCGATAGACCACCAGGTCGCAGCCCGGCACGCCCGCCGAGGCCAGCGAGTCCATGTATTCCGTCAGCTTGGAAAAATCCATATTTGCATCTCCCTTCGCGTACTTCTCCATCCACAGAGCCCGCAGCGCCCGGACGGCCCGCGGTTCCCGGTGCATTGTCTTTTCTATTTCTCCCCGCGCTTCTCGCCGCGCTTCGCCTTTCGTCGGGCCTCCTTGCGGCGCTCGGACTTGATGTACAGGTACAGCGCGTCAAAGGGCCCTATGACGGCGCAGCACAGCAGCGCGATCAGGTACCAGGGCATGAACTCCCCTCCCCGTCGGCGTCCCCGCCCAGCCGCAGCCGCGCCAGCACGCTGGTGGAGCCGTCCGGCAGGCTGCCGCGAACATCCAGCAGGCTGCCGTCCCGGCGGGTCTGGAACCGGAGCACATCCCCCTCGTGGGCGGAGGCGCGGAAGATGATGTCCATCTCCCGGACGTCCATGGCCTCCCACCGGGCCACCGGGAAGGTGTTGACGATGGCCCGGACGTAGGCCACGTTGTTCATGTGGCGGGCCATGTCGATGTCCGTGTTCAGGACCCGGTGCTCGGCCCGGGGCCCTTCTGAAAAGGCCTCGTCGATCAGCGGGAAGGGCTCCGGGCAGGCCTGCTCGTCGGGATAGTCCAGGCCCGCGGGCATGATGTCCGCCATCGCCTGGGGCCTGCCGTCCCGCACGCTCACGATCGCCCAGTCCGTCTTGCCGACGACCAGCGTCCCGCCGTCGCCGATGATCCTGTAGTGGCGGTTGCAGCGCCGATCCCCGGGCGCCTCCGGCCAGGTCTCGACCTTCACGGTCTCCAGCAGCGCGGGCCGCCGGAAAAACTGGATCTTCGTCTTGACGGTGATCCAGAACATGCCCCTGCGGATCAGGAAATCCCAGCCCACGCCCAAGGCGCGGGCAGCCTCCGTGGCCGTGTCCATGAACAGGTCAAAGGTGTCCGGCACGCTGAGCTTGCCCTGGGCGTCCACCCGGCTGGGCAGTATCGTGACCGTCTTTTCGTATCTCGTCTGCATGCTTGCCTCCGATCGTCGCCGCCCAAAACCGGCGCGCGGCATTCCGAAAACATATTACCAGAGTCCCGGGCGATTATCAAGTTTTTTCTCCCCGAAAGGCATGAAAAACGGGCTCTCGCAAAACGGAGAACCCGTCGTCCTGATTCCAGAAGCGCGTCAGGTGCAAAGCCACTCCACCCGGTCGGCCTCCCAGCGCTCCGGCGGCTCGAGCCGGTCCAGCATGCCGCCGATCACGTCCTCTGGCACGACGGCGGCCCGGGAGCCGTTGCGGCGCAGGTTTTCCTCCCAGCCCGTCTCCAGGAACACGATCCGCACCCGCGCGCCGTAGCGCTCGAACAGCTCCACCCACTTGGAACGCAGCCCCGTCAGGGACGTGGCGTTCCACACAAAGGGCGTCCTGTCCCGCAGCAGCGCCAGGGCTCGCTCCCGGGCCAGCTGCACCGCGGCCCGCACCGCCGCCTGGACGTCCGGGATGTGCTCCAGCACCTCCAGCAGCGTCACCACGTCGAAGGCACCCTCCGGGGCGTCCCAGCGGGTAATGTCCTGCCGCATCGGCGACAGGCGCTCCACGCCGCCGTCCCGCAGGGCCTGCATCAGCGCCACGCGGCGCTCCCAGCAGAGCTTCCGGGACCGCCACGGCTCCGGCGCGGGCCATGCCCCGCACGTAGGCGGACGCCAGAACGGTGTCAAGGGAATCCTCCATGTCAGCGCCTCCTCGCCGCGCCTTTAATTGCTTGCGGTTCCGGATGTCTCCACGGCGTTACAGCCGGGCCTTGCCCACCAGCTTGCGCACCTGCGCCTGTCCCGCCTTGGAGATGCCGCAGTTGTGGGCGTCGCCGGGGAAGAAGATGGCAAAGGTGCCGGGGACCATGTCGAGCCGCATCCCTGCGGGGCCCTCCGCGAAGCTGTTGTCGCCCACAAAGGGCTCCCAGTCCAGCGCCTCCGAGGGGCTGACGGTGATGATCTCGCCATCGTCGATGGGGATCTGCAGGTCGAGATACTTCGCGTGCCGCTCGTACTTCGCGATGGCCGGCACCAGCGGGGCCACGTTGTTGAGCAGCCAGCAGTTGTCGCCGTCCACCTCGTTCCTGCCGGGAACGAGCTTGTCATAGTCGCAGGCCAGCACGTAGTCGATCAGCCGGTCCAGGTTCGCGTTGAGGCCCTTGTACTGGGGCAGCCGCTCCATCCTGTCAAAAATCATTTCTGTTCCTCCTTCTTCCCATCCAGGTATTCCTGGGGAATGTCGTAGCCCGCCCGCTTCAAGGCACGGGCGTAATCCGGGTCGCTCAGCCGCTTCTGGGAGGCGATCTTCTCCGCGGCCAGCTTCCTACGCCGGGTAGGGCAGAGCGCCACGTCGGCGACCAGCGTCGCCAGTGCCACGCCGAAGGCGATCAGCGCGAGGGTGGTCTGTCCGAGGGCCAGCAGCAGCCCGCCGAGCACGCCGCCCATCAGCCCCAGGCGCAGCGAGGCGGGGCCCACCACGGCCGTGTCCTGCTTGCGCGGGCCGGTGATCGCCAGCTCCTGCATGTCCCGGTCGATGTACAGCTTGCCGCAGTGGGGGCACAGCTTCATCGGCGTGCCGAACAGCCACTTGTCCTCCTCGGTGGGCTGCCGTCCCCACACGGCGTAGGCGCGCTGCTCCACCACCTTTTTGCAGAAGGGACAGTTCTTTACCAGGGTCTTCATCGCCATGGGCATGCCTCCCGACCGGCGCTCGCCGCCGTCAATGACACCATTATAGCACACCGCGCCGCGCATTGCCATTTCTTTTTTCACGGCGCATGCCTATTCAACCCCCTTGCATAAAACAGAACCGCCCGGTCGCCTTTCCCGTTCCCCCTCCCATCGAGCGCCAGCCCATAAAAAGGCGGCATGTCCTCCAAACCCATGTCTGGAAAGCATGCCGCCAAAGCGGGAAATTGCCATGCGTCCGCCGTCATCCCATCGTGTTCGGAATAAACATGACGATCTGCGGGATGTAGGTACAGGCCAGCAGCAGCAGGATCATGATGGCCACCATCGGCAATATCTCCTTGATGACCTTCGACATCTGCGTCTTGCCGATGCCCGTCACGATGAACAGCACCATGCCGAACGGCGGCGTGGACAGGCCGATCATCATGTT
>CADCHI010000049.1 GCA_902801165.1 uncultured Eubacteriales bacterium | reverse complement strand
GGGGCCGTCGCCCGGGGTGTGCCCGCCGGGGCCGGGGCCGCCGCCGGGGCCCGCCGCCGCCCACCCGGGGTGTGCCCGCCGCCCGGCCGCCCGGGGCACACTTCGCTCTGCGAAAGTGCGTCGTTTTCGATAAGGTGGCGCGTCGTTTTTGATATGGGAGGGGGGATCAGCATCTCTGGGTGTGCCCGCCGGAGACCGCGCCCCACCCTCGCGTGAAATTCCGACAAATTCGGGGCCGGGGGTATCAGCAGTCCCTGGACACAAAAAAACCGCCCCGAAGGACGGCGAAGGAGGAGCCATGAATACGAATCTGAACATGCAGCGGATGCCGATTGACCGGCTGAAGCCCGCGAAGTACAACCCCAGGAAAGACCTGAAGCCTGGTGACCCGGCCTACGAGAAGATCAGGCACAGCCTGCATGACTTCGGCTATGTTGACCCCATCGTGTGGAACGAGGTCACCAGCAACATCGTAGGCGGGCACCAGCGCTACAAGGTGCTGAAGGCGGAGGGCGTGACGGAAGTGGACTGCGTCGTGGTGCACATCGAGAACCCGCAGGATGAAAAGGCGCTGAACATCGCGCTCAACAAAGCCACCGGCGACTGGGAGCCCACGGCCCTGGCCGACCTTCTGCAGGATCTGCAGCTGTCCGGCTATGACCTGGGTGCGACCGGCTTCGACGCCGCCGAGGTGGATGACCTGTTCTCCAAGGTGCATGACAAGGAGACCACAGAGGATGACTTTGATGTCGAGGAGGAGCTGAAGCAGCCCGCCTTCTCCCGCAAGGGGGACATTTGGCATCTTGGCAGACATGTCGTTTTATGCGGCGATTCCACACTCGCCGAAAGCTATGAACAGCTTTTGGCCGGTACGAAAGTCAACATGATCCTGAGCGACCTGCCTTACTTTGTCGCCTACCATGGAACTGCCGGTACGATTCAGAATGATAATCTGCCCGATGCGGAAGCGCTCGAATTCACGATGAAGGCAATGCGCTGTATGTATAATGCCTTGGCTGATGACGGCAGCATTTACATCTTTCACGCGGATACGAAGGGGCGCATTTTCCGCAAGGCATTTGATGAAGCTGGCTTCTACCTCTCCGGCTGCTGCATTTGGAAAAAGAACAGCCTTGTGCTCGGCAGGAGCCCCTATCAGTGGATGCATGAACCGTGCCTGTTCGGGTGGAAGAAAAACGGAAAGCATCGTTGGTATTCCGACCGCAAGCAGACCACGGTATGGGAATATGATCGTCCCAAGTCGAGCAAGGAACATCCGACGATGAAGCCGGTGGGCCTTATGGCTTACCCCATCCGTAACAGCACCATGACCAACGGCATTGTGCTCGATCCGTTTCTCGGCTCCGGCTCCACGCTCATCGCCTGTGATGAGTTGGATCGCACTTGCATGGGCATTGAAATAGGTGAAAAGTTCGTTGATGTCATATGCAAGCGCTACATCGAAAGCCACGACGGGCGAACCGATGACGTGTATGTTATCCGTGACGGGGAAAAGCTTCAGTACGCCGATGTGGTAAATGAGACGTTAAGCGAAACAAATGCAGACTAGGGGATGATGAATCAAGATGAGCATTGAACAGGATATACTACGCGCAGTTGCGCTGGCGGACATCTACTTGATGGAATGCTGGAAATGGCTATTCGTCATCTTACTCGTTGTGGGTCTCACCACACTGGTGTTTGTCAATACGAAATGGAAATGAAAAAATCTACATGAGAATGGAGGTGAAACCAGATGGCTGTAAGAGGAAGAAAGCCCCTGCCCACGGCGCTGAAGGTACTGGAAGGCGACCGTGGCAAGGGGCGCAGGCCGATCAACACCAATGAGCCGGAGCCGCCGCAGGACAATATCGAATGCCCCGACTGGCTGATGCCCGAGGCACAGCAGGAATGGCAGCGTCTAGCCCCCTCTCTGATCGCCATGGGTGTCCTGACGGATCATGATCTGGAGGCTTTTGCCGGTTACTGCCAAGCGTATGCCCGGTGGCGTGAAGCGGAGGAATTTCTGTCCCAGCACGGCATTATCTTCAAGACGCCCAGCGGCTATGTGCAACAGGTGCCCCAGGTCAGCATCGCCATGCAGAACCTGAAAATCATGCAGTCCTTCTGCTCGGAGTTCGGCCTGACGCCCTCCAGTCGAGCGCGGCTGTATGCCAATACCGGCGAGAAGACGACCGACGACGATCCTCTGGAGGAAGTGTTCAGAGGGGGCTGGCAGGATGTTCAGTGAAGCAAAGGCTCGCAGGGTGACACAGTTCATCGAGGGTTTGAAGCATACCAAGGGTGAATTCCATGGCAAGCCCTTCAAGCTGCTGCCCTGGCAGAAAACTATCATCCGAGACGTATTCGGCACGGTACGGGATGATGATACTACCTCTGTCCATGCCTTCAGCGTCTCCTCATACGCCTTCGACTGCCTGGAGACCTTGACGTACGTGCTTACGCCGAATACGACGCCACCTACCAAAAACGCAAGAACCAATATGAAGATGTTCACCAATCCCACGGTGCCGTCCGACTTTTTCTTGCTCATCTGAATCCAAACCTCCCCTTTTTCCCTCGGAATTCAAAGCTCCCGCCAGCACAGACGGCTGCATCAGCATCGTCCGGGTCCTCCTCGAGACGGATGGCATGACCCGATTCCTCGCCGACCCCGTCCATCCATGCTTCCTACAATTATATAAATCCAATTATATTATAGACTTGGGCAGCACATAAAAACAGTGCCGACAGTCATTCCATTCGGCACTGTATTTCTTCCTGTTACTATATATTTGCCCCATGTTCGTGGCAGCCAGCCACAGGCGAGGGACATCTCATTGCCCAAGCTGTACAATGTGAAGGCAATGGTCTGGCGATTTCTTCCAAGAGCTTTGCGCTCTTACGAAAGTCAGCCAGCCGGCCTTCCCGTTGTGCAACGTTCGATTTATGCAGGTAGGCGTGCCCAAACGGGTCACTCGAGTCAGCGAACAGATAGAATCGGCGATGGGTAAAGGCGGAACGCCATTGTAGTAACACATCGGGAGGATTCTACATGTTTGCAGTTGGTGTCGATGTTTCCAACGGCAGGAGTACAGTAGCTGTACTCGGAGCCAAGCGGAAGGTTGTCATGAAGCCCTTCGAAGTTCCACATACCGCAGACGGCTTCGCTTCTCTGGCAGAGAAGCTGAACGATCTGGATGGTGAGACTCGGATCGTCATGGAGCACACTGGACGGTATTACGAATCGTTTGCCATGAGCATGTACCACGCCGGTTTCTTTGTGTCTGCCGTGAACCCTCTGGCCATTAAGGATTACCAGGAAGGTATCAGCGTTCGCAAAGTCAAGACCGACAAGGCGGACGCTCTGAAGATCGCCCAGTTTGCCATTGACAAATGGGAGATTTTGCCGCAATATACTCCCATGGATACAATTCGCTACAACCTTAAAACCCTGCATCGTCAGTTCCAGCTGTCCAGCAAGACCAGGACTGCGCTGAACAACAACCTGATTGCTCTACTGGAGCAGAGCTATCCCGGCGCAAACTGATACTTTGACAGTCCTGTGCGTCCGGACGGCAGCCAGAAGTGGGTGGACTTCGTGGATACCTTCTGGCATGTGGACTGCGTCGCCAAAGTCAGCCAGAGCGCCTTTGTGGAGCGCTATCGAAAGTGGTGCATGCGCCACGGTTACAACTTCTCCGAGCAAAAGGCCATTGAGATTCACACAGATGCCCGGCAGAAATTCACGTTGGTGCCCAAGTCCGACACCTGCAAGCTGCTGGTGAAGGAAGCTGTCTCTCAGCTCAATGCCGTCTCCCGTACGGTGGAAACCTATCGAACGGAAATGGATCGCCTGGCCTCCCAACTCCCGGAGTATAATACCGTCATGGCCATGACCGGCGTAGGTAAATCCATGGGGCCCCAGCTCATGGCCGAAATCGGTGATCTGCGCTGCTTCGCCCACCAGAAATCCCTGGTCGGCTTTGCAGGCACTGACCCCATTAAAGACGATTCCGGCGACAAGATCTCCGACAGCATGCCCAGCAGCAAGCGAGGATCGCCTTACCTCCGCAAGACGCTCTTTGTCATCATGACCATCCTGCTCCAGCTTCAGCCTCAGGATGATCCCGTTTACCAGTTTCTCAACAAGAAACGCTCCGAAGGCAAGAAGTACTATGTCTACATGACAGCCGGGATGACCAAGTTCCTGCGCATCTACTATGGAAAGGTTCGCGACTGTCTTAAGGAAAAGGGTCTCTGGGACAACCCAGCATCTCAAGAGGTCAACCCTGATTGACAGGGGTTGGTATCAACCCCTTGACCGCCCAATAGCACTGGCAGCACGCCGGGTCAAGGATGCCGCAGGCACGGCAAAGCCGCTTGTCCTTGACGTGGTGGGATGACTGTGCTACGGTCCCCATTCCTGTCCGCCTCCCAGACGGCCTTTTCCTTGTACTCTTCTCCCACCTCCTGCGCTGCAAATCTTTACACATCAATCTCTTGACTTTTTATTTGCAGGCTTTTTATCGCCTTTTCAATCCGTCAGGCGATTGTCGGCCGCGCAGGGGACATGTCGGATGAAACCTGACATCGACGGGTAAGATGCTGTGTTTTCAGATAATATCATGGTTACTGCCCGCCAAATCCCGATTTGCGCAAGATAATGAAAGATGTCCCGGGAACACTTTTCGGATAATCGCTCAGAAAAGCGATGTCCGGATACAGAGCCGGACACCGCAGAAACGCCCGCCGCAGTATGCTTCATCGGAATCCTCGAAATCTCCTGGCCGCGCCATATTTCCGCGAACAGCGCCCCTCAAATAAGGTAGTGTCCAGCGCGGGGCTCTACTCCTCCGTTGCCGCGGCGGGCTGCGTCTTCTTCGCGTAGGCGCTCGGGGAGAGCGCATAGTATTTCTTGAACGCCTTGGAGAAATAGAAGTAATCGTTATAGCCCACCTCGTCGGCGATCTCCTGCAGCGTGGCCTTGCCGGCGCGGATCTGATCGGCGGCGTGTTGCATGCGCAGCGTGGTCACGTATTCGTTGAAGGTGTGGCCTGTCTTGCGGTGAAAAAGCTCACACAGGTAGGTCGAGTTCATGTAGAACCGATCCGCCAGCATCTTGATGCTGAGCTTCTGGTTGTAGTGCGCGCGCACATATTCCAGAATCTGAAAAAAGCCGTCCCCCGCTTCCGGAGTCGCGGAAGATGAATCGCGCATCATCTGTGTAACGGTCAGGGCCAGCTCCTGGAACACCTGCTCCGCGGAAGCGTAGCTTTCCAGCAGTTCATCATAGCCCCGCACCTCCAGAGCGGGGCTGTCCCCCAAGAGATTCTGGGCGACGGCGACAATGCGGTTGTACAGGTTCTGCGTATGGTATAAACCCAGCCCGCCGCGGCGCAGCATCGCGGGAATATCTCCCATGACCTGCATGATCATCTTTTCGTCCCTGCTGCCCAGCGCCAGCGAAAAGGCGCGCACGGCGACGCCCATCTGGGCCGGGATAGAGGGATCGAATCGTTCGAAGCGCCGCAGGGGATCCACGAAGCCGCAGTGAGCGGCCATATCCGCGCCGTGGAACCACCCGGGCGTCGCCTCTGAAGCCTTGATGATCCGGCTCACACCGATTCGCGGCGCGCCGGACGCGCTGGCGGCCGTCGCCAGCGCGGCGTCAAGCTCGGCGAGCGCCTCCGGGCTTCCGCCGAAAAGATACACCCATTTATTCCGCCCCCCGCAAAGGACGAAGCTATGAAGCGCGGGATGTCCGTCCAGCAAGGCCTGCGGCAATTCCGCCTGGAGGGTGACGACGCACAGCAGATGGTCTGCTGTCAGCGCGCTGCCCAACGTGCCAAGGGCCTTTTCAAAGCCTCCCTGCTCCTCCAGAAGCTCCATGACGACCCGGCTTCGGGCCTCGCGCCTCCGGAGGCAGACTTCCCGGACCCGCGTGAGCACGGCCTCCGCCTCCTGCTTTTTGATGGGCTTCAGGCAGTAATCCACCGCGCCGCCCTGCAGCGCTGTGCGCGCGTACTCAAACTCGCTGTAGCCGCTGATGATGACGAATTCGGCCTCCCCGCCGCTGCGTCGGTATTCCTTCAACAGATCCAGCCCGGAAAAACCGGGCATGCGGATATCCGTGACCACCAGGTCCACCGGGGACGACAGGATGTATTTCAGCGCCACCACGGCGTCGGTGAAGCTGGCCTCCACCGTGAAACCGTAGGCCTCCCATGGGAAAATGTGCCTTATCAGTTCCAGCGTCCAGTATTCGTCGTCCACCAGTACGGTCCTGAAAAGCATCCTGCTCCCCCCTTTTCGTTGCACTGATCGTTTGGCCGTCCCGCCTTACTTGCGCAGCGTAATGCCCATTTCCTCCATGCCTTCATGGATGGCGCGCAGGTTTTCATAGCAGGCGCCATCGTAGAAGCCGAAGGACAGTCCGTCCGCGCCCGCCAGAGCCACCCGGCGGATGCCCAGCTTGATGAGCTCCGGCGTGGCCAGGTGTCTGGGCGCGATGCCGGCGATGATGGTCTTATCCTCCCCCACCATTCGGCGCACGTTCATGAGCCATTTATCCTTATTGTACACCCGATCGCGGTCTCCTGTCTGCTCCGAATAATCCATCATACGGATGGAATCCACCACCTTGCCGGCTTCGCGCAGGTTGATGCCGTACATCTCGCCCTCTTTCCAGCAGGTGTTCAGGCGGAACTCCGTGCGGGGATTGGCGGCGTGGATGGTCTGGCACAGCTGATCCAGATAGGCGGTGAAGGACCGTGCCCGGAAGCACAGCCACTGATAGAGCTCGGGATACTCGATCAGGAAGGATGTGTGGGAGGAATCGCCCTGCCGCAGGCACAGCAGATCCTCGCGCGCGTCGATGTTCGCCTGGCTGACCATGTCCGCGAGGCCGCGCACCGTGCGCACGATGGCGTCCCAGTCCAGCCCCTGCCTGCGAGCTTCGCGCTCACAGTTCTTGCAGAAACAGCCGCCCAGCGTGACGCCCAGCAGCGAATGGTAATCCAGCCGCCCGGGGTTGAAGGGCAGCGAGCAGGTCTGGATCATGTCCAAATCATAGTGGGAGGCAAGATCGGCGGCAATGGCGCAGACGTAGTCCCGGGCGTCCGGACTGTTCCAGCACAGCTGCTGGTTGGTCATGATGTCGTATTCGCCGAATTTAGGGGTATTGCCGTACACGTCCCGCTGCAGACAGTCGGAGAATTCCCGCAGTCCGCGCTCGCTGTCCAGCGGCGTGTGGGAGATTTCCGCGCCGGTTTTCATGCCGCGCCTGCGCAGCCCGTTCACAAAAAGCTCCAGCCAGTCCGTGCCCTGGAGGAACTCCCGGTCGCTGCCCAGCGGCTTGATGCGGCTGTGCCTGTAGCTCTCCTCATGAATGGTGAAATAGCAGCGGCTGTCCTCGGCGATGTAGCGCTTGCGCACAGGATTGTGGGGGTAATAGTTGGCGTGCAGCGGACGCTTCTCATGGTGCATCAGCGCGAGCATATAGGCCGCGTTGTTGCCCGAGAGATTCTGCAGGTTATCCAGTATGGTCTCGATGCCTTCGTCGTGAATGTCCCAGGGATAGATACCCGTAGTCAGTTCCTGCCAAAACATAGGCGACGCCTCCACAGCATGATTCTCGGGCCGTGCCCGGACGAGGAATGGTCAGCATTGCGTTTGATGAAAAAAGCGGGGCGGCGGGCCATTGTATCCGCCGCCCCGAACCTCGTGGGATCGTTGCTTATCAGTCGCCGAAGTAGTCCTCGTAGCTGGCCTTGAACTCGGCGAAGGAAGCGATGACTTCCGGATCGTCCAGCAGGCTCTGCTGGTAGGCGCGGAACTCGTCGACACTGATCTCGCCGGTCACGGCCGCGGCCTCCATGGCCTCGAACTCTTCCTGGGTCTTGGACCAGAAGCTGGACCAGGACGGGGACTGCAGCACGTTGAACTTGTCCACGCGGCCGCCCGCGCCGTCGTACAGGTTATACAGTTCCTTCATCTTTTCGCGGGTCTCCAGGTTATAGCTCATGGGCGCCAGCGGGCTGTCCACCTTGGCAAACTCGGCGGTGGAGAAGATGAACGGGGCGTTGAAGGAGTTGGTGACCTCCAGCTTGCCCTGCTCGGTCAGGGACGGGAAGCCGTCCACCAGCGTGTAGTGCACGCCTTCGATGCCGTAGTTCAGCAGGTTGTAATACTTCTGATCGGCGGTGGCGTTGAAGAAGTCCAGGATCTTGAGCATCTTCTCCTCGGGCACCTTGGAACTGATGGCCATGCCGCCGAAGAAGCCCAGGTCGTAGATGTGCGCGTAGCCGTTGGGGCCTTCCAAGTAGGTCAGCAGCGCGACCTCGGCGCCTTCCTGCACCTTCTGCAGCTCGGTTTCGCAGCGGTATTTGTGCCAGGCGTTCTTCATGAAGGTGGCGGAGCGGCCGCTCAGGAACATCTCCTCCTGCTGCTGGCCCTTGATCATCGGATATTCCGGAGAGATCAGGCCGTCGGCGTACATGCTGGCCATGTACTCCACATAATCGCCATAGGCCGGGGTCAGGAAACGGTTGATGATGCCGGTGCCGTCCTCGGTATAGGTGACTTCGCGGTTGTCGAAGGCGCCCAGATAGTAGTTGTACACGCTCAGGGCGGTCAGGCCGATGGTGTCGTCAATGCCGTTGCCGTCGCAGTCGCTGGCCACGATCACCTTCAGCGCCTCGCGCAGCTCCTCCAGCGTGGTGGGCACCTCAAGGTTGCACATATCCAGCCAGTCCTTGCGGATGAACAGGCAGGAGTCCAGGTTGCCGCGGGTGCGCGGGATAAAGTAGTTGCGGCCGTTGACCTTCGCCAGGTTCCAGGCGGCCATGTTGGTGTAATCGCGGAAATTCGGATAGTTGCTGAAGTCGCCCAGGTAATCGGTCAGATCCCAGAACGTGCCGTCGTTGAACGCCTTGACGATGGTCGGCGACGTGGTGTTCTGAAGCTGCATGACATCGGGCATGGAGTCGGAGGTCAGCAGCAGGTCCACCTTCTGCTGATAGGTGTCGGAGGGCACCCAGTCGACGTTGTAGATCACATTGAATTCATCCTGGATATACTTCCAGAATTCGCTGTCCGCTTCGGGGGCCTGGTTGTACAGATTCGCCATGCCGTTGATGACCAGCGGCTCATCTTCCGCGTGCGCAAGCACGCCCACACTGACGCAAAGGGCCAGCATCAGTACCAAGCAAACCAATCTCTTCATCCTAATTCCTCCTTAATTTGATCTTTTATTGCACTCAGCCCTTCACTGAGCCGAGCAGAGCACCCTTGACGAAGTAGCGCTGCAGGAAAGGGTACACGCACATGATGGGCAGGATGGCCAGCACCACCGTGGCCATGCGGATGGTCTCGGAAGGCAGCACGTTGTCCGACCCCGCGGCGGCCATATTGCCCGCCCCCGACGTGTTGTTGTCCACCAGCAGCGACTTGACCAGCACCTGCAGCGTGCGCTTGGCGGAATCGGTAATGTAGAGGATCGCGTCGGTGTAGATGTTCCAGTACCGAACCGCGAAGAACAGCCCCAGCGTGGCGATGGATGCCATCGACAGCGGAAGCACGATGCGCACGAATACGCCAATGTCCGAGCACCCGTCCAGCTCCGCGGCTTCCTTGAGCTCGCTGGGCAGGCCGTCCAGGAAGGTCTTCGCCACCAGCACGCTCCAGGAATCCGTCATGCGCATCAGGATCAGCGCCCACAGCGTGTTGTCCAGATGCAGATTGCGGATGTTCAGGAAATTCGGCACAAGACCGGCGTTGAACAGCAGCGAGAAGATGACGATGCCCATGATGACCCCGCGCCCCGGCATCGTCTTGCTGGTGAGCGCATAGGCCAGCGTGTAGGTCGTGCCGATGCTGATGGTCGTACCCAGGAGAGTCACGAACACCGTGTTCCCCATGGCGCGCATGAAGCTGGGCGTGGAGAGAATGTAGCGGTAGACGGCCAGCGACGCCTTCTCCGGGAACAGATACAGCTTGTAGGGCACATAGACCGCCGGGTCGGTCAGCGAGACGCACACCACGTAGATAAAGGGCATGACGCTCACCAGTCCCACCAGCACCAGGATCACCGTGACCACGGCGTCAAAGAGCGTTATCCGCCTGCGCCGTCGGGGCTTCAGCGTGACGCCGGGAATGAGCTGTGCCTGCGCTTTCATCAGTAGATCCCCTCCTGTCCCATCGCCTTGATTGCCTTATTGGACAAGATGACCAGGGCCATGCTCACAACGCTCTTGAACATATTCACCGTTACGGCGATGGAGAAGTTGCCCTGCTGGATGCCGACATTGTAGGAATAGGTATCAAACACCTCCGCGACCTCACGCACCAGCGCGTTCTTCATCAGCAGCACCTGCTCGAAGGACACGTCCAGCGCGCTGCCCAGGCGGATGATGAACAGCGTGACGATGGTGGGCACGATGGACGGCAGCGTAATGAACACCACCTGCTGCATCCGCGACGCGCCGTCGATGATGGCCGCCTCGTACATGCCCGGATCCACCTGCGTGATGGCGGCCAGGAATACGATCGTGCCCCAGCCGGCCTCCTTCCAGATGTTCTGGCCCAGGATCACCCACCAGAACAGATGCTTGTCCGTCAGGAAGCTCTTGGCCTTGCCGCCCGTCTGTACAATGAATTTGTTGATAATGCCCACGTCGGTGGAGAAAACGAAGAACGTCAGGCCCGCCACGACCACCCAGCTCAGGAAGTGCGGCATGTAGACCACCGTCTGTACCACGCGCTTGAAGCCCACCGACCGCGCCTCGTTGATGAGCAGGGCCAGCAGGATCGGTATGGGAAAGTAGAACAGCAGGTTCATGGCGCTCATCACCAGCGTGTTGCGCAGCATGAGCCCAAAGTATTTGTTGTTAAAGAAATCGGTGAAGTTCTTGAAACCAACGAATTCACTGCCGAAAATGCCTTTTTGGGGACTGTAGTTGAAAAAGGCCAGCAGCTGGCCCCACATGGGCAGCAGCTTGAACAGCAGATAAAACGTCACCCCTGGCAGCGCCAACAGGTAGAAATACCGGTGGTTATAGATCCGTCGGCGCAGGGTCAGGCGATTGCCGCTGGGTTTATCCATCCTCCCGTGGCCTCCCTCCATCTCGGTTTTTCGATTCCATGATAACCTGGCAGCGGCGGATTGAACATGTAAAAACTTCGGTTATTTTAGTAATGTCATCGTTTTAACGGTGTATTTCACAACTGGCGTTCATGTTTATTGGGCGCATCGCGCATAATTGGCAGGAGAATGGTTACGGTCGTGCCTTCTCCCTCCACGCTCTCGATGTGCAGCCCATACTGAAGGCCGCAGGTCAGCCGAATGCGGTCGTTGATGTTGACCAGGCCGATGCTGCCCTTGTCGGACAGGTTCGCGGCGGTGTCCGGCTGGCGCTGCAGGGCGCCCTTGAGCGTAGCCAGGGTGTCCGCCGGCATGCCCACCCCGTTGTCCCTGGCGGTGAGCTCCAGCCGATCCTCGTGAACGCGGGCCGAAACCGTCAGCTCCGGCTCCCGATAGGCGCGCTCCAACCCGTGGAACACCGCGTTTTCCACCACCGGCTGGAGGATCATCCGGGGAATGAACATATCCAGCGTCTCCTCCGGCGGCGTCATGCTGAACCGGTAGCGATTGTTCTGCCGGATCTGCATGATGCCCATGTATTCCCGAACGATATCGATCTCCTCGCGCAGGCGCACGTATTCGCCGCCCTTGATGGAGTAACGGAAAATATCCGCCATGGAGGCGCAGATGTCCAGTATCTCCTCGATACCATGGGCCATGGCAATGCCGCGCACACACTCCAGCGTATTGTAGAGAAAATGGGGATTGATCTGGCTCTGCAGGGCGTTGAACCGCGCCTGCTGCTGGGCGATCTTGAGCGCGTACACGCTCTGCTGCGCTTCCCAGGCCTCGCCATAGGCTCGCTCCACGCCGTCGAGCATGCGGTCGATCTCCTGGGCGATACGGCTGATCTCGTTGTCTCCGGTCATGTTCAGCCGCTCGCCGCTGCGCCCGTCGGCATTCTTGTCGAGGAAGGCCATCAGCTGGCCAATGGGCCGGATCACCGTGCGCTCATGCAGCGCCAGAAACAGCAGCAGCGCCGCGATGAGCACGCCGTCCATCGCCAGGAGCAGTCGCTCTGTCGTGCGGCTGAATTGCCCCGTACCGGACGCCGGGCGCGTCACCAGCCAGTGCCAGCCCCGGGCCGTCGGCCGGGATTGGGCGCGCACTTCTGCGCCGCGGCCGTCTCCCAGGGGGCAGTGGGCCATGATCGTCCGCCCTTCCTCATCCATCAGCATGCAGTTTTCGCTGTCACCCGCCATCTCCAGCAGCGCTCCGACCATATCCAGCTGGTAGGAAATGACCACGTAAAGCGGTGCGCCATGGTTGTTGAGCGATGGCGTCACAAGAACCAGATCGCGTCCGCCGCCCGGCTGCTCCAGCGAAAGGTTCTGCGGTTCTGATGGCCAGCCTTCTCTCTGAAAGCGCTCCCCCAGCTCCCGCTGCAGCGCAAAGGATTCCGTGGTGGTGCTGCCGAAGTGAACGCTGTCAAAATCCGTCAGGAATACGCACTTGATTCCCGGGTTCGACAAGGACACCGCCTCCAGCAGCACCTGCACCCGGTTGTAGGCCCGCAGTGTCTCGCGGATACGACTCGAATCGATGTACTTAAGCACTAGGCTGTTGAAGGCCAGTTCCTTTCCAGTCTGTGTGATATTCTCGATGAAGAGATCAGTCTGCGCCCGCAGATGCTCCGCCCGGTTGCGCACGGACTCCTGCTGGGCCGCAGCTTCGTTGTGATTGATGGTGGCGGTCATGATGATCTGCGCGGTCACAAAAAACACAAGAATGAGCACCACCACCGCGAGCATCATGGTTCGCAGGCTCATGTTGGACTGCCTCCGTCGCAGCTTTCCAGGCATTCCAGCGTCCTCCTTTGTCCCTTGGGATTACGCACATATTACTCCCGGCGGACCGCCGTTGTCAAGCCGCGCCCTGATGAAACAGCGCACATTTTCAAAAAAAGCCGAATAATCTCCATGTACTTTACATTGCGTTCCTTTCATAATAGTATTGGCGTTTTGAATAAATTTTCTGAGGAGGATTTATATGATAATTAGGGAAATTGCGTCGAGTCTTTATCCTTGGGACCTGGCGGACGAACCCATCGACCAGATCGTGGACAAGCTCGTGGAGCATTCCGCGGTGAACAGCATCTACCTCGTGGGCGTCATGCACTACGAGAAGCGGCCCCTGACCAGCCTGTTCTACACTCAGAATCCCAAGCGCAAGTGGTACGCGCCGGAAGACAGCCGCGTGTACTACAGAATGGATATGAATTCCTTCAGAAACACCCGGCTCAAGCCCCAGTTCTCGGAGCGAGAGTTCCTTATGCACACCGACTGGCTGGACGTTCTGACCGAATGCGCGCGCCGCCGCGGATTGAAAGCCGGCGCGGAGATCTCCCACACCTTCTACGACACCGTGAAGGCGCAGAAGGAGTTTCCGGACGTCCTGCAGAAGGACATCCATGGCCGCCCCTTCTCAAACCATTTCTGCTGTAATCACCCGGACGTGGCCGAATACATGCGCGCCATCTTCTACGACACGGTCAAGAACCACGACATCGACTTCATCCAGACCTGCATGATGCTCTTCCACGTGGGCAAGCCCGTGGAGCAGCCCTGGTTCCAGAAGGACAAGGCCGACCCGAAGCTCGCCGCGCTGCTGGGCGTCGTCACCGGCGGCTGCTTCTGCGAAAACTGCCGGCGGAAGGCCATTTCCATGGGCTACGATTGGGACGCCATCGTCAAGCAGCTCTCCGAGCTCGAGCGCATCGTGACCGCCACACCCTACCATAACAACGACGTGTGCATCGAGTTCCAGACGCTGATGGGCTCCAACCTCACCGAAGCCGGGCTGCTGCTGGAGTATCCCGCCCTGTTCCAGTTCCTGGAGTTCCGCAAGAAGTGCATCACCAACCTGATGAAGGACATCTACGAGGGCATCAAGGAGGCCAAGCCCAACGTGGAGTTCCGCTACAACAACTACCTGACCTATCCGGAATTTGCCGGACTGGACTACAAGGCAGTCGCGCCTTACCTGGATTCCGTGCGCGATTCGGACTATACCGAACAGCGGGATGTGGTGGATGATTTCCAGTACAAGCGCGGCACCCTGCTCAAGATCCGCCGCGGCATCGGCTATGACAAGCCGCTGCTGGCCGCCTTTGCCGTGCGCCCCAACGCCACCCCCGAGATCATCATCCGCTCCATCCAGGCGCTCTCCACCGTCGGCGTGGACGGCTTCTCGCTGGGCCATTACGACGGCTCCACCAACAAGCTGCTGCACGCGGTCAAAGACGCAATGGAGCTCTATGACATCCATTTAGCGCCCTGACGGCCAGCCGGACAGATTCCGGGAGCGCATTGAGAACAGCGCGATCCTCGCGCGCAAGAAGGAGGCAATATCATGAAAGAATCGATCCATAAGTATTTTCAGGTGGGTACCATCCAGTGGATGAGTTACCCGCTGCGCGATCCCATTGATTCTCTCAAGGCCATCTGCCGCGACGATTTCTTCGACGCCATCGAGCTCAAGGGCTACGGCGAGAAGAACGCCGAGGCCAAGGCTTTGCTGGATCAGAGCCATCTCAAGGTCTGCTACGGCGCGCAGCCCCGGCTTCTGGGCCCGAAGCTCAACCCCAACGCCATCGACGAGGCGGAGCGGCTGAAGGCCGAGAAGACGCTGCTGGAGGCCGTGGACGAGGCGGAGTATCTGGGCGCGAAGGGCATCGCCTTCCTCGCCGGAAAATGGAATCCGGAGACGAAGGACGCCGCCTATGCGCAGCTGCTCAGGACCACCCGCGCCGTGTGCGACTACGCTGCCTCGAAGGGCATGAACGTGGAGCTGGAGGTTTTCGACTTCGACATGGACAAGGCCGCCCTGATCGGCCCCGCGCCCCTGGCCGCGCGCTTCGCCGCCGATATGCGCATGACCCATAACAATTTCGGCCTGTTGGTGGACCTGAGTCACTTCCCCACCACCTACGAGACCAGCCAGTTCGTCGTGCGCACGCTGCGGCCGTACATTACCCATTTCCACTTCGGCAACGCTGTGGTGAAGCCGGGCTGCGACGGTTATGGTGATCTGCATCCCCGTTTCGGCTATCCCAACAGCGCCAACGACACGCCCGAGCTGCTGGACTACCTGCGCGTGCTCAAGCAGGAAGGCTTCTTTGATGCCGAAAAGCCCTATGTGCTTTCAATGGAAGTGACGCTGCGTCCCGGCGAGGACGAGGAGATCGTGCTTGCCAACACCAAGCGGGTGCTGAACCGCGCCTGGGCGCTGCTGGAGGACTGAGAAGGAGGAAGCGCCATGAAGATCGTAGTAATGGATGGCTACACCGAGAATCCAGGCGACCTGAGCTGGGATGCTCTGGCCGCTTTGGGAGAGTTGACGGTCTATGACCGCACCGCCTATGCCGAATCTCCGTTGATCGTCGAGCGCATCGGCGATGCCGAGATCATTGTAATCAACAAAACGCCCATCAGTCGTGAGACCATCGATCGCTGCTCGAACCTGAGGCTCATCGCCGTGCTGGCCACGGGCTACAACGTGGTGGATTACCGCTATGCCGCCGAAAAGGGCATCCCGGTGGTGAATGTGCCCGCCTACGGCACCATGTCCGTCAGCCAGTACTCCATCGCGCTGCTGCTGGAATTGTGCCATCATATCGGCCATCACAGCGACAGCGTGTTCGCCGGGAACTGGGCAAACAATGTGGATTGGTGCTACTGGGACTACCCGCTGATCGAGCTGGACGGCAAAACCATCGGCATCGTCGGCTTTGGACGCATCGGCCAAGCCGAGGGCCGGATCGCCAAAGCCATGGGCATGCGCGTGCTGGCGCACGACATCCGCGAGACCGACGCCGGGCGCGAGATCGGAGAATACGTCCCGCTGGACAGGCTGCTTTCCGAGGCGGACGTGGTCACGCTGCATTGCAATCTGACGCCGGAAAACACCGGCATGATCAACCGGGAGAGCATCGCGCGCATGAAGGACGGCGCGCTGCTTATCAACAACGCCCGCGGCCTGCTGATCGTGGAGCAGGATGTAGCGGACGCGCTGAACGCGGGAAAGCTGGGCGGCGCGGCGCTGGACGTGGTCTCCACCGAGCCCATCCGGCCGGATAACCCGCTGCTCAAGGCGAAAAACTGCGTCATCACGCCTCATATCTCCTGGGCTCCCAAGGAGAGCCGCCAGCGCATCATGGACTGCACGGCCGCCAACATCAAGGCGTTCCTCGACGGTCGTCCGGTGAACGTGGTCAATCTCTGAATTCCATGTGTCGTCATTGAATAAGGTTGGCTTGCTCTTCTTCCTCATAAAGGACATAAATCCCCGCACCCTCTCTTGGATGCGGGGTTTGTCAGTGATCTGAGAAATTCCCTCCGCGTCAGCGGAGGGGATTTCTGCGGTTGCATCCTTTAAAAGTCATTCGGATTGCAGCGCGTCGTAGCCCTCTTCCCCGGTGCGAACGCGCACGACGTTTTCTACGTCGGTGACGAAGATCTTGCCGTCGCCGATGTGGCCGGTGTACAGCGCGCGCTTGGCGGTCTCGATGACCTGGCGGACCGGGACCTTGCTGACCACGATGTCCACCTGCACCTTGGGCAGAAGCGTGACCTCCACAGGCGTGCCGCGGTAGTACTCCGGCTTGCCCTTCTGCGTACCATAGGCCATGTCGTTCGTTACCGTCATTCCTGTGATCCCGATCTTGTTCATGCTCTTCTTGAGCGGCTCCAGGCTGGCCGGACGGCAGATGATGCGCACATTGGTATATACCGGCGCGTCGGGGGCCTTTTTCTTCGCCATCCGCACAGGCGCTTCATATTCGTCAACGGGAATGGCCACGGGCTCGACCTCCTCCACAGTGCCGTCGGTCATGATCGTGAAGCCGGAATAGGCGGTATGCAGGCCGTGCTCCGAGCGATCCAGGCCCATGACCTCGTCCTCCGCGCTGGCTCGCAGGCCGAGGGTCGCCCTGATGATGAGGAACACGATGGTGATGACCATCGCCGTCCAGGCGATCACCGAGGCCACGCCCAGCAGCTGCACGCCCAGGAACCTGAACCCGCCGCCGTAGAACACGCCCTTCATCGTGGAAATGCCGGTGGCGAACAGGCCAGTCAGGATCGTGCCCAGCGCGCCGCACACGCCGTGGACGGAGATCGCGCCGACGGGGTCGTCGATCTTCACGACCTTGTCGAAGAACTCCACCGCCAGCACAACGGCGATGCCGCAGCACAGGCCGATGATCGCCGCGCCGAAAGGATCAACAGCGTCGCAGCCCGCCGTGATGCCCACCAGCCCCGCCAGGGAGGCATTGAAGGTCATGGACACGTCCGGCTTGCCGTAGCGCAGCCAGGTGAAGATCATGGTGGTCAGCGTGGCCACCGCCGCGGCCAGGTTGGTGTTGAAGAACACCAAACCGGCGGAAACGATCAGCTCGTCGCTGTCCATGCCCACGGTGCTCGCGCCGTTGAAGCCGAACCAGCAGAACCACAGGATGAGCACGCCCAGCGCCGCAATGGGCAGGTTGTGGCCCAGGATGGTGCGGGGCGTGCCGTCCTTCCCGTACTTTCCTATGCGGGGTCCCAGCATCTTCGCGCCGATCAGGGCGCAGACACCGCCGACCATGTGGACGCAGGTGGAACCGGCAAAGTCATGAAAGCCCAGCTCGCTCAGCCAGCCGCCGCCCCAGATCCAGTGTCCGGACACGGGATAGTAGTCCATGTTCAGGAAGCTCCATTCCATTCGTAGCCACTGGAATGATGCGCACTCATCGCGCGTAAATCCAGTGGCTGCGATTGCCCTATGAATACTGCAATAACCAATCGTCATTCAACGTTGGTCGTGACAGTCCCGTACCAGTAGTTGAAGTCAATGGGTTCCCGCTCGAACGCTTCTCCGTTTCCCCGGAAATCGAGCTGTGCTTCCTCCAGTTCTTCTATGGCGCTTATTTCTCCATTGACAAGTGCCTGCAATCGTTCCCTGACGCTCTTCACACGCCTCATCAATCCGCCCAGCCGGATATCCTGGATGTCAAAGCCATGCGGTTTGTTTTCCCTGAACCATTATCTTCTGTAGGTGTAATAGAACGCTTCCAGCGCCTTTTCAAGCGCCTCGTATTCCTCTATCAGCGATGAAAGCACTTTGTAATCACCGCTTGCGTAGACAGCGTGTGTCTTCAACCCGAGATCCGCTTTGATGCTCAGCACGTTGCACAAAGCCCACGCCGTCTCAAAAAGCCATCCCCATTGGGCGTGATTCTTCAAAGGTTCCAGCTTCTGCGCGCACATCCTGAATTGCGCGTCTTCCTCCCCTGTCAGTGTGGAATCCAAAAGACCTGCCATGCAGTCGTTATACAGCGCGTACTTCTCCATATTGATGATCCTGTCCGCGCGGGCAACCGGCGTTCCGGCCAGGTCAAGCCGCATGAACTGGTCAAACGTCAAGCCGTATTTCTCGCCGAATTTCGCCCTGATCTTCTCGGCATCCGCGTTGCCCTTCGCCACCTCAGAGGCATAAAACAGCGACGGCAGCAGCGAGAACCGCGAGCATTCGCCGCCGTTGTCGCCCCACAAAGTCAGGAAAACGTCCTGAACCCCATGCCTGCGGCATTCGGAAAGCGCTGCTTGGGTCGCGCCGATGCTGTAGCCGTTGTGCGGCGCAAAGCCCGACCAGGACCAAAGGCCGCCCGCAAACCAGGTGTCCTTCGCCAGCGCTTCGTGCGCGCCGATCATCCGGTCGTAATGCGCCTTGTCCTGGGAATAGTAATCCCAATAGACAAGCGTGACGTTGTCAGGAATCTTCCGGGCGACAGACGTATCGATATCCGCGTCATGAACGTAATACTCGCCGCCCGACGCCTGGTGGAAGAACATATCCGACCACATCAGAAGCCGGAAACCGTATTTCCTGCCGATTTCGGCAACCCTGTTCAGGTGCTCAAGCAAATCTCAAATCGGTTTGCGTCCCCGTGCTGATCGTAATACTTTCCGCGGCCGAGCATGTGCGCCTCGTTCATGCCAATGTTGACCAGGCGGCTGGTAAAGCACTCGGCCATCGTACGGAACATGCTCTCGATCAGTTCGTAGACCCTGTCATCGCCCACAAGAAATATGTCGCCCACATCGTAATGCTCTTTTGTAGTGATAAACTAAAACTGGACACTGAAAGGTGCATAACTGGACAGAGTACAGTATAATATTGGACAGAGATGCAACAAACGTGGACAGGAGCG
>CADCHI010000048.1 GCA_902801165.1 uncultured Eubacteriales bacterium | reverse complement strand
CGAACACCGCAAATATCGCCCAGTTCACGCCTTGGCCACCTCCTTCTTGCCATTCTTCGCCTGCTTGTACTCGTCCACGCTGGCCTTCATGTAGAACAGGCAGCGGAACGCGCACTCAAACAGCATCCACAGGAACGGCGCGAAAACCACCTTGTAGGGCATCTTCAGGATGCCGGTCTTCATGGTGGACGCCATCAGGCTGTTCAGGCAGGGAGTGAACACGATGCAGATCAGCACGACCAGCGCGGTGTTGTACACCAGCTTGCTGATCAGCTGGCCCAGCGGGGGCAGCTTGTCGTAGAGCAGGCTGAACACCACGTGTTCGTCCCGCTTCAGCGCGATACCGCTGCCGAAGAACATGCAGTACATGTAGCCCAGTATGGAGACCTCATAGCTCCAGGGAATGGCGAAGCGCAGCACATAGCGGCAGATGATGGTCATCATGAACGTGACGAACACCACCAGAAACGCCACCATGGGAACGCCCTCGCTGAGGACGGTCATCAGCTTGCTGCCGATCTTGGCCTCCGGGAAGGCCAGCAGAGCCGCCAGCAGGAGGATGGCCGCGACGATGATTACCGCGGTCGTCACTTGGCATTCTCCCTTCGTTGGTGTGAAATGCGTCCCGGTCCAAAACGAAAAAACACCCGCGTTGAGCATCTTGCTCTGAACCGAGGATCATACGGAGACGGGATATTAGCGGGTTTTCGGCCGTTCTTGGCGAAATCCTAACGCGAGAAGCCTGAAAAGGAGATGGGCCCGGAGGGTCCATCTCCTTTTGGGCGGTTCGTTCAGGCGGGCCCGGTGCGGGCCTTAGTCAGCGCCTTATTCGGCAGCAGCCTGAATCTCCTCGTACAGCTCCATGTTCCAGGCCTCGGTCTGCTCCGGATGATCCGCATAGTACTGCTGCACATGCGCGCGGAAGTCAGCGATGTCGGGATAGGTCACGGTGCAGCCCTTGCCCTCCAGATAGGCGATAGCGGCGTCCTCGGAGGCAATGCGCAGGGTGTCGTTCACGGTGGCGGCATAGGCGATGGCGTCCTTGGTGGCAGCCTTCTGAGCCTCGGTCATGCTGTTCCACTTGTCCTTGTTGATGCAGGGCAGGATGGAGTCCACCACGTGGTTGGTGATGGCGATGTAGGGAGCGACCTCGTAGAACTTGGCGGAGATGTCAGAGGGCAGGGGGTTGTCCTGGCCATCGACAGCGCCGGTGCTCAGCGCGGTGTACAGCTCGGAGAAGGACAGGGGGGTGGGGTTGGCGCCCAGGGCAGCGCCCAGGTTCTGCCAGGCCTCGGAGCCGGGCATGCGCAGCAGCAGGCCGGCCATGTCTTCGTAGCTGTTGATCTCCTTGCCACGGGTGTTGATCACGCGGCAGCCCAGGTAGTAAGCGCCCAGCGGCACCACGTTGGTCTTCTCCTCGATCTCGGCGAAAATGCGCTCGCCGATCTCGCTGTTGTTCAGGGTCTTGGTCATGTGATCATAGCTGGACCAGAAGTAGCCGGAGTTCACCATCGCGCACCACTCCAGACCGGGCTGGGTGGACAGGGTGGGGAAGGAAATGTAGGCCAGGTCAGCCTGTCCCATGGAGATGGCGTCCCACTCGTTCTCGGAGGAGAACAGGGTGCCGTCGGCATAGGTCCTGCACTCGATGGAGCCGCCGGAGAATTCCTTCACGGCATCGGCAAAGGCGCTCATGGCGGTGGTGTGGCTGTCGCCGGTAACGGAAACAGAGGTGAACATCAGCTCGACGGCGGGATCGCCGGAAGCGTCGTACTCACCGGTCTTCTCCATCGGAATGTTGGAGTAGTCCTGGGAAACCTCGAAGTCCTCGGCCAGGGCAGCGACGCCGGCCAGAACCATCAGCGCGGCCAGAATCAGGGCAAGCAGCTTTTTCATGTGGAAATACCTCCTTAAAATATATCATTGATAACCTGAAAGGTTACATGATCGGGGAATGATGGGGTCGATTACTTCGCGCCGAAGAAGCTCTCTTCGAACATCTGCTCGCAGGCCAGGAACTGGTCGATCTCGAGCCTGCGGCTGGAGGTGAACAGCGCCGGGTCCTTGGAGCGGGTGACGAGGGTCATCGGCACGCCCACCAGGTTCATGTGGTACTTGGCGTTCACGGGGTAGACCTGGCACTCGATGGTGCTGGCAGCGCCCAGGAAGTCCATCATCTTCTCAGCGCGCTCGGGCTCCTTCTCGAAGTTCTTGCACAGCCAGGCATAGAAGCGGGTGTGGAAGTTGGCCATGACGCCGGAGTAGCCCGCGCAGCCCATGCGCAGAGACTGGAGCAGCGTCGCGCCGTTGGCGTTGAAGATCTTCAGGTTGGTGCCCTTTACGGCATCGCACTTGGCCTTCAACTGGTCCAGCTCGCAGCAGGTGTCCTTCAGGAAGGCGAACTTGCCGGTGTCGGCCAGCCAGCGCAGCATGTCGGGGCTCAGCAGGCGCTTGTAGGGAGCGGGGCACTCGTACACGCCGAAGGAATCGGCCTCGATGTGGTTGATCAGATACTCGACGGACTTCTTGGCCACGTCCTCGCTCTCGCCCTGCTTGGCGAACTGGTTGGAGATGAACACGTAGGAATCCGCGCCCATGTCCACCATGGCCTGGGCCTCGCGGATCTGGTCGTCGACCTTCTCGGCCACATGGCCGGAGACCACCACGCCGATGTGCTTGGGGGTGTTGTCGATCACGAACTTCGCCAGCTGGAGGCGCTCCTCCTTGTCCAGGAAGAACATCTCGCTGGACTGGCAGACCGCGAAGATGCCGGTGACGCCTTCCTTGTCATACCACTCGATGATCTTCAGAACCGCGTCGTAGTCGATCTTGTTGTCGGCGGTAAAGGGGGTGATCATTACCGGCCAGACACCGTTGGCAATCGTCTTCATAGCACTCATCCTCTAACTTTTTATTCGATTTTTCTTGAACACAGACTTCATATTTATTATAATGGTCTGGAATACAAATTGCATTTAAAATGATTTACAGTACGATTTTATAATTTTTAAAATCGGTTTTGCCGGAGGGGGTGGCGGTATGAGCACGGGCGGCGCGCCGATGGAGCTGGTGGACAGCTTCCGCTGGGAAAAGCGCAGCAAGATCATCACCCGGGACGTGCACGGCGTCTGCGGGCTGATGAACTTCACCCACTTCAGCCACCTGACCGCCGAGCCCTCCACGCCCCTGCACATCCACAGCGGCATCATGGAGATCCACTGCATCGTCAAGGGCCGCAGCATGGCCCGGCTGAACCTGGGGGGCGAGACCCAGACCATCACCTACACCGGCGGCGAGGCGCTGGTGGTGTTCCCCGGGGAATACCATGCCCGGGGCAACGAGAACCTGCAGGAGCCCTGCGAGCTGTTCGCCATGCAGCTGAACCTGGCGGAGTCCGACGACTTCCTGGGCCTGAACGCCGCCCGGAGCCGGGACCTGTGCCAGCGGCTGCTGAACCTGCCGAACCGGCTGGTTCGCACCGGCGCCGACGACCTGGCCCTGCTGCGGGAGGCCTTCGCGCTGTTTTCCACCCGCCGGGAACCGGACCGGGACGCGGGCCTGGCCCACCTGGTGTGCTTCCTGTACCGCTTCCTGGACCTGCCGCCGGTGGAGGCGCCACTGCGCGCGCCGTCGGACGAGGGCATCCGCCGCGCCATCGCCTACGTGTCTGAAAACCTGTCGGAGCCGATCCCGCTGTCGATGCTCGCGGGCGTCGCGGGCTACTCCCTGTCCCGGTTCAAGACCCGCTTTCGGGAGCAGACCGGCCAGACGCCGGCGCTGTACGTGACCTCCCGAAAGGTGGAGCGCGCCAAGCTGGAGCTGGAGCGCACCGACGAATCCATCACCGATATCGCCTACAACCTGGGCTGGTCCTCGGGCAACTACTTCTGCTCGGTGTTCAAGAAGCTCACCGGCACAAGCCCCCTGCAATACCGCAAGCAGAGCCGGCTGGAGGGCGAATAGCCGCCCGGTTCAGCGCTCCCCCGGCGCGTCCCGCCGCGCCTCATCCCCCACCTCGCCCCTTCCGGGCGCGTCCGTTTCGGGCGCGTCCTCCTCGGGCTCGAGGCTGTTCATCAGGCCGTACCACAGCTGCTTTTTCTGGTTCAGGTAATAGTCCGGCTTGGAGGTCCTGACCTTCTTCTTCTCGTGGCTCACCACCGCGTTCAGGATCTCCGCCAGCAATCCGTCCTTCTTCATTGCCGCGCCTCCGTTGGTTGATGAAACCATACTACCATGAAACGGTCCGGCTGTCAAAGCCTTGACAGCGCCGGTCGGGGGGCTTAGAATAATCTGGTAACAGACGATCCGGGAGGGTATATCCATGAGAGTGATCCTGGTCATCATGGCCGACGTGCTGGTGCTGGTCACCGCGCTGCTGGCCGTACACGAATACCACGGCTTCAAGCGCTACGGGACCTTCGTCGTCCCCTTCACGGACCGGCTGGTCGCCGGGGGCGCCATCGCCGCGGACCGGCGGGAGGCCGTGCTGCGGGAGGACAGGGTCGGCCACATCGTCGGCATCGTCCTCTCCTGCGCGGTGTGGATCATGCTGTCCGCCTTCTTCGCGGGGCTCAGCGGCTTCGTGCTGTTCCCGGTGGCGGCGGCGCTGCTGCTGGCCGCCCTGAAGCCGGAGCCGGGAGACACGCCGGAGAACCGCACCCAGTTCTACAACGCCCACAAAAAGGACATCGACGCCATGAAGTACAGCGCGCTGATGTCCGGAGACGACACGCAGGCAGCCGACCAATAGTCCGGGTGGGGCCGTCGCGGCCCGGAGGCATGGCATGAAAAACAAAGAAAACGAAAAATACGTCAAACTCGGCATCACCGGCGTCGCCATACTGGCCGCCGGAATGCTGTGCGCCGTTCTGATCTTCCGCTCCGCCATCATCGGCAAGGCGCTGCGCACCATCGCGAAGATCCTGGCGCCCTTCGTCTACGGCGCGGTGACCGCCTACCTGCTGATGCCGCTGTGCTCCCGGCTGGAGAAGCTGTTCGGCCTCCTGCTGCGGGGCAGGCGGGACCCCCTCGCCGGGACGCTGGCCATACTCTGCTCGATGCTGATCGCCCTGGTGCTGGTGCTGGCGATGGTGCTGCTGGTCATTCCCCAGCTGGTCAAGAGCATCTCTTCCTTGGTGGATACCCTGCCGGGCCAGATCGCCGCGGCCCAGGCGCGGATACAGCCGCTGATCGACAACCCGCCGGAATGGCTCTCCTGGGTTAAGGAATACTCCAAGGGCATCGTCGCCCGGGTGACGACCTGGGCCAGGACGGACCTGCCTGCCCGCGCCCAGTCGCTGTTGCTGGGCGCGGTGGCCCAGGTGGCGAGCCTGTTCACGGCGCTGAGCAACCTGATGCTGGGCGCCATCGTGGCCATCTACCTGCTGGCCCGCCGCAGGCAGCTGAAGGCCCAGGGCAAGCTGCTGCTCCGGGGCGCGTTCAGGGAGAGCTGGGTGGACTGGATCGAGTCGGAGCTGCGCTTCGCCGACCGGATGTTCAACGGCTTCTTCATGGGCAAGCTGCTGGACTCCGCCATCGTGGGCGTGCTGTGCTTCATCGGCTGCCTGATCATGGGCTTCTCCTCCCCCGCCCTGATCGCCGTGATCGTGGGCGTCACCAACCTCATCCCCTTCTTCGGCCCCTACATGGGCGCCATTCCCTGCGCGCTGCTGCTGCTGCTGGAAAACCCGATGCACTGCCTGATGTTCATCATATTCATCGTCGTGCTGCAGCAGCTGGACGGCAACCTGATCGGCCCGCGGATCCTGGGCAACACCACCGGCCTGTCCGGCATGTGGGTGATGTTCGCCATACTGCTCTTCGGCGGGCTGTGGGGCATCGGCGGCATGATCGTGGGCGTGCCGCTGATGGCGGTGATCTACGACGTGATCCGCCAGCTGACCTTCAGCGGCGTCCGCCGCCACGGCAAGGCCGACATGATCGACACCTACAACGCCGAATACCACCCGAAGCCCGTCCCCGCCGCGCCGCGTAAAAAGGCGAAGGGACAGGAATGATCCGCCACACACGGCGGCAGCAAAGACGGTTTCAGCAATCAAAAAACAACATCCGATTTATTCCATTCGGATGTTGTTTTGCGTTTGCAGGCTTTGTCAGTGATCTGGAGACGTCACACGGCGCACCTGCCCCGCTGTGTTCCTATCAGCTCTTTCTCAGCCTCAGGCCTTCCTCGGCCAGGGCGATCTCGACCTCCTCCAGGCCCTTCGGGCCCGCGATGGCCTCCACCGCCCGCTCGGTCATCTCCGAGAGCTCGTCCATAGTGAGTATGCCGGCCTCGTCCAGGGCATTGTAGGTATCCACCGAGATGTCCAGCATGGTCAGCGTGCGGTCGGAGCGCCAGTGGTCCTCCTCGTCATCAAAGTCGTCGTCCTCGTCCAGCTCGTCGAGCTCGTCCAGATGGTCGAAGAGGTCGTCCGGCGGGCCGTCGTCGCTCCACTCGCCGTCCTCATCCAGCACCTGCCAGTGGTCCATGTCCTCGGCGATGCGGAAAAACGCCACGGACAGCTCGCAGGGCAGATGGGACTCGTCCCCTTCCTCCTGCGCCTCATCCTCGTCCAGCAGGTACACCGTGACCGCCGCCCGCACCAGCCAGTCCTCGCTCAGCCAGTCGAAGCAGACGCCGTTGAACATGGCGTCCTCGTCATAGATCCGGTCAGTGCCGAAGAACCGGTCCACGCTGCCCGCCTCGATGTGGAAGTCGGCGGGGTTCATTCCGGCGGCGGACACGTCCCTCATGACCTCGGCGGTTATCTCCATCAGCAGCGTCGCCCGGAGCATCCGGTCGGTGACGATCTCCGTCACCTCGTCCACGGCGGGCAGCTCCGGGAGCCCCTCCTGCTGGGCCTGCCTGCGAAAGCTGTCAAAATCAATGATGTTGCTCATACTTCCTCCTGTAATACCGACTACAGAAACACGCCCAGCGCGTCGGCCTGGTCGATGATATCGTCGGGATCCGCGCCGTCCAGGACCAGGCAAAGCCTGCGGGCGGGCACGTCCATGCGCACGTCCGCGACGCCCTCCATGGCCATGAGCGCCGCGCGGATCTCCTCGCCGCACTGGGCGCAGTGGTTCTTTCCCACGCAAAACTGGCACGGCAGATAGCTGTAATCCAGGTTCAGCTCCATGGCGAACCCCCTTGCCGGCGGAACGCTCCGCCTATTTCTCAAGCTCCCGGCACTTCTCCAGCAGGCTGATGATGGGCAGGTGCTGCGGACAGGCCGCCTCGCACTGGCCGCACTGCACGCACTGGCTGGCGCGCCCCTTGCCCTGGGTGACGATGTTGTACTCCCGGACGGTGCGGAACTCCGGACTGCCCTTGCGGCGATTGGCCACGGTGAAGATCTCCGGGATCGGGATGCCCATGGGGCAGCCCTCCGTGCAGTAGTGGCAGGCGGTACAGGGGATGGACTTGTCGGCGTTCAGCGCCTCCTGCGCCCTGGCGATGACCTGCTGCTCCTGCTCGCTCAGAGGCTGGAACCGCTTCATGTAGCTGAGGTTGTCCTCCATCTGCGCGAGGCTGCTCATGCCGCTGAGCACGGTGATGATGTTGTCGAGGCTGGCCACATAGCGGATGGCCCAGCTGGCGTAGGACAGCCCGTTGCCGGCCTCGTCGAACACCCGCTTCACCGCGGGGATCGGGTCGGCCAGCACGCCGCCCTTCACCGGCTCCATGACCGTGACGGCCTTGCCGTGGGCCTTGCAGATCTCCCAGTTGCGCCGGGCGGCCACGCCGGGGTTCTCCCAGTCGGCGTAGTTGATCTGGAGCTGGACGAAGTCCACCTCGGGGTGCGCGGTGAGCAGCTCCTCCAGCAGCTCGGGGTCGGCATGGAAGGAGAAGCCCCAGTGCTTCACCAGGCCCTTGGCCTTCTGCTCGGCGATGAAGTCCCAGATGTGGTACTCGTCATACTTCCTGTAGTTGTTGCGCTGGACGGCATGCAGCAGGTAGTAGTCGAAGTAGCCCGCGCCGGTGCGCTCCAGGCTGGTGTAGAACTGCTGCTTGGCGCTTTGCTCGTCGTGGCACTGCAGCCAGGCGCACAGCTTGGTGCAAATGGTGTAGGACTCGCGGGGATGGCGGTCCGCCACCGCGGCCTTGAACGCCGCCTCGCTGCGCCCATCGTCATAGACATAGGCCGTGTCGAAGTAGGTGCCGCCCTCGGCGAGGAAGCGGTCCGCCATCTGACAGACCTGGGGAATGTCGATGCTGCCGTCGGGGTTCTTGGGCAGGCGCATCAGGCCAAAGCCCAGCTTGAAGGTGTCCTTTCCCAGATAATCGCTCATGGTTGTGCCTCCTGTTCCCATGTCCGCGATGGAGTATGTTTCAATCTTATTGTATCACATTCTCCCGGCGCTGTTCAACCTGCCCGCTTACTTTTCATTGATTGTCGGCGTGTTCCACAGAACCCGCCGACCCGGAAAACGTTCCGTTTTCCTAATCCCGCACTTTTCATTGATTGTCAGCGTGTTTCTGAAAAACCCGCTGACCCAAAAAACGTTCCGTTTCCACAATTGCGCATAATTTGAAACCCCCTGCCGATATCCTTCACCGGCAGGGGGCTTGGGGTTGCGGGCCTTTCGCAGCGCGGCTCACGCCTCCTCCGACCCGAACACCTCCCATTCGATCAGCGCGGGAAAGGCAGAGGGGTCGTCGCTCTTGACCATGTTCTGCAAGCGCAGCCAGCGCACCCGGCGCGCGCCGAGGTCGATGAACTGGCGGTCGCCGGTCTTTTCCAGGGGAAAGTCGATCACGCCCCCGTCACTGAGGGCCACCTGCCCGCGCACCCAGTAGGCGTCGTGGGGAAAGTCGGCCCGGAGGGTCAGCGCCATGGCGTCCACCGAGACCTCACGTCCCAGGTCCAGCAGGCACCAGGCGTCCTCCCGGGCGCCGATGCCCCAGCTCTGGAAGGGCCACTCCCCGTGGAAGGTGTTGAACCGCAGGCCGTCGATCACGTTCCGCGCGGCGAAGCAGCTCTCGTTCCGGGTCTCCACGTTGGCCGTGCAGTGGGGAAAGAAATCCGTGTCGCCCCGCAGGTCGCTGGGGTTGCGGGCCAGGTTGCGCCGCGAAGCAACCTCCCCGGCGGTCATGCGCCGGGCGGTGACGACATGCCGCGCCTCCTCGAAGGCCCCGGGCCGGTAGGCCAGCCGGTGCTCGCCGACGGGCACCGTCCAGGTCATCCGCCCCTCGGGCAGGTAGACCTCGCCCGGGAGCACGGAGGCATCCGGCTGCACCCAAAGGTGGCGCGCGCCGCCCCCGTCGATCTCGATTCGGTCCCCCGGCTCAAAGCGCCGGTCGAAGCACAGCAGCGCCTCCTCGGGATGGCTCGCTTCGGCCAGCACATTCCCGGCGGTGTCAGTTATTGCTATTTTGATCATGGCTGCCTCCGTTGCGATGATTTACAACTTGGGAGTTGTTTGAGGGTTGAGTGTGGAGTTAAAGAATGCCTGAGAATGGTGGAATGTCATTTGCTCAGCAAATCAGGCGTTTTCGCGGGAACAAAAGCCTTACAATCGAACAATGTTTGTGCGCGACTTACTGTAACTCCAAACTCCAAACTCCACACTCCAAACTCGGGCGTCAGCCCGACAACTTCCAAGTTTCTACTTCCTCCACAGCATCGGGTCGGTGCCGTTCAGCTTCGCCAGCGCTTCGACGAAGAAGTAATCGCCGTAGACGATGTTCGTGTGCACGCCCGCCGCGTCGTCGTGGTAGCTGGCGGTGCAGTGGGTCAGCAGGCCGCAGCGGTCCTTCGACCAGTCGCAGCAGTGGTCGATCAGCCCGTCCAGCAGCGCCTCCGCCGCCCGGCGGTACTCCGCGCCGCCGGTCAGCCGCTCCAGCTCCAGCAGGCCGCAGGCCGCGCAGGCCCCGGCGATGTTGTCCAGCCGCTCCGGCTGGGTGGGCTGGAGGAAGTCGCAATCCGTCAGGCCGTCGGGGCGGATGTGGTCCATGAAGAATCCGGCGATCCTCCGGGAGGCCTCCAGGTACCTTGTGTCCCCGGTGTTCATGTAGGCCAGGGCATAGCCGTACAGCCCCCAGGCCTGGCCCCGGGACCAGGCGGTGCCCAGGGCATAGCCCTGCCCGCCGTGCTCCCGAATCCGCGCCCCGGTCACGGGGTCGAGCTCCACGATGTGGCTCACCGAGCCATCCGGCCGCAGGAATTCCCGCAGCGCGGTGTCCGCGTGGATGCGGGCCACGTGGGCAAAGCGGGGATCGCCGGTGACATCGGTGGCCCAGAACAGCAGGGACAGGTTCATCAGGCAGTCGATGATGGCGTAGCCCACCCGCTCCGGCTCGTTCCAGGCGCGGATGAAGCCCGCGGGATTGAAGCGGCCCATCAGCAGGTTCGCCGCGTGCAGGGTGTCCGTCCGGGCCTGGGCGTCGCCGGTCAGCTTCCAGCGGGCGCCGCAGGACAGCAGGTACATGAACCCCACGTCGTGGTTCAGCTTTTCAAAGGTCCTGAATTCGGCGGTGAGCAGCTCCTCCGCGCGAAGGGCCTCGCCCGCGAACCAGTCGTCCTTCGACGCCGCCCACAGCTGCCACATCAGCCCCGGCCAGAAGCCGCCGGTCCACCAGCTGTTGCCGTCGAAGGGCGAGGCCAGCCAGCCGCCCTCGCCGCCCCGGTAGGGCAGCAGGTTCTCTGCCGCCGCCAGCGGCGCGGTGGCGCGGTATTTTTCAATGGCGCGTTTCAGCGCTTCACAGGCATTGTTGCGCAATTTTCATCACCTCGTCGGGTATTTCATCGGGCAGGCTGCCGTCGTCCGACGCGCAGACCGCGCAGACCAGCCGCGTCTCGCCGGGCTCCAGCGTCGCCAGCAGCGTGGGAATGAGCGTCCGGGGGTACATCAGGCTGGTGTTGGGCTCGACCTCCACCACCTCGCCCCGCGCGTAGCCGGCCAGGGCGAACACGGCACAGGAGCCCTCGCCGCAGCGCGCCGAGGCGCGGTCCTCCCCCGCCCGGGCCGCGCTGCGCACGGGTTCGCAGGGCCGCTTCCCGGGGATCTCCCGCGCCACGGCAAAGCCGCCCTCCGCCGCCTCCAGCGGACGCTCGGTCCGCACGGTGTGGCAGCGCACGTGCCAATTTCCCCAGGGGATCAGCCGGGTGTCGATCTCCACGCCGTCCATGGGCCGCCAGGTAAAGCTGACCTCCCCTTCGCCGAGGGCGAAGCGCTCGAAGCCGCTGCGGGCGTGCCACAGGCCGCGCTCGCCCTTCACGGCCAGTATGCTGTCAAACGCGCCCTTTTTCAGCGTGCCCGCCTCCTTCGCCACGGAGAAGGCGAAGCGGGTGGAATAGGCGAACTTCTCGTATTTCTCGTCCTCGTGGGCATGCTCGTAGGCGTGGTTGCCCGCGGTATAGGCGATTACCGAGCGGTTGTCCGCCCCCCGGGTCAGCAGCAGGCGGGCCTGCTCATCCAGCAGCACGGCGGGCGGCGCGTAATCCGCCTCCTTCGCCTGCCAGAAGGGATGCTCCTCCGGCAGGGCCAGCACGGCGAACACCTTCATGGCCCAGTAGGGGGAGCCCGGGGCGTTGTAGCCCTCGGCGAAGATCAGGTTCGGATAGCCGTAGCCGATGGTGAGGATGCCGTCCCGGTCGAATATGGGCCGCTTCATCCACCAGCGCAGGTTGCCCAGCAGCATGCGCTTGATCTCCCCCCAGCCCAGGCCGGGAGCCGTCACGCCGGAGAGGGCGCAGGCGCTCCAGAAGGCGCCCTGGGCGAAGCGATAGGTCAGGCTCCTGCCGTAGGGCAGCGCGCGCCCCTCGCCGTCAAACCAGGCGGCGAAGCGCGGGGCGATCAGCCTCGCCCGTTCCGCGAACCTCGCGCAGCGCTCCGGGTCCCGGTCCGCCATGAAGCGGGCGTAGACCATCCCGTAGTAGTGGAAGGCCCACAGGGTGTAGTAGTCCCGCTGGGCGGGCTTATCGTAGTACCAGCCGTCGCCGCAGTAGTGGGTCTCCAGGTTGTTCAGGTCGTCCTCCAGCCGCGCCTCGTCCGCCGGCAGGCCCACGTGCATGAAGCCGATGTTGACCAGCACGCGGAAGAACAGCCAGTTGTTCTGGGGCATGTCGTAGCCGTTGATCTGGTCGAGCCAGCGGTACAGGTTGCTCCGGGCCGCCTCCGGCAGCTCGAAGTAGAAGCGGTCCGGGATCATGCACAGCGCCATGCCCATCACAGCCATCTCCACCATGCGCTGGTCGAAGGGGCCAATGTTCCCCCAATACTCCTCGTGGTCCGGGTCCACGCCGTGGATCAGCCCCTCGCGCCAAATGGCCCACAGGGGCTCGGCCTCCGGGCACTTCCCAGCCAGCATAGGCACCAGCGCCCACAGCACCCGAGAGAAGCCCTCCATGCCGGCGATGGCCGCGTCGTACACCGCTCCGGTGTCGCCCAAATGCAGCCGCGCCTTGCCCTCGGACAGGCAGGGGACCAGCGGCGCGATCAGGTCACAGGCGAGCCGGGCCACATCCGCCCGGGTTCTCAGCGGGTTTTCAGCGTATCTGTTCATGCGTCGTTCCTCTCAATGCGAAATGTGATGTCGTGGGCAGTCGCCGCGGGAGCGCTGTAGGCCACCCGCCAGAGGCTGTGGTGGAAGTTTTCGGCCATGCGGGGATCGTCGACGGGGACCTCCTCCACCTCCATCCCCATGGGGACGCTGGGGGTGATCGTCATAACGGAGCGTTCCGGCGGACAGCGCATCAGGAATACCTCGGTCAGCGTCCTGGGCTCCCGGGTGCGCACGATGTCCCGAAGGGTGACGCCGCGCTCGTCCGCCCGAAGCTCCCTTTGACAGATTTCAACGCCCGCGGCCTCGGGATAGGCCAGAGCGATGTCCATGACCATGCCGTCGGGAGTCGGTTCGACGGAGCGCGCCCTGTGCGCCAAGCCCGCGGCCTGCTCAAACTCCCCGATCTGCAGCACATTGTGATACCTGGAGCGGATGTTCCACAGGGTGTAGCGCTCCTCGGAGAAGGTCTTGCCGGTATAGGTCATGTTGCCCGCGTCCACGATCTCCGGCAAACCTTTATAGCAGACGATGAAGCTGCCGCAGTCGTTGTGGCTGTGGCTGCCCGCGTTCACGCCGCCCTTGCAGGACAGGGCGATGTAGCGACCGCGATGAAGGTTGCGAATCTGCAGATCCGGCAGCCACACATCCCTCAGGGGACGGGCCTCCGGCGCGTCGATCTCAGGATGGGTCCAGGCGCTCAGCAGCCGCCAGAGCTGGGGCGTGTCCTCCACCGTGTTGGACAGGGTATTCTCATCCCGGAACTGAACGCCGAAGGAAGCCAGCTCCGGATCGCCCAGCCTGACCCCGGCGTATTGCAGCCGCTCCGCGGGGATGGAAGGACAGGCGTCGCAGTCCGCATAGTTCATGAAATAGTCGCCGCACAGCCAGGCCCGCATCGGGAACCGCATGATGTTCCGGAACTTTTCGTCGTTCTCAAGGTTCATCTGCGCGCCGGTGACCCGTTCCAGCAACTCCAGCGCGTCCAGCAGCGCGCCGCCGGCCATGCTCCAGTAGCCCGCGCCCTCGTCGCAGCCGCCGTCGTCCGGCAGGCAGTCCAGATAGCGGTCCAGCATGACGCAGCCCCGCCGGAGGATGGACCACAGCCTCTCCGCGTCCTCCACCCACACGCACGCCGTCAGCATCACGTTGGAGACGATCCAGGGCGTCCAATTGCAGAGATCCTTGCGTATAACGCCCATCCACCAGAAATCGTCCCGCGTTTCAAAGGGCGTCAGCACCCGGCGCTCGATCTCGTTCCTCACCCGGCGGCGGATCGTCGGGGAAACGGCATCCAGCCGGGCGGAAAGGAGCCCGGAGGTCAGCGAGAGTATCATGGCGGTTTGTGCGGCAAACAGATCCACATAGGGCGCGCCCTCCGGCAGCAGTCGGGGCGGCGTCGGCTCGACGCCCGCGTGCTCCGCGCCGTTGTGGGCGCTGATGACCCAGGTGGTCTCCTCGCAGATCAGCCAAAGTCCGTCGATGACAGGGTCCAGGCTTTCATTCCTGTAGAGCGCGTCCAGCAGCGCCGCGATCAGCTTTCTGCGGCGCAGGAAGTAGGGCCTTTCCCACGTCGCCCGGTCGCCCTGGCGGGCGAAGGCCATGTACTGGCTGGCGGTCAGGACGGGATAGGAGGTGGCGCGGTATTCCTGGCAAAAATCATCTATCCAATCGTAGTCCGAGGACGACAGCTTGGGCGCCTGGAGCTCCAGCCTGCCCGGCGGATGCGCCTCGATGAATTCGCAAAACATGCCGTTATCCTTTCAATCCGGTGGTGGCGATGCCCTGGATGAAGTACTTCTGCAGCGACAGGAACACGATGGACACCGGCAGCAGGCTGCACACGGACACGGCCATGATCAGGTGATAGTCGCTGGAATTCTCCTGGATAAAGCGCCGCAGGCCCACCTGCACGGTCTTGTTGACGTCCCGGGTCAGGTAGATCATGGGGCCCATGTAGTCGTTCCAGGTGCCCACGAAGGTGAAGATCACCAGCGTGGCGATGGCGGCCTTGGACAGCGGCAGCATGATCCGCGCCCAGATGCCGTACTCCGACAGGCCGTCGATGCGGGCGGCCTCGCACAGCTCGGTGGGGATGCCCTGGTAGAACTGGCGCATCAGGAACACGCCGAAGGCAGAGAAGGATTGCAGCACCACGATGGCCCACAGCGTGTCGTACAGGCCCATGGAGCGCATCAGTATGAACTGGGGCAGCATGTAGGTCTGCCACGGCACGGCGATGGTGGCCACGTAGCAGATGAACAGCGTGTTGCGGCCGGGAAAGCGGAGCTTGGCGAAGGCGTATGCCGCGAAGGAGGAGGTCAGCGTCTGGATGAAGGTAACCAGCAGGGCGATCGTCGCCGTGTTCTTGAAGTAGGTCAGCAGCGGCACCTTCGACCAGATCAGCTGGTAGTTCTCCCAGTGGAACACCTCGGGGACCCAGCGAATCGGATAGCTGAACACCTCGCGGTCCAGCTTCAGGGAGGCGGACACCATCCACACGAAGGGGATCAGCGTGAACAGCGCCAGGGCGATCAGGACCACGTACAGCAGCGTCTTCAGCACGATATACGTTGGCGAGGGCCGGACGCCCGCGTTTTTGCTCTGAACCAATTGCGTCATCTCTTTCGCCCTCCCCTCAGTTGTTGGCGTACCGGTCTTCCATGCTGAACTGGGCCAGCGTGAAGATCAGCACGATCACCAGCAGCACCATGGCGATGGCGCTGGCGATTCCGTAGTTGAAGTTGGAGAACGCCTCGTCGTAGATGTAGGTGACCAGCATCTTCGTGGAGCGCCCCGGGCCGCCCTCGGTCATGATGGCGACCACGTCGTAGATCTTGAAGCAGGAGATGATCATCATCGTGGAGGCGAAGAAGGTGGTGGGCCGCAGCTGAGGCAGCGTCACGTGGAAGAACTGCTGCCACTTGTTGGCGCCGTCCATGGTGGCGGCCTCGTACAGGTCCTTCGGCACGCCCTGCAGCGCCGCCAGGTAGATGACCATGTAGTAGCCCATGTTGCGCCAGACGCTGACCAGTATGATGGACCATATGGCCATGCCGCTGTCCGCCGTCCAGCTCTTGTTGTAGTTGATGCCCATGGCCATGATCAGCTGGTTGATGGGGCCGTCCTTCATCATCATGAAGCGCCAGCAGACGCAGATGGCCACCATCGAGGCCACGTAGGGGAAGAAGAAGATGGTGCGGAAGCCCACCGCGCCTTTGACGGCACGGTTCAACGCCAGCGCCAGGGCCACGGCGCAGACCAGCGTCAGCGGCACGGTGACGACGGTGTAGAACAGCGTGTTCTTCAGCGCGATGCCCAGGTCCACCTTGGTGAACAGGTATCCCAAGCCCTTCTCGGCCACCTTCGCGGTCTTGAAGATGTCCGCGTAGTTGCCCAGGCCCACCCATTCCATGGTGCTGAAGGCGCCGCCCTTCCACTTCACGAAGGACAGGAAGATGGAAAACAGCACCGGCACCAGGGTGAACACCGCAAAGCCGATGAAGTTCGGCGCGATGAACGAATAGGCCACCAGCGCCTTTCTGCGCTCGTATTTTTTCTGTCTCCGCCTGTACTCGCTGCTGTTGTACGCGCTCATGGGGGTTCCCCTCTCCTTTCACATCGGTCAATGAAGGATCGGGAACGGGGAATGCCGGGGCGCTTTCCCCGTTCCCGATCCTTCACCGGGTCGACGGCCGCCGTCCGCGCGGCGTCCGCCCGCAATGATTGTCGGCGTGTGTCTTCGGAACCCGCCAACCCGGAAAACGTTCCGTTTTCCTGATTCCAAAAAGCGGGGAAGGCGAGATGTTCGCCTTCCCCGCCGATGCGTTCAGGTCATGTTGACTGTGACCGGTGCGATCAGCCGAGGATCTCGGCCACGCGCTCGTTCATCTCCTCGATGCCCTCTTCGATGGTATACTCGCGGGTCATGATCAGGCTGTGCTCCTCGTTGAGGACGGTGCTGATCTCGGAGGAGTGCTCGGACGCCGGGATCTCGATGCCCACGTACACGGGCACCAGCGCGGCCTTGCTGGCATCATCGGTCGGGAAGCCCTCAGCGGAGGCCATGGCCTCGGCAACGCCCTCGGAGACCCACGCCGGACGGGTGCCGGTGGTGGCGGTGGCGATGGAGCCTTCCTCGCCAGCCAGCCAGGAGACGTACTCCCAGGCCAGATCCTTGTTCTCGGACTTGGCGTTGATCATTGCGCCGGTCAGGTTGCCGAAGGAAGAGCCCGCGGCCACATCCTCCTTGTGGGGAACGGCCACGATGCCCCAGTTGAAGCTGCAGGTGCCGTCCTTGATGGCGTTGATCATGGTGGACACGAACCAATAGCCCATGGGCATCATGGCGATGTTGCCATTCTCGAAGGCGGCGGAGTAGTGCAGGCCCGCGGCCTTCAGCTCGTCATAGGACATGCAGGCGCCGGAGTCCTCCAGATCCTGGTACAGCTCGTAGAAGTAGGCCAGGTCGTCGTACTCGCCGTCGATCAGGGTGTTCACGCCGTCGCAGACATCCCAGTTCACGACCGCGGACAGCCAGGTGTGATAATGGGTGCCATAGACGCCGTCGCCGGTCATCTTCTTGGCCAGCTCCGCGTACTGCTCCCAGGTCATGTCGTTGGTGGGATAGTCAACGCCGGCGGCGTCGAACAGATCCTTGTTGTAGAACAGCACCCAGAAGTCGGAACGGAAGGGCAGCGCGTACTGCTCGCCGTCCACGGCGTAGTTGCTCTCGATGCCCGCGAAGCCGGACAGGTCATAGCCGGAAGCCTCGATGTAGCTGTTCAGGGGCTCTTCGTAGCCCGCCTCCTGCCAGTTCAGCAGGTCGGTGATCTCCTTGACCATGAAGACATCGCTGGAATCGCCGCCGGCCAGCATGGTGGTGGTCTTCACGGCGTAGTCCTGGGAGGCGACGTCGACGTACTCGATGGTCACGCCGGGATGGGAGGCCTCGAAGGCTTCCTTCTGGGCAAACAGATAGGGAGTGGTGCCGGCGTCCCAGGCCACGACGGTCAGGGTCTGGCCTTCCTCAGCCACGGCGAAGCTGGCCGTGCAGAGCAGCATGATCGCTGCCAGAACCAGAGCGAGCGTTTTTTTCATGGGTAGTTCCTCCTTTTATTTCTCAACGGGCGCGCGCCCGTCAGATTTGGAAACGGCGTGAAAGCATTTTCACGATTCGCCTTCATTATACGTTTTTACAGGAGTATTGTCAATACTTTTCGTAAAGAATTTCAATCATTTTCAGGAAACAGGCCGTTTTTTATGGAAATACAATGTAATTCACCATTGTAATTTACAATCAGATGTGATATACTACAGCCACAGCAGGAAGGAAGGAGGGCGAGCCATGGAACAGCGACCTGTCACGATCAACGATGTGGCCGCGCTTGCCCAGGTTTCCGTCGCGACGGTCTCCCGGGTGCTCTCCGGGGGCAGCGCCAGCGCGGCGGCCCGGGAAAAGGTGGAGGCCGCCGTGCGGCAGCTGGGCTACCGCCGCCAGACGGCGGAGAAGCGGCCTGAGGCGAACCGGGAGCGCGCCCTGGCGCTGATCATCTCCGACTTGACCAACCCCTACTACGGCATGCTTTGCGCCGGCGCAGAGCAGGCGGCCCGCCGCGCGGGCTGGCCGCTGATCGTCTGCCAGTCGGAGTTCGTCCACGGCGCGGAGGACACCGCCGCGGAGAGCATCGCGAGGCTGCCGGTTTCCGGCGCGGTGGTGGTCGGCGCGGCCATGGAGCAGGGCACGACGGAGGAGATCCGCCGCCGCCTGTGCCGCATCGCCCAGCGCATGCCCATCGTCACCATCGGGCCCCGGGTGGAGGGCGTCAGCTGCGTCAACATCACCTCGGACCTGTCCCTGAGCGTGCGCAAGTCCCTCGCCCACCTGGTCACGCTGGGGCACCGGCGCATCTGCTTCATCGGCGGCTCCGGCGGCATGCGCTCCTCCAGCGCCCGGCGGCGGGCCTACTATGAGGAGATGGAGCGCCTGGGACTGCCCTCCGACCGGGAAATGCGCACCGACGCGGGCTTCACGCCCCAGGCCGGGGAGTTCTGCGTGAACCGTATATTCAGCGGCGCCTCCTCGGCGACCCGCCCCACCGCCATCATCGCCATCAACGACCTGGTGGCCCTGGGTGCCCTGCGCCAGCTGCAGCGGATGGGGCTGCGGGTGCCGGAGGACGTGGCGCTGATCGGCTGCGACAACCAGTTCTTCACCCCCTACCTGAACCCCTCGCTGACCACGGTGGACCTGCACCCCTTCGACCACGGCGTCACCGCCATCGAGGAGCTGATCGGCAGCCTGGATGGCGGCGGCGGCTCCTACTCCCAGATCCGTGAGTGCAGCCTGATCGTGAGGGAAAGCTGCGGCGCCATGCTCGGCGCGAGAACATTTTGAGGATAGTATTGGATATGCGGCCTCGCCGGAACATGCCGGCGAGGCCGATTACTTTTGGGAAGATGGAAGCGAGGGACGGATGAGGTCGTTAATCTCTCAAACATAGAAAGGAGACCGAGGAACGGATTTTCTTGGCGGCATGTTTCTAAAGCCTTCCCCTTTTGGGGACCGAACCCCCGTGGACTGTTTCCCCAAAGGGGAAGGCTTTGGGAAGTTCCTCTATCGCTGTTTCCCTCTGAGAAGCGGCGGGTTCCCCCGGCACTTTTTAAACGAGGCAGCTCGACCGCGATGTGGGCGAGCGCCGAAGTTTCTTGTGCCGGGAACCCGCCGCAAAAAATCCGTCCCAACATGGGACACAACGAATAGAACAGACGGTGTAAGTGGAGCAGCAATCTTATGCGGTTGACGACCTCATCCGACCTCGCTTCGCTCGGCCACCTTCCCCAAAGGGGAAGGCTTTGGGGAAACAGTCCACGTGGGTTCGGTCTCCCAAAGGGGAAGGCTTTGGGCAGTTCATATATCGCCGTTCCTTCTGAAAGAAACATTCAAACAAAAAATATGGAAATCCTCTATAAGACCCAAATCTGTGACGGATGTGTGATAGTGGCGGTGCTATACTTGAGCCATCAAAGAGAGAAACACAGAAACCACAGAGACGAAGTTGAAGGAGGACAAATCCATGAAGATGATGAAGAAACTGATCGCTGTTCTGCTGATTGCCATGATGGTTCTGACGAGCGTGGCCGCGCTGGCCGACGGCAAGATCAAGACGA
>CADCHI010000047.1 GCA_902801165.1 uncultured Eubacteriales bacterium | reverse complement strand
GACCAGCCCGCGCTGGAATCCAAAGGATTCGCGCGGCGCTGCCGCCGCTTCCGCGTCGCGGAGTAGCGGCGGTGCGTAAAAGTCAAGGGAAATCAACGCTGAAATGCAGTCAAAGACGCCGAAAATGCGCTTCAGGCATTTTAGAAACAGACTCTAGGCCTCCTCCACGGGGCAGTGGGCGTGGGCCTTTACCTCGTTCCAGGGCACGGTGTAGCCCGCGCCGTGGGCGCAGAACACCGAATCCGGCGTGTCGTCGGCCAGGGGATTGTAGGCGGCGGCCTCGATGACCGGCTCCGGCTCCCGGCAGGGGGCGTAGTGGTCCAGCCGGTAGCTGAGGGCGCCGTGGCCGTGGGTGGCGGCGAGGAAGTCCGTGTTGTAGCCGGAGAACTGGGCGAACTCGGCCTCGCCGGTCAGCGTGAAGCGCTCGCCGTCCAGGCTGGGCGGGTCGAGGACCGCCCGCATCCGGGTGAGGTCCGCCATCACCCTGCCGTAGCTGTCCTGGGGCCCCCGCAGGGTGAAGCGGCAGATGGGCTCCAGCAGCACGCTTTGGGCCTCCATCAGCGCGTTGCGGATGGCGCGGTAGGTGCTCTGGCGGAAGTCGCCGCCCTCGGTGTGCTTCAGGTGGGCGCGCCCGTGGAGCAGTTGCACCTTCACGTCCGTCAGCGGCGCGCCGGTGAGCACGCCCTTGTGGACCTTCTCGAACACGTGAGTCTCGATCAGCCGCTGCCAGTTCAGCGCCAGTTCGTCCACGTGGCATTTGGATTCAAAGGCGATGCCGCTGCCCCGGGGCCCGGGGACGAGGCGCAGCTGGACCTCCGCGTAGTGCCGCAGGGGCTCATAGTGGCCCACGCCCACGGCGGGCGCGGCGATGGTCTCCAGGTATAGCACCCGCATGGGTCCGAAGTCCACCGGCAGCGAGAAGCGGTCCTGCATCAGCCGGCGGATCACCTCGAGCTGGATCGGACCCATCACCCGCAGGTCGATGCCGCCGGTGGCCTCGCTGTAGACCACGGACAGGCTGGGGTCCTCGTCCTCCAGCTGCCGCAGGGCCTCCAACACCTTTGAGACCGGGGCCTGGGGACAGAGCACGCTGGCTGCCAGCATCGGCTCGATGCGGAAGGGGTTGCGGGAGAAGCCCTCCGCGCCAACGGGGGCCGCGGCGTCCCGGATGTGGTCACCGGGGCGGACGCCGGGCAGGTTGGGCGCGGCGCAGAGCATGCCCGCCTCCGCCTGGGACAGGGGACGAAAGCGCTCGCCGCTGTACAGCCGAAGCTCGTTGAGTTTGGCGGCGGAGCCGTCGGGCAGGCGCACCTCCCGCCGGGCAGCGGTGGTTCCGGAGAGCACCTTGAAGAAGCACAGCCGGGCGCCCTGGGCGTCCCGGCGCACCTTGTAGACCAGGGCGTCGAAGGGATCGCCGCCCTCCGCCCGGGCGGCTGTGGACTCGCCTTCGGGGGAAAGGGGGGGCCAGTCCCGGGCCAGCAGGCACAGCGCGTCCAGGAATTCCCCGACGCCGCTGTCGTTCAGCGCCGAGCCGAAGCACACCGGGAACAGCAGGCGGCGGCGCAGCTCATTGCGCAGGCCCGCGAGCCACGGCAGGGGCTCGTAGCCGTCCGAAAGCAGCCGGTCCAGCAGGGCCTCGTCCCGCTCGGCGACGGACTCCGCCAGGGACTGGGGCATGTCGCCGCCGCGCCAGGAACACAGGTCCACGACGTCCGGGCTCAGGCGGCGCTTCAGCTGGGCGAGCATCTTCTCCGCGTCGAAGGCGGGGCGGTCGGTCTTGTTCACGAACAGCACGACGGGCACATGATAGGCCTCCAGCAGCGACCAGATGGTCTCGGTGTGGCTCTGCACGCCCTCCGCGCCGTCGATGACCAGCACGGCCAGGTCCAGTATGGACACGGAGCGCTCCATCTCCGCGGCGAAGTCGGCGTGGCCGGGGGTGTCTACCCAGAACACCCGCAGGCCGTCCCGCTCGAACACCGCCTGGTCGGAGAAGATGGTGATGCCGCGCTCCCGCTCCAGTGGGTGGGCGTCCAGGAAGGCGTCGCCGTGGTCCACCCGGCCCGGGGTCCGCAGCACGCCCGCGTGGCAGAGCACCTGCTCGGAGAGGGTGGTCTTGCCCGCGTCCACGTGGGCCAGTATGCCGATGACTCTGTTTTCCATGGCGTCAGCAGGCCGCGCGCTCGGCGCGCTTCAGCAGGTTCCACAGGTTGCCGCCGGCGAGGGCCTCCAGCTGGGCCTGGGTGTAGCCGCGGCGGGCGAGGGCGTCCAGCAGGACGGGGAAGCCGGTGGGGTCGCCCAGGCCCTCGGGCCAGGCGTCGATGCCGTCGAAGTCCGAGCCGAAGCCGACGATGTGCTCCGCGCCCAGCTCGCACAGCGCGTCGATGTGGCGAACGGCGTCATCCAGGGTGGCCCGGCCGTCCTCCCGGAGGAAGCAGCTGTAGAAGTTGACGCCGATGAAGCCGCCCCGGTCGATCAGCGCCATGACCTGCTCACGGGTCAGGTTGCGGGGCACGTCGCACAGCCAGCGGCAGTCGGAGTGGCTGGCGATGGGCGGCAGGGCGGCGCGCTCGCACACGTCCCAGAAGCCGGCCTCGTTCAGGTGGGAGGTGTCGGCCAGTATGCCGAGGGCGTCCATGGCCCGCAGCAGCTCGAAGCCGAAGGGCTTCAGCCCGGGCTTCGGGCCCAGCTTGGCCGGGTGGCCGATCTCGTTTTCAAAGTTCCAGGTGAGGGCGATCATGCGCAGGCGGGCCTTCCGGTGGAACTCCTCCAGCCGGGCGATGGAGCCCTCCAGCATCTCGCCGCCCTCGCAGGAGATGATGCCCGTGGGCTGCTGGGGCATGGCCTCGGGCAGGTCGCCGGTGAGCACGGGCACGCCCAGCTTCGGCACGGCCTCCAGCATGGCGACGCCGTCGGCATAGGGGGTACCCAGGGTGCCCTTCCGACCGGCGAACAGGGCGAAGGTCTGCAGGCCCACGCCGCCCCTTTCCAGCTTGTCAGGGGTGATGGTGCAGCTCTCGGGCCGCTTGCCGTCGATGGCGATGGCGTAGAGGGTGTCGCAATGGGCGTCTGCGATGAACATGGTATCGCGTCCTTTCGTGGGAAATGGGATAACTGCATCATAGCACAACGGCGGGGGAATTGCAATCGGCCCGGCGGAAAGACTGCCAGAACCAAGGCCGCCCCGGGCAGACGCGGCGGGGATTGACCCGTCGGCCCGTCCGGGGCGGCCTTGCTCTGGTTTGCCGGCTTCAGGGCACCGGCAGGCAGAATTTTGGCTCTTCACGGAAACTTGGGGAATTGAGGGACCCCTCTCCGCCCTTCGGGCACCTCTCCCCCTCACGGGGGCGAGACGAGGTTTCAATTTGTGCTTGGCTCGGCCCCCGTGAGGAGGGTCGAATGCCTGTCGCGGTCATTCCTGGCGAAGCAAGGGATTTGTTGGCGATTCGCTGGCCCGATACGGCGGCTGCGGCGTCAGTCGAAGATGCCCGCGGCGCGCATGTCGTTTTGCAGGGAGCCGGTGATGCGACGGCCGATATTGCCCTCGAAGTCGGTATACTCGGCCACGTTGATGGCGACGGCGTAGTAGTCGTCGTCGTAGATGGGGCAGCCGCTGTAGCCCTTCTCGGTGTCGATGCGGTGGTCGATCACGTTGGCGTTGACCACGGTGACGCGGTCAAAGTCGCGCTTGATCACGCCCTGGCGGTAGCCCGCCAGGTTCATGACCGCGCCGTTCAGCTCGCTGTCGGACATGGCCTTGGTGCCGAACCAGCCGGTTCTTTCGCCCACGTTGCTGTTCAGGCGAATGTAGCCGTAGTCCCAGCCGCGGTCATTGCCGCCACCGCTGATGCCGTACCAGTAGGAGGTGGCGTCGTCGTACTTATAGAAGTAATTGCTGTTGGACTTGTAGCCGAAGTACAGCGTGATGCGGTCAGCACAGCGGTTGTGGGTGGTGCAGACCAGGCAGTGGGCGGCGGTCATCGCGCCGCGCTTGCCGACCATGAAGGCGGAACCGGTCCATTCGCAGCCGCATTCCGCGTGCACGATCATGTAGGCGATGGCGGAATAGGGGTATCTGCTGGGGTCGCTGATGGTCGTGCGGTCGTCGGTGCCGACGATGCGCCGGTCGGGCATCACCTCGTCCGGGATGAAGGGGTCGTTGAACACCTCGTCGGTGCCCTCGGCGTCCTCGGGATAGTCGTGGTCCAGCAGCTCCTGCAGGGAGCGGTCGATGGCGGGCGTGGCGATGTTGGTGTCGGTGTCGGAGATCTGCATGGGCTCCTTCTCCGCCTCCTCGGCGGACACCGGGAAGGCGAGGAGCGCGATCAGCAGGGCGAGGGCGAGGCAGAGCAGCTTCTTCATGGACGTATCCCCCTTGTATGGTCGGTTTGTGAACTGGTTATACGGGCGGTTCGGCCCGGATCAGAGCTTCTCCAGCACGGCGTCGGTGAAGGCGGCGGCGGTGAGGCCGTCGTTGGGCGTGGCGTCCAGGGCGGCGTCCAGCTTCGCGGCCAGCTCCGTCCGACCGATGTGCCGCAGCAGCATCCCGGCGGCGCGCATCAGGCTCGCGGGGTTGGCGTAGGCGCCGCGGCCGGTCTCGATCATGCGGGGCGCGGAGCCGTGGATGGCCTCGAACATGGCGTACTGGTCGCCGAGGTTGGCGCTGCCGGCGGTGCCCACGCCGCCCTGCAGCTGGGCCGCCTCGTCGGTGATGATGTCGCCGTAGAGGTTGGGCAGCACGAACACCTGGAAGCGGGAGCGGACCCGGGGGTCCACCAGCTTGGCGGTCATGATGTCGATGTACCAGTCCTCGGCCTCGATGCCGGGGTAGTCGGCGGCGACCTCGTGGCACAGGGCGGAGAAGGTGCCGTCCGTCTTCTTCATGATGTTGGCCTTGGTGACGATGTTGACGTTGGTCTTGCCGTTGTTCTTTGCGTACTCGAAGGCCGCCCGGGCGATGCGGCGGGTGCCGGGGAGGGTGGTGACCTTGAAGTCCATGCACAGGGTGTCCGGGATCTCGATGCCCCGGCTGCCCAGCACGTACTCGCCCTCGGTGTTCTCGCGGAAGAAGATCCAGTCGATGCCCTGATCGGGCACGCTCACCGGGCGGACGTTGGCGTAGAGGTCCAGCTCCCGGCGCAGGCTGACGTTGGCGCTCTCCATGGTGCCGCCCTTGGGGGTCTCGGTGGGGCCCTTCAGCAGCACGTCGCAGGTCTTGACCTCCGCCAGCACGTCCGTGGGAACGGCCTGGCCCTTGGCCAGCCGGTTCTCGATGGTCAGGCCCTCGATGCGCTTGAGGACCACCTTGCCGGCGGCGATCTCGTCCGCCAGCAGGGCCTCCAGCAGGCGCATGGTCTGGGCGGAGATGATCGGGCCGATGCCGTCGCCGTCGATCACGCCGATGGTGACCACCGGCAGGGCGGCGAAATCCTTGGCGGGGGCGGCGTTGCGCATCCGCTCGGAGCGGGCGATCTGCTCCTCCAGCAGCGTTCGGAAGCTGTTTACAGCGTTGTCAATGGCGTTCATTTGTCGGAAACCTCCTTCGTATAGGCGAGCAGGCCGCCCGCTTTCAGCATGTCCTTCTGGCGCTGGGTGAAGGCGCAGGCCAGCTCGAAGCGCTCGCCGGTGGTCTCATCCAACAGGGTGATGGCGCCCGCGTCCATGCCGGCGTGGATGCCCTCGAGGGACAGCGCGTCGCCCTGGCTCAGGCGGTCGTAGTCCTCCGGGTGGACGAAGGTCAGCGGCAGGATGCCGGAGTTGATCAGGTTGGCCACGTGGATGCGGGCGAAGCTCTTGGCGATGACCGCCCGCACGCCCAGGTACAGCGGCACCAGCGCCGCGTGCTCCCGGGAGGAGCCCTGGCCGTAGTTCACGCCGCCCACCACGATGCTCTCGCCGGCGGCCTTGGCGCGCTCGGGGAAGGTGGGGTCGCAGACGCCGAAGCAGTACTGGGACAGGTGGGGGATGTTGGAGCGGTAGGGCAGGATCTTCGCGCCGGCGGGCATGATGTGGTCGGTGGTGATGTTGTCGCCCACCTTCAGCGTCAGGCCGGCGCGGATGGCGTCGCCCACGGGGCGGCTGGCCGGGAAGGGCTTGATGTTGGGGCCCCGCACGACCTCCACGTCCTTCGCCTCCTCCACAGAGGCAGGCAGCAGCACGGCGGTGTCGTCCAGCATGAAGGCTTCGGGCAGGGAGACCTCGGGCATCTCGCCCAGCAGGCGCGGGTCGGTCACATAGCCGGTCAGCGCCGCGGCCACGGCGGTCTCCGGGGAGACCAGGTGTACGCCGGCGTCGGCGGTGCCGCTGCGGCCCAGGAAGTTGCGGTTGAAGGTGCGCAGGGAGACGCCCGCGGAGTTGGGGCTGAAGCCCATGCCGATGCAGGGGCCGCAGGCGCACTCCAGCACCCGGGCGCCGGACTGCAGGATGTCGTTCAACGCGCCGGACTTCGCCAGCATGCCCAGCACCTGCTTGGAGCCGGGGGAGATGGACAGGCTCACGGAGGGGTCGATGGTCTTGCCCTTCAAGAGCGCCGCCACCTTCAGCATGTCCAGCAGCGAGGAGTTGGTGCAGCTGCCGATGCACACCTGGTCCACCTTCACGCCCTTCAGCTCGGAGACCTTTTTCACGTTGTCCGGGCTGTGGGGACAGGCGATCAGCGGCTCGAGGGTGGAAAGGTCGATGTCGATCACCCGGTCGTACTCGGCGTCCGGGTCGCTGGCCAGAGGCGCGTAGTCCGCCTCGCGGCCCTCGGCCTTCAGGAAGGCCCGGGTCACCTCGTCGGAGGGGAAGATGGAGGTGGTGGCGCCCAGCTCGGTGCCCATGTTGGTGATGGTGGCGCGCTCCGGCACGGACAGGGAGGCGATGCCCTCGCCGCCCCACTCGATGATCGCGCCGACGCCGCCCTTCACGGACAGGATGCGCAGGATCTCCAGGCTGATGTCCTTGGCGGTGACGAAGGGGCGCAGCCGCCCGGTCAGGTTCACCTTGAACATCTTCGGCATGGTGATGTAGTAGGCACCGCCGCCCATGGCCACGGCCACGTCCATGCCGCCGGCGCCGAAGGCCAGCATGCCGATGCCGCCGCCGGTGGGGGTGTGGCTGTCGGAGCCGATCAGCGTCTTGCCCGGAATGCCAAAGCGCTCCAGGTGCACCTGGTGGCAGATGCCGTTGCCGGGGCGGGAGAAGCGGATGCCGTGCTTCTTCGCCACGGACTGGATGTAGCGGTGGTCGTCGGCGTTCTCGAAGCCGCACTGGAGGGTGTTGTGGTCGATGTAGGCCACGCTCAGCTCGGTGCGTACCCGGTCGATGCCCATGGTCTCGAACTCGAGGTAGGCCATGGTGCCGGTGGCGTCCTGGGTCAGGGTCTGGTCGATGCGCAGGGCGATCTCATGCCCCGGGATCATCTCGCCGGAGAGCAGGTGCGCGGCGATGATCTTTTGTGCGATGGTGCGTCCCATTTTCATTCTACCTCCTCGCCCAGCGCCCGGGTGATGGCGTTGCGGATGTGCTGGTTCATGCGGCTGACGGCCAGAGCGGTGTCCCTGGCCACGATGGCCTGGAGGATCTCCTTGTGCTCCCGCACGGAGGTGAGGGCCCGCTCCGGCGAGCGCAGCGAGGCGCGGCGGTACTGCTGGATCTTGCGGTGCAGCGGCACCAGCGTGTCCCGGAGGATCATGCTTCCGCAGTGGCAGTAGATGATGTCGTGGAAGCGGCCGTCCAGCTCCTTCAGGTGCTCCACGTCCTCCCGGGCCAGATAGAACTCCTGGAAGTCCACGGTCTCGTTCAGCTCCTTCAGGGTGTCGGTGTCGGCGTGCTCGATGAAGCCGCGCACGGCCAGCTCCTCGATGCGCAGGCGGATCTCCGACATGTCGCGGAAGTCCCGCGGCGTGATGCCCAGCACCATGGTGCCCTTGGGGGTGTCCTCGATCAGGTGCTCCTGGAACAGGCGGCGCAGGGCCTCCCGCACCGGGGTGCGGCTGACGCCCAGCTCGCTGGAGAGCTGCAGCTCGGTGACGATGTCGCCGCGCTTGTAGTGGCCGCTGAGAATGTCGTTCTCCAGGCGCTCGAACACCTGGTCCGACAGGGAGATGGTCTTGTATTCCATGGCGATGCCTCCTTATCGTCGGGTCACAGGCGCGCGAGCCTGCCGCCGGAGAGCTGCTCGATCTTGGTCTCCAGCTCCTCGGTGGAGAGGGTGGTCTGGCGGCCGCCGGCGTATTCCTCGTCGATCCAGTCCTTCAGCGCCGTGACCAGTTCGCTCTTCTTGTCCACCTGCTCGTCGCCCTCCAGGGCGTAGTTGTCGTTGATCCAGTAGGCGATGCCCGCCAGGCCGCTGGTCTTGCCGATCATCACCGAGGGGCTGCGGCCCAGGATCTTCCGGGTGTCGAAGATGGTGTAGACCTCGGCGTCCTTCAGCAGGCCGTCGGCGTGGATGCCCGCCCGGGTGGTGTTGAACTGGCGGCCCACGAAGGGCGTCATCACCGGGATGTCGTAGCCGATCTCATTGTGGAAGTAGCGGGCGATGTCCGTGATGGCGGTGGTGTCCATGCCGTCCAGGGAGCCGCGCAGGCTCGCGTACTCCATCACCATGGCCTCCAGCGGGATGTTGCCGGTGCGCTCGCCGATGCCCAGCAGCGAGCAGTTCACCGCGCAGGCGCCGTAGAGCCACGCCGTGGAGGCGTTGGCCACCGCCTTGTAGAAGTCGTTGTGGCCGTGCCACTCCAGCAGCTCGCTGGGCACGTCGGCGTAGTGCTGCAGGCCGTAGATGATGCCCGGCACGCTGCGGGGCAGGGCGACCTCGGAATAGGGCACGCCGTAGCCCATGGTGTCGCAGGCGCGGATCTTCACCGGGATGCCCGCGTCCTGGCTCATCTCCTGGAGCGCGTTCACGAAGGGCACCACGAAGCCGTAGAAGTCCGCCCGGGTGATGTCCTCCAGGTGGCAGCGGGGCATGACCCCGGCCTCGAAGGCGTCCGCGACGGTCTTGAGGTAGTATTCCATGCACTGCTTGCGGCTCATCTTCATCTTCTTGAAGATGTGGTAGTCGCTGCAGGACACCAGGATGCCCGTCTCCCGGATGCCCAGGTCCTTCACCAGCTTGAAGTCCTCGCGGGTGGCGCGGATCCAGGTGGTGATCTCCGGGAAGCGGTAGCCCAGGTCCATGCAGCGCTGGATGGCCTCCCGGTCCTTTTTGCTGTAGACGAAGAACTCCGTCTGGCGGATGACGCCGTAGGGGCCGCCCAAGCGGGCCATCAGCTTGTACAGGTCCACGATCTGGTCCACGGTGTAGGGCTCCACGGACTGCTGGCCGTCCCGGAAGGAGGTGTCTGTGATCCAGATGTCCTCCGGCATGCTCATGGGCACGCGGCGGTGGTTGAAGGCCACCCGGGGCACCTGGTCATAGGGGTAGATGTCCCGGTACAGGTTGGGATTGTCCACGTCCTGCAGGGAGTACTTGTACAGTTTTTGCTCAAGCAGGTTGGTTTTGCTCGACATTTCCAGCATGGGTCTCAACTCCTGAAGGTTTAATAGGTATTATTGTATACATGGATGCACGATGTGTCAAGGGGGCGCGTGTTAACATTTCGATCGAGGTGACGCGATGAAGCGGGGGATGAGAGGCGGCATTTGCGTTCGCTGGAACGGGGCGACCTCATCCGTCAGCCCTGCGGGCTGCCACCTTCCCCAAAGGGGAAGGCTTTGGAATCCCCTGTCGCTCTTCCCGGGAAACCGTCCTCCAATAGCCTTCCCATCGGAAGACCGAACGCATGAAGAAAGAGTCCGATGGACCGTCCCTCCAAAAGCTTCCCCTTTGGGGGAACGAACGCCTGGAAAACAGTCCAGTGGACTGCATGAACGCTTCGCTAGACGCCCTTCGGGCGTTACAGTGAGGTCGGGCCGGTAGGCCCAAGGAATGGTGGATTTCCCGGAAAATGCTTGCATTGTTCCGGGAAAGACGGATGAGGTCGCCTTCCCGCAACCATAGGCGCAGGCCTGCCACGGACAGAGGGAAGGCTGACTAACGGCAGGCACGCGGCATTGCGAACCCTTCATGATTCGATGCAGGAATGTAAATGGATATTTACAAGGGGTTAATATAAATGGTATAATCAGGGCGTCACCATCTCATAAAAGGACGCGCGCCGGGGGACCGGACGCGTCGGACCCGCCCGAGGAGGATGCCCCATGAAGCGAACGCTGTGCCTGCTGCTGTGCGCCGCCGCGCTGCTTTGCGCCCTGTCCGCCGCTGCCGCGGAGGGCGGGAGCGAGAAGGCGCTGACGCTGATGATCTACATGTGCGGCACCAACCTGGAGAGCCAGTACGGCTCGGCCACGGCGGACATCCAGGAGATCCTCGCCTCCGGCGTGGACACCCGGGCGGTGAACGTCGTGCTGATGACCGGCGGCGCCCAGAGCTGGCAGCTGGGCCTGGACCCGGAGCGAATCACTGTCAGCGACGTGGTGCGCGGACAGCTGCGCACCGTCCTGCAGGAGGACGCCATGAACATGGGCGAGCCGGACACGCTGGCGGAGCTGCTGCGCTGCGGTCTGGAGCGCTATCCCGCCCGGGACTACGCGCTGATCCTGTGGGACCACGGCGCGGGGCCCCTGGGCGGCGTGTGCATGGACGAGCTGAACGACATGGATCGGCTGAGCCTGGGTGAGATCGCCGAGGCGCTGGAGCGGGTGTCCCTGCCGAAGAAGCTGAGCTGGATCGGCTTCGACGCCTGCCTGATGAGCAGCGCCGAGGTGGCCCGGGCGGTGGCGCCGTTTGCGGAATACATGATCGCCAGCCAGGCCACGGAGCCCGCCGCGGGCTGGGGCTACGGCTTTTTGCAGGGCGTCGAGGCGGACACGGACGGCGCGGCCACGGGCCGGCGCATCGTGGACGCCTACTTCGACGGCGAGAACCGGGAGGTGGCCGGCCTGACCCTGGCCTGCCTGGACCTGTCCGCCATCGAGGGCGTGTCGGCGGCCATGGACGCCTTCTTCGACCCGTTGAGTAAGGGCATGGATGTCAAGACCTTCGCCGCGCTGGCGGAGCTGCGCATGGCCTCCGCCGGGTTCGGCGAGGGCATCCGTGGCATCAGCGAGAACGGCTACGACCTGGTGGACCTGGGCGATTTGATCGCCCACTGCGCATCTCTGGGGGACACCTCCGCGCTGGAGGCGGCCCTGGACGCGGCGGTGGTCTATCGCCGCTCCGGCCTGGAGGATTCCTCCGGCCTGTCGGTGTACCACCCGCTGCACAACAAGGAGAGCTACCTGGAGGGGTGGAAGGAGAGCTACGGCGCCCTGGGCTTCAGCGCCGGCTACAACCGCTACCTGGACGCCTTCGGCGCGCTGCTGACGGGCAGGGTGCTGGCGGACTGGTCGAATATCCGGCTGGAGGACGACGGCTTCGGCGCGGACGGGCAGAACCTGTTCAGCCTGCTGCTGGAGCAGGCCCAGCTGGAGGACTTCGCCTCGGCCCAGCTGATCGTCCTGGGCATGAAGGAGACAAACTATGGCGGCGAGTACGACGCCCAGCTGAGCGTCAGCGGCGCGCCGACCGCGAACGACGTCCTGTACTATCCCGTGTCCGTCACCGAGGCAGCGGTGGACGGGGAGGGGCGGATCACCGCCGGCTACGCCGGGCGCAGCGTGTACCTGATGGACGACGCGGGACAGGTGGCGGCGGGGCCCATCGGCTACCGGCTCTCCGACGACGGCCGCTACTGGTACTTCCGGGCGGACTTCTACGATAACCGGGGCCTGGAGAAGCGCGCGCCGAGCATCAAGGCCCTGTTCACCTGTGAGCTGGACGAGGCCACCGGGATGCTGAACGTCGTGAATACGGAGGTCTATGACGAAGCCTCCAAGACCTACACCCGGCGCATCGCCTTCGATGAAGCCGACTACACCGACGTGTGGTTCCTCAACATGTCCCGCGTAATGCCCGAGGAGGCGGGCGTGCTGCCCGCCTTTGCGGACTGGGAGGCGTACGACGCGACACCCGTCATGCTGAGCCTGCCGCTGGACTGGCATTTCCAGCTGGTGGACGCGCAGCTCAGCGGCGTGCCGCTGTACGCGACGCTGGAGGTCACCGACCTGCAGCAGAACCGCTACTGCACGCCCCTGGTGCGGGTGCAGAACCCCAACCTGTACGACATCGGCATCACGCCCCGGACGTTTGTGACGGACGACTACGAGCTGACGCTGTACGCCGTGCTGGACAGCTCGGAGGTGAACGCCGGCCTGAGCGTCGGCGCGGAGGTGCTGAACACGTCGGACCGAGCCGCCTATTACAATTGCTCGGCCTTTGTTGTCAACGGCAGCCGCACCATCAAGGACGATTTCAACCTGTACCTGACCACCGTCCAGCCCGGGGAGCGGGGCTATAACACCGTGCGCATCGACGCGGCGGCGCTCACCGGGCTGGGGGAGATCACGTCGCTGGAATTTGAGGTGGAGGAGCGCTCGGACAGCGCCCCCCGGGAGGAGAACCTTACGCCGATGCGCTTCGAGCTGACCGGCTGCGACGCTTCGGGTCTGCCCCAGGCGGAGGACCTGCTGGCGGAACACACGGTGAACGGCGTCACCTGGCAGCTGGTTTCCTTGGAGAAAAACGCCCAGGGCGGGCTGACGGGGCTGCTCCACGTCGTCAACGCCACGGATGAGCGATACGTGCGCTACGGCAACGCCGCCGTCAACGGCGTGGTGCAGACGGAGGACCAGATCCGGGTGGAGGTGGCGCCGAACACGGACGCCTATGTGCCCTTCACCATCAGCAACCGGGCGATCACCGCCTATTCGCTGTCGGTGCAGGGCGTCGAGGGCTCCCACTTCCTGGCGGTCTACAACCTGCTGGAGCGCTTCGGCGTGGAGCGGGTGGAGGAGATCACGCTGTGCATGGGATTGAGCTACCTGGAGGACACGGTGCGCCTGACGCTGAAGGAGCCGCTGCCCTTTGCCACGGCGGAGGAGGTCCGGCGGGCCATGGAGGCCGCGGAGGCCGAGGCCGGCGAACCGCGCCTGCTGCTGGACGCGGCTGTCACCGCCAACGTGGACCGCGTGCTGGTGGGCGAGAACGGCGTGGCCTTGCGATTGGTGCTGCGCAACAACGCCGACCGGCTCATCCAGCTGGAGATCGGCCATCCGGCCTTCAACGGCGTCGACATCGGCGATGCGTTCGACGATTCCTATGCCATCGCGCCGGGCGCGACGGTGATCACCTGCGTCAACGCGAAGCTCTCCGGGGATTGCGTGGTGGAGCCGATCGACGACGTGGGTTTCACCTTTCGTTACGACAACTATACCACGAACCGGGCGCACGTGCGCCTGAACGGGCCCGTGTCCATGGACGCCGAGGGCGGCACCTACCTGTCGCCGGAGGACTTCACGACCGTGCCCGCGCCCCGGGGCAGGCCCGAGGACGCGGTGTTCCTGACGGACGTGCCGGAGGGGGGCCTGTGCGCGATCGACGTGGGACTGGACGTGACCAACGTGGAGCATTTCGGCGACGACGCGCCGGAGGACTACGGGCTGTCCCGAACCGCTGCGAAGCTGGCCTTCCACGTGGAGAACCTGTCCGATCGGTCGGCGGAGTACCGCCTCGAAGACATCGTCCTGAACGGCGTCAGGAGCATTGGCGAGCGCGTGTTTACGATGAAGGTGGCGCCGGGCGAGGCCTATGACAAAAATACGGAGCTTGACCTCTCCGGCTTCATCGGCCTGGACGTGCTGACCTCCCTGGACTGCACCCTGTGGGTGGAGCGGGAGAGCGACTGGGCCCACCGGGAGCGCTACGCGCTGCACGTGGACGTGGAGAACTGCCCGCTGGCGGCGCTGCGCGCCGGGGAGGAAGGCGCGATCCTGGCCGAGGCGGAGGCGCTGGGGGCGCTCTGGCGGCTGTGCGCCCTGGAGGAGGATGAAACCGGTGCGCTGAACGGGCTGCTGTACGTGCGCAACGACGGAACGGAGGCGCTTGCCTTCAGGGACTGCCGCGCCAGGGTCGAGGGCGTGCTGACCGGCGAGGACTTTGAACTGGCCCTGCCCGCGGGCAAGGAAAGATACGTTTCCTTCAGCTTCGCCAACCGGGCCGGGGCCGACCGGTATTTTACCGCCCTCGGCGCGGCGCTACCCGAGGACTTCGAGGGCCGGGTGCTGCAGCGGCTGGGCGTGGGCGAGGTCCGCGAGTTCGCGCTGCTGCTGGGCTTCGACGACGCGGCGGGGCGCGTGGCGGCGTCGGTGCCGCTGGCGCTGGACGCGCCGCTGTCACTGGCGGCAGCCTCCGGGGCCGAGGGTGGCGACCTTCGGGGCGGCGCGGCGCTGCTGGAGGGCGACGTCTCCGTCCGGGCGGCAGGGGCCGTGCCCGGCGACGGCGCGATCGCGCTGATGCTGGTCATGGAAAACGCCACCGGGGAGGACGTCTGCCTGGCGCCCTTCGCGCCGGACATCGGCGGCATGTGCGCTGCCATCGGCGTCGGGAGGAACAGCGGTTCGTCGAGGACGATGCTGGTCCCGGCCCACGCCACCCGCGTGGAGACGGTGCGGATAGAAACCGGGGATTCCTTCGAACCGGGGGAGGCGCTGGCCCCGCTGACGCTGTCGTTCCTGGCGGATGATGTGATGTACGACGACGCGGTTGTCGACTTTGGGCCGGAGGCCGTCGTGGGCAGCGGCGCGAGGATTCCCGCCGGCGCGCTGGAGGCCGTGCCCGCCGGGGAGGGCCGGGAGGCGCCCGCCGTGTATGAGCGCGTGGGACTGCCCCGGCCGGAGGCGGTGAAGCCCGTGCGGCTCGTCGCGCCGGTGGACGCGGAGAGGGCGGCGAATTTCGACTATGGCTACGTGCTGGTGTGCATGGAGGACGCGCAGTCCTACAAGGATGGAGACGGCGGCCGCGTCGAGATGAGCGGCCTGCGGGGCCTGTTCTTCGCGTCCCTGGCCGCCGGGGAGGAGGGCCCCTGGGCCGACTACAGCGGCATGGTGATGCTGGCCGACGGCGACAGGACGATGCACACCACGGAGCTGTATCACGAGGGGGAGAAGGTGCTTGCGGCGCAGACCTATCTGTACGGCAGGACGCCGGAGAACGAGCCCTCCGGGGAGGGCGTGGCGGTCACCTGGTACTGGACGGTGGAGCAGTCGCCGGAGGACCTGGCGCTGACGCTGCTGGGCGTACAGCTGGAGGACACCGTGACCGGCGGGGAGGCGGACGACATGCCGGGCCTCAGCCAGCTGTGGAGCGTCGGCGTGACGCGGCCGATGTACTACCTGGACGCCATGGAGCACAACTCGAACGGCCTCTACTACCTCCTGGACCGCACCGCGCCGGTGCGGCTGGTCCTGGTGCCTGCGGAATCGCTGGACGCGAAGCTGACGGTGATCTACGAGCTGCACTACGCGGATGGGACGTCGGAGCTGATCGAGAGGGAATACGGGGAAGAAATTGAGAATTGAGAATTGGGAATTGGGAATTGGAAAGGCATCAGGCGACAGGCGACAGGCGACAGGCAACAGGCAACAGGCATCAGGCAACAGGCATCAGGCAACAGGCGACAGGCATCAGGCAACAGGCAACAGGCATCAGGCAACAGTCAGAATGCTGGATTGAAGGTCCTTCGTAAATAGAGGGTCCACAGAAAAAGCCCCGTGGGTCCATGCACTTTTGGTGATGGATTCACGGGGCTGTTGAATTGCAGGGGATTGGGAACAAGGACATTTTCCGGGCCGGCGGGTCTCGCGGGGACGCGCCGACGGCGCTGCGCGGGGTCAGATCTTCTTCATCAGGCCCAGGGCGACGACGCCGGGGCCGACGTGGCAGGCGATGCTGATGGGCAGCGGGTCGCCGGTGACCTCGAACTCGGGGAAGCGCTCCTGCACCTGGGCATTCCACACGCGGCCCACGTCGGCGTCGCCGGTGTAGGCGGTGCGCAGGAGCATCGGGGTGTCCTTGAAGCGGGTCTCCAGGTCCTTGCGGACGGCCTCGACCATGGTGTGCTGGGCGGCGTGCAGGCCGCGGACCTTCTTGTAGGTGTCCAGCTTGCCGCCCTGGATCTGCAGCACAGGCTTGATGTTCAGCACCGCGCCGATGGCGGCCACGGAGGGGGTGATGCGCCCGCCGCGCTTGAGGTACTTGAGGTCGTCCACGGTCAGGTAGATGCTGGCCTCCAGGGCGGTGTCCATCAGGTTCCGGACGATCTGCCCGGCGTCCAGCCCCGCGTCGCGCCACTTCAGCGCGTCATAGACGGACTGCTTCTGGCTGATGGAGATGCGGCGGTTGTCCACCACGTGGACCCGGCCGTCGAAATCCTCAGCGAAGAGGGCGGCACTCTGGCAGCTGCTGCTCAGCGCGCTGGACATGGGAATGTAGATCAGCTCGTCGAAGGTCTTCAGCGCCTCCTGCCAGCAGCTCATGACCTCCTCGGGGGAGGGCTGGGAGGTGGCCACGGAGGCCCCGCCCGCGAGGCGCTCAAAGAACTCGCGGTAGGACATGTTGACGTTCTCCACGTAGTTCCTGCCGTTGACCGTGAAGGGCATGGACATCAGCAGGACGCCGCTCTCTCGGGCCTCCTGGGGGGTCATGCCGGAATTGGTATCCGTGATAATGCCGATATTGCGCATGGTGTCTTCCTCGCTGCGCCGCCGGGGCGGCTGGGTCGGTATGGTTTGTGCACCATTGTAAGCGCAAGCCCGTGTCAAGTCAACTGACTTTAGCGGAGTATTGCGTAAAAAGTTGAAACGGGGAAGGGACGGCGTCACCGCAGCCGGAAGCGGAACAGGTTGAAGTTCAGGTCCTCGGACAGCTCGTAGCAGCTGCCCTTGGTGCCGTAGTGGCGCACCAGCGCCGCGCTGATGGACTTGGCCATGTCCGCGTCGGGCAGCATCAGGCAGGCTCGGCCCTCGGCGTCCAGCTGGCGGACGGCCAGGGCGACGCCCTCGTCCACGGTGCCCGCGATGTACTCCGGCCGGTTGAAGTAGTAGTTCTCGTCCAGCGTCTGGGCGAGCTCGCCGTCGGGCAGGCAGGCCTCGTCCCAGGAGCGGCTGCCGCCAAAGCAGGCGAAGGGCACGTTGAAGAAGGTGTGCTCCAGCGTGGGCTCGTCCTCGATCAGGTCGTCCCAGGTGGGGTCTACCACGTACCACAGGCCGTTCAGCCGCACCAGCAGCCAGGCGTGGCCCTTGCTGCCGACGTTGTCCCGGGTGGTGGGCCCGCCGATCATCTCCACCTCCAGGCCCGCCAGCTTGCCCAGCAGGCGGAAGGTGTCCAGGTAGCCGGCGCAGCGGCACTTGCCGTAGGTGAAGAAGCCGATGGCGTCGCCGGTGTGGGCGGTGGTCGCCTCGACGGCGTAGTCGCAGTGGTTCACCACGTAGTCGTGGACGGCCAGCTCCTTCTCCCAGTCGGTCATGCCGGGCTGGATGATCTCGGCGACCACGGCCCGGGCCTGTTCGGCGACGGCGAGCTCGTCCCCGGAGAGGCCGGAGGTGTCCCCGGCGGTCAGCGCGTGGAGCGCGGCCAGCCCCGGCTTGAACTCCACCCGAATGGCGGGCGGCTCCGAGGCGGTGTTGTAGGAGCGGAAGTAGTTGCTGTACTTGTCGGTGATGTCGGCGATGTCGGACCGGGCGAGGGTCAGGGAGTCGAGGTAGACGGTCTCGCTGCCGCTGGCGATCATCCACTGGTACAGGTCCACCAGGTCCTCCCGGGTGGCGACGCTGCCGATCGGAGCGTAGACCGCGTCCTCGGGCGGCAGGGGGATCTCCGGGGTGGCCTCGGGCGTCAGGGTCGGCTCGGAAGTGACCTGGGGCGTGGGCGTGGCCTCGGGAACAGGCGCGGGCCGGGAGGCGGCCAGGCGGGCGATCAGCGAGATCAGCAGTATGAGCGCCAGCAGCGTACCGGCGGCGACGGCGCACAGGCGCAGCCACACCAGCGCCCAGCGGCGGCTGCGGCGGTCGCGGTAGAGGTGGAGCGCCGGGGGACGCTTGGGCGACAGGCCGCGGCCGCAGCGCGGGCATATGCCGCGGTTTGTGCCGGTCTTCGCCCCGCAGTGCGGACACCTCATGCGCTTCCCTCCCTCCGGCGCGCAAACACCGTATTATATCAATGTTAGTATATCACTTTGACAGCGCGGGGGACAGCGGTGTCGAAGGTTGTCACAAAATAGCCCACTTTTCCCCTTCCCGCTGCGTAAAATTCCGGGGAACGCGTTGTAATTTCCCCGGGCGTGTGCTAAAATAGACGGCGATATGGCTGTGATGGAGAGAGTAACCCGCGTCCCCACCGAAAGAGAGCCGCGCCACGGGCTGAAAGCGCGGCGGTCAGGCGGAGGCAGGCGAAGTTCACTCCGGAGCTTTCGCGCTGAAAGGCCTTCGATTAGGCGCGAACGGGGTCATTTTCCGTTACAGAAATGAGAGGCCCGCCGCGGCGGGCGAATATGGGTGGTACAGCGGAGAGTCAGGCTTCGCCCCTTGTCGGGGGCGAGGCCTTTTATCTTGTCCCGGGCAGCGCCCTGGACGACAGCTTTAAGGAGTGTGTAATTATGGAAAAGATGCTTCGTGAGATTCGCGAGCGCGTGCTGAAGAACATCGAGGAAGCCAAGGCCAGCAGCAGCCTGGAGCAGATCCGCGTGGGCGCGCTGGGCAAGAAGGGCGAGCTGACCGGCCTGCTGCGCGGCATGGGCAAGCTGCCGCCGGAGGAGAGGCCGAAGATGGGCCAGCTGGTGAACGACGTGCGCGCGGCCCTGGAGGCCAAGCTGGAGGAGCGCGCGGCGGAGCTGGCCGAGCGGGAGAAGCAGGCCCGCCTGGCCGCCGAGACCATCGACGTGACCCTGCCCGGTCCGGAGCGCGGCGCGGGCTCGCTGCACCCGATGAACATCGTGCTCAGCAAGATGGTGGACATCTTCGTGGGCATGGGCTATGAGGTGGTGGACGGCCCCGAGGTGGAGTACGACCACTACAACTTCGAGCTGCTGAACGTGCCCAAGAACCACCCCGCCCGGGACGCCCAGGACACCTTCTACGTGGAGGACAACATCGTGCTCCGCTCCCAGACCTCCCCGGTACAGGCCCGCGTGATGACCACCCGCAAGCCGCCCATCCGCATCATCAGCCCCGGCCGCGTCTATCGCGCCGACGAGGCCGACGCCACCCACAGCCCGGTCTTCCACCAGATGGAGGGCCTGGTGATCGACGAGAACATCACCATGGGCGACCTCAAGGGCACCCTGGACGAGTTCGCCCGCCAGATGCTGGGCCAGGGCATCCAGACCCGCTTCCGCCCGTCCTTCTTCCCCTTCACCGAGCCCTCCGCCGAGGTGGACCTGACCTGCGCCAACTGCAAGGGCGAGGGCTGCCGCATGTGCAAGGGCACCGGCTGGATCGAGGTGCTGGGCGCCGGCATGGTGAACCCGAAGGTGCTGGAGATGTGCGGCATCGATTCCACGAAGTATTCCGGCTTCGCCTTCGGCATGGGCGTGGAGCGCATGACGCTTCTGAAGTACAACATCCCGAACCTGCGGTACCTGTATGAGAATGATCTCAGGTTCCTGACGCAGTACCGGTAATTGAGGGTGGAGTTTGGAGCAGCGCATTTTCGGCGTATTAGACTGCATTTCTGCGTTGATTTCCCTTGACTTAGCCCCACTAAGCCTGCGGGAAACCGCCTTGAAATGCAGCCAAATCCTCTCGAAACTGCATCTCCCAGCATTTAGAAACACACTCTAGATTGAAAAAAAGAAATCCGCAAGGATTTCTTCCTGAACTCCACTCTCCACACTCAACACTCCACACTAAAAAAATCTTTCTCCATGACAGAAACGGAGGTTTAATATATGAAAGTGCCCATGAAGTGGCTCAAGGAATATGTGGACATCAACATGAGCGCGGAGGACTACGCCTCCCGCATGGTCATGACCGGCACCGGCGTCGAGGGCGTCGAGAAGACCGGCGCGCAGTTCGACAAGGTGGTCGTGGGCTACGTGGTGTCCTGCGTGGACCATCCCAACTCCGATCACCTGCACATCTGCATGGTGGACGTGGGCGAAGAGGAGCCCATCCAGATCGTCTGCGGCGCGCCCAACGTGCACGCGGGCATGCGGGTGGCGGCGGCGCTGGACGGCGCGCACCTGCCGGGTGGCAAGATCAAGAAGGGCAAGATGCGTGGCGAGGTGTCCATGGGCATGCTGTGCTCCGGCCCCGAGCTGGACGTGCCCGCGGGCCTGTACCCCCACATCGGCGACGAGGGCATCATCGAGATCTTCGAGGACGTGAAGCCCGGCACCGACGTCAAGGAGGTCTTCGGCCTCGGCGACGACATCGTCGACTTCGAGATCCTGGCCAACCGCCCGGACTGCCTGTCCGTCTGGGGCCTGGCCCGGGAATCCAGCGCCGTGCTGGACGAGCACTTCGTCATGCCGGAGATCGCCGTGGAGGAGGCCGGAAAGGGCACCTTTGACGACTACGCGAAGGTCGAGGTGCTGGACGATGAGAACTGCCCGCGCTACTGCGCCCGGGTCATCACCGACGTGAAGATCGGCCCCAGCCCCAAGTGGATGCGCGAGTACCTGTACGGCGCGGGCGTGCGGCCCATCAACAACATCGTGGACATCACCAACTTCGTGATGCTGGAGACCGGCCACCCGATGCACGCCTTCGACCTGAGCAAGGTGAAGGAGCAGACCATCGTCGTGCGCCGCGCGAAGCCCGGCGAGCACCTGGTCACCCTGGACGGCAAGGAGCACGTGCTGGACGAGAGCATGCTGGTCATCGCCGACAAGGAGAACGCCACCGGCCTGGCGGGCATCATGGGCGGCGAGGAGTCCGAGATCGTGGACGACACCGCCAGCGTGCTGTTCGAGTGCGCGGCCTTCGAGCGCGCCAACAACCGCATCACCGCCCGCAAGCTGGGCGTGCGCACAGAGTCCAGCGGACGCTTCGAGAAGGGCGTCTGCCCGGAGACCACCATGGAGGCGCTGGACCGCGCCTGCATGCTGGTGAACATGCTGGAGTGCGGCAAGGTCGTGCCCGGCGCCTACGACCACTATCCGAACCCGAAGGCTCCGGTGGAGATCGAGGCCAGCGTGAAGCGCATCTGCCGCCGCATCGGCGTGGATGTGCCCGGCGAGACCATGGAGGACATCCTGAACCGGCTGTACATCGACACCACCCTGGTGGGCGAGGACACGCTGCACTGCGAGATCCCGGCCTTCCGCCTGGACATGGACGGCGAGGCCGACATCTCCGAGGAAGTGCTGAGGATGTACGGCTATGACCACATCCCCTCCACGCTGATGAACGCCGTGACCATGCCCGGCTTCCGCGATGAGAAGACCGCCTTTGCCGATCGTGTGAAGGCCGCGCTGGTGGGCATGGGCCTGTTCGAGGTGCTGAACTACTCCTTCATCAGCCCCAAGTGGATCGAGAAGCTGAACCTGGCCGAGGGCGATCCCCGCCGCAAGACCGTCACCCTGCGCAACCCCCTGGGCGAGGATACCTCCGTCATGCGCACCACCCTGGTGCCCAGCATGCTGAATACCGTGGCCGGCAACATGAATCGCGGCAACATGGACGGCAAGCTGTTCGAGCTCTCCCGGGTGTTCGTGCCCGCCGAAAAGGCCGGCGACCTGCCCACCGAAAAGACCGCGCTGTGCGTCAGCGCCTTCGGCGAGGGCGTGGACTTCTACACCGTCAAGAACATCGTGGTGTGGCTGCTGGCGAAGTTCGGTGTCACCGCCTCCATCGAGGCCGCGGGCGACGCGTACTATCATCCGGGCCGCAAGGCTGTCCTGAGCGTGGACGGCGTGAAGATCGCCACCCTGGGCGAGATCCACCCCGACGTGGCGAGCGCCTTCGACATCGCCAAGCGGGTGTATGTGGCCGAGGTCGACCTGGATGCCCTGATGCCCCTGGAGAAGCCCTTCTACGGCATCAAGCCCCTGCCGAAGTTCCCGGCGGTGAGCCGCGACATCGCGGTGGTCGTGGACGAGTGCGTCGGCGCGGGCACCATGATGGACGCCATCCGCAAGGCTGCCGCCAAGACGCTGGAGGACGTGAAGCTGTTCGACATCTATCGCGGCGACAAGCTGGGCAGGGGCCGCAAGTCCGTGGCCTACGCCATCACGCTGCGCGCCCCGGACCGCACCCTGACCGACGAGGAGATCAACGCCACCATGGACAAGGTGCTCAAGGCGCTGAACACCCAGTTCGGCGCGGAGTTGAGGGCTTAAGCGATACCAACATGCCGGTCCGTCTCCCGGTTTTCCGGGGACGGGCCGGCGCTTTATCATTGCCAGGGGAGGGCTGTGTCATGGATGAAATCTGGCGGGAGATGTACGACGCCGCGAAGGCGGTGCGCCGGGAGCGGCGCGTCTCCGATTATGTGACCTGCGGCGAGGTGTCCGCGGCCATCCGGTCGCGGTCCGGCAGGATCTACACCGGCATCTGCGTGGACACCTGCTCCACGCTGGGCATCTGCGCCGAGCGCAATGCCATCTTCAACATGCTCACCAGCGGCGAGCAGGAGATCGAACGGGTGCTGGCCATACTGCCCGACGGCTCCAGCGGCGCGCCCTGCGGGGCCTGCCGGGAGCTGATGGTGCAGCTGATGCCTGACGACTATTCGTCCATCCGCATCATGATGGACATGGAGGCGGACCGGGAGACGACCCTGGGCGAGCTGACGCCGGAGTGGTGGATTCAGCCCGGCGCGGCGAAGAAGTAGCCATGCGCTACGCCAACGTCGTCGAGGCGGTTTTCCTGCGCCGCCTGAACCGCTTCGTGGCGGAGGTCGAGATCGACGGGCACATCGAGCGCGTGCACGTGAAGAACACGGGCCGCTGCGCGGAGCTGCTGGTGGCGGGCAACCCGGTCTACCTGGAGAAGTCCGGCAATCCCGATCGAAAGACTGTCTATGACCTGGTGGCCGTGGTCAAGGCGGGCGGGAGGCTCGTCAACATGGACTCCATGGCTCCCAACCGCATGGCGGGGGAGTGGCTGGCCGGGGGCGGGCTGGGACCGCTGGAGAACCTGCGGGCCGAGGTCACGGCGGGGGATTCCCGCTTCGACTTCGCCGCCGAGCAGGGCGGCAGGCCCGTGTATATCGAGGTCAAGGGCTGCACGCTGGAGGAGAACGGCGTGGCTCGCTTTCCCGACGCCCCCACGCTGCGGGGCCTCAAGCACGTGCGGGGGCTGACCGCCCTGGCCCGGCAAGGCTGCCGCTGCGCGGTGCTGATCGTGATCCAGATGAAGGGCGTCGAGGTGTTTCGGCCCAACTGGGACACCCAGCCGGAGTTCGGCGAGGCGCTGATCGCGGCGCGGGAGACCGGGGTGGAGGTCCTGGCGGTGGACTGCCAGGTGCGGCCCGGCTTCGCGGGGATCGACGCGCCGGTGCCGGTGGACCTGGCGCGGCCACAAAATTAGCCGCCGGGTATGGTATTTTGGAGGCTGATCATGTATAATAGACGTGACTAAAATACACTCAAGGGGTGATTCCAATGATCGATATGAGCAAGTGGCAGGCTATAGCCAAGGAAAACATCGCCAAGCGCCCTGAAACCGAGGGCCGCCTGGCGGGCAAGATCGCCATCGTCACCGGCGCGGCCCAGGGCTTCGGCAAGGGCATCGCCGAGGAGATGCACCGCGAAGGCGCGACCGTCGTGATCGCGGACATGAACCTGCCCGGCGCCCAGGCCGTCGCCGACGAGCTGGGCGCCCACGCCGCCGCCGTGGAGGTCAACGTGACCGACGAGGAGAGCGTGGCGAAGATGGTGCAGCAGACCGTGGAGCAGTTCGGCGGCCTGGATATCCTGGTCAGCAACGCGGGCGTCGCCAAGGCCGGCAACCTGATCGAGCTGGAGAAAAAGACCTTCGACTTCGTGACCAACATCAACTACACCGGCTATTTCCTGTGCGCCAAGTACGCCGCGGCCATCATGGAGGCCGAGCACGAGGCGGACGCGGAGTGGTTCGGCGACATCATCACCATCAACTCCAAGTCCGGCCTGGAGGGCAGCAAGAACAACTACGCCTACGCCGGCTCCAAGTTCGGCGGCATCGGCCTGACCCAGAGCTTCGCCCTGGAGCTGTGCCCCTACAACATCAAGGTCAACGCCATCTGCCCCGGCAACTACCTGGACGGCCCGCTGTGGTCTGACCCGGAGCGCGGCCTGTTCGTGCAGTACCTGAACGCGGGCAAGGTGCCCGGCGCCAAGACCGTCGAGGACGTGCGCAAATACTACATGGCCAAGGTGCCCATGAACCGCGGCTGCTTCCCGGCGGACGTGGCGAAGGCCATCTTCTACTGCGTGGAGCAGAAGTACGAGACCGGCCAGGCCATCCCCGTGACCGGCGGCCAGGTGATGCTGAAGTAAACCGATATAGTCGTTGAAAAACCGAAGCTCTGATGATCAAGGCCCGCGCCTTTCAAGCGCGGGCCCATTTTGTGTGAGTCTACAATAACATTAACAATACGACAACAAAAATGCGACGTTGCAATGGTACAATCATAGAGTATGCGAATTTGGACAGGTGTCGACATGGAGGGCGGTGACGGAATGCAGGACAGACCTTCTCAGGCGCAGGGCAGGCATGCCGCGGGCAGCGCGGCGCAGAACGGCGGCCCCGCCGCGCAGGACGCGGTGAAGCGCGCGGCCCAGCCCGGACAGGCGAAGCACGCGGGCGGCGCGGCTGGCGCGAAACCCACGGGCGCCGTGAAGAAGCCCGCCGCGAAGCAGGCGGCTTCCGGGAAGCCTACGGTGAAGCAGGCGACGGGAAAGCCCGCGGCAAAAAAGACCTCCGGCAAGCGTTCCGCCAAGAAGCGCAAGGCCGCGGTGAAGAAGGCGGCCTGGCGCGCGGGCCTGTCCGTGCTGACGGTGATCGGCATCGTGCTGGTGGCGGCCCTCGGGGCTGGGTACATCGGCTTCCGGGGCCCCTCCCAGAGCCTGGGCGACCTGCTGACGGTCTCCATGCTGGAGACCAGCGCCCTGAAATTCGTGCCGCGCATCTACTACAGCGCCGCCGAGGTGGAGGCCATCGTCGCCCGCAACGAGGTGGCCGAGTTCGAGGACGAGACCGACGCCTCCATGATCGTGATCGCCGGGCCGACGCCCGAGCCGGGTTCGGAGGAGGCGCTGCTCCAGAACACCCCGGCCCCCGAGAACCTGGTGTCCT
>CADCHI010000046.1:7409-41403 GCA_902801165.1 uncultured Eubacteriales bacterium | reverse complement strand
CCTCTCCGCCCAATGGCTCAATTATCGCACATTTGCGGTAATCGAACAAGTCTTTTCGAGGGTATGGGCCCCTCTCAAAACCCAAATACATTATACAAGAGAGCCGTTTGTCAATAACTCAGCGAAAGCTGGGTAAGTAAGGCGCGGCTTATAAATCAGATGTGAAACGGAGGCGGGAGCGATGAGCGCCATGTTTGAAGGCAAGACCGCGGTGGTCACGGGCGGCGCCCACGGCATCGGGCTGGCGATCGCCGAGGGCTTTCGGGCCCGGGGCGCGCGGGTACATGTGATCGACGCCTCGCCGGGCGACTGGTTCGTGGGGGACGTGGGCGACCCTGCGGTGCTGGAGTGCTTTGCGGCGAACGTCATGGAAGGCGGCGGAGTGGACTATCTGGTCAACAACGCGCCGCCGCTGATGAAGGGCATCGACGAGTGCGGCTTCGACGACTTCATGCGCGCGCTGGCCGTGGGGACCGCCGCGCCCTTCTACCTGACGAAGCTGCTGCTGCCGGCCTTCCGGCCCGGGGCGGCGGTGGTGAACATCTCCTCCTCCCGGGACCGCATGAGCCAGCCCCAGACGGAGAGCTACGCCGCGGCCAAGGGCGGCATCTCCGCGCTGACCCACGCGATGGCCATGAGCCTCGCGGGCCGGGTGCGGGTGAACAGCATCTCCCCGGGTTGGATCGACACCACCGGCTCGACCATCGAAGGTCCCGACGCCGTGCAGCAGCCCGTGGGCCGCGTGGGGAGGCCCGGGGACATCGCGGAGCTGGCCCTGTTCCTGTGCTCGGATGCGGCGGGCTTCATCACCGGCGAGAACATCTGCGTGGACGGCGGCATGACGCGCCTGATGATCTACCACGGCGAGCACGGCTGGACCTACGAAAGCAAATGACGGCGAGGGGGATAATGGCTTGAACATCACGGTATACCTGGGCGCGAATCCCGGGAACGACCCGGCCCTGCGAATCGCGGTGCGGGAGCTGGGGGAGTGGATCGGCAGGCGCGGACACGGGCTGGTCTACGGCGGCTCGAAGTCGGGCCTGATGGGCGAGCTGGCGGAGAGCGTCCTGCTGGCCGGCGGCGAGGTGACGGGCGTGGAGCCCCGGTTCTTCATCGAGGCGGGCTTTGAGTACGACGCCATCACCCGGCTGATCGTCACCGAGGACATGCCCCAGCGCAAGGCGAAGATGATCGAGCTGGGCGACGCCTTCATTGCCTTCCCAGGCGGGACGGGCACCCTGGAGGAGATTGCCGAGGTGATGTCGATGGTGTCCCTCGGGCACCTGGACGCGCCTTGCATACTCTACGACCTGAACGGCTACTACGCGGGGCTGCGCGCCTTGCTCTCCCACATGATCGAAATGGGCCTGTCCACGCCCCAGCGCCAGGCGGGCATACGCTTTGCGGCCAGCCTCGGCGAGATCGCGGAGATCCTGGAGGGATAGAACGGAGATATAACCGTACCCGGAGTGGAGGCGCAAAACGCCTCCTTTGACCGGCTGACCTCATTTGGAGGTTTATGTTACCAAACCCCGTGATGAACTGTCCAATGGGTGTTTATGATGGGTTGGCATAAATGGAAACCATGGCGGCAGGGATCGACGGTCCTTTCCAAGGGGGCATTGCTGCCGTCGGCTGATATGAAATCCACCCTAAAAGCCCTCGATATTACGAATCGAGGGCTCAGACCGCTGACAAAGCCCGCAAACGCAAAAATCGCTGCGGTCACTTACGACTGGGTAAGCTCCCTTTTTTGCAGGCTTGCCGCCTTGCCTTGCAGGCTCTTTCAGCGGTCCCCAGTCTGTTGACTTTGTCAACATCCTGAGCCCTCGATATTACGAATCGAGGGCTTTTGCAAACCGGGGGCAGCGCCATGAAGAGAACGCTTGCGCTTCGTTGGATTACCCCTTATACTTTCGGTCATACAGCAGCGCGGCCAGCAGCACCACGAAGCAGGAGCCCGCGTTGTGCACCAGCGCGCCGGTGGTGGGGTTCAGCACGCCCAGCACGGACAGCGTGATCGCCGCGAGGTTGATACACATGGACAGCGTGATGGCGGTCCGGATGGTTTTGACGGTGGCGTTGGACAGCCACTTGAGATAGGGCAGCTTCGAGATGTCGTCGGTCATCAGCGCCACATCCGCCGCGTCCACGGCGATGTCCGAGCCCATCGCGCCCATGGCCACGCCCACGTCCGCCGTCTTGAGCGCCGGGGCGTCGTTCACGCCGTCGCCGATCATGCACACCTTTCCATTGCGCTTGAGCTCAGAAACGATGCCCACCTTTTCCTCCGGCAGCAGGTCGGCGCGCACATCCTCTATCCCGACCTTTGAGGCGAAGAACTTCGCGGCGGTATCGTGGTCGCCAGTCAGCAGCACGGCGCGGGTGTTCATCGCCGCGAGGCGCGCGACCATGTCGGCGGCCTCCGGGCGCAGTACGTCGGACAGCGCGATGATGCCGATGACCCTTGTCTCATCCGCGACGATCACCGAGGCCTTGCCCTCGCCGCGCAGCCTGTCCAGCGCCGCCCGGGCGTTTCCGTCCAGCCGGATGCCCGCTTCGGCAAGGTATTTTTCGTTGCCGAGGCGATAACCCTTGCCGTCCACCGTCGCGCTGATGCCCTTGCCCGCGCTCATTCTGAAGTCGGAGACCGGCGGCAGGGGCATTTCTCTGGCGCGTTCCGCGATGGCCTTGCCCAGCGGGTGTTCGCTCATCCTTTCCGCGGAGGCCGCCAAAGTCAGCAGCGCATCGGACGTCATGTCCGCCATGGGGAGGATGTCGCTGACCTCCAGCCGCCCGTAGGTCAGCGTGCCGGTCTTGTCGAAGGCGATGGTGTCCACACCGCCCGTGCGCTCCAGCGCCTCGCCGGACTTGATGATGACGCCGTGCTTCGTGGCCTGTCCGATGGCCGCCATGATGGCGGTGGGCGTGGCCAGCACCAAGGCGCAGGGGCAGAACACCACCATCACCGTCACGCCGCGCACGATGTCGCCGGTGATGAGCCACGCCAGCAGGGCGATGGTCAGCGCGATGGGCACCAGCCAGCTGGCCCAGCGGTCCGCGATGCGCTGGGTGGGCGCCTGGTGGTTCTCGGCGTCCTCGACCATGCGGATCAGCTTCTGCAGGGAGCTGTCGCCGCTGACTTTCGTCACCTCGATGTCGATGGCCCCGAAGCGGTTGATGGTGCCGCTGAACACGCTGTCGCCGGCGGTTTTATCCACCGGCAGGCTCTCGCCGGTCATCACGGACTGATCCACCGAGGTCTCACCGGTCTGTATGACGCCGTCCACGGGGATGGTCTCGCCGGACAGCACGCGCACGGTGTCGCCGATGCGGATCTGTCCCACGGGCACGGTGCTTTCCGCTCCGCCCCGAATCACCCTGCCGGTCTCGGGGGCCAGGGCGATCAGGTTCCTGAGCCCCTTCTTCGCCCGCTCGGTGGTCATGTCCTCCAGCAGCGCGCCGATCTCCATGATGAACGCCACCTCGCCCGCGGCGAACAGGTCGCCGATCAGTATGGCGGCAATCATGGCGATGGAGATCAGCAGCGCCGAGGAGATCTTCGCGATGCCCCGGTTGTGGATGACGCGACAGACGGACAGGTACAGCAGCGGAATGCCGCAGATGATCACGCACACCCAGGCCAGCTTTTCCCCATCGGGAAAGCCTGCCCGCGGCAGTATGAACGAGGCCAGCAGGAACACGCCGCCCACGAGGGTCATGGGCCAACCCGCCAGGAAATCATTGATCTTCTTGAACATAAGCGCCTCCGGTCAGCGATAGTGAATGCTTAATCATCTGTGATTATAGGGCTCGAGCCGTTCCGATACAATAATCAAAAAATCCGTCCTGTGCTTTACTGAACAAATTGGCGAAACTGTGCTGAATATACGATATTAAATTATTGTGAATTACAAAACATTTTGTTTGATAAAATACATATCGATGGACGTGTGCTTGGTCAATCCATTATAATAGATAGTGGCACAGGAAAACCATGGCGACAGGCGGAACAGGAAAGGGTTTCGGTGCGACATCATGCGGACGGACAGGCGGGTACAAAAGACGCACGCCGCGATCATGCAGGCGTTTGAAAAGCTGCTGATGAAGAAGAGCTATGATGATATCACCATACAGGACATCATCGACGAGGCGAACATCGGCCGCAGCACCTTCTATGCCCATTTCGAGACAAAGGACAGCCTGCTGGAGGCGATCTGCGGCGGCCTGTTCGACCACATCTTCGCGGAGCACCTGAACGCGGAGCCGGGGCATGACTTCTCCGGCAGCGAGGAGGGCGTGGAGGCGAAGATCATCCACACGCTGTACCACCTCCAGGAGGACCGCAAGCGGCTGTCCAGGATCTTCTCCTGTGAAAGCGCGGGGCTGTTCTGGGAATACTTCCAGCTTCCGTTTTCTACCTTCGTCCAGCGGGAGATCGTTCCGGCGCTGACGGCGGACATCGTGGATGTGCCCAAGGACTACGTGGTGGACTTCATCTGCAACGCCTTTACGTCGACGGTGAAGTGGTGGTTCTACCAGGGACTGAAGGCGACGCCGGAGGAAGTGAGTAGGTATTTCCTGCGCATGACGCTCCGGTGAGGACGCGCGAAAACTGACAATTGAACAGGGCTTGCAGTGCTTCGGGCGGCGACGAACCGTCCGAAGATAATAGAGAATCATGTGAGAATCATGAACGGGCCCGCCGCTGTAAGCGCAGATGGGTGACGCGAGGCGAAAGCCGGTCATTGGGGAAACCCGAGAAGGCAGCGTCAACCGGACGAGAGTCCATGCGCGAGTCAGAAGACCTGCTGCAAGCCGGAAATGCCATTGGACGGACTTTCCGATGGCTTGTGCTATGGAAAAAGACGGCTGTAGCAATGCACATGTGCGTGCGTTGCTGCAGCCGATTTTGTTTGCAAGGCGGTAATAGACAATGCCGATATTGATGGCGGGAATTGACCACAACCGGGCCGACCTGGACGTAAGGAGCCGTTTCTCGTTTACAAAGAAGATGATGGAGGACGCCTTCATCTGGCTGAAGCGCCATTATCCGGTGGACGGCTGCATCATCCTCTCGACCTGCAATCGCATGGAGGTCTGGTTGAGCGCCAAGGACGAGGGGATATCCCCAACGGAGGCGCTGTGCGCGTTCATGCAGGCCGATCCCGCGGAATGCGCTGAATACTTCGTCGAACGCCGGGAGCGAGAGGCGGTCAACCACCTTTTCCGGCTGGCAGCGGGGCTGGAATCCAAGGTCGTGGGTGAAAACCAGATCGTCACGCAGGTCAATGAAGCACTGGCCTTTGCCCGCAGCTGCGACGCCGCAGACCACGCCCTTGAGGCGCTGTTCCGCATGGCCGTCACCGCCGCGAAGCGGGTGAAGACCCAGACGAGCCTGTCCCTCTCCGACAGCTCCGCGATCCACGCCGCCCTCAGGGCGCTGCGCGCAAAGGGCGTGTTCTTTTCCGGGAAGAACTGCATGGTCATCGGCAGCGGCATGATGGGCAAGATCTCCGCCCAGACCCTGCTGGACGACGGCGCAAAGGTCATGGTGACGGTGCGCAAGTACCGCAAGGGCGTCGTGGACATGCCCCAGGGCTGCACGCGCGTCGACTACGACGACCGCCTGGCGCTGCTGCCGGACTGCGACCTGGTGGTCAGTGCCACCGGCAGCCCGAACTATACCCTGTGCCGGGAGGATCTCGAAGCCGTTCATCCCGACCACCCCATCACGCTGATCGACCTGGCCGTGCCAAGGGACATTGAGAAGTCGGCGGAAGAGCTGGATTGGGCGACGCTCTACGACATCGACTCCTTCGGCATCGACCTGGAGTCGGAAAAGGTCAGGGAGAACCTGCGCCGGGCGGAGGCCATCCTGGACGAGGAAAAGGAGGCGTTCTACGCCTGGTACGAGGGTCGGGACGTCGTCCCCCGGATCCAGGAGTTGAAGGACATCGCGGCGGAAAACGTGGCGGCGCGCATGGTGCCCGCATTCAAGCGCGCGTGCCTGGCCGTCGATGCCCGGGAAAACCTGGAGCAGGAGATCGAAGGCGCGTCGTCGCGCATGATGAACAACCTGCTGTTCGGCATGCGCTCAAGGCTCCCGGAGGAGTTGTTCCGGGAATGCCTTGGCGCCATGGAAGCGTCGCTCAAATCGTGGAAACACAATTGAAACTGGGAGGAATGAAGAAAATGGATATGATCGTAAGGCCCCGCCGGCTGCGGGGCAGCGAGACCCTTCGCAAAATGGTCCGGGAGACGCGGGTGGACAAGGCATCCCTGATCTACCCGATGTTCGTCATGGACGGCAGGGACAGGGTGGAGGCCATCGACGCCATGCCCGGCCAGTACCGCTATACCGTGGACCGCATGGGGGAGGAGCTGGACCGCCTGGCGGAGGCGGGGGTCAGCAGCGTCATGCTGTTCGGCATCCCGGCGCACAAGGACCCGGTGGGCAGCCAGGCCTACGCCCCGGACGGCATCGTCCAGCGGGCGGTGCTGCGGGCGAAGATGCTGCACCCGGAGATGTACGTCATCACGGACGTGTGCATGTGCGAGTACACCTCCCACGGGCATTGCGGCGTGCTCTGCGACCACGACGTGGACAACGACAGGACGCTGGAGCTGCTGGCAAAGACCGCCCTCTCCCACGTGGAGGCCGGCGCGGACATGGTGGCACCCTCGGATATGATGGACGGCCGGGTGCGGGCCATCCGCGAGGCGCTGGACAAGAACGGCTTTACGGGCAAGCCCATCATGTCCTACGCGGTGAAGTTCGCCTCCTCCTTCTACGGCCCCTTCCGGGAGGCCGCGGGCTCCGCGCCCTCCTTCGGCGACCGCAAGAGCTACCAGATGGACTTCCACAACCGGCGCGAGGCCATCAAGGAGGCGCTGCTGGACGTGGACGAGGGCGCGGACATCATCATGGTCAAGCCGGCCATGAGCTACCTCGACCTGGTGCGGGAGGTGCGCAACCGGGTGAACCTGCCGGTGGCCGCCTACAGCGTGTCCGGCGAGTACGCCATGGTGAAGGCCGCCGCGGCCAAGGGCTGGATCGACGAGGAGAAGATCGTGTGCGAAATGGCGGTGGCCGCCTATCGCGCCGGCGCGGACATCTACCTGACCTACTACGCCAAGGAGCTGGCGCGATTCATTCAGGAAGGAAGGATCGGTTGACATGAGATCGCAGGAACTGTTTGACCGGGCCAGGGCATGCATTCCCGGCGGCGTGAACAGCCCCGTGCGGGCCTTCGGGTCCGTGGGCATGGCGCCCCGGTTCATCGCCCGCGCAAAGGGCGACCGCATCTGGGACGTGGAGGGCAACGAATACATCGACTACATCGGCTCCTGGGGCCCGATGATCCTGGGCCACGCCCATCCCGCCGTGCTGGAGGCCGTGGAGCGGGCCGCGCGGGACGGCCTGAGCTTCGGCGCGGCCACCGAGCGCGAGGTGGAGATGGCAGAGCTGATCTGCGGCATCGTGCCCTCCGTCGAGATGGTGCGCATGGTCAATTCCGGCACCGAGGCCGTCATGAGCGCCGTCCGCGCGGCGAGGGGCTTCACAGGCCGGGACAAGATCGTCAAGTTCGCCGGCTGCTATCACGGCCACAGCGACGCCATGCTGGTCAAGGCGGGCTCGGGCGTGATGACCCAGGGCATCCCCGGCAGCTCCGGCGTGCCCCAGGGCTGCACGAGGGACACGCTGACCGCCACCTACAACGACCTGGACAGCGTAAAGGCGCTGTTCGAGGCCAATCCGGGTGAAATCGCTGCCGTGATCGTGGAGCCCGTCGGCACGAACATGGGCGTGGTGCCGCCCGAGCCGGGCTTCCTTCAGGGCCTGCGCGCCATCTGTGACGCGAACGGCGCGTTGCTGATCTTCGACGAGGTCATCACCGGCTTCCGGTTGGCGCTGGACGGGGCCCAGGGCTTCTACGGCGTCCGCCCGGACCTGACCACCTTCGGCAAGATCATCGGCGGCGGCATGCCCGTGGGCGCCTATGGCGGACGGCGGGACATCATGTCCATGGTGGCTCCCATGGGCCCGGTGTACCAGGCGGGCACATTGAGCGGCAATCCCGTGGCCATGGCGGCGGGGCTGGCGCAATTGAAGCTGCTCCGGGACACCCCGGACCTCTACGCGAAGCTGAATCGCGCCGGAGATGAATTCTTCGCCGCGCTGGACGGCATTCTCAGTGACGCGGGCGTGCCCCACTGTGTCAATCACGTGGGCTCCCTGGGCTGCGTGTTCTTCACGCCGGAGAAGGTCGGGAATTACGCCGAGGCGCAGACCAGCGATACCGGGAGATACGCGGCATACTTCAAACACATGCTGGGCAGCGGCATTTATCTCGCGCCTTCCCAGTTCGAGGCCATGTTCCTGTCCACGGCGCATACCCCCGAAGACTTGCGGAGGACGCTGGACGCCGTCCGGGAGTTTGTCAAATGAGCGCGAGGATTGTGGTGGGCAGCCGCGAGAGCCGGCTCGCGGTGGTGCAGAGCATGACGGTGGTGGATTTCCTCAGGTCGTCACAGCCCGGGATCGACGTGGAACTGTTGACAATGAAGACCACCGGCGATAAGATACTGGATAAGACCCTGGACAAGGTCGGCGGCAAGGGGCTGTTCGTGAAGGAGCTGGACGTCGCCCTGCGGGAGCGGCGGGCGGACGTGACCGTGCACAGCTTGAAGGACATGCCCATGGAGACGCCGGAGGACCTGCCGATCCTGTGCTGCTCCCGCCGAGAGGACCCGCGGGACGCTCTGGTGCTGCGGACGGGCGTTGGTATGAAGCCGAACCTGGTCATCGGCACCTCCAGCCTGCGCCGCGCCATCCAGCTGATGGCGCTCTTCCCGGACTGCGAGATCAGGCCGGTGCGGGGCAACCTGCAAACCCGGCTTCGCAAGCTGGACGAGGGCCAGTTCGACGCGCTGGTGCTGGCGGCGGCGGGCCTGAAGCGCATGGGGCTGGAGGACCGCGTCAGCCGGGTTTTCAGCGTTGACGAGATCATTCCCGCGGCGGGCCAGGGCATCATGGCCGTGCAGGGTCGCGCGGACTTCGACCGGGCGCTGCTGGAGGGCTATGCCGACGCCGACGCCTGGACTGCCGCGACGGCGGAGCGCGCCTTCGTGCGCGAGCTGGACGGCGGCTGCACGTCGCCGGTGTGCGCCCACGCGGTGCTGGACGGCGAAGGCATCCGTTTGATCGGCCTGTATTGGGAGGCGTCGGATGGCAGCTGGCGCAAGGGTTCCGTCGAAGGCCCCCGCGAAGCGGCTGAGCGGCTGGGCATTGAACTCGCGCGAACCCTGCGCGACGGAAGGGGGGCGTGAACCATGGCGGGCAAGGTTTGGCTGGTCGGGGCCGGTCCCGGCGACGTGGGCCTGCTGACGATCAAGGGCCGGGAGGTGCTCCAACAGGCGGAGGTCGTGGTCTACGACGCCCTGGTGGGCGAAGGCGTGCTGGGGCTGATCCCGGAAGGCGCGAAGCGGATCTTCGCGGGCAAGCGCTCGGGCAACCACTTTCTCAAGCAGGAGGAGACCAATCGGGTGCTGCTGGAGGAGGCCCTTGACGGAAAGCGCGTGGTGCGTTTGAAGGGGGGCGACCCCTTCGTGTTCGGGCGCGGCGGCGAGGAGCTGGAGCTGCTGGTGGAGCACGGCATTCCCTTTGAGATCGTGCCGGGCGTCACCAGCGCGTTCGCGGTGCCGGCCTACAACGGTATCCCCGTGACGCACAGGGATTTCTGTTCCTCGGTGCACATCATCACCGGGCACCGGCGGGCCGACCACAGCTACGACATCGACTTCGAAGCGCTGGTCCGCACCCGGGGAACGCTCGTCTTCCTGATGGGCACCGCCGCGCTGCCGGACCTGATGAACGGCCTGCTGGCGGCGGGCATGGACCCGGATATGCCCGCGGCGGTGCTGGAGCGCGGCACCACGTCGAAGCAGCGCCGGGTGAGCGCCACGGTGGGCACGCTGGAAAGGGTGTGCTCGGAGACAACCATCCAGACCCCTGCGATCATCGTCGTGGGAAGGGTGTGCGCCCTCGCGGACACCTTCGGCTGGGCGGAAAAGCGGCCCCTTGCGGGCGTCCGGGCGCTGGTCACCCGGCCCCGGGAGCTGGTCTCCACGCTGGCGAACCTGCTGCGGGAGAAGGGCGCGGAGGTGCTGGAGCTGCCCGCCATCCGCATCGTTCCGGTGAAGGACATGACGGTGGTGGACGCGGCCATCGAGCGCCTTTCCGCAGGCGGCTATGACTGGTTGGTGTTCACCAGTCCCAGCGGCGTGGGCGTCTTCTTCGACCGGCTGATCGCGCTGCGCGACCTGCGGGCGCTCGGCGGCGTGAAGCTGGCCGCCATCGGCCAGGGCACCCAGAAAGCGCTGCTCAAGTACGGCCTGAGGGCGGACTTCCTGCCGTCCGTGTACGACGGCGAGACGCTTGGCCGGGAACTGCGGGCGGCCTGCGCGCCCGGTTCCCGCATCCTCATTCCCCGGGCGGCCATCGGCAACCATGAACTGATCGAGGAATTGGAGAAGGGCGAAAACCTGGCCGTCACCGACGTGGCTGCCTATGATACGGAGTATGCCGCCATCCCGGACGCCGAGGGCCTGATACAAGATGTGGATTTCGCCGTGTTCACCAGCGCCTCCACGGTGCGGGGCTTTGCCGCCGCCGTGCCGGATGCGGATTTCAGCCGGGTGAACGCCGTGTGCATCGGCAGGCAAACCGCCGCCGAGGCGCAGAAGCGCGGCATGCGGACGTGGGTGTCCGAAAAGGCGACGCTGGAGGCGCTCGTAAAGGCCGTGGAGGAAGCGGCGAGGAAATTGAGAATTGAGAATTGAAAATTGAGAATTGAGAATGGAGGTACAAATCCTTCCGGATTTGTTTGATATATTCAGATTCTCTGCCGTTATTCAATCAAAGAAATCCGTAGGATTTCCACATGAATTCTCAATTCCCCATTCTCAATTCTCAATTAAACGAAACAGACGTTGATATGGAGGTTGAATATATGAAGCGTGGTATCGCCTACGGCGTGGGCGTCGGCCCCGGCGACCCTGAACTGATGACCTACAAGGCGGCGAAGCTGATCCGGGAGAACGATGTGATCGCCGTGCCCGGCAGGGAACCAAAGGAGGCCGTGGCCTACAAAATCGCGGCGGGCGTGGTGCCGGAGATCGCGGACAAGGAGCTGGTGCCGGTCTACATGCCCATGATCAAGGACCGGGAACTGATCGACAGGGAGCATCAGAAGGCCGCGAAGCTGGTCGAGGGCTACCTGGACCAGGGGAAGAACCTGGTGTACATCACCCTGGGAGACCCCACTGTCTACTGCACCTTCAGCTACATCCAGCACTACCTGGAGGCGGACGGCTACCAGGTGGAGCTGGTGCCGGGCATCAGCTCCTTCTGCGCCGCGGCGGCGCGGCTGGGCCTGCCGCTGGTGGAGTGGGACGAGCAGCTGCACGTGGTGCCCGCGGTCCACAAGCTGGACCACGCGCTGGAGCAGCCGGGCACCTATGTGCTGATGAAGTCCGCCAGCCAGATGGCCGCCGTCAAGGACATGCTCAGAAAGAGCGGGCGCGCGGTCCAGATGGTGGAGAATTGCAGCATGGACAACGAGAAGCTGTACCGGAGCCTCGACGAGATTCCCGATGACGCGGGGTATTTCTCCCTCATCATAGCGAAGGAAAAGTAATGAGAATAAGGCAACAGGCATCAGGCAACAGAAAACAGTCAACAGGCATCAGGCAAAAGGCAGCAGTCAGAATGCCCAGGAGCAGAGGAATAGGAACAGTGGATGGTGGAACATGATTGAGCTGAGGAATCTGACCAAGAAATTCGACGACTTCACGGCGGTGGATCACCTGAGCCTGCGCATCGAGACCGGGGAGTTCTTCGGACTCCTCGGCCCCAACGGCGCGGGAAAGACCACCACCATCTCCATGATGTCCACGGTGCTGCTGCCCACGGAGGGCGAGATATGGATCGACGGGCAGAAGCTGGACCGCAAGGCCAGCGCGCAGAAGCGCAAGCTGTCCGTCATCACCCAAGAGTATTCCATGCGCCAGGACATGAACATGGACGAGGTCATGGAGTATCAGGGGCGGCTGTACTACCTGCCGAGGAAGGTCATCAAACAAAAGACCGACGAGCTGCTGGCGTTTGCCGGCCTGATCGAGTATCGCCACCGCACGGTGCGGCACCTTTCCGGCGGCATGAAGCGCAAGCTGATGATCTGCCGGGCGCTGATGATCGAGCCGGAAATCCTGCTGCTGGACGAGCCCACGGCGGGCATGGACGCGCTGTCCCGCAGGCAGATGTGGAATCTCCTGCGACGGGTCAATGGCGACAGGATGACCATCGTGCTGACCACCCACTACATCGAGGAGGCCCAGGCGCTGTGCGGCCGCGTGGCGCTGATCAACCAGGGGCGGCTTCAAAAGCTGGACACGCCGGATAACCTGATACGGGAGCTGGGTCCGTTTGCCGTGGACGAGACCTCTCAGGACAACCTGGTCAGCCGCTATTTTCACAATCGAGACGACGCCATCGCCTACCTCTCGAGGGCGGGCAGCGACGCGGCGCTGCGGGCCACGACGCTGGAGGACGTGTTCGTGGATGTGGCGGGGAGGAAGCTATAAAGCCTTCCCATTCAGGGGAAGGTGGCACGCGAAGCGTGACGGATGAGGTTGTTTTCATTCCAACAAGCTGAAAGGTATCAATGATGGGCATCATTACCGTTCTTTGGGAAAAATGGGTGGAGTTCAAGCGGGACTTCTACAAGATCACCGTCGCGGCGATGATCTCCCCGCTGATGTACCTCATCATATTCGGCATGGGCATCCAGACCACCTCTCACGGGGAGCCCTATCTGCACTTCCTGATTCCGGGCATCGTGGCCATGGCGACCATGACGGGCTCCTTTTCGGCCATCGCCCAGAACATGAGCGTGCAGCGCCTGTACGAGAAGGCTCTGGACCAGATCATGGTGTCACCCACGCCGCTGTGGCAGTTCATACTGGGCCAGGTGATCGGCGGGAGCCTGCGGGGCATGTACGCGGGCGGCATCATACTGCTTTTGACCCTGCCCATCCGCACAAACCTGATCTTCAACGGCATGTCGGCGCTCATCATGTTCCTGAACGGCACGGTGTTCTCCACCATCGCGCTGGTGATGTCCTTCCTGGCCAAGAGCTATACCGACGCGCCGAGGTTTACCTCCTACATCATCATGCCGATGTCGTTTCTGTGCAACACCTTCTTCTCCACCGACCAGATGCCCTCGGGCTTCCGGCAGGTGATCTCGCTGCTGCCCCTTTCCCAGGCCAGCGGCATGATCCGGGCCATCTCCAACGGCGAAGCGCCGGGATGGTTCGGGTTTGCGGTGCTGCTGGCTTACCTGATCGTGTTCGGCGCGATCTCGGTGGTGTTTATCTACCGCAAGAAGAACCTGTGACGAGGTGCCATAAACGATGGAACATAGACTACGGAGGGTGGGGGCGTGGCTCCTGCTGGCGGCGCTGCTGCTTTCATTCCAGGCTGCGCTGGCCGTGACGGTCCTGACGCCGAATACCACCGACTATGCGGACCGGCTGGCGAGGGCCGCGCGCACCATTCGGGATCGCAAAGTGGGCAGCTATGGCATGGTCCCCATCTACGGCCGGGACATTGCGGATGGCACCTATGAGGTTAAGGTGGAATCCACCTCGGTGTTTTTCAAAATCATCGAGGCGGAGCTGGTCGTGAGCGGCGGCGAGATGACGGCCAACATCACCATCGGCAGCCGCAGCTACCTGTACGTCTACATGGGCACGGCGGAGCAGGCGGGCAGCGCCCCGGAAGGAGATTGGATTCCCGGGGACGAGGGACAGCGCTTCACAGTGTTCACGATTCCCGTCCCGGCGCTCAACGCGCCTTTTGAATGCGCGGCCTACAGCCGAAACCGCCAGATGTGGTACGACCGGCAGCTGCTCATTGACGCCGCGGCGCTGCCAGAGGGCGCGCTGGCCTTCGAGCTGCCCGACTACGCGCTTGCGGAAAGGGCTCTGCTCGATTTCGAGCCGGACGGCGCGGCGGCGCTGGGCGAAGGTGAAGTGGAAGGGACCGGGCCCGTGGCTTTGGAACCGGTCTCCCTGCCGCGCTCCGACGGGGAGTATTCCATAGAGGTCAACCTGGCGGGCGGCAGCGGCAGGGCAAACGTCAGCTCTCCCACGCTGCTGGTCATTCGGGACGGAAGAGCCTGGGCCCGCCTGCTTTGGAGCAGCCCCTACTACGATTACATGGTCATCGGCGACACCGTCTATCAAAACCTGACCACGGACGGCGGCAATTCCACCTTCGAGATTCCCATTACGGCGATGGACGCGCCGATGGAGGTCATCGCGGACACCACGGCCATGGGCGATCCCCTGGAGATCGAATACACGCTGACCTTCTATTCCGAATCCCTGGGAGACAAGAGCCAGATTCCCCAGGAGGCCGCCAAGAAGGTGCTGTATATATCGCTGGCAATCATCGTCGCGGGCGGCGTCCTGAACCATATTGTGAAGAGGAAGAGGAAGTAGCCATGGCGGAATATCCCTGTTTTCCGATGTTCATCGACCTTTCCGCAAAGCGTGTGGTCGTGGTCGGCGCGGGCAAAATCGCCGCCCGCCGCGCGGCTGTGCTGGCGCAGTTTACGCCGCACGTCACCGTCGTGGCCCCGGAGGCCCATGCGGATATCGAAGCGCTGGCCGCTGCGGGCAAGCTGCGCCTCGTCCGAAGAGCCTATGAGATGACGGACATCAGCGGCGCGGATATCGTGCTCGCCGCCACCGACGACGCCGAACTGAACGCCACGATCTGCGATGATTGCAGGCTTCGCGGCATCCTCGTGAACGTCTCGAGCGACAGGGCGCTATGCGATTTTTTCTTTCCGGGCATCGTTCGGGAAGGCAATGTCGTGGTCGGCGTGACCGCCAGCGGCGAAGACCACGCGCGCGCCAAGCGCGTCACCGGGCAAATCAGGAATGCGTTGTATGGGGAACCGAAATAAGCCATGCCTGCAAAATGTCTGGGAGGCATGGCTCTTGTCATGTGATCCTTCAATTCAACCATGGGTATGCGGGTTTGCTCCAGGCGTACCCGGAAGCACCCGGCGAAACCACTTCTTATCAGTAAATTGAAAACCTTCGGGCCTTGTCCCGACAGCCCGCACCGGCTGCGGCGGCATGTCGGCTCGATCCTGTTACACCAAACCTGCGGGCGGGATTGCTGATATTTCAGCCGCCGCAGGTTTTCTTTGCGACCTTCACCGGCACGCCGCCCTTCTCGCAGCTTTCCTTTGCCGCGAGGCCGATAAGCACGGGCTGGAGCCCATCGTTGACGCCGACCGGGGTTTCACGATCGTTCAGGCAGGCCTCCACGAAGCTCCGCGCCTCCGCGATGTAGGCGTCGTTGTACCTTTCCAGGAAGAACCACAGGGGCTTTTCGCGGGTCACGGCATCCGCCGTATACAGCGTCGTGTTGTTGGCGGTCTCGTTGTCTGCCGTAATGCATCCCTTTGATCCAAACACCTCGATCCTCTGGTCATAGCCATAGACCGCCTGGCGGCTGTTGTCGATCACGCCAAGCGCCCCGTTTTCAAACCTCAGCATGATGGCGCAGGTATCCGCGTCGCCGGCCTTGCCGATTTCCGGGTCGACCAGGCAAGCTCCGAAGGCGCTGACCTCCACGACCTCGCTGCCGGTCAGGTAGCGCACCATGTCGAAATCATGGATCGCCATGTCCAGGAAGATGCCGCCGGAGGTCTTGACATAGGAGAGGGGCGGGGCCTCCGGGTCGCGGCTTGTGACCTTCACGATGTGGACATCGCCGACACCGCCCTCCTTCACGATCTCGTGGACGCGCTTGAAGTTGCGGTCAAACCGGCGGTTGAAGCCGATCTGGTATTTGACGCCGGATGCCCGAACGGCATCGATCACCGCCTTGATCTTGTCCAAGTCGTGATCGATGGGCTTCTCGCAGAATATGTGCTTGCCCGCCCTGGCCGCTTCGATGGAAATGGGGGAGTGCGTATTCGTGGAGGAACAGATAAAGACCGCGTCGATGGCGGGGTCGGACAGGATGGCGTGATAATCGCCGCAGGCCGCGATGCCCAGGGAGGCTGCGACCTCCTTCGCCGCCGGCTCATGGACATCGGATATGGCGACCAGCTCCGCGCCGGGAACGCGGCTTTTCAGATTGTTGGCATGGAGCCTGCCGATGCGGCCCGCGCCGATGATGCCTATTCGGAGTGCGTTCATTCATTTCATCCTTTCAATGGTCAGGGGCCCTTTCGCGGTTCTTTCGGGGAATCGGGAACGGCGCGGACATCCTCGCCGTTCAGGCCTCCGCCAGTTTATTCCGCACATATTCCGCCACAGCTTTTCCCAGCTTCCGATGGTTTTCCTCATCCAGATGAATGCCGTCCAGCTCGCTGCTCTCGCAGTATTGCCCGGCGTCCAGGAAGCCGATCTCGTAGCGTTGGGCCAGCTGCTCGAACCACGCCTTCAGTTCCGTGGACTTCTTCATACCCACCTCAAACTCGTACACATCCCCCAGCCATGAGGTCAGCAGCCCCTCGTTTATGGGTGGCGGGGACACGAGCAGGATGTCGTAATGGGTGGCTGAGCTGTACTGCCGGTGCGTCAATACCTTCTGCAGGAACCTCTCCATTGACCATGCCACATCCTGCGCGGAATAGCTGAACTTCCTCTTGAGGTCGTTCGTCCCCAGCATGATGATGAGCATGTCAAACGGGTTGTGGGTCTCGAGGCACGGGCGAATGTACCTGATCCCGTTTTTCTCGCCCTCCGGAATGTCGTCGGTGGCGATATTGCGCCCGCCCTGGCCCTCCTCTATGACCTCATAGCCGGGGCCAAGAGCGGATTGCAGGACCCGCGGCCAGCGCCCGGGGAGGCGGTGGCCCCTTATGGCGGGGTCCGAGCCCCACGTCAGGGAATCGCCAAAGCAGAGGATGCGTTTCATGGTATCAAAACCTCCCGTCATAGGGCGACTGTTTGCCGTTTCCTGCCTGGGTGTTCCGAAGGGACCCATCCGTCTGTCCCCGCGGCGAAAACGCGATGCTGAACCGGGCATCGAGAGGAGCGCCGCCGGGGCCGGACGCACATGTTCCCCTTGTTCTTTCCAACCCGTTACAATGTGGAACGCTTTACCGCCAATGATATGAACATTATACCCTGTTTGCCCGTGAAAATCCAGTACAATTGACATGATGATGCGGGGGAATTCTGGGGCTTGAGCCCAAGCCGCCCTTTCGGTTGGCTCGGCGCCTGCATATCCCGCACGGGGTCAGTGGAACGGTGCCGCTCCCGTGGATGCTGTTTTCATTGAAAGACTCGCGGCGGCCCCCGCCTGCAAACAGGCCCGGCAGGGAAGGGGAATGGGGGCGGAACCGATTTGGTTGAAGCTGTGGCGGCAACCCCGGGGAGAGATGGCTGCGTTCAGGAGACAGGCATGGTCGGCAAGGGCGCGGGAAGCCTTGCAAAATGCGGGACGCATGATATAATGAAGATGGATGTTTCCGATTAACCAATAAAGAAGTGAATGGAATGGCGGCAAGAAATGATATTCTGAAGCGCATCGGCCTGGATGTGCCGGAAGCGGCGCGTATCCGCGTGCTGGTGGATACGGACGCGAAAAACGAGGCGGACGACCAATACGCCATCATGCACCACTTGCTCAGCCCGATGCTGGATGTATGCGGCATCGTCGCCGCGCACTTTGAGAGCAAGGCGTTGGTGCCGGGCGAGACGATGGAGAAGAGCTACCGGGAGGTCCTGCGCGTACTGGAGCTGGCGGAAATCGATGATGTCCCCGCGCTGCGGGGCTGTGTGTTTCCGCTGAAGGACAAGGGCGACGCGCCGGACAGCGAGGGCGTTCGGTTCATCATCGAGCAGGCGAAGCAGCCGGGCAGGCTGTATATCGCCGTGCAGGGGGCGATGACCAACGTGGCTGCCGCGCTGAACCGAGCGCCGGAGATCGCGGAGAACATCGTCGTACTGTGGAACGGCGGCGGTCCCTATCCCCAGGGCAGGCCGGAGTTCAACGTCATGCAGGACCCCGAGGCCGTGCGCGCCGTGCTGGACAGCGGCGCCGAGGTGTGGCAGACCGACCAGAGCGTCTATTCCAGCCTGGAGGTCACGCTGGCGGAGCTCCGCCGCCGGGTGTACCCCTGCGGCGCGATCGGCAGGTATCTGTATGAGCAGCTGGTCGAGGAAAACCATCGGGAATACAATTCCAGCTTCCTGCTCCGGACAGGGGAGAACTGGACGCTGGGCGACAATACCACCGCGGCAGTGCTGCTGATGAACCGCTTCCGCGGAAACTGGCACATGCGGCGCGCGCCGATCATCGCGGACGACCTGACCTATCGGGAGAACCCTGCCGGCAAGCTGATCCGGGTCTATGACAGCATCGACGTGCGCATGACGCTGGACGACCTGTTCAGCAAGCTGGAGCTGGCCTATGGCGGACGCTGATCCCCTTTGAAAAGACGGAGGCGATCCTATGGATTATCGGCACGAGATCATCAACTTCGGCGAGCGCGTTCCGGTGCGCTGCTTTATCCACCAGCTGGGGCACTCCGGGCGGCACTGGCACGACAGCCTGGAGCTGCTGTTCGTGCTGTCCGGCAGCGTGTCGATCATCGTGGACGCGGAGCACTATGTGCTGGAGCCGGAGGACGTCATCCTGATCAATTCCAATTCGCCCCACGAGCTGACCGCAGACAGCGCCATCATGGTGGCGGTGCAGATCAAGCTGTCGCTGTTCGACGACAGCCTGCTCTCCGACGGCCCGCTTTGGTTTGAGTGCAACTCCAGAACCTCCCATGACGCGGAGGGCCTTCTGCAGATCAAGCGCATCGTGGCCCAGTTCGTCAAGGCGCACTCGTCCACGGATGAAGGACGGCTCTTCCGCGCCAAGGCGCTGAGCTACGCGCTCATGGCGGAGCTGATGGCCCGCTTCCGCGCGGATCGCACCGCCCTGCGCCAGGAACAGGCCCTGCAGCAGAACGAGCGCATTGCCCGCATGGCGGACTACATCGCCGAGCACTATCGGGAAAACATCACGCTCCAGCAGATCGCCGAGCGGGAATACCTGTCCGTGCCCTACGCCTCGCGCTTCTTTGCGAGGATGATGGGCATGGGCTTTTCGGCATACCTCAATCACGTGAGATTGACCCAGGCGGTTTCCGATTTGCTGGCGACGGACGACACCATCGACCACATCGCCGAGAACAACGGCTTCGCCAACACGCAGACCTTTGTGCAGCTGTTCAAGAAGCAATACGATATGCTGCCGCGGCAGTATCGCAAGCAGAAGCATGCCCAGGCCAAGACGGCCCCTGTTCAGGCGGGAAACCAGTATGAGATACTGGACACGACCCAATACCTCCAATATTTCGCCGGCTTCCTGGACAACGCGCCGCAGGAAGGGGTGTATGACGATCGGGAACTCCCGGACATCGAGTGCCGGTACCGCGTGGACGGCGGCGCGGCGGGGACGCCCCTCAGGCACACCTGGCGCGTCTATACTTCGGTCAGCAGCGCGAAGGAGCTGCTCCAGGCGGATGTGCAGCGCATGCTCGCGAACCTGCAAAGGCAGGTTGGCTATACCTACGTCAAGTTCCACGGGATTCTCTCGGACGACATGCACGTCTGCCAGCTTGGGCGGGACGGGAAACTGGAATACAGCTTTGTCTATGTGGACAAGGCGCTGGATTTCCTCCGCTCCATCGGGCTCAAGCCGCTGATCCAGCTGGGCTTTATGCCCGAGGCTCTGGCGCTGGCGCCGGAACGGAGGATATTCAACACCACCATGATCAACAGCCCGCCGAAGGACATGGAGGCCTGGCTCGACCTGGTGGAGGCGTTTGTCAGGCACCTGATCGCCCGGTACGGACTGCCCGTGGTGCGCCAGTGGCCGTTCACGGTCTGGAATGAGCCAGACACGCCGGCTTCCATGTTTGGCTTCCCAAGGGACGAGGATTTCTTTGACTTCTACTGCGAAACCTGGCGGAGGGTCAAGGCCGTCGCGCCGGACATCTCCATCGGAACCCCCTCCCTCTATTACTACAAGGAGGGCTGGATGGACTGGATCCGGCGATTCAACGCGCGTTGTGAGGAGCGGCGCTGCGTGCCGGAGTTTGTGCTCATCCATTTTTACGGAACCGTGCTGTTTGAGGACTGGGGCATCTATGACCGCGAGGATGTCACGGTTACCCACCTAAAGCTGACGGGCGATGAGAACATGCTCGCCGAGAGCATACAGGATGTCCACGAAACCGTGCGGTCGGCCTTTGGCAGGGCGCTTCCCGTCTATCTGACGGAGTGGAACCTGTCGCCCTCCCACCGGGAGCTGCTGGGGGACACCTGCTTCCGCTCCTGCTACCTGGTGAAAAACATCCTGGAGAACATGGATCGGCTGGAGAGCATGGGCTACTGGGTGCTGACCGATCTGTTTGAGGAGCACCAGGTGCCGGACGAGGTCTTCCACGGCGGCCTGGGCCTGTTGACGTACAACGGCATCCCCAAGGCCGCCTACCACGCGCTGTGCCTGTTGCGCAGGCTCGGCAATACGCTGATCGGGCGGGGCGAGGGCTGGTTCCTGACCCGGCAGGACGGGGAATACCAGCTGATGCTGTACAACTACAAGCATTATTCCGCGCTGTACGCCAACTGTGAAGCCTTCGACATGACGCAGACCGAACGCTATACGGCCTTCGGCGGGCGGCAGCGCCGGGACTTTGAAATCTGCATCGAGAACGCCCCCGAGGGGGAATGGCTGGTATCGGAGTATTCCGTCAGCCGCGCCGCGGGCTCGTCCTTTGACAAGTGGGTGGAGATGGGCGCGCAGAGGCTTGAGAGCGTGGAGGAGGTCGAGCTGCTCGCGAGCCTGTCCCGGCCGATGATGAACAAGTACGTCCGGCATGCAGCCGGCCACCCGCGGCGAGATGACCTACCGGGGCAAGCCCTGGCAGCCCCATAACATGATCGAGAGCCAGCACGAGGGCATCTCAATGATCCTCCAGGAGGCGAACACCATCCCCGGCGTCACCGTGGCGCAGAACCTGTTCGCGGGCCGCGAGGCAGAGTTCTCCAAATGCGGCATCGTCAACATGGGCAGGATGTACAAGGCCGCCGAAGCGCTGCTCAAGAAGTTTGGCATTACCCACATCCACGCCCGCGACCGCATCGACAGCCTGACCTTCGAAGACCGCAAGCTGACGGAAATCGTGCGCTGCGTGGACGACGACACCCAGATCCTCGTCGTGGACGAGACCACCACGGCGCTCTCCCTGGAGGGCCGCGAGATCCTCTACAAGCTGATCCGCAAGATGGCGAAGGAGGACAAGGTGGTCGTGTTCATCTCCCACGACATGGACGAGATCCTGTAGCAATGCACCGACCTGACCGTGCTGCGCGACGGCGACATTATTGGCCACCTGACCCGGGAGGAGATGGACGCGCCGGACGCCGTCCAGCGCATCCGCTAAATGATGGTCGGCCGTGAGATCGGCGAGAAGTACTACCGCGAGGACTACGACGCCTCCCACCGGGACGAGGTCGCCCTCCAGCTGGATCACATCTCCTTCGGCCCCATCAAGGATTTCAGCCTGACGCTGCACCGCGGCGAGATCGTCGGCTTCGGCGGGCTGTCCGGCTGAGGCATGCACGAGATCGGCCGCGCGGCCTACGGCCTGGAGAAGCTGGAATCCGGCTCGGTCACCCGCAACGGCGTTAAGATCACCGACTGCCTGACCGCCATCGAGCACGGCATCGGCTACATCTCCAAGAACCGCGACAGCGAATCGCTGATCCTGGACGCGGCCATCCAGACGAACATCGTGCTGCCGTCCCTGACCGCGCTGACCGGGCCGGTGGGCTTCATCAGCCCGGCTTCTGAAAAGAAGCTGTCCGATAGCCAGATCGAGGCCTTCCGCATCAAGTGCGGCAGCAGCAAGCAGTATGTGAACACCCTCTCCGGCGGCAACAAGCAGAAGGTCTCCTTCGGCAAGTGGATGGCAAAGGGCAGCGAGGTGGTCATCATGGACTGCCCGACCCGCGGCGTGGACATCGGCGTCAAGCAGGCCATGTACGCGCTGATCGAGCAGATGAAGAAGGACGGCAAGGCCATACTGATGATCTCTGAGGAGCTCTCGGAGCTGATCGGCATGGCGGACAAGATCATCATCATGAAGGACTTCGAGGTGACCAGAGAGTTCACCCGGAGCGCCGACCTGAAGCAGACCGACATCATTGAATACATGATTTAAGGAGGACGGCTGAAATGAGTGAAGCGATCAATAAAAACACCGGCCTCCTGGGCTGGTTCAAAAAGAACGGCGCGCAGGCCGCGGCCTACAGCGGACTGATCCTGTGCGTGGTGTTCTTTTCCATTGTGACGCCGCTGACGGGCGAGAGCATCTGGTCGGCGGCCAAGCTGGATACACTGATGCGCAACGTGATCGTGCTGGCGCTGATGAGCGTCGGCGCGGTGTTCGTGTATTCCCTGGGCTCCATGGATATCTCCATCGGCAAGCAGGTGGGCCTCGCTCCGTCCGCGTGCCTGGTGGTGGAGGATGCCCACGCCGGCGTGGAGGCGGCGGTGAACGGCGGCTTCGAGGCGGCGGCCATCGGCGACGCCCGGGACGACGAGCGGGCCGCATGGCACCTGAACCGCTTCGGTGAGCTCATGAACGCGGTCAACGATTAAAAAACGATTACCTGGCGAAGGAGGCGGTTTTCCGCAGGCTTAGTGGGGCTAAGTCAAGGGAAACCAACGCTGAAATGGAGGATTAGATGCCGAAAATGCATCTTTCCGAATTTAGAAACACACTCTAAGGATAACTGGAGGAATGCGAATATGAAATCGGAAATCAGGCTTCATAACGGAAAACAGGTGCTGTATGTGGATGACGCCCCGTTCTTCGCGGTGGCTGGCGAGGTTCATAATTCGGATTCCTCTTCTCCGGAGTACATGGAAGGGATATGGAAGGTCGCGGATGAGCTGGGCCTGAACACCCTACTCATCCCCGTGACCTGGGAGCTCACGGAGCCGCAGGAGGGCACATTCGACTTCTCCATCCCCGACGCGCTGATTGGGCAGGCCCGCGAATGGAACAAGCGAATCGTATTCCTCTGGTTTGGCTCCTGGAAGAATGCCCAGATGATGTACGCGCCCGAGTGGGTCAAGCGGGACATTCACCGCTTCCAGCGCGCGCAGCTCGTCCGTGGAGAGGCCAAGAGCTATCATGAGATGGGCCCCATGAAGGTCTCCTATTACAGCATTTCCTATCTCTGCGAGGCGGCGCGGGAGGCGGACGCCAGGGCGTTCGGCAAGCTGATGGCGCATATCCGCGAGGTGGATGAAGCGATGGGGACGGTCATCGGCGTCCAGGTCGAAAACGAGACGGGCCTTTCGGGCAGCGCCCGGGAGCACTCGGCGGCGGCGGACGCGGCCTTCGCTTCGGAAGTCCCGGGGGACTTCGCCCAATGGATGCGCGGCCACGTGGAAACCATGCATCCCGACGTGCGCGAGGCGGTGATGGGCGGCGCGGCACGCGGCAGCTGGGCGGAGGTCTTCGGTCCTGTGGCGGAGGAGGTGTTCAGCGCCTATTACGTGGCCAGCTATGTGGAGGCGGTCGCCAGGAGAGGGCGCGAGGCCTATGGCCTGCCCATGTTTGCCAACGCCTGGCTGGCCCACGAGGGGGATGCGGCGGGAACGTACCCGAGCGGCGGCCCGGTATCGCGGATGCACGAGGTGTGGCGATATTGCGCCCCGACCATCGACGTGCTCTGCCCGGATATCTACGCGCCGGATTTTCTGGCGATCTGCGACGACAATGCCAGGAACCAGCCGCTGTTCATCCCCGAGGCGGCCGTCCATTCCTATGCCGCGCCGAGGCTGGCCTATTGCGTCGGACACTACCATGCCATGGGCTATTCGCCCTTCGGATTCGACGACATCGGCCATCCCTTCACGATGATGCAGGGCTTTCTGTTCGGCATGGACGTGAATGACCCGGCGTTGAAGACGCCGCAGGACTTCGACGAATACGCCTGGTTCGCCAAAACGCTGGGCGCCATGATGCCGCTGCTCGCGGAGAGGTATGGCACTTCCGCCCTGCAGGCGCTCTGTGCCGAGCAAAAGGACGCCGCGCTGTGCATGGACTTCGGCAAGCTGCGCGTTGTGGCGGAGTTCCACAGCGAATTCCTGCCGCTGAAGGGCAACGGGGTCGCGCTGTGCGCACAGATCTCCCCGGAGGAATACTATCTCCTGGGCTACCAGTGCGATCTTTCGCTGCAGGCCGGCGACGCGCGGCACCTCGATATTCTGCTGTCCACGGGCGACGCCAGCATCGAGGGCGGGGCGTTCAGCGAGCGCTATCCCCGGTGGGTGGCGGACAGCCTCTCCTGGCTGGCGGACGTCATGGGTGGAATCACGCCCCGGGGGCTGGCAGAGCCGCGCTTTGGCGCAAAGGTCAACGGCAACCGGGACAAGACGCTGAACCTGGACTGCACCATGGCCCATCTGATGGCCAGTGAACCGGCCAGAGCTCTGCTGGACGCGGCCATGCCCGGCTGGGACAAGGGCTTCCCCAGCGCCGCTGCCGGGGTCATCCGGCTGCGGGACGGACTGAGCTACAGCGGGCTGGATGCCGAGGCGATCGGGAAGATCGGGACGGCGCTGAACGCCATCGACAATCCGGGCCCACAGGCTTAGCTGCGAAGTTCTTGCCGCGGGCGCCTTTACCCGGCCAGGGACGGAATCATATCGTGAATCTGACACGCTGTCAATTCCAAAAATGGAAACATTGACAATGTGTCATTTTTTGTGCTATAATGATGCCATAGCAAAAGGCCGCCGCCGGGCGGCGAAGGGAGTAACGATATGCCCAAGGGTTCTGCGGAATTGACCAACGCGCGCAGGGAGGAGATCATCTCCGCCTGTGAGAAGCTCTACCAGACCATGAGCTTCAAGGAGATCACGCTGAAGGATATCGCCGGAGCCACCAGCTTCACGCGCACTTCCATCTACAATTACTTTCAGACCAAGGAGGAGATCTTCCTCGCCCTGATGCAGAAGGAGTATGAGCGCTGGGTGGAGGAACTCGACGCCATCGCGAGGGACTACACGACCATGAGCGCCGAGGCATTTTCCAGCATGCTGGCCCATTCGCTGGAAAAGCGGAGCATGCTGCTCAAGCTGCTGAGCATGAACCACTTTGACATGGAGGACAACAGCCGCCCGGAGTGCCTGGTGGATTTTAAGCGGGCCTATGGCGCGTCCATCGAGGCGGTGCGCCGCTGCCTCGTCAAATTCTTCCCGAACATGGACTCGAAGGCTCGGCAGGATTTCCTGTACGCCTTCCTGCCCTTCCTCTACGGCATCTATCCCTATACCACGGTGTCCGCGAAGCAGCGCCAGGCCATGTCGGAGGCGGGGCTGGATTTCGTATATATGAGCGTTTACGATCTCGCCTATAACAACATCAGAGCGCTGCTGGGGGCTGGGGCGTAAGGCGTCGATTTCGCATATTCATCGTGACGGCGGCGCCGCGCCGATGAGCCTATAAAAATATGAATGCAGCCAGGTATAAAGTGTTGACATCGTGTCAGATATGGTGTATACTATGTATTGACACGATGTCAGTTTATGCTTGGGATTGAACAGGAGGCTGACGGAACCATGAAATATACAAGACTTGGAAACAGCGATTTGAACGTCTCCCGCATCTGCATGGGCTGCATGGGCTTTGGCGATCCGGGACAGGGCCAGCATGCCTGGACGCTGGACGAGGCGCACTCCCGGGAGATCATCCGGCACGGCCTGGAGCTGGGCGTCAACTTCTACGACACCGCTATCGCCTACCAGTCCGGCACCAGCGAGCAGTACGTGGGTCGGGCGCTGCGGGATTTCGCACGCCGCGACGAGGTGGTGGTGGCCACCAAGTTTCTACCCAGGACGCAGGATGAGATCGCGGCGGGCGTCACCGGCCAGCAGCACATCGAGCGCATGCTGAACAAGAGCCTTGAAAACCTGGGCATGGACTATGTGGACCTGTACATCTATCACATGTGGGACTGGCAGACGCCCATCGAGGACATCCTGGACGGCCTGAACCGGCAGGTAAAGGCGGGCAAGGCGCGCTACATCGGCATCTCCAATTGCTTCGCCTGGCAGCTTTGCAAGGCCAACGCCATCGCCGAGCGGGAGGGCTGGGCGAAGTTCGTTTCCGTGCAGGGCCACTACAACCTGATCTTCCGGGAGGAGGAGCGGGAGATGGCGCCCTACTGCGACGAGGAGAACATCGCGCTGACGCCCTACAGCGCCCTGGCATCGGGCAGGCTTTCCCGCAGGCCGGGCGAGACGAGCAACCGCCTGGAGAAGGATGCCTACGCGAAGTTCAAGTACGACGCCACGAAGGAGCAGGATGACGTCATCATCAATCGCGTGGCGGAGATCGCCGAGAAGCGCGGCGTGAGCATGACGGAGGTATCGCTGGCGTGGCTGCTGACCAAGGTGACCTCGCCGGTGGTCGGCGCGACGAAGTTCCACCACATCGAAGGCGCGGCGAAGGCCGTGGACCTGGAGCTGTCGGATGAGGAGATGTCCTATCTCGAAGCGCCCTACATGCCGCACACGCTGGCGGGCGTCATGGCGCAGAACAGGCCCGCGAACGCCAGAGAGAAGCACGTTTGGTCCACCGGTAATCAGAAGATTTGAACAGCGAGGAAATCAATATGAGCAATCTGCCGAAAATCGCCCTCGGCGCGTGGGCCTGGGGCAACGACGGAACCTTCGGGAACGACTTTACCGCAGAAACGCTGAGACCCATCTTCGACGCGGCGATGGCCAACGGCCTGAATCTGTGGGACACCGCCTACGCCTACGGCATGGGCACCTCCGAGAAGGTGCTGGCGGAGTTCATCAGGGACCTGCCGCGGGAATCCTACCTGATCTCCGACAAGTTCACGCCCCAATGCGCGAATGGCAAGGAAACCGCGATGGCGGACATGATCGAAATGCAGCTGAAGCTGATGGACCTGGACCGCTTCGACATCTACTGGATCCACAACGTCTGGAACGCGCCCCACTGGACGGAAGAGCTGGCGAAGTATTTCGAGGGCCGGGATGATGTGCCGCTGCTGGGCGTGTCGAACCATAACCTGGCCGAGATCAAGGAAGCCAATGAAATCCTCAAGGCCCACGGCCTCAAGCTGTCCGCCGTGCAGAACCACCTGAGCCTCATCAACCGCTCCTCCGAGGAATCCGGCATACTGGACTATTGCAGGGAGAACGGCATCACCTTCTTCGCCTACATGGTGCTGGAGCAAGGCGCGCTGTCCGGGAAATACGATACCAAGCACCCCATGCCCGAGGGTTCCGCCCGCGCCGAGACCTACAACCCGGTGCTGGACAAGTTGGAGGTGCTGAACGCCGAGCTCAGGCGCCTGGCGGACAAGTACGGCGTGGGCATTGCTCAGATCCCGGTGGCCTGGGCCATCGCCAAGGGCACGCTGCCGATCATCGGCGTGACGAAGGTCAGCCACGTGGAGGATGCGGTGAAGGCCGCGAACGTCACCCTGACCGAGGAGGAGACGGCCGGGCTTGAAAAGCTGGCGGACAGCCTGAACCTCAATGTGATCCGCTTCTGGGAAAAGGAGATGAAGTAACATGAAGAAGAACATTGGCGCGACTCTGGCGTTGTACCCCAACCCGCTGATCGTGGTGGGCGCGATGGTGGACGGCAAGCCCACCTGGACCCTGGTGGCCCATGCCGGCACCATGGCTCACAGCCACCTAATGGTGTCGCTGGTGCAGGCACACTACATCAACAGGGGCATCCGGGAGAACAAGAAGCTGTCCGTGAACGTGGTGGATGAATCCTGGCTGAAGGCGGCGGACCGCATGGGCACCGTCAGCGGCAACAAGGCGGACAAGTCGGAAGCGTTCGCCTGGACGATGGGCGAGGACGGCGCGCCGCTGATCGACGACGCGAAAGTGTCCATCGAATGCGAGGTGGATGGCAACTACGAGCTGGAGCACTTCGACCACTTCGTCTGCAAGATCCTGGCGACCTACGCCGACGAGGCCGTGCTGAACGAGAAGGACAAGATCGACTATCAAGCCTTCAAGCCGGTGCTGTTCGAGTTCCCGACCTATGAGTATTTCGTGACCGGTGACAAGGTGGGCGACTGCGGCAGGATGAACGCCTGAACCTGCTCCCACGCTCCAATGGGAAGGATGCTCCGATCAGAATGACAGGACAACGGAACCTTGTCGTACTGAGCAGAGGCGAAGCCGAAGCCGAAGAATCCTGCACCGGTTCCTGCCAAAGACAAGCATAGACCTGAAAGGGAGGATGCGCAATATGAAAACCATTCGCATGATCGTTTCGCTGCTCATCTGTGTGCTGCTGTGCGCATCATCCGCGCTGGCGGCGGAGCTGACCCTGACAACCAACGGGGGCGTGGAGATCGACCTGTCGGCACTGCTCCACCGGGATGAAGCCGCCCCGACTGCGGTATACTTCATCAGCGACATCACCCCGGAGAGCCTGGTCAGGGCCTATCAGGCGCTGGGCGTGGAGCTGCCCGGCAAGGTGGGGGTCAAGCTGTCCACGGGCGAGAGCGAGAACAGCAACTACCTGCGCCCGGCGCTGATTGGCGACCTCGTGCGGATGCTGGATGCCGCCATCGTGGAGTGCAACACCGCCTATGGCGGCAGCCGCGCCTCCACCGCCATGCACTTGCAGCTGGCGAAGGACCACGGTTTCACCGACATCGCGGAGGTGGACATCCTGGACGCCGAGGGCAGCATGGAGCTGACGATCGAGGGCGGCAACCGGCTTTCCGTGGATTACGTGGGCAGCCACTTCGCCAATTACGATGCCTTCCTGGTGCTCAGCCACTTCAAGGGCCACGCCATGGCGGGCTTTGGCGGGGCCATCAAGAACATCTCCATCGGCTTTGGCTCGTCGACGGGCAAGGTTTGGATTCACTCCGGCGGCACCCGCACCAGCGGCAGCATCTGGGGTGAGCAGGACCCGTTTTTGGAATCCATGGCCGACGCCGCCAAGGGCGTGGATACCGCCATGGGCGACAACATCGTCTACATCAGCGTGCTGAACCGCCTGTCCGTGGACTGCGACTGCGACGGCAACCCCGCCGAGCCGGACATGCACGACGTCGGAATCCTCGCCTCCACCGACCCGCTGGCCATCGACCAGGCGGCCATCGACCTGGTGTACGCCATGCCGGACAGCGCGTCGCTGGTTCAGCGCATCGAGAGCCGCAACGGCCTGCATACGCTGGATGCCGCCGAGGCCGTAGGGCTGGGAAGCCGTTCCTATAATCTGGTGATCGTCGAATGATGGAGTGGCTGCACAGGGAGGCCGTTTACCTCTGGTATTACCTGGACATCCAGGTCCGGCAGATCGCGCCTTACTGGGCGCTGGGCATACTGCTGGGCAGCGCAGTGTCCGTGTTTGGCAAGAGGGTCATCCACGGCGCTTTTGCAAAAATCGGCCAGCGCAGGATGGGCTGGCTGGGCGTGATTCCCGCGAGCCTGCTGGGCGTGGCCTCGCCGCTGTGTATGTACGGCACGATCCCCATCGCGGCGAGCTTTTCGGAGCAGGGCGTGAAGGACGACTATCTCGCGGCCTTCATGATGTCCAGCATCCTCTTGAACCCCCAGCTGATCTTCTACAGCGGCGCGCTGGGCCGGACGGCGGTGGTCATCCGCTGTGTCAGCTGCACCCTCTGCGGCTGCGTTGCCGGGTGGATGATCCGCCTGTTCTACAGCGGAAAGGGCAAATCCTTCTTCGACTTCACCGGCTTTCGCGAAGGTGCGAGCCGGGACACCGACCCAAATCTTGTGCTGCGGTTTCTCAAGAACGTCTGGCGCAACGTCAGGGCCACCGGCCCCATGTTCGCGCTGGGCATCCTGCTGACGGCGCTGTACCAGATCCACGTCCCCGGCGATTTCGTCAGCGGGCTGTTCGGAAAGAACGAGGGCTTCGGCGTGCTGATGGCGGCGACCATCGGCGTGCCCCTGTACATGTGCGGCGGCGGAACGATTCCACTTTTGCAGCAATGGCTGGTGGACGGCATGAGCCTGGGCAGCGCCGCCGCATTCATGATTACCGGCCCGGCAACAAAAATCACCAACCTCGGCGCGATGAAGATCGTGCTGGGCTGGAAGCGGTTTATCATCTACATCATGTTCACCCTGGCCTTCGCATGGGGAACGGGCATGATCGTCAACCTGTGGATTGGATAAGGAGGCATCATCATGAGCAAGGCATTGGTGGCGTATTTCAGCGCCGAAGGCACGACGAAGCGCGTCGCGGAACGGCTGGCCGGGAGCATCGGGGCAGATCTGCACGAGATCGCGCCGAAGGTTCCCTACACGCGCGCGGACCTGAACTGGCAGGACAAGCACAGTCGCAGCAGTGTCGAGATGAACGACAGGAGCGCGCGCCCGGAAATCGCCTCGCGGGTGGCTGACATGGCGCGGTATGACGTCGTGTTCGTGGGCTTTCCCGTGTGGTGGTACCGGGAGCCCTCCATCATCGACACGTTCATGGAGCTGTACGACTTCACCGGCAAGACGGTGATTCCCTTTGCCACCTCTGGCGGAAGCCAGATCGGGCAAAGCGGCGCGAACATGCAGGCGCTGGCCGGCGGCGCAAAGGTGGAGGCGGGCAGGCGCTTTGGCTCGAACGCCTCGGAAAGGGAACTGGCCGACTGGGCGTCCCGGTGGCTGTGATCAGAAAGGAAGGGTTTGTAATGAAAAAGGCAATCGCGTTATTGATGATTCTTTGTCTGCTGCTGGGAGTGGGCGCGCTGGCGGAGGACGCGGCCCACAGCGACACGCTGGTGATCTACTTCTCCTGCACCGGCACCACCAAGGGCGTGGCGGAGCGGCTGGCCAGCGTGACCGGCGCGGACCTGTATGAGATCGTCCCCGCCGTGCCCTACACCGCCGAGGACCTGAACTACAACGACCGTTCCACCCGCGCCACCTCCGAGCAGGACCATCCCGAGACCCGGCCCGAGATCGGTGGGGAAGATGTGGATCTGACCGGCTATTCTACGATCTACATCGGCTATCCCATCTGGTGGGGCGAGGAGCCGCGCATACTGTGCACCTTCGTGGAGAGCCACGACTTCACCGACAAGACCGTGATCCCCTTCTGCACCTCGGGCGGCAGCGGCATTGGCCGCAGCGGCGACGATCTGGCGAAGCTGGCCGGAACCGGCAACTGGCTCAAGGGCGCGCGCCTCAACGGCAACGCAAGCGAGGATGAGCTGGGCAATTGGGTCGCGGGACTGAAATAACAGCATAGGGAGAGCGGATCATGAAGGCGCGACAGGGAAATCTGCGGAGGATCGTCGACATAAGCATGACCGTCCTCCTGCTTTTGCAGATGGCCTACCAGGTGATGGGGGAGGCTGCCCACGAATGGCTGGGCATGGGCATGACCGCGCTGGTCATCGTCCACCAGATCCTCAACCGGCGCTGGTATGGCGCGATGCTCAAGGGAAAGTACAACGCCTATCGCGTCGCCTCCACCTGCGTGAACGCGCTGCTGCTGGCGTCCTTCGCGCTGACGGCCTTCTGCGGCATGGCCATGAGCAACTACGCCGTGCCATTCCTGTACGGCGTCGCGCGGGTATCCTTCGTGCGGGTGACACACCTTTCCATGTCCCACTGGTCGTTTGTGCTGATGGGACTGCACCTGGGCCTGCACGTACCGGTGATGCTGGCAAAGCTGAAGCTGAAGGACGGAACGCGGCGCGCTCTCTCGGCGGTCTGCGCGATCGTCGCCGGCGTCGGCCTGTGGCTGTTCTTCAAAAACGGCATGCCGAATTACCTGTTCTTCCGGGTTCCCTTCGCGTTTCTGGACTACGAAAAGGCCGGGGCGCTGGTGCTGCTGGAGAACGTAGTCATGCTGCTGTTCTGGGTTTTCGCGGGCGGTCAGTTTGCGCTGATGCTGCGCAGGAAGGGCAATCCGCTCCTGCCGGTGACGCTGATCCTGGCCGCCGTCGTGATCGGCCTCGCGTTGAACATGGCTTGGCCGAACCAGAACGACTTTGGCCTTGATTCGGACTGGGGAGACGCCATGGAAGCCCCGTGGCAGGAGACTGAACCGGCTTCCATTGACGACGGCTTCATACGCGTCGAGGGCAGCACGTTCCTTATGGGCAGCCCGGAGGACGAAAACTGGCGCATCGACGACGAGACGCAGCACGAGGTGACGGTGGCCGCCTTCTACATCGATCCTTACGAGTCCACCCAGGCCGAATGGGAGGCTGCGATGGGTTCGAACCCCAGCGCCTTCACCGGCGAAAAGCTGCCCATGGAGAACATCTCCTGGCTGGACGCGATCCGGTTCGCCAACGCAAGGAGCGAAGCGGCGGGGCTGACGCCGGCCTACGCCATCGACGGAGAATCCGTCACCTGGGACCGCGCCGCGGGCGGCTACCGCCTGCCCACGGAGGCGGAGTGGGAGCACGCCTGCCGCGTCGGCACGTCCACACCCTTCAACCTGGAGCGCTCGCTGGACGCGAACGACGCCAACTTCTACGGCCACTACCCCTACGAGATCGAGGAGAACTACTTCGACGATTACGTGCTGGAGGCGCGGCCGGAGATCGCCGGACGTGTGGACGACATGGCGGACTATGACACCATCCTGCTGGGCTATCCCAACTGGTGGGCGTCGATCCCCATGCCCATCGCGTCCTTCCTGGGGCAGTACGACTTTGCGGGCAAGCGCATCGTGCCCTTCTGTTCCCACGGCGGCGGGCGCTTCGGCCAGAGCCTGACGGCCATCGCCAAGCTGGCCCCGGAGGCGAACATGGGACAGGGCCTGTCCATCCACTATTCCGGCGGCGCTGCGCTGTCCGAGAACGTGACCGCGTGGCTGGAAGCGAATCATCTCAAATCGGAGGCGTGAGCATGAAGATCGTCATACTGATGGGAAGTCCCAATAAAAAGGGCTCAACCGCGATTCTGGTGGAGCAGTTCGTCAAGGGCGCGACGGAAGCGGGCCACGCCTGCGAGGTCCTCGACGTGTGCCACATGAACATCCACCCCTGTACCGGCTGCGTGCGCTGCGGCTACGAGGGGCCCTGCGTCCAGAAGGACGACAATGAAGTGATTCGAGCCAAGCTGCTGAAGTGCGACATGGTGGTTTTCGCCACGCCGCTGTACTACTACGGCATGAGTGCACAGCTCAAGATGGTCGTGGACCGCTTTTGCGCCTACAACAGCAGCCTGAACAGCCGGCATTTGAAGTCGGCCCTGCTGAGCGTGGCGTGGAATGCCGACGATTGGACCTTTGATGCCCTGACCGCGCACTACAAAACCCTGGTGCGCTACATCCGCTTCCGGGACATGGGCATGGTGCTGGGCTATGGCTGTGGCACGCCCTCCATGACCCGAAGCAGCGGCCGCCCCGAGGAAGCCTACAGGCTCGGCAGAAGCCTGTAGGGCAGGGCGCCGTCGGTGAAGGGGCCGGTTTTCAATCGCTGCAAGACCGCTGACATAGTTCGCAAACGCAAAACAGCAACCGAATGGAATGGTTGCTGTTTTTGCGTTCCGCGTTGGGAAAGCCGGCAAACGCGACCGCATGCGCCAGGGGAAGCTCCACGTTATGCATGCGCCTCAACCGTCTGTCGATCTGTAAATGTCTGGTAAATGATTGGTGTAACTATTTACATTACAACAAATGCGTGCTAATATGCACTCGTCGGATGTAATAAACACGATTACATCAAGTGAAGATCAGTGAGGAGGAATTCATCATGACAAACAAGGAAAAGGCGCTAGAGTCTGTTTCTAAATTCGGAAAGATGCATTTTCGGCATCTAATCTTCCATTTCTGCGTTGATTTCCCTTGACTTTTACGCACCGCCGCTACTCCGC
>CADCHI010000046.1:0-7330 GCA_902801165.1 uncultured Eubacteriales bacterium | reverse complement strand
GCGACTGCTATAGCCCCACTAAGCCTGCGGAAAATCGCCTTGAAATGAATGATCATCTGCTCGAAACTGCACATCCCTCATTTTAGAAACACACTCTAGAAACAAACTCTAATTTCGGCTATTGAAAAACACGCCCGAATGGGCTACAATGGTGGCAGGAAAGTGAGGTGGGCGCATGCAGATCTCCAGCAGATTCACGGTCGCGCTGCACATCTTCACCTGCGTGGATGTCTTCAAGGATGATTACAAGGTGACAAGCGACTTCCTCGCAAGGAGCATCAACACCAATCCCGTCATCATACGAAACATACTGTCCCAGCTGGGAAAGGCCGGACTGATCACGGTGGCCCGAGGGACGGGGGGCATCACCGTCAACCGGCCGCTGGATGAGATCACCTTCTTCGACATCTATCAGGCCATCGAACCGGTGGAGGGCGGGGACCTGTTCCGCTTCCACGAAGCGCCGAACCCGGACTGCCCGGTGGGCCGCAACATCCACGCGCTGCTGGACGGCAAGCTGAAGGCCATCCAGGGCGCGATGGAGGACGAGATGCGGAGGTATACCCTGGCCGACCTGAGAACGGGCATGCGGGAACTCCTGGCGGAACAAGAATAGAGGGTTGGACTCCGATGCGCCGATCATCGGAGTCCTTTTGAAATGGTACGTGTTGAAAATGAGCGCTTCCCGGGTCGGCGCGTCCCGATGGGACGTGACGGAAACATTGGACACGGGTGCGATGGAAAAGAGGTATGCGGATGAAAGCAAACTGGAAGCAGCCGAATGGCTATATTGAGACGATCCAGAAGGGCCTGGCAGGCGTGCGGTCCTTGGGCGGCGGCGTCTCCCTCGGAAAAGGCAACCCGTCTGAACAGATCGTGCGGCTTCGCGCTGCGCTGGCAGATGCCGATGCCATCGTGATCGGTGCGGGAGCGGGGCTTTCTACCTCCGCCGGCCTGACCTACAGCGGCGAGCGGTTTGAGCGGTACTTCTTTGATTTCGCGGAGAAGTATGGCATCGGCGACATGTATTCGGGCGGCTTCTATCCGTTCCCGGACGATGAGACCCGCTGGGCCTGGTGGGCGCGGCACATCTACTTCAATCGCTATATCGATCCCCCAAAGCCGGTTTACAAGCGGCTGCTGGAACTGGTGAAGGACAGGAATACCTTTGTCATCACCACCAATGTGGATCATCAGTTCCAAAGGGCGGGATTCGACAAGGAACGGCTTTTCTACACCCAGGGGGATTACGGCCTGTTCCAGAGCGTGAATCCCGCGATCCGGGAGACCTTCGACAATGAGGACTGGACGACGCGGGCGATGGCGGCGCAGGGCTTCGTCAGGGACGCAAACGGCATTTTCCAACTGCCGGAGGACGGACGAATCGCCATGCGCATCCCATCCGACCTGATCCCTAGGTGTCCGACGGACGGCAGCGATGTCGTGATGAACCTGCGTTCAGACGACAGCTTTGTCGAGGACGAAGGCTGGCATCGCGCGTCCGCTTCTTACGCGGATTTCCTGAGAAGGCATGAGGCGGGCCGCGTGCTCTACCTCGAACTGGGAGTCGGCGCGAACACCCCTGTCATCATCAAGTATCCCTTCTGGCAGATGACCGCGGAGAATCCCAAGGCGACCTATGCCTGCCTGAATTACAGCGAGGCGTTTTGCCCAAGGGAAATCGATGGGCAAAGCCTCTGCGTCAACAGTGATATCGGCGCGCTGCTCGATAAACTGGAGCGGTAGACGGACAATTATAACTACGCCCTGGCGGCAATGATCGCCTCTGGCGAAAACTATTTCAAGAGATAAAGAGACACCCCTTCGAGGCTCGGCACGGCGCCGGCGCTTGAAGGGGTGTCGCGATTGTCCTGATCGCTTCTTTGCCTGGCGGTCACGGCAGCGGCGCAACGGACGTCAGGCTCAATAAAGCCATCCTGCTGCCCGCTATGCGCCTACAGGTTCTTTTCAAAGAATGCCTGAATCCTGTCAAACGGGATGGCGCCCTTCCCGCCGCCGTCGTACAGGTCGGTGTGCACCGCGCCGGGGATCAGCACCAGCTCCTTGTTGGCGGCATACTTGCTGTCCTTCACCATGTCGGCGTAGGCGTCCTTGCCCAGGTAGCAGGAGTGGGCCGCGTCGCCGTGCAGCACCATCACCGCGGAGCGGATCTCGTTGCTGTACCGGAGAATGGGCTGGTTGATGAAGCTTTCGCAGCCGATCACGTTCCAGCCGCCGTTGGAGTTCAGGGAGCGAGGATGGTATCCCCGGGGCGTCTTGTAGTAATCGTAGTAGTCCTTCACAAAGAAGGGCGCGTCCTCCGGCAGCGGGTCCACCACGCCGCCGCCCAGCTTGTACTCGCCGGTCCTCAAATCGGCAAGCCTTTGGGCGCACATGGCCGCCTTCTTCTGGTAGCGGGCCTCCTCGCTGTCCTCGGAATCGAAGTAGCCCTTGGCGTTCACACGGGCCATGTCGTACATCGTGGAGGCCACCGTCGCCTTGACGCGAGTGTCCAGCGCGGCGGCGTTGATGGCCATGCCGCCCCAGCCGCAGATGCCGATGATGCCGATGCGGTCGGGGTCGACCTTCTCATTCAGCGACAGGAAGTCCACCGCCGCCATGAAGTCCTCGGTGTTGATGTCCGGGGAGGCCATGTAGCGGGGCTGGCCGCCGCTCTCGCCGGTGAAGGACGGGTCAAAGGCGACGGTAAGGAAACCCCGCTCGGCCATCGTCTGGGCGTACAGCCCGGAGCACTGCTCCTTCACCGCGCCGAAGGGGCCGCACACCGCGATGGCGGGCAGCCTGCCCTCGATGTCCTTCGGCACATACATGTCCGCCGCCAGCGTGATGCCGTAGCGGTTCACGAACGTCACCTTGCTGTGCGCCACCTTGTCGCTCTTTGGGAAAGTCTTGTCCCACTCCTGGGTCAGCGTCAATGCTTCGGGCTTGATCATGGTCGTTGCCTTCCTTTCTACGAATCATTCATGTGCATTTTTATTATATCCCCTTGCGGATAAATGCGCTAATGGTTATAATGAATATCGTGATATTCTGAATATGAATAATATGTGCCAAATGAATGGAGGGATGTTCCGTGGAGATACGCACCCTGCGATACTTTCTCGCGGTGGCCCGGGAGGAGAACATGACGCGGGCGGCGGAGCTGCTTCACGTCACCCAGCCGACCCTCTCCAAGGCGCTGAAGGCGCTGGAGGATGAGCTGGGCAAAAAGCTGTTCACCCGCCACAGCTTCTCGATCGCCCTGACGGAGGAAGGCGCGCTGCTGCGAAACCGGGCGGAGGACCTGGTCATGATGGCGGACAAGATCGAAAAGGAGTTCCTTTCGCTGGACGACATCACCGGCGGCGACCTGTACTTCGGCCTCGCGGAATCCTACCAGATCCGCTACCTCGCCCGGGAGCTGCGCGTCCTCAAGGCACAGTATCCCGGCCTGAAATACCACATCACCAGCGGCGACACCGAGCAGGTGACGGAAAAGCTGGACAAGGGCCTGCTGGATTTCGCCGTGGTCTGCGATACGCCGAACGGGAAGAAGTACGATGCCATCGCCTTCCCGGAGGGCGATATCTGGGGGCTCATCCTTCCGGAGAAAGACCCGCTGGCACAAAAAGAGACCATCCGCGTGGATGATCTCGTGGGCCTGCCACTGTTTACCTCCGAGCAGGGATGGGAGGGGGATATCCGCGCATGGGCGGGGGACCGCTTCCCGGAGCTTCGACTGGAAGGTTCCTTCCGCCTGGCCTACAATGCCTCCATGTTCGTTCGGGAGGGCCTGGGCTATCAGCTGTCCTTCCAGCACCTGGTGGATGTCTCGGAGGACAGCGCGCTGGCGTTCAGGCCATTGGAGCCCAAGCTGGAGACCCGGCTGTATCTGATCTGGAATCGATTTCAGGCGCACACGCCCATTGCCGAGAGGTTCCTGTCGCGGGTAAAGAGCAGCTTTGGTTCCGCGTGACGACACTTTTCAGGCCTGTCAAGCGCATTCAATGACGACCTTCCCCGGCTTTCGCCGCATTCGCCGCACCCCACTGTGCGCCGAACCGCGTGGATACCGGGGCTTTTTTCTTTGCGTAGCGCGCATGATCTGCCGCGAGTTTCACGTTTTTATGGCCATTTCCTGCCCTGCTCCCATGGCGCAAACCCCCGTTCCGTGCTATAATGATATATGGTTTGTCTAAACTCTGGCCAGTGGCTTATCATGACGGCATGGTGAAAGGTGATGCGCATACATAGGCAAAAAGAAATGGTATGAGTTGTTGATCGTGCTGCTGATCGCGGCGGCGCTGCTGGTTCCGCAGCTGACGGGGAACCGAACAAACACCTATGAGACCGGTGAAGACGGCGAGCCGCTTCCAGGCGTCTCCCTTTCCGAATTGAACCAGGGCGGGACGCGAATCGCGGTGCTCACCGGCTCCGAACTGCTTACGGCCGCCCAGGAAGTATTTCCGGAGGCGACGCCGGTCCAGTACGACACCTTCGCCGACATATTCTATGCGGTGGATTCGGGAAAGGTGGATGCAGCGCTGGGCTTCGACACGAACATCCCTCTGGTGCGGCAGTCCTACCCGGGGCTGACCGTCATCGGCTTCTCGCTGGACTTTACGGCCTACGCCTGTGAAATCTTCCGAAGTGGCATCGAGGCCGTGCCCGCCGGACAGACCCTGGCGGTGCGGGCACTGGGCTTCGGAGCCCTTCGTGGATTCTGGAGGGTGGTCTTCCCTCAGGCGACGATCCACATCCTGCCGACCTACAGCGGCCAGCTCATTTCCACGCTGAAGCTGTCCTCCGTGGCCGGGTATATCTCGATGATGGACCTGACCCGGGTCTCGGATATCATCCGCAGCCGCACCTACGACGCCTTCCCGCCGCTGATCGCCACCACGCTGATCTATTTCTTGCTGTGCGCGATCCTGACCGCGCTGCTGCGCAGGGAGCTGGCGAACGCCCAGAGGGACGACACCTCCGACTACTGGCGCTATCGCTGCTACCGCGATTTCGACGAATACGCGCAGCGCGTCTCCTTTCCCAGCGCGGTGCCGATGGACGTGAGCGGGTCGGCGTTCCGGGAGCAGGTTCGCGCCGGCTGGATCAGCCAGCTGATCGGCGGCGCGATGGGCACGATGGTGGAGGGCTACAGCAGCCGTCAGCTGTACAGGGCCTTCGGCGAGGTTCACGATTATCTCCGCGCGCCGAACACGTACAACGACGATACCACCTACGAGCTCGCGTTTCTGGACGCCTTTTCCGAAAAGGGCTACGCGGTCACCTCGGAGGACATCGCCCTTTCCTGGGTGGGATACATTCCTTGCGGCTGGTCGGCGGAGGAGATTGCCATCCGAAACATCAAAAACGGCATCTTCCCGCCGGAGAGCGGACAATTCCGAAACCCCTTCAGCGAGTGGATCGGCGCGCAGATGCGCGGCGGCATCTGCGGAATGGCCGCCCCGGGGGATGCCCGCTGCGCGGCGGAGCTCGCCTGGAAGGACGGCTGCGTCTCCCACGCGAACAACGGCATACTGGGCGAGGTCTTCGTCGCCGTGATGACCGCGCTGAGCTTCGTCGACAGGGACGTGAAAAGAATCCTGAAAACGGCGATCGAGCTGATTCCCGCGGACAGCGAGTACCGCTCCGTCGTCGATTTCGCCTGGGACTGCTGCGAGCGATGTGCCGACTGGCATGACGCGCTTGCGCTCTGCGAGGACAGGTACAGGAAGTACAACTGGATTCACGCCTACCCGAACGCCTGCTGCTTGGTGATCGCGCTGTACTACGGCGGGGGCGATTTTGCCCGGACGCTGCACATCGTCACCATGTGCGGGCTGGACGCCGACTGCAACGCGGGCGTGATCATGCCGGTGATCGGGATCAGCCAGGGCCCCGGAGCGATCCCCGAAAGGTACATGCACCCCGCCTTTGAACGGCTGACCACCTACATGCGCGGCACGTTTTCGGAAATCGCGACCGAGGAGCTGGTGGACAGGACCGTCGCAGCCGTCTCGAACGCTCAGGCAAAGGCCTGACCCGGCTTGACGGGTGTGAACGGCGCAACCTTCCCATGTTCTTTGCTTTTGCCCGATACAAGCTTTGTGTCGGGCCTTTCACTGTCCCTCGCGCGCGCCTGCCCGGCATTCAATTCTCCGGCCTGCGCGTAATATAGGCATAAAACGCGTCATGGAGCCGCCGCATCTCATCCGGCGCCTTCATGGAATGCCGATACATGAATCGATCCCCGAAGCGGCTTCTGAACACAAAGCCCAGCGCGACGGCGGTCAACCACGAAGGCAGTATGCGGAAGACGTTTATTCTGGCCGGCGAGAGCTTTATCCCCAGTTCGCGAAGGGCTTCCAGATTGTCGCTGATCTGTGAAGCGGTCTTTTTCATGAGGCGCGGGTCGTTGCCGGCGTGTTCGGGGTCTTCCGACGCATAGTAGGCGTCGGCGATCGGAACGACCATTCCCAGGTGGCAGATCTGCCAGGCGTGCATATCCGGCACGACCTGGCAGGGGATTCCGGCTTTCCGCATGACTTCGGCGAGCTTCGCCTCGCGTCCGTCCGTCTTTCCGATCGTCGTGGGCTGGATCAGGCGGGGAGTCAGCGCGGCGTCCAGCACGTCGCCGTTGAAGCCGCCTCCCGCCCCGGGAAAAGCGGGGAGGATCCGACCCCTGCCGCAAACCGCCTCCCACTTGTCATAGGTGTCCAGCGAATTGACCATCGTGACGATCGTCGGGCTGCTGTTGCTTTTCAGCTCGGCAAGGGCCTGGAGGAGCTGGTTTTCGCGGACCGTGAGGAATATGAAATCGTAACGGTCGCCGTCTGCCAGCGTCGTCAACACGCTGACACGGGCGGCCTTTACCGTGCCGCCCTTCCTGTACAGCAGTCCGTGCGACCGCAGGGCGTCGGCCCTCCTCCCACGGGCGTAGAGCGTGACATTCAACCCTGCCTCCGCGAGCAAGGCCCCATATATACTGCCAATCACGCCGGCCCCATAAATCAGAATCCGCATGGTCCCTCCTTGGGAATCCTCTTCAAACCCGGCCGCAGGATCGGCCGCAAAACCCGGAAGGCGCGGCGTCGACTGCCGCCATGTCGACCGTCCCGTCATCCCTTCCCGCATCTCAACCTCCGCGGTGATTGCCCTAGAGTCTGTTTCTAAAATGCCTAAAGCGCATTTTCGGCGTCTTTGGCTGCATTTCTGCGTTGATTTCCCTTGGCTTTTACGCACCGCCGCTACTCCGCGACGCGGAAGCGGCGGCAGCGCCGCGCGAATCCTTTGGATTCCAGCGCGGGCTGGTCGCGCCTGCCGTCGGCAG
>CADCHI010000045.1 GCA_902801165.1 uncultured Eubacteriales bacterium | reverse complement strand
TTCCCTTGACTTAGCGCCACTAAGCCTGCGGGAAATCGCCTTGAAATGCAGCCAAATCCACTCGAAACTGCATCTCCCAGCATTTAGAAACACACTCTAATTCCCAATTTCTGATTTTCGTTACGAATGTTTACTCCCCACCAAATCGGGAACGAGAAATTGGATATTCCGCGGCAGCCACTGTTCATTCCTAATTCCTCATTCCTCATTCCTAATTCTCATTGTAAGCATTTCCCCGTCTTGAATAGGAGGCCATCCAAATGCTTTACGTCCGTCGCGCCATCGAGGCCGACATTCCCGCCCTCATGGCCCTGCTGGTGCAGGTGAACCGCGTCCACTACGAGGGGCGGCCGGACCTGTTCAAGCCGGCGACCAAGTATACCGCTGACGAGCTGCGCGGGATCCTCGCGGACGACGCCGCGCCGGTGTTCGTCTGCGTCGACGAGAGCGGCGCCGTGCTGGGCCACGGCTTCTGCGTATTCCAGCAGCACGTGAACAGCAACCTGCTCACCGACGTCAAGACGCTGTACATCGACGACATCTGCGTGGACGAGGCCGCCCGAGGCCGGGGCGTGGGCCGCGCGATCTACGACCACATCCTCGACTTCGCCCGCGAAACCGGCTGCTACAACGTCACGCTGAACGTGTGGAGCTGCAACCCCGGCGCGATGGCCTTCTATGAAAAACTCGGCCTCACGCCCTACAAGGTGGGCATGGAGCAGATCCTGTAGCCCTCCGTTTTTCCACTTTCCCACTTCTGAAAAGAGGTCCTCCCATTGCAAACCCAACTGCTTCCCGTCTCCCCCGAAACCCTCGCCCGCGCGGGCGAGCTGATCCGCTCGGGCGAGCTGGTCGGCTTCCCCACCGAGACTGTGTACGGCCTGGGCGCGAATGCCATGGACGCCGACGCGGTGCGCCGCATCTTCGAGGCGAAGGGCCGTCCCGGCGACAACCCGCTGATCGTGCACATCAGCGCCATCGACCAGCTCGGGCCGCTGATCGCCGTGAAGCCCTCCCCCATGGCCCGGGCCCTGATGGACGCCTACTGGCCCGGACCCATGACGCTGATCTTCCCGAAGTCCGACCTCGTGCCCATGGCGGTGACAGCGGGCCTGGACACCGTGGCGGTGCGCTTTCCCGCCCACCCGGCGGCCAGGGCGCTGATCGACGCCGCCCGGCGGCCCATCGCCGCCCCCAGCGCCAACCGTTCCGGCCGGCCCAGCCCCACCACCGCCGCCCACGTGTTTGAGGACATGGACGGCCGAATCCCGCTGATATTGGACGGCGGTCCCTGCGACGTGGGCCTGGAGTCCACCGTGATCGACGTCACCGGCGTCGAGCCCCGCATCCTGCGGCCCGGCGGCGTGACCCGGGAGATGATCGCCGCCGTCTGCGGCAGCGCCGGGGTCGATCCCGCCGTGATGCGCCCCCTCAAGGAAGGCGAACGCCCCCGCTCCCCGGGCATGAAGTACCGCCACTACGCGCCCACCGGCGAGCTGACCATCGTCGAGGGCGGGCCGGAAGCGGTCGTCGAAGCCATTTGCGGCCTGTACGACGCCGCACTCTCCGAGGGCAGGCGCCCGCTGATCCTGGCCCTGTCCGACCACCTGCCCGCCTACGGCGAACGAAAGGCGCTCTCCCTCGGCGCGGACGCCGCGGAGATGGCCCACGCCGTGTTCGCCTGCCTGCGCGAGGCGGATGACCTCGGCGCGGACGCGATCTTCTCCGAGGCGGTCCCCGAGGACGGTGTAGGCCTGGCTGTGATGAACCGGCTGGGGCGCGCCGCCGCGTTCAGGATATTGAAGGTGTAACCGCTTCTTTGAGACAATTGTATAGTATAAGTGGGGTCCCAGCGGCAATTTGCCGCTCCTTGACTTAGCGCCACTAAGCCTGCGGAAAATCGCCTTGAAATGCAGCCAAATCCACTCGAAACTGCATCTTCCTGCATTTAGAAACACACTCTAATTCTCAATTCCCAATTCCTAATCGCTAATTCTCAATTTCTTTTCCCTTTTCCCTATTCCCTTTTCCCTGATTTCCAACCCCTCACAGCCTCCTGACGAACAGGCAGCGAATCGCGTTGAGCACCGCGAGGATCATCACGCCCACGTCCGCGGCGATGGCGAGCCACATGTTCGCCAGGCCCAGGGCGCTGAGCGCCAGGCACAAGGCCTTCACCGTCAGGGCAAAGGCGATGTTCTGCTTCACGATGCCCAGGCACTTCCGGGAGATGCGGATGGCCTTGGCGATCTTCAGCGGGTCGTCGTCCATCAGCACCACGTCCGCGGCCTCGATGGCGGCGTCGCTGCCCAGCGCGCCCATGGCGATGCCGATGTCCGCCCGGGACAGCACCGGCGCGTCGTTGATGCCGTCGCCCACGAAGGCCAGCTTTTTCCTGCCGCCCCCGCGCATCAGCTCCTCGACGCAGGCGACCTTGTCCTGGGGCAGCAGCTCCGCGCGGAAGTCCGTCAGCCCGACCTCCTTCGCCACCTGCTCCGCCACGGACTTGGCGTCGCCGGTCAGCATCACGGTGCGCTCCACGCCCGCCCGCTTCAGCGCGGCCATGGCCTCCCGGGAGGTAGCCTTCAACTCGTCGGAGATCACGATGTGCCCGGCGTAGGCGCCGTCCACCGCCATGTGGATGATCGTGCCCGCGTGGTGGCAGTGCCGGAAGGCCACGCCGACGCGATTCATCAGCTTCTCGTTGCCCACCGCCACGTCCACGCCGTCCACCTTCGCCAGCACGCCGTGGCCGCTGATCTCCTGCACGTCGGACACGCGGGAGATGTCCAGCTCCTTCCCATGGGCCCGGCGCAGGCTCTGGCTGATGGGATGGGAGGAATGGCACTCCGCCAGCGCTGCGTACTCCAGCAGCCGCTGCTCCTCCATGGGGCTGTGGTGCACCGCCGTGACCTCGAAGCTGCCGAGGGTGATGGTGCCGGTCTTGTCAAAGGCCACCGTGCCCACCTGGGAGAGGGTCTCCAGGTAGTTGGAGCCCTTGACCAGTATGCCCTGGCTGCTGGCCCCGCCGAGCCCCGCGAAGAAGCTCAGCGGCACGCTGATGACCACCGCGCAGGGGCAGCTGATCACCAGAAACGTGCAGGCGCGCAGCACCCAGTCCCGCCACAGCGCGCCCACGCCGGCGTAGCCCGCCATGCCCACGCCGGTGAGCATGCAGAACAACGGCGGCAGCACCGCCAGGGCCAGGGCCGTGCAGCACACCACGGGCGTGTACACCCGGGCAAACTTGGAGATGAAGTTCTCCGACTTCGACTTCCGGGAGGCGGCGTTCTCCACCAGGTCCAGGATCTTCGAGGCCGTGGACTCGTCGAACTCCGCCGTGGTGCGCACCCGCAGCACGCCGGAGAGGTTGATGCACCCGCTGAGCACGTCATCGTCCACGGCCACGCTCCGGGGCTTGCTCTCGCCGGTCAAAGCGCTGGTGTCCAGCGCGGAGCTCCCCTCGATCACCACGCCGTCGATGGGCACCCGCTCCCCAGGCTGCACCACGATGACAGAGCCGGTCTCCACCTCGTCCGGGTCCACCCGCTCGAAGGCGCCGTCCTCGCCCTCCAGGTTGGCGTAGTCCGGCCGGATGTCCATCAGGTCGCTGATGCTCCGGCGGCTCCTGCCCACGGCGTAGCTCTGGAACAGCTCGCCCACCTGGTACAGCAGCATGACCGCCACGCCCTCACCGTACTCCCCCAGGGCGATGGCGCCCACGGTGGCCACCGTCATCAGGAAGCACTCGTCAAACAGGCGCCGGTTCCTGATGCCCAGCAGCGCCTTGCGCAGGATGTCCCAGCCCACCGTCAGGTAGGGGATCAAAAACAGGGCGATCAGCACAGGCTCGGGCAGCTTCACCGCCACGATGCCCTCGGAGATCAGGTACAGCGGGACAAAAAAAACCGCGGCAATGATGATGCGAATCAGCAGCTTCTTCTGCTTCTTGTTCACCGTGCCACTTCCTCTCTGCGGCGGCCCGGCCCGCCGCTTGCCGGCGGGCCCGGGCCATTATTGGAATCATACCGGATCGGGAAAGCGGAGTGCTTCCCGGACCGAAGGGTTTACAGGTAGATTTCGCAGTCGTCCTCCACCTTCTTGCAGTTGGCCAGCACCTTCTGCATCACAGCGTCCACGTCGGCGCCCTCATCGAACTCCACCTTCATCTTCTGGGTCATGAAGCTGACGACGCAGTCCTTCACGCCCTCGGTCTTCCGGGTGGTCTCCTCCATCAGGTTGGCGCAGTTCGCGCAGTCCACTTCGATCTTGTAGCTCTTCTTCATGGTCGTATCCTCCCGTCCGATTATTCCTGAATGTGCTCCATGCCCTGGCCGATGATCGTGCGCACGTGCTCGTCCGCCAGGAAATAATAGATCGTCTTCCCCTCCCGGCGGTTGCGCACCAAGCGGGCCTGCTTCAGCACCCGCAGCTGGTGGGAGATCGCCGACTGGGACATGCTGAGCAGCTCCGCGATGTCGCACACGCACATCTCGGACTCAAACAATACATACAGTATGCGAATCCGCGTGGTATCGCCAAACACCTTGAACAGCTCCGCCAGGTCGTACAGGCACTCCTCGTCCGGCATGTCCGGCTTCACCCGCTCCAGGATTTCCGGGTGCACCCGCAGCTCCTCGCAGCACTCGGCGTGTTCGCGCATCGTCCTCATCTCCTCAACATATGCTCATCTGTTCATACGTTATTATATACGCTTAACTGTCCCCTGTCAAGCCCTTTGCGGAAAAAAGAAAGAATCCCAACGCCTTTATCCATAGCGTTGGGATTCGATGAAAAGCACTTCGAAAAGGCCGTTCGCTTTATTCACTTCGCCTTCGCCTCAAATGCCTCGATGGCCGCGATGGCGTCCGGGAACAGGCGGTACACATCCTCCTGGGTCAGGTTCAGGTAGTCCGCGCAGTGCTTCAACACCAGCCGGGGCCGCTTGGCGATGGCGCCCCGCAGCGCCTTCAGCGCGGAGGCGTAGTGGCTCTGGGAGAGCCCCATCATCTCCAGGTAGTCCGGCAACAGCGGCTTCAACCGCTGGAACTGCTCGTCCACCAGGGCGGTGACGTGTTCGCTGGACAGGTAGGTCGCCAGGGCCGTGTTCAGGTTGGCCAGCAGGCGCTCCCGGATGGCCGGGTTGTTCATGCAGGCCTTGAACAGCTGGGCGTTGGTGCCCTGGGCCAGCAGGGCGAAGCCGTCCTCGTCGCCGCGCATGCCGCGGTCCACGTCGTAGATCACCCAGCGCCACTTGCCGTCCGCCTGGGTGTTGCGGTAGCGCTTCACGTTCACGGTGTCCGGCGGCTCGATGTACAGCTGCAGGGTGGCGTATTCGATGAAGTTGTCGATGTCCACCGCCGCGTCGATGACCTCATAGGCCTCCTGGGTGGAGGTGTCGTGGCTGTCCAGCCAGGCCTTCAGGGCGATGTAACTCTCGTTGGAGCCCTGCTTGACCTCATAGCCGCTCTTGACCAGGTCCAGTGCGTCCTCCTGGCCGTCCCAGCCCTCGCGCCGCGCCAGGGAGTAGGGGCTCACGTTCTCGCGGATGTACATGGCGCTGTAGTACTTGCCGTTCAGGTAGCAGATGCACTCCTCGGCCTCCAGGTACATCACGCTGGTGTTCTCCGCCAGCGAGGTCAGCACCGCGTCGCGCATGAAGGTGCTCTTGTAGTCCTGGCCCGAATAGCGCAGTATGAAGGCCTCGTAGTCGTCCCAGGGCCGGTCGTGGAAGATGGGATAATTGAAGCGGTTGTTCCCGTAGCGGCTCTTCGCCATCACCTTGAAGGACTTCAATTCATAGGCGCGGGTGTTCCTGCCGTGCAGCTTGATGCCGCACTCCTGGGAGATGGCCTGCTCTCCCGAACCGGTGAACAGCTCCACGTGGGCCTCCCGCTCCCAGTCCATCCAGAAGTTCGCGCCTCGGCCGTAGTCTCCGTAGGGGAACTTCTCCGTGGCATTGGGGCCCATGACCATGATGCCCGTCTCATCGCTGTAGAGCCCCGTCGGGTCGGAGACCAGCGAGACCACGTAGGGCGCCTCGGAGGCGGCGCTCACGTCGTACAGGTAGCTCGCCGCACTCATCTGGGAGGGCAGATACCCCTCCCGGAAGGCCGCCGCCCGAAGGATAGTGGTGCCGGTCACGCTGATGGGCGCGCCGTCATAAGGCGTGGAGGCCTCGGTGGGGTCCGTGCAGTCCAGGGTGTAGTAGATGCGTGCGCCGGGGTCAGCGGAGAGCATCACGCTCAGGGACTGGCCGGAGGTGAACAGGCCGCCCGCCTCGGAGAAGCGCACGTCGCCGGTCCGGTCCGCCAGGGCCCGGCCGGACGGGGCCGCCATGGGCGTCGGCGCGGTGAAGAAGCCGCAGGTCCCCTCGCTGTCCCGGCCGTAGGAGATGCCGCCGTACTGCCGGGGCAGGAACATCGCGTCGCGGATGACCCCCTGGCCGTCGCAGAGGCACACCGTGCTGCCGCCCTCGCCGCTGAGGGCGAAGGGCGCGGACAGGTAGCTGCCACTGTACTCGCCGGACGCCCCCACCAGCAGCACCGCCAGGTACTCCCGAGCTCCCAGAGTGGTGCCCGCGGGGAACTGCCACTTGCGGGGATGGTCGGCACGATCCGAGAGGCCCCAGCCTCCCAGGTCCGCCGGCGCGTCCGTGCCGTTGTAGATCTCGATCCAGTCCGACTGTCCGTCCTCGGGCAGGGCCATGACCTCGCTGATGATCAGCCCGCCGCCCCGCTGGGCGCGCAGCTGCGCGTCGTAGCGCAGGGCCGCCTCGGAGGTGTTCTCCAGGTTCGGCGTCGGGCCCAGGTCCGTGGTCCAGCCCTCCGGACCCCGGGAAAGGGGCTGGCCGCTGGCCAGCGTGGGCACGGTCACCACGGAGATGATCGTCCCGTCCCGACCGGCCAGGTACACGGTCTCCCCGGCGGACAGTTTGAAGCTCGCGTGCAGGTGGCTGGCATCCTCCTTCCGGGAGACGCCGGAGCAGTGCACCGCCAGGTAGCCGTCCGCGGGCAGCCGCACGTCCGGGAACTGCCACTTGTCCGGCTTGGCCGCGTTGTCCGACAGCCAGCAGCCCTCCAGGCTCACCTCGTGGTCGGTGCGGTTGTGCACCTCGATGTAGTCGTGATACGCGCCCTCCTCGTCCGGGAAGGCGGTGGCGTTGGCGCTCATGACCTCGCTGAGCTCCACCTCGCCGTCCTGCACGTCCAGGCCCCGCTGGTCCGCGAGGCGGTTGGCGGCCCCGGGCGTGGCGACGACGCTCACCTGCCACTCGCCGTCCGCGCCCCGGCACCAGGACTCGTCCGCCGACATGCCGGGCACCCGGGTGGAATCCAGCAGCTGCTGGGCCGCGTCGAACAGGTACAGCTCCGTGCCGCCCGCGGCGGGCAGGCCGAAGGCCGCGTGCAGCTCGCCATTCGGAGAGGCCGATGCCTTGCCGTCCGCGTAGACCAGCGCGAACTCACCGGGCTGCAGCGTGATGTCCGGGAACACGAAGGTCTTGTTGAAGCGGGTGTCCTTCGCCAGGCACACGCCGTGCAGCGACACCGCCGCGTCCCCGGCGTTCTCCACCTCGATCCAGGAGGCGGCGTTGCCCGAGGCGTTCAGCAGCGTCAACACGTTGTGGTTTTGCACCTCGCTGAGCCGCAGGCCGGAATCGGACGCGGACGCCGTGCCGCCCAGGTGCGCCCAGGGGCTCTCATCCAGCAGCACGCCCGCCGCGATGATCGCCGCCGCGATGACCAGCGTCACCGCGAACAGCCCGGGCCTGAACCCGAGCGCCTTGCCTCGCCGGGCCTTCTTTTTCTTCGTCGCCATGCCGTATTCCTCTCAAATCCGCCGCCGGGACGCGCCCGCGCGGCAGCCGTATTTATCGCCCGTCGTCCCCGCGGGCGGCAGAGCGCGCCAGCGGGGCAGTAATGTTCAGTTTATTATAGCACGGCGTTGTAAAATCAACAATCCCAACCGCCCCTTTCGGCGCGATGGTGGAAAATGTTTATCACTTCACGAAGGGAATTCCCTTTTTTCCTTTCATATTTGTATTTTGTTTTCCCGCAGCATGTGTTATAATAACAATGGAGATTGTTGCTGACATGGCAAATGGAATACTCCGCGTACAATTATCGCCATAGGTAAAGAACGATTTTTGTGGGATACAGGAGGAATGAAATCATGGAACGTCTGAATTACGAGGTACTGAAGGCATCCGGCTACAAGGGCTATGTGCTGGAGCACGCGCCCGAGAAGGTCATGCAGTTCGGCGAGGGCAACTTCCTGCGCGCCTTCGTGGACTACTTCTTCGACATCGCCAACGAAAAGGCCGACTGGAACGGCAAGGTCGTGCTGGTGCAGCCCATCGCCATGGGCCTGACCGAGCTGATCAACAAGCAGGAGGGCCTGTACACCCTGTACCTGCGCGGCAGCCAGAACGGCCAGAAGGTGGACGACAAGCGCGTCATCTCCTCCGTCAGCCGCTGCGTGAATCCCTACGGCGAGTGGGACAAGGTGCTGGAGTTCGCCAAGTCCGACGACCTGGAGATCATCGTGTCCAACACCACCGAGGCCGGCATCGTGCACGACAACGAGAGCGCCTTCGACCAGGTGCCGCCCACCAGCTTCCCCGCCAAGCTGACCCGCGTGCTCTATGAGCGCTTCACCGCGAAGAAGCCCGGCATCGTGATGCTCAGCTGCGAGCTGATCGACAACAACGGCAAGGAGCTGCAGAAGTGCGTCAACCAGTACATCGACGACTGGAAGCTGTCCGACGACTTCCGCAAGTGGGTCAACGAGGAGAACATCTTCTGCTCCACGCTGGTGGACCGCATCGTTCCCGGCCGCATCCGCGACAACGCGGAGGTCGCCCGCCTGAACGAGGCCAACGGCTACGAGGACCCGCTGATCGACGTCGGCGAGGTGTTCGGCGTGTGGGTCATCGAGGGCCCCGACGGTCTGGAAGACCGGCTGCCCTTCAAGAAGGCCGGCGTGAACGTGATGGTCGTGCCGGACGTCACCCCCTACAAGAAGCGCAAGGTCCGCATCCTGAACGGCGCGCACACCGGCTTCGTGCTGGGCGCCTACCTGGCGGGCTACGACATCGTGCGCGACTGCATGCACGACGACGCCATCCTGGGCTACATGAACAAGATGCTCTATGAGGAGGTCATCCCCACCCTGCCGCTGGACAAGGAGGACTGCAAGAACTTCGCCGCGGCGGTGCAGGACCGCTTCAACAACCCCTTCGTGAACCACGAGCTGATGAGCATCTCCCTGAACAGCACCTCCAAGTGGCGCGCCCGCAACATGCCCACCTTCCTGGACTACGTCGACCAGATGGGCAAGCTGCCGCCCTGCCTGACCACCAGCTTCGCGGCGTATGTGGCCTTCTTCTCCAACGACATCCAGGGCCTGACCGACAAGGGTCTGGTGTGCAAGCGCCCCAAGGGCAATGAGTACACCGTGTCCGACGACCGCTGGGTGCTGGAGTTCTACAACGCCCACAAGGACGACGACGAGGCCACCCTGGTCCATGCCGTGATGACCAACACCGACATGTGGGGCCAGGACCTGACCGCCGTGCCCGGCTTCGAGGCCGAGGTCGTGCGCATCCTGAAGCAGATCCGCACTGAGGGCGCGCTGGCCGCGTACAAGGCCTGCCTGTAATAAAATGAGTGTGGAGTGTTGAGGGTGGAGTGTGGAGTTATAGAATGCCGCGCGGCAGCCACTATTAACTCCACACTCCGCAGGCTTAGTGGCGCTAAGTCAAGGGAAATCAACGCAGAAATGCAGTCTAATACGCCGAAAATGCGCTTCAGGCATTTTAGAAACAGACTCTAATACTATACTGGAGAATGAAGCTATGAATAAACTTGTACAGATCACCCCGAAGGATATGGTGGCGGTGGCGCTGCAGCCCCTGACCGCGGGCGAGACCATCGACTACGGCAATGGCAGCGTGACGCTGCTGGCGGACATCCCCATGGGCCACAAGGTGGCGCTGCGGGACATCGCGAAGGGCGAACCGGTCATCAAGTACGGCTTCCCCATCGGCGAGGCCAAGGAGGACATCCCCGTGGGCGGCCACGTGCACGTCCACAACATCCACACGCTGCTGTCCGGCGAGCTGGAGTACGACTACCACCCCACCCACCCGGTGCTTGAGCCGAAGACCCCCGTCACCTTCCCCGGCTATCCGCGCAAGTGCAGCCGCCCCGGCATCCGCAACGAGCTGTGGATCATCCCCACGGTGGGCTGCGTGAACGACATCGCGGAGTCCCTGGCGAAGGACGCCCAGAAGTTCGTGGGCGGCTCCGTCGAGGGCGTGTACGCCTTCCCCCACCCCTACGGCTGCTCCCAGATGGGTGGCGACCAGGACAACACCCGCCAGGTGCTGGCGAACCTGTGCACCCACCCCAACGCCGGCGGCGTGCTGCTGCTGGGCCTGGGCTGCGAGAACAGCGGCATCGACCAGATCAAGCCCCACATGGGCGAGTATGACGAGGAGCGCGTGCGCTTCCTGGTCTCCCAGCAGGTGGAGGACGAGCACGAGGTGGCCATGGGCCTGATCGCCGAGCTGGTCGAAAGGATGAAGCAGGACACCCGCGTGCCCTGTCCCGCCAGCGAGCTGGTGGTGGGCCTGAAGTGCGGCGGCTCCGACGGCCTGTCGGGCATCACCGCGAACCCGACCATCGGCGTGTTCAGCGACCTGCTGGGCGCCATGGGCGGCACCACGATCCTGACCGAGGTGCCGGAGATGTTCGGCGCGGAGACCATCCTGATGGACCGCTGCGACAACCCTGAATTGTTCGACAAGACCGTGCACCTGATCAACGACTTTAAGGCCTACTTTGAGTCCTATCACATGCCGGTGTACGAGAACCCCTCCCCCGGCAACAAGGCCGGCGGCATCACCACGCTGGAGGACAAGGCGCTGGGCTGCACCCAGAAGAGCGGCTCCGGCCCCGTCAAGGGCGTTTTGAAGTACGCCGAGAAGGTCACCACCCCCGGCCTGAACCTGCTGTCCGCCCCGGGCAACGACCTGGTGGCGTCCACGGCGCTGGCGGTGTCCGGCGCGCAGCTGGTGCTGTTCTCCACAGGCCGCGGCACGCCCTTTGGCTGCCCGGTGCCCACGGTGAAGATCGCGTCCAACAGCCCCCTCGCCCAGAAGAAGAAGAACTGGATCGACTTCGACGCGGGACGCCTGCTCTCCGGCATGACCCTGGACGAGCTGGGGCAGGACCTGATGAACTACGTCCTCGCCGTGGCCGGCGGCCAGCTGACCCGCAACGAGATCAACGGCTTCCACGACCTGGCCATCTTCAAGCAGGGCGTGACGCTGTGATCCGGCCCTTCTGAATTCCCCAAAGGACATCAAGCCAAGCGAGGTGTATGCCCATGCTGAGTGTCAGCGAACAGCTTCGGCGCGACTTCAAGGCCAGCGACGACATCCGCGACGCCGGGCTGACCACGCCCGAGGACGTGGTGCGCCATGACGACATCTCCTACGGCGGCGATTCCCCGCTGCAGGCCCTGGACCTCTACCGGCCCAGGGCCGCGGGCGGCGCCGTGCTGCCGGTGATCGTCAGCATCCACGGCGGCGGGTGGGTCTACGGCGACAAGGAGCGCTACCAGTTCTACTGCATGAGCCTGGCCCAGAGGGGCTTTGCCGTGGTGAACTTCTCCTACCGGCTCGCGCCGGAGGCCAAGTACCCCGCCTCCATGGAGGACACCAACGCCGTGTTCCACTGGATCGCAGACCACGCCGGGGAATACCGGCTGGACGCGGAGCACGTGTTCGCGGTGGGCGATTCCGCCGGGGCCCACATGCTGGCGGTGTACAGCTGCATCTGCACCAACCCGGACTACGCCGCCCGCTACGCCTTCGCGCCGCCGGAGGGCTTTGCCCCCACCGCCGTGGCGCTGAACTGCGGGGCCTACGTGATGGACGCCTCCCGGGACGCGCTGCTCAGGGAGCTGCTGCCCGGCGGCGGCACCGACGAGGAGATCGACCTGATCAGCCCGCTGAAGCACATCACCCCGGCCTTCCCGCCCACCTTCCTGATGACCTCAAACGCCGACTTCCTCAAGCCCCAGGCCCCGGTGCTGGCCGCCGCGCTGGCCGAGGCGGACGTGCCCTTCGTCTACCGCTACTACGGCGGCTCGGACGTCCGGCTGCCCCACGTGTTCCACTGTGACATGCGCTCGGAGCAGGGCCGCCTGTGCAACGACGAGGAGTGCGACTTCTTCAAGCGGTTCCTGTAAGGCCGTGGGCCACAGGGCCGACGGTCTCTCTTCGCGGACCATTCCTATCATAAAAGAAAAGATCCCTCGCCACGCTCAGGATGGCACCGGTACAAACCCGTCATCCTGAACGCAGTGAAGGATCTTTCGCTTTTTCTGCTCAGTTCCCCGTAGCCTGTTCCCCTGCCCCGCCGGCCTCATCCGCCTCCTCGAAGGGATTCACATGGATCATGATGTGCTTCACCTGGGGGAAGGCCCGCTCCACGTCGTCGTGCACCGACTCGGCGATGCCGTGGGCCGCGCCGAGGGACAGCGCTGCGTCCACCGAGATCTCCAGCTCGATGTAGACCCGGCTGCCGAACTCCCGGGTGCGCAGCAGGTCGACCCGCCGGACCTCCCGGTGGTTCAGCACGCAATCGCGTATGGCCGCCTCGGTCCCGGCGTCGCAGCTGTGGTCCACCAGCTTGTTCACCGCCTCCTTGAAGATGTCGAATGCCGCCTTGACGATGAACGCGCAGATGACCACGCTGGCCAGCGGGTCCAGGATCGGCAGGCCCATCCGCGCCCCGGCGATGCCGATCAGCGCGCCGACGGAACTCAGCGCGTCGGACCGGTGGTGCCAGGCATCCGCCATCAGCGCCGCGGAGCCCAGCTGCCGCGCGTAGCGCCGGGTGTACCAGAACATGGCCTCCTTCACCGCGATGGACACCAGCGCCGCCGCCAGTGCCAGCGCGCCGGGCACGGGAAGCGGCTCCTCCCCGGGAAAGAGCAGGTGCCGCGCGCCCTGCCAGCCGATGAGCAGACCCGTGGCCAGCAGGACCGCCGCCAGCACGATGGCTGCCACGCACTCCATGCGCTCGTGCCCGTAGGGATGCTCCCGGTCCGCCGCCTTGCCGGACACCTTGACGCCCACCATCACGATCACCGTGCTGAACACGTCCGAGGCGGAATGCACCGCGTCGGAGACCATCGCCCCGGATCGGGCCAACAGCCCCGCCGCCAGCTTGCCCGCGCTCAGCAGCAGGTTCGCGGCGATGGACACGCTGGACACCCGCATCGCCGTCGAAGTCTGATTCGTCATTGCCATTCCTCCGTTTCGATCATCGCGCCCGTTCCGGCGCGGCTCACATCCATGCTATGCCGCACACCTGAAAACCGCGCTGCCCTTCGGCGTAAAAATAAAAAAACGGGACCCGTCCATCGACTGTCCCGCGGATGCTTCGCTCCGCTATCACTGCCGTGACCCGGCTCCCAGGGGCCTGCTCAATTGATGCTTCTATTATAAGGTTTTTTGTTGAAAAAGGCAAGCCCACGCTCTTGGTTATCGCCATTTTTCCGAAGACCGGCATAAATCGAAGCTTTCCCTGGGATTTGACGCCGCTTTATCAAAAATCGCACTTATCTATTCCGCTTCTGTTATTGTAATTTGTTATAATTGCTCATTTATTTTACAGGTGACTTGAAATATGCACAACTTTGAATTATAATAGAATAAACATTTTCTTTACAGGCGGATCCCCGCATTCTCCCCGTCACATCCGCCTCAAAGTTCTGTCGGTTGAGCTAAAAAACGTCCCAAACGCGGCATACTGTCAAAGCGCAGGCGCGGTTTTTATCGTTCCGACTTTCGCCGGACCACCGCGCCCTGCTTTTACACCCGGGCTTCGCCCGCCGAGGAGGTGAGCACTTGAGAGTCGTCGACATCACGCTGAAGGGCAATGAACAGATCAGCGCGCTGGTCAACATCACCAATCGCTATCCCTTCACGATACAGCTCCGCCAGGGCCGCTATATCGTCGATGGAAAGTCCATATTGGGCGTGTGCAGCCTCGATCGCTCCAAGCCCATCACCGTCGAGATCTACTCAGACCACTGTGAAACGCTGATCGAAGACCTGATGCAGCTTTCAAATCGGCACGACGCCTGACAGGCCAATTCGGCAGCACAAATTAAAGGGACTGCTCCTCGATATCCTCGGAGCAGTCCCTTTTCGTTCAGATCATCACTGGCAGCGGCTGTTCCAGCAGCGCCTTGCTCACAGGCAGGCCCTCCAACAGGCCGGGCAGCGCCGCAAGGGCCTCCAGGGGCGCGCTGGCCAGCAGCCCGGGCAGCACGCGCTGCGCCACGGCCCGGTCCAGCACCGCCATGGGCTCTCCCTCGTCCCCCAGCCACGCCAGCATCAGCGCGCAGTACCGCCAGGCGTCGTTCAGCGCCCGCCGGGAGATCGTCGCGCCGTGGGCGGCCAACCCCTTGCGCAGGGCGGCCATCCGCGCCTGCACGGCCTCGGGCAGCGCCGCGTTAGCGCCTTCGGTCAGGCTTTCCAGCGAAACCGGCGGGCAGCTCTCCGGCGTCCGGGCGGTCGGCGGCTGCCAGGGCGCGTCCGCGCGGTTGGCCAGTCGCACCATAAAGCCCTTGTCCAGGGCGCTCGCCGCGATGGGATGTCCGCTGTGGGCGTCCTGCAGCGTGACGCACAGCCGCCACTGGGAACGGTCGAGTCCGCCCAATCCCCGCAGCGGGTCCGCCGAGCGGTGCAGGTTGGCGTCGTCCAGCAGCACCATGGCCGGCGCCCCGGGCTGCTTGTCCAATTCCTCAATGCGGGCGTCGTCCTCCAGAGAGCCCCTGCCGGGGCCGAAAGCCGCGAATCGCCCGATGTCCTTCCAGCCCAGCGCCTCGGCCAGCAGCCGGGCCGTGCCGGTCTTGCCACAGCCCACCGGGCCGCTGAGCAGCAGCACCGGGCTGATGGCCGCGCAGGCGCACAGGTTCAGGGCCTCTGTGCGGCTCAGGGTCCAGCCCGCCGCCGCGAAGCGCTCCACGACGCGGTCCGCCAGGGTTCCGGCCTCGACGGCCTGGAACTCCACGGCCTCCGGCACCGCTCCGGCTTCGCCCCGCAGCTGGGCCATGCGCTCCACCATGTGGTCGTTCAGCGCAAAGTCCCTCAGGCGGCGCTCCAGCTCCTCGCCGGTCAGCGCATCCACGGCCTTGCGGGCGTCCTGGGCCGCCGCCCGGGCCTCCCTGGCCAGCTGCTCGAAGCGGGCCTGTTCTTCCTTGGCGGCCTTCGTGCGCTGCAGCGCCTCCGCCAGGTCCGAGGCCGATTCGCTGCGCAGCTCCTGCTTCAGCGCCTCCCGGACCCGGGTATTCTTCAAATTCAGGTGATCCAGCTCGTCCATCAAGGCCAGCCGGCGCTCCTCGAGGCCCTCCAGGTGCTGCTCGATGTCCCGCTCCCGGGCGGCCGCGCGGCACTCCTGCAGGGACGCGCCGAACTCCTCGATGCCGCCCAGCGACTCCAGCAGGTCCCGCCGCAGGGCGGGCTGGCTCCACACGTCCTTCACGGCGCTGACGGCGCTGTCCACCGGGCTCGCCACCGGCGCGCCGGTGACGATGGGCGCCACGGGCTGCCCCAGCTGGTTCAGCCGGGAGCGCTGCCACTTCTCGTCGATCAGCTCCTGCAGGCTGCGGCCCCGCCGGGGATTCATGCCGCTCTGGGCGGCCAGTATGCGCTGGGACGGGCTCAGCCGCGGGTCCACCGGCTGGGGCATCATGCTCCTGTCGTGGTGGATCCAGGGCTTCTCCCCCGGCAGCTCGGCGGCCTCGACCGGCTCGGGCGCGGGCTTCGGGGCGCTCTCAGGCTCCCGGCGCTCGGCGGGCTTCTCCGCGGGCTTTTCCGGCTCCGGCGCCTCCCCGTGGGGATGGGGCTTCTCCGCCTGCCGATGCTCCGGCATGTCGGAAATGGCCGCCATGCGGGCCGGCGGCACGATGGCGAAGGACAGGGTCTCCTCCCGGAAGCCGGGGATGTCGAACACCTGGAGCTCCTCCAGCGCGCAACGCTTGTCGACAGGCGTCAGCCGGGCCTGGCCCTCCGCGCCTTCGACGCCCTCCCAGGCGTAGCGCTCGGGCATCAGCTCCGCGCCACGCTGGAGCACCTCGGCGGTGTGCGGCGCGGGCCGCACCAGCTGGGGCATCCCCTCGGGCACGATTTCAAAGATCATCTCGGGCGCGGGCTCCCGAACCACGTCGGAATAGATGATAAAGGCGTTTTGCTCCGCGCCGCCCTCGTGATAGTTTTTATTGGCGCGAATCTTGTCGTTCGCATCCGGGTGCTCCCGCAGGTCCACCACGGCGAACAGGCCGATCCTGCGCATGCGCGCCTTGAAGTGATAGGATTCGTTTTTGTCGGGCACAATGCGAATGCAGCCGTCCTCGGGATAGGCCTGCGGCTCGGCATAGGGCGTATACTTTCCGTTTTCCTCCACGAGGAGCGGTTTAAAGCGGAAATAGGATTTCAGCGGGTTATCCTCCTCCAGGATACCGATGCATAACTTTCCGGGCAGTGACATTTTTCAACCTCCAATAGCGGACTCTTTGGGCTTGAGCGCCTCTTCCCCCCAGCGTGTTTCCCTGGTCTTTCAAAATCTATTATTATCTCATGGCGCTTACATTTATTTCTTGTTAATTGTAACATCAAAACCGTGGTATTGTCAAGCCCCGGCACAAATATGACAACAGGGCACAAAAACAGCGGTTCGGGAGAGGCCGGCGGCCCTGCTCAGAAGGGCATTTTTACCTTGAAGCCGGGCTATAAAAGGCCGTCGCCCCGCGCCGAATCGGCGCGGGGCGATGAAGCACCCGGGTCTCTGTTTTTGCGTTCAAAACACCGTGCGTCCATAGGCCGCCCGCCGGAACTGCTCGATGTTGCTTCGCCAGTCGTCCACGTTCAGCCGGGAGCCGTCGTCGGTATAGGTGCCGTCCACGGGGATCTGCATCGTACCCGGCTCCGGGTCCGCCAGCGCCTTCGCCCCCAGGGACAGCAGCTGCGCCACGGACATGTTGGTCCGCACGGAGCCCAGGGCGGCCTTCCCCAGCCGGTAGAGCATCACCGGGTTCCACAGGTTGGCGCGAATCTTCGCCTGCATCGCCCGCAGCAGCCTGCGCTGGCGATCCGTGCGCCTGAAATCGCTGTCCAGCTTGCGGATGCGGGCGTAGTACAGCGCCTGCACGCCGTTCAGGTGGGTGCGCTCGCCGCTCTGGGTCAGCGGCGCGGCGGAGTAGCCCATCGCCTCGAACTTCGCCCGGGCCGCCTCCATGTTCCGGTTGATGCGCTCCATCTCCCTCTCGGTGATGTCCAGGTCCACGCCGCCGAGGGCGTCCACCACGTTCACCAGGGCGGTGAAATCCACCGCGACGTAGTGCAGGATATTCAGCTTCAGGTTTTCGTTCAGCGTCCGCATCACCAGCTGCGCGCCGCCGTGAGCATAGGCGGCGTTCAGCTTTTCGCTGCCATAGCCGGGGATCTGCACCATGGTGTCCCGCATGACGCTGGTGAGCTGGAGCTTGCCGTAGCCGATGCTGGCGACGATCACGGTGTCGCTGCGCTGGCTGTTCTCCCGGGCCATGTCCAGCCCCAGCAGCAGGATGTGGGCCCGGTCCGTCGGCAGCCCGTCGGTCAGGGAGAGCTCGACGCCCTCCGGCTCCACCGCGAAGAACGACACCGGCAGCGCGTACAGCGCCCCCGCGGCCAGCAGCAGCACCGCCACCGCCAGCGCCAGCAGCTTCAGCAGGCCCTCGGCCAGCCAGCCGCCAAAGCTGCGCCGACGCCGGGGCTTTCTGCGCCGCCTGCGCCTGTTCCTGTAAGGCTCTTCGTAAGACATGCTCTCCGCCTCGCGCCGTCCGTCTTTGGTAGTCCCCCGAATCCAAGGGTTTCTTTTTCCATTATAGCAGAAAAGCGCCCGGCAGGAAAGTGCCGGGCGCAGATAATCTTGGGATCGGGTTTTCTCCGCCTGCGGCGGCGGTGCGTCACCGCTTGCCCATCCGCTTCCACACCGCGATGGCGTTGGAGTTGACCAGCAGCTTCTCCACGTCGATGCCCGCGGGGCAGATGTTCCGGCAGGCCAGTGACTTGCCGCAGCCCTCGTACACCCGGCGGGTGTAGAGCCGGTAGACCTCCTCCTTCTTCGACGGGGCCAGCTCCTCGATCAGCCGGGCAAGGGGCGGCAGCGCCGCTGTGCCCGCGAAGCGCTCCCCGGGCATGAAATTGGGGCAGACCTCCAGGCAGCAGCCGCACTGGAGGCACCGGGAGGCCTCGTAGGCCACGTCCACCTGGTCCTCCCGCAGCCGGACCTCCCGGTCCAGCCAGCTGTGCAGCTGGCGCAGGTTGTCGAACATGGCGGTGCGGTCCACCACCAGGTCCTCCACCACCGGGAACTTCTTCAGCGGCTCCAGCCGCACCGGGCCCGCGCCCAGCTCCGAGAGCCGCGTGTCGCAGGCCAGCCGCGGCACGCCGTCGATCCGCATGGCGCAGGCGCCGCACTTCTTCTGGAGGCAGCTGCAATCCCAGGCGACGTGCCCCACGGGAGCGCCCTCCGCGTCCTTCAAGTCGGGGCGGGCGTTGATCGCCGCCAGCGCCGTGGCCACGGTGGCGTTTTCGTCGGGCAGCTCGATCTCCACCCGCTGCCAGCGCGATTCCGCCGCGCCGCGCCGGTGCCTCAGTATCTCAAAGCGCGCCTTCACGCCTCCACCTCCTCCGGTATCGCCCGGTACTCAATGGCAATCGCGTCTCCCCGCCGGGAGATCACCGTGGTCTTCCGGAAGCCCTCGTCCCTCTCGGGGAAGTCCGTTCGGGTGTGGGCTCCCCGGCTCTCTCGCCGAGACAGCGCCGCCAGCAGCATCGCCCGGCCCAGCGCCAGTCGGTTTCGGCAGCGCTCGGTGTCCGCCCGGGCGGCCAGCGCGTCCACCGCGGCCAGGGCGGCCTCGATCCGCGCCGCGTCCCGCAGCATGCCCAGGCCCCCGAGCAGCGCGTCCCGCAGCTCCAGGGCAAAGGCATCGTCGCCGGGTGCCTCCATCGGCGGCAGAATGCCCAGGGAGACGGGCTCGCCGGCGTCAAGCCCCGGCTGGGCCATCAGGTCGTCCGCCGCCCGCTGCCCGCCGTAGATCGCCCCCAGCATGGAGTTCGCCCCCAGCCGGTTCGCGCCGTGGTACTGGCAGGCGCACTCCCCCGCCGCCCACAGCCCGGGCAGGCTCGCCCGGTGGTTGGCGTCCACGTCGATGCCGCCCATGAAGAAGTGGATGCCCGGCTCCACGGGGATCAGCTCCGCCGCCGGGTCGATGGCCAGGTAGTGCCGGCACTCCTCCCGCAGGTCGGACAGCCGCCGCGCCCAGATCTCCGCCGGCAGCGCCCGCATGTCCAGGTACACCTGGCCCTCGCAGTCCTCCCGGCGGACCACCCGCGTCATCTCCCGGGAGACCACGTCTCGGGGCATCAGATTGCCCAGCTCCGGGTAGAGCTCCTCCATGAAGTACCACAGCTCGCCCCCGCGCCGCACGCACAGCCTGCCGCCCTCGCCCCGGGCCGCCTCGCTGATCAGGCAGCGCTTGCCGGAGATGCCGATGGTGGTGGGATGGTACTGTATGAACTCCAGGTTCGCCAGCCGCACGCCCTGGGCGAACACGGTGGCGGTCACGTCCCCGGCGTTGGCCACCGTGCCGGTGGTCCGCTCCGGGAAGAAGCCGTTCAGGCCGCCGCTGCACAGGATCACCCGCCCGGGCAGCGCGAAGCCCTCGCCGGTCCAGGCGTCCCGCACGCGAAGGCCGACGCACACGCCGCCCTCCACCGTCAGGCCCGCGAAGGCATGGTGAGGCCAGCGCTCGATCAGCCCGGAGGCCTCGTGCCTGCGGGCCGCGTCGATCAGCGCCGTCATCAGCGCCTTGCCGGTGCTGCTGCGGGCATAGGCGGTGCGCCGCTTCTTCTGCCCGCCGAAGCTGCGCTGGATCATGCCGCCGTTCTCCATCTGGAAGGGCACGCCCAGCCCGGCGAGCCAGCGGACGATGTCCGGCGCGCCCCGGGTCAGGCCCGCCACGGCGTTGGGGTCGGCCAGGTAGACGCCGCCCTTCAGTGTGTCCGCGCAGTGCTCCTCGGGGGTGTCCCCCTCGCCCATCAGGTCCAGGGCCGCGTTGATGCCGCCCTCGGCCAGCACGGACTGGGCCCGCTCGGAGGGCTGCAGCGAGATCAGGCGGCAGGGCCTGCCGGCCTCCGCCAGCCGGATCGCCGCCGCCAGGCCGCCCAGCCCCGCGCCGACGATGTTGATGCGTTCGTTGTTCATGCGCCTCACCCGTTCCACCGCAGATAGTAGATCACAAAGCCCAGCGCCATCACCAGCAGCAGCGCCGAAAGCAGAAACAGCGCGTCCGCCGCCCGGGGCTTCAGCCGCCGGACGCCGAAGGCGATCAGCATGGGCTTGACGTTGGCGATCACGTGCACCGCCAGCGACGCCGCCAGCAGCAGCTGGGTCGCCAGCCGGAAGCCGTCGAACCACTTCAGCCGGAAGGCCCCCTCCACGGTGTAGCTGAACGCCGTGACGTGAAAGGCCATCAGCACCATGATGGCCGCGCCGCTGACGCGCCGCGCCCAGAACAGCGCGTTCTGCCGGAAGTAGCCCGCGCCGGTGCGCCGCCAGACGCGCAGGGCGTCCCAGGTCAGCTTGACGCCCAGCACCGCGTGCACCGCCACCAGCGTCAGCAGCATGTGGGCCAGCCCGCGCAGCGTGGCCGTGCCCAGGCCGAACAGCTGGTAGGCCCCCAGGATGCCGTGGAGCAAAAACAGCGCCAGTATGGCCATGGACAGGATTGCGTTGAACCGCCTCACGCGCCGTCACCTCCGATCTCGATGACCTCCACGCCGCCGACCCCGTAGGCCGTTTGGGCCGAATAGGCGTCGGCGAACTCCTTGCTCATCACGATCACGTCGAAGCCGCCGACCTGGGCCCGGGAGAGCATCATCAGGCCGTCCTCCCGCCGGATCTTCATCTGGTTCTCCGGCAGGCGGGACCGGTAGCTGTCCGCCATCTCAAAGCCGCCCGCGTCGCCCTCGGCCACCAGGCACTCGGCGTCGTCCATGATCACCAGGCTCTCCCCCCGGAAGAAGTCCGCCCAGTCCCCGGCGGTGTCCCAGCGGGTGTGGCGGTCGCCGTTCAGCAGCACCACGTAGCTGCCGGAGGGGGCGTCCAGGATCACGCTGGCGCTGGACACCGCGTCCGCGCCGTCCCCCCGGGGAAGCAGGTTGGTCACCGGCCCGATAAAGGCCTGGTAGGGCGCGAGCAGCAGCACCGCCAGCGCCGCCAGCAGCCCAAGGCTGCGAAGGATTCTTTTCATGGGGCGCCCCTCTCTCGTTAGTTGTGGCTATTATACCACATGCTCTGTAAAATAGAAAGGGCTAACTTTGCATTTGCGGCGGCCTTCAGGTTTTTATCGATTTGCCTCCGGCGCGCACCCCGCGCGAGGGAAAAGCCGACCCGCCGAGCGCGATATCGACCGCGCCTGCCGCAAGGAACGCGCGCCGCGGCCGCAAAGTCCGCGTTGATTATTATGTACATTTCCCAAATACCGTGGTATAATGGTGCCATTCCGATGCCGCGCGGCCAATGGGCCCGCGGGAAGACAGGAGGTACCGACTATGAACAAGAGAATGCTTGCGCTGCTGCTGGCGCTGGCCATGCTGCTGGGTCTCGTGCCGGCGGCGCTGGCCGAGGCCGCCATCGACGAGCCGGCCCCGGCGCTGGCTGAGGAAGCCGCCGCGCTGCCCGGAGTGGGCGACGTGGTGAACGGCTTTGAGGTCGTCGAGCTGCGGGACTTCCCGCTGCTGGACGCGACGATCGTGCGCTTCGAGCACCAGAAGACCGGCGCGGAGCTGTACTACATCGCCAACGACGACACGAACCGCGCCTTCGACCTGACGTTCTTCACGGACGCCATCGACGACACCGGCCTGCCCCACGTGTTCGAGCACGCCACGACGGCCGGCTCCGAGAAGTACCCCTCCTCGGCGCTGTTCTTCAACCTGTCGTTCCAAACCTACAACACCTACATGAACGCCATGACCTCCAAGCGCTACACCACCTATCCGATCGCGAGCCTTTCGGAGGCGCAGCTGCTGAAGCTGGCGGACTACTACACGGACAGCTGCCTGCACCCGATGATCATGGAGGACGAGCGCATCTACCGCACCGAGGGCTGGCGCTACCGCCTGGAGAACCCGGAGGATGAGCTGACCATCGAGGGCACCGTGTACTCCGAGATGCTCGGCGCGTGGACCCTGCCCCGCCTGGCCTACACCAACGCGCTGCGGGCCATGTTCCCCGGCTCCCTGGTGGTCAACGAGTCCGGCGGCGACCCGGACTTCATCCCGGACATGACCTGGGAGATGCTGAAGAACTACCACGACCTGTACTACCATCCCTCCAACTGCGCCGCCTACCTGTACGGCCAGTTCGAGGACTACGCCGCCTTCCTGGAGCTGCTGGACGGCTACTTCTCCGAGTATGAGCGCAAGGAGTTCACCCGCAGCGACGACGGCTACGCGCCCATCGCCGAGCCCGTGGTCCAGGCCATCGCCTTCCCGGTGGAGCAGGGGGCCGGCACCGAGCACACCTCCAGCGTCTACTACGGCTTCGTCTGCCCGGGCCTGAACCAGGACACCCAGACCGAGCTGGTGCTGAACACGCTGACCGACCTGCTGGTCGACGGCGCTTCCAACTTCCAGCAGAGCCTGCAGGACGCACTGCCCTACGGCAGCTTCGCGGCCTACATCGAGGAGGACGGCCCGGAGGACGCCATCGTGTTCGTGGCCTCCAACGTCAACCCCGAGGACGCGGACCTGTTCAAGCAGACCGTGGACGCGGCCCTGGCCGACGTGGCCGAGAACGGCTTCAGCCAGGATCAGGTGGACGGCGTGATGGCCTCCCTGAAGATCTCCGCGCTGCTGGTCCGCGAGAACAGCGACCCCGTGGAGAACGTCATCGACAGCCTGGTCAGCTCCTACGCCGCCACCGGCGACCCCTGGAACTTCCTGGACTATGAGGACGCCCTGTTCCTGATGGACGAGTGGAACCAGCAGGGCCTGTACAAGCAGGCGGTCTCCGACTGGCTGATCGGCAGCCAGACCACCGCCCTGGTGGCCACCTACCCCGAGCCCGGCGCCAAGGAGGCCAAGGACGCGGAGCTGGCCGAGCGGCTGGCGGAGATCAAGGCCGGCATGAGCGACGAGGAGATCGCCGCGATCGTGGAGGCCACCGCCGACGACTCCGGCAAGGAGGACGCCGCGGACCTGGTGGCCCAGCTGCAGGCCGTGACGGTGGAATCCCTGCCCGAGGAGCTGAAGCAGTACGAGGTGACGGACGAGACCGACGATATGGGCGTGCGCCACATCGACGCCGTGGCGGGTGTCGAGGGCATCGGCCAGGCCAGCGTGCTGCTGGATGCCGGCGGCCTGGCCCAGGAGGACATCCTGTGGTTCAAGCTGTACACCAGCCTCATCGGCGAGCTGGATACCACGGCGCACACCAAGGCGGAGCTGGCGACCCTGTCCAGCCGCTACCTGTACAACGGCAGCATCTACGTCTCCGTGCCAGAGGCGGACGAGGCGCGGGGCTATCACCCCTACCTGCGCATGCGCTGGATCGCCCTGGACGAGGACCTTGCCGCGGGCTACGACCTGATGCATGAGCTGATGTACGACACGAAGGTGGACGATCCCCAGAAGCTGCTGGAGCAGGTGCAGTCGCAGAAGGCGAGCATGAAGAGCAGCATCACCGCCAACCCGGCCAGCGTGCTGCTGCGCCGCGCCATGGCTCCCACCAGCGGCCGCTACCTCTACACCAGCTACGTCTCTGACCTGGCCTACTACGACTTCCTGTCGGAGGCCGAGCAGCTGCTCCAGGAGGACCCCGAAGCGGCGGTGGCGAAGCTGGAGGGCATCAAGGACTACTTCAACAACCGCACCAACGCGGTGACGGTATATGCCGGCAGCGAGGCCAGCATCGCCTTGAACCGGGAGCTGGCGGACGCCTTCCTGGCCGCGCTGGACGCCCGGGAGATCGAGAATATGGACTACGACCTGCCCGTGCCGGCCGACGCCGAGGCGCTGGTCATCGACAGCGGCGTGCAGTACAACCTGCTGATGGCGGACTACGCGTCCCTGGGCATGGAGGGCTACGACGCGAGCCTGGACGCCCTGGCCAGCCTGGTGAACGACACCTTCCTGATCCCGCTGCTGCGCGACCAGTACGGCGTGTACACGCCCCAGCACGGCGCCATCGAGGACGGCGGCGTATACGTGTACGCCTACCGCGACCCCAACATCGCCGAGACCTTCGCGGTGCTGGACGATCTGCCCGAAATGGTGGCGGAGGTGGAGCTGGACCAGGCGACCCTGGATGGCTACATTCTCAGCGCCTATTCCTACTACGCCATGCCCGAGGGCGAGCTCACCGGCGCGGCCAACGCGGCGCTGGACACCCTGGAGGGCCGTCCCCTGGACGAGAAGCTGACCTGGATGCGCCAGCTGAAGCAGCTGACGCCCGAGGCCGTGCGCGAGAGCGCCGACATGTACGCGAAGCTGTCCGACAGCGGCGCGCGGATGACTGCGGGCAGCGCGGCGGCGATCAACGCCAACGCGGACCTGTTCGAGACCATCATGAACCCCTTCGGCGCGGTGGATGCCACCCAGGTGGCGTTTGACGACGTCACCGAGGAGCACCCGCTGTACGAGGCGGTGCGCTTCGCCTTCGAGGAGGGCCTGATGGACCCGGCGGAGGAGGCCGCCTTCGGCGTGGACCTGCCGGCCACGAACGGCGACCTGCTGACCGCTGTCTACGTGCTGGCGGGCGGCGGCAAGGATCCTCAGGAGGCCCTGGAGGTGCTGGCGGACTACGGCCTGGTCGCCCCCGACACCGACCTGGAGGCGCCCATCACCCCCAATGACGCCTGGACGCTGCTGTCCGCGCTGGTCGGCGAGACCGTGGAGCCCATGACTGAGACGGCCCAGCCCGACGCCGTGACCCGCGGCGAGCTGGCCGAGATGCTGATGGTATTCCTGAACAGCATGGAGGAATAAAAACAGCGTTCAACGACAGTCGTTGATGCTTCGGCGGCATGCATTCCGAATACTGTTCTCGAAATGCATGCCGCCGTTTTTGTGGGAATCAGCGAGTCAGGAGAATTGGAGACAAGCATGCAATTTAGGCAAACCAAGAATAACTGAATCAGACGGAATAAAAATACAAACAGCGAATAATGGATACAGAAGATGATATGCATGTGATGTTTCCTCTATCGCTGTTCCCCACTGAAAAGCGGCGGAATTCTCCGGCACTTTTTAAACGAGGCAGCTCGACCGCGATGTGGGCGAGCGCCGAAGTTTCTTGTGCCGGGAATCCGCCGCAAAAAATCTGTCTCGACATGGAACGCAACGAATAGAACTGACGATGCGAGTGAAAAAGCAATCTTATACAGCATCCGACCTCATCCGTCTTTCGGCAAAATTGCAAGCAATTTCGCCGAAATCCACCATCCCATGGGCCTGCCGGCCCGACCTCACTGAAAACAGTCCACTGGACTGTTTTCAGGGCGTTCGGTCCCCCATTGGGGAAGGCTTCAAAAACAGTCCACTGGACTGTTTTCCAGGCGTTCGATCCCCCAAAGGGGAAGGCTTCAAAAACAGTCCACCGGACTGTTTTCGGGCGTTCGATCCCCCAAGGGAAAAGGCTGCGGGGAAGGCATTTGCCTTCCCCGCATGATGGATAAACTTCTTTTGCCTTACAGGCTCTCCAGCAGCTTCACGGCGGCGTCGGAGTAGGCGTTCAGCAGCTCCTTGGTCTCGGCGTCGCTGCCCGAGACGGCGTTGACGTACAGCTTGATCTTCGGCTCGGTGCCGGAGGGGCGCACGCAGATCCACGCCTTGTTCTCCAGCTCGAAGTAGAGCACGTTGCTCTTGGGCAGGGTGAGAGTCTCGGTCTCGCCGTCCACGGTGGTGCGCACGGAGGTCTGGTAGTCGCGCACGGCCACGACCTTCTCGCCGGCGAAGTCCTTGGGCGGATTCTCGCGCAGGGCGGCCATGGTGTGCTGCATCTTCTCCAGGCCGTCCTTGCCGGGCAGCACGAAGCTGGTCACCTTGTCGCCGTATACAGCATGTCGATGGCGTCGGCCAGGGTCTTGTTGTACATCTTCTTGTACCAGCTGGCGGCCTCGGCGATCAGCATGCAGGCGTTGACGCCGTCCTTGTCGCGCACGTCGGTGCCGGACAGGAAGCCGTAGCTCTCCTCGAAGCCGAACATGAAGGTGTTGCAGCCGGTGGTCTCGAACAGGTGGATCTGCTCGGCGATGTACTTGAAGCCGGTCAGCACCTTAATGAGCTTCACGCCGTAGTCCTCGGCGATGGCGCGGGCCATCTCGGTGGACACGATGGTGGTCACGGCGGCGGCGTTGGCGGGCAGCTCGCCCCGCTCCTTCTTCTGGGAGAGGATGTAGTGCAGCAGGATGCAGCCGATCTGGTTGCCGTTGAGCAGCCGCAGGCCGTTGTCGGTCATGCAGGCGATGCCCACGCGGTCGCAGTCGGGGTCGGTGCCCACGCACAGGTCAGCGCCTAGCTCCTTCTGCATGGCCAGCGCCAGGGTGAAGGCGGCGGGGTCCTCGGGGTTGGGCACCTTCACGGTGGGGAACTCGCCGTCGGGCAGCTCCTGCTCCTTGACCACGTACACGTGCTTCATGCCGATCTCGTCGAAGATGCGGCGCACCGGGATGTTGCCGGAGCCGTGCAGGGGGGTGTAGACGATCTTCAGCGTCTCGCCCATCTCCCTGGCCAGCTCGGGGTTGACGGACAGCTTCTTCACCGCGGCAATGTAGGCGTCGTCCACGTCCTTGCCGATGTAGGTCAGCAGGCCCTTGTCCAGCGCCACCTGCTCGTCCATGGGCAGGGACTCGGCGAAGGTGGTGTCCGGCAGGCGGTCGGTGATGCCCTTGACGGAATCCGGCGGCATCTGGGCGCCGTCGGTCCAGTAGACCTTGTAGCCGTTGTACTGGGCGGGGTTGTGGCTGGCGGTAATCACGATGCCCGCGATGCACTTCAGGTAGCGCACGGTGAAGGAGAGCACCGGCACGGGGCGCAGGGACTCATACAGGAACACCTTCACGCCCGCGGCGCACAGCACCAGCGCGGCCTCCTTGGCGAACTCGGTGCTCTTGCGGCGGGAGTCATAGGCGATGGCCACGCCGCGCTCGGCGCCGTCCGGGGTGGTCAGTATGTATTTGGCGAGCGCCCGGGAGACCCGGCGCACATTGTACTTGTTCAGACGGTTCGTGCCCGCGCCCAGCACGCCGCGCATGCCGGCGGTGCCGAATTCCAGGTCGCGGTAGAAGCGATCCTCGATCTCCTTGGGGTCGTCCTTGATGGCGAGCAGGTCCTGCACGGTCTCCGCGTCGTCGGCGAAGTCATGCAGCCATTGTTCGTACAGCTTGATCGGTTCCATGGGGCATTCCTCCTGTTCGATAATTGAAATTTGGATCAATGGCAAGGCGAAAAAAGCAGGGGCGCAGGTCCCGGAGCGAAACCGGGACCTGCGCTCCAGATCCGATTAGTTTTCCTTCTCAGCCAAGTACTTGTTCAGACGGTCCACCAGCTCGTCCACGTCGGTGCCGTGGGCGGCGCAGCCCATCTCCAGGCTCTCCATCATCGAGAAGGGGCAGCCCATGCAATGCATGCCGTATTCCATCATGATCGGCGCGGTGGTGCGGTCGATGTCCAGCACCTCGCCAATGCTCATCTGCTTGGTGATCGTTGCCATGTCGAAAATACCTCCAATGAATTCAGGTCTCGTTTGGAAATCTTCCAATATCAGTGTACAACAAACGCGCGGCAAATGCAAGGGGTCAGGCCCACAATTATTGGGCCGCCGGTAAGTTTGGGGAAACAGACCATTTTCCGCGCCTCCGGGTCCCGGGGAAACGCGCCTATCCTCCCCCGCCTCACAGCCGGTACAGGCGTCCGTCGCGGCTCCAGCGGATCATCAGGGCGACCTCCCAGACCGTCATCATCACCCAACCCGCGGCGCAGGCCAGGGGCACGGCGTCCAGTCCCATGCTGCCGATCAGCAGGAAGGTGAACAGGGCGCGGGTGAACATCTGGGAATAGGTCACGATCATGGTCAGGTTCATCCTGCCGATGGCCCGCATGTAGCCCTGCAGCCCGTTGGTGATGCCGGGCATGAAGTAGAAGAAGCCCATCAGGCGCAGGTAGCGGGTGCCCAGGCGGATGACCTCGGTCTCCTCGGGCGCCACGAACAGGCCCATCAGTTTCTCCGCGAAGGCGAACACGCACAGCGACACCACCACCCCGTAGCCGACCTCCAGCAGCGCGGTGGCGCGCAGGCCCTCCCGCATGCGGTCGGCCCGCTTCGCGCCGTGGTTCTGGGCCACCAGCGCGGTCTCGCCGTTGGCGATGTCCCGCTCGGGGATCAGCGCGTAGTCGTCGATGCGGTTCACGGCGTTGAACGCGGCGATGGCGTTGACGCCCAGCGGGTTCACCGCGGACTGCACCAGCAGCTTGCCCACGTACACGCCCGCCTGCTGCAGGGCGGTGGGCAGGCTGAAGCGCAGCGTGCGCTTCAGCAGCGACCGGTCCACGCAGAAGCCCCCGTCTCCGACGAACAGCAACTTCTCGTTGCGGTACAGCAGCGCCGCGCACAGCAGCGCCGCCGCGCCCTGGGAGATCACCGTGGCGAAGGCCGCCCCGTTCACGCCGCGGCCCATCCCGGCCACGAACCAGTAGTCCAGGCCCACGTTCAGCAGGGAACCCGCCACCATGCAGATCAGCGGCGTCAGCGTGTCGCCGATGGCCTTCGAGGCCGCCGCCAGCATGTTGTACAGCGAGGTGACGATCATGCCCAGGGCCACGATGCGCAGGTACCCGGCGGTGTCCGCCAGGATCTCCTCCGGCGTGCGGCACAGCCGCAGCAGCGGCACCGTCAGCGCGAACATCGCCAGCGCGATCGCCGCGCTGGTGACAAAGCCCATGGCCAGCGTGGTGGAGAACTGACGCCGCAGCGAGCGCATGTCTCCCGCGCCGTAGAACTCGCTGAGCAGCACCGAGGCCCCGATGCTCATGCCGATGATCAGAAACATCGCCACGCTCATCAGCGGGCTGGCAATGCCCACCGCAGCCAGCGCCGCCGCGCCGGCGTACTTGCCCACGATCACCGAGTCCACGGTGTTGTAGGTCACCTGGAACAGATCGCCCAGTATGGCGGGGATCGAATATCGGATCAGGTGGCCGGGGATGCTGCCCTCGGTCATCCTGTGCGAGGCCTTGCCCATGAAATCCTCTCCCATCGGGCGGACGCGCCGCCCATCGATGGCGCGGCGCCCGCTTCTATGACGCCATTCTATCACAGAAGCCGCCGCGGTTCCACTTTCCCGCAAGTATGGTTCCGTTAAAGTTTGCCTCAGGGTGTCCTCTTCCCTTCCAGAAACAACAAATTAACCTTTCCAAAGCGATCAAACGCCAAACATTCGTCAAACTGACCATACCGCGGCAAAAAAAGGCCAAACATGCCCGTAAACGCCCAAAAAATCAACATACTTCCCGTTGCGCAATCTCCGCCAATGTGTTATAGTAGCGTTCAGACTCTAATATTCCCCGATGATTCGCGGAGGTGTTTTTGTGGAATTTGAACGGATGACCGTTGCGCAAATCAAAGACAGCATTCTCAATAAGCTGCACACCCAGTTCGCCTGCGACGTGAGCGACGCCACGCCGGAGCAGCTGTACCAGGCCCTGGCCCTGGTGGTGCGCGATGAGATCATGCAGCGCAGGAGCTATTCCCGCGACGCGCGCAAGGAACAGCAGGCCAAAAAAGTGTATTATCTCAGCGCCGAGTTCCTGGTGGGCCGCACCCTGCACAACAACATGGTCAACCTGGTCAACGAGAAAAACTATATGAAGGCCCTCGATGAGCTGAACATCGACCGCTCCATCGTGTTCGAGCAGGAGCCGGAGCCCGGCCTGGGCAACGGCGGCCTGGGCCGCCTGGCCGCCTGCTTCCTGGACTCCCTGACCACGCTGAAGCTGCCCGCCATGGGCTGCACCATTCGCTATGAGTTCGGCCTGTTCCGCCAGAAGCTGGTGGACGGCTATCAGGTCGAGGTGCCGGACAACTGGCTGGCCCAGGGCAACATCTGGGAGATCCCCCATCCCCAGGACACCATGGAGATCCACTTCGGCGGCCGCATCGAGGCCTACGAGGAGAACGGCCGCACCTACTTCCGCCACCTGGACTACAAGACCGTGCAGGCCGTGCCCTATGACATCCCCGTCGTGGGCTATGACAGCACCAAGGTCAACTTCCTGCGCACCTGGAGCGCGAAGGCCACCCAGCAGATCGACATGATGCACTTCAACCGCGGCCAGTACGTGCAGGCCATGGAGGAGCGCGAGCTGGCGGAGGTCATCTCCAAGATCCTCTACCCCAATGACGACAGCTACCAGGGCAAGGAGCTGCGCCTGAAGCAGCAGTACTTCTTCTCCTCCGCCTCCATCCAGTTCGCGGTGAAGGAGTTCATCGATACCTACGGCTACCACTGGTCCATCTTCCCGGACAAGGTGGCCATCCACATCAACGACACCCATCCCGCCGTGGCCATCCCCGAGCTGATGCGCATCCTGATGGACGACTATGGCCTGGGCTGGGATACCGCGGAGAGCATCGCCCGCCGCACCTTCGCCTACACCAACCACACCGTGCTGGTGGAGGCCCTGGAGAAGTGGCCGGAGAGCCTGTTCCAGGAGCAGCTGCCCCGCGTTTACATGATCCTGCAGGAGATGAACACCCGCCTGTGCGCCAAGCTGTGGGATTCCTTCCCCGGCCAGTGGGAGCGCATCGGCCACATGGCCATCCTCGCCTACAACCAGGTGCACATGGCCAACCTGTGCGTGGCCTACGCCCACTCCGTCAACGGCGTGTCCGCCATCCACACCGAGATCCTCAAGAAGCAGACCTTCCATGACTTCTACATGCTGGAGCCCCGGAAGTTCGTCAACATCACCAACGGCATCACCCATCGCCGCTGGCTGATGCAGTGCAACCCGGAGCTGTCCAGCCTGATCGACGAGACCATCGGCGACGCCTGGCGCAAGGACATGCCCCGCATTGCCGACCTGAAGGCCTTCGCGGACGACCCCGCCTTCCAGCAGCGCTTCAATGACATCAAGTACCACAACAAGCTGCGCCTGGCGGACCACGTCTACCGCTACCAGGGCATCGAGATGAACCCCGAGAGCATCTTCGACGCCCAGGCCAAGCGCCTGCACGAATACAAGCGCCAGCTGATGAACGCCCTGGGCATCATGGTGCTCTACAACGATATCGTGGAGCATCCCGAGCAGGAGTTCCACGCCCGCACCTTCATCTTCGGCGCCAAGGCCGCGCCTGGCTACCAGCGCGCGAAGCTGACCATCAAGCTGATCAACGCCGTGGGCGACCTGGTGCGCAAGCATCCCCGCGCCTCCAAGCTGATCAACGTGGTATTCCTGGAGAACTACTGCGTCTCCCAGGCGGAGCTGCTGATGCCCGCCACCGAGATCAGCCAGCAGATCTCCACCGCCGGCAAGGAGGCCAGCGGCACCGGCAACATGAAGTTCATGATGAACGGCGCGGTGACGCTGGGCACCATGGACGGCGCGAACTGCGAGATCTATGAGCAGGTCGGCGCGGACAACATCTACATCTTCGGCCTCACCGCCGAGGAAGTGGACCGCGGCTACGCCACCTATCGCGCCCACGAGATCTACGAGACCAACCCGAAGATCCGCCGCGTGATGGAACAGCTGATCGACGGCACCCTGTGCCCGGAGAACCCCCGCATGTTCCAGGAGATCTATCACTCCCTGCTGTTCGGCGACGGCGGCGGAATGGCCGACCCCTACTTCGTGCTGAAGGATCTGGCGCCCTACGTGAACACCCAGAAGGACCTGCTGCGCGACTACGACGACCGCAAGCTGTGGCTGCACAAGTCCATCATGAACACCGCCTGCTCCAGCCTGTTCACCTCCGACCGCACCATCGAGGAGTACAACCGGCTGATCTGGCACCTGAAGCCTCTGAAACTGTAAGCTTTGGATTGATACACGGAATTTGGAATAGTATGCGCTATTCCAAATTCCTTCATTTTGTGGCATCCCACGCAGTAGGAGTGATTCCCATGAATTTCTTCCACGATTCCCGCGACCCCGCCTATCGCACGCCCCAGGGCGCCGCGCCCTGCGGACAGCAGCTGCGCCTGCGGGTGCGGGCGGAGGGCCTGCACAGGATAAGCCTGCGCCTGTGGTGGCAGGAGGCGGAGAGCATACTGCCCATGCGCCCCACCCACGATGGCATGTATGAGTGCGAGGTCACCCTCCCCTCGGAGCCCGGCCTGCTGTGGTACTACTTCATCGCCTCGGACCGGGGCGGCAAGACCTGGTTCTGGGGCAACGCCGCCGACGGACTGGGCGGCGTTGGCGCCCTGTCGGAGACCGCTCCCGGCGGCTACCAGGTCACCGTGTACGACCCCGCCTACCAGACCCCGGAGTGGATGCGCAACGGCATGATGCTGCAGATCATGGTGGACCGCTACCACTGCGCGGGCAAGAAGGACGTGCGCAAGCTGCCCCCGGCCTCCTATTACCACCTGCGCTGGGACGACGACCCCGCCCTGATCATCAACGACGACAAGTACGGCGACAACTGCAACAACGACTACTTCGGCGGCAACCTGCGGGGCATCATGGAAAAGCTGGACTACATCCAGAGCCTCGGCGTCACCGTGCTGTACTTCAACCCTATCTTCAAGGCCCGCAGCAACCACAAGTACAACACCGGCGACTACATGCAGATCGACCCCAGCTTCGGCACCGAAGCGGACTTCCGCGCCCTGTGCGCCGCGGCCCGGGCCCGGGGCATGCGCGTGATCCTGGACGGCGTGTTCTCCCACACCGGCTCGGACAGCCTGTACTTCAACCGGGATGGCAACTACGGCCCCGGCGGCGCCTACAACGACCCCGAATCCCCCTACCGGGAGTGGTACCGCTTCCGCCGCTGGCCCGACGACTACGAGTGCTGGTGGAACTTCAAGACCCTGCCCAACGTGCACGAGGAGACCGAGAGCTACCAGCGCTTCATCATCGAGGACGACGACAGCGTGACCGCCCACTGGATCCGCGCCGGCGCCTCCGGCTGGCGGCTGGACGTGGCCGACGAGCTGCCCATGGCCTTCATCCGCAAGCTGCGCGCCCGCATCCGCCGGGAGCAGCCGGACTCCGCCCTGATCGGCGAGGTCTGGGAGGACCCCACCAACAAGGTGGCCTACGGCGAGATGCGCTGCTACTGCCTGGGCGACACCATGGACAGCTGCATGAACTACCCCCTGCGGGACGCCATCGTGGAGTTCCTCTGCTGCCGGTGCGACGCGCCTTCCTTCGTGCGGCACCTGGAGAGCCTGCGGGAGAACATGCCCCTGCCCTTCCTCTATTCCGAGATGAACCTGCTGGGCAGCCACGACACGCCCCGGGCCATCAGCGTGCTGGCGGACATCGGCGACATGGCCCCGGACCGGGTCTATCGCCATCCCTTCATGATGCGTCCCGAGGACTACGCCCGCGGCCGGCAGCGCCTGATCGCCGCCTGGACGCTGATCTGCGCCCTCCCTGGCATGCCCTGCCTCTACTACGGCGACGAGGCCGGCCTGACGGGTATGGCCGACCCCTACAACCGCGCCACCTACCCCTGGGGGCACGAGGATGAGGGGCTCGTGGGGGCCTTCCGGGAGATCATGCTCACCCGCATGCGCTCCTCCGCCCTGCGCACCGGAGACCTGCGCCTCAGCGCCGTCGGCTCCGACGTCGTGCTGGTGGAGCGGTGCATCACCGGCGGCGCGGACGTATTCGGCGCCCCGGCGGCCAACCAGTGCCTGACGCTGGCTGTCAACCGCTGCGGCGAGCAGCGGCGCATCGAGTACGGCGACCGCGTGTGGGAGATCCCGCCGGAGTCCGCCGTCTGGCTGGACCCCGCCCCCCATCGCGACCCCCACAAAACCGCATGGAACGGACGACGCTGATTACAGTACGTGAAAAAAAAGGCTCCCGAACGCGAAAACCGCGTTCGGGAGTCCTCTTTTGTATGTATGCCTGTGCCGCCGGCGCTTTCCCTATTGCTTCCCAGTGGTCATCAGCAGGTCGTCCAGCGTCATCTGGTCCAGGCCGCCGTTGTCCTGCTGGGCCTTCCGGGCGATGCGCCGGGCATTGGCGGTCTGCAGCCGGGCGATCTCCTTGTCCCGGGCCGCGATCTCCTCGCGGAGCTTTGCCTCCGCCTCCCGGGCCTGCTCGTCCCGCTCCTTCAGCTGCGCCTGGGCCTGCTCCTGCTGGGCCTTCAGGTGCTGGTGGGCGTTGCTCAGCTGCGCCTCCAGCTGCTCCAGCTTCAGGCGGTTCGCGCCTTCCTCCTTCTGGGCCAGTATGCGCAGGCCGCTCTCCTGGAACAGCGACATGTTCAGGTCGTTGGCGTGGTTTTCCATCTCCTGGAACTCGCTCTCGTACTCCGACACCTTGGCGCGCAGGCGGCGGACCTCCGCCCCCCGGCGCTCCAGGGCGTGCTGGAGGTTCTGGCGCTGGGCCCGCTCCTTTTGCAGGTCGCGGCAGCGGGCCTCCGCCTTCTCCAGCATCCGGCGCAGCGAGACGCAGCGCCAGCCCAGCCAGGCCGCCGCCCCCGCCAATACCGCCAGCCCCAGAATCCAGTAGATCACGTCCGCCACCCTTTCATCGCCCGGCATCGCCGGGAACGGACGGGTCGGTCCCGCCGGCTCGTCCACGCTTTTGCCTGTTTTTCCAATACCATTATACCATGATTGTCGGCGTGCTGCGTGGCTGCTATCGCTCCCTTGCCCGACGACCCGGAAAACCCTTCCACGATTGTCGGCGTGCTGCGTGGCTGCTATCGCTCCCTTGCCCGCCGACCCGGAAAACCCTTGGTTTTCCTAATCTTATTATACCACGATTGTCGGCGTACCGCGTGACTGCTATCGCTCCCTTGCCCGCCGACCCGGAAAACCCTTGGTTTTCCTAATCATTATACCACACCGGGCCGCCCGTGGACAGCCACGCGCAATTAAATCACACAGAAGTCCGATTTCACCCGCATTTGTGTTGCGAAATGGGTTGGGCTGTGATAAAATATTCTCATCATTTGACACAATAGATGAGGAGGTTATAAAATTGAGCAATGAACTCAAGAATCGCGCACAGGAGCTGAACGTGGCCTACATCGGCGGCGGTTCCCGCGGCTGGGCCTGGGGCTTCATGATGGACCTGGCGATGGACTCGGACATGTGCGGCACGGTGAAGCTGTATGACATCGACCGCTCCGCCGCGCAGCGCAACGAGATCATCGGCAACAAGATCAGCGCCCACAAGGACGCCGCGTCCCGCTGGCATTACGAGGTCAGCGACAGCCTGAAGGACGCCCTGACCGGCGCGGACTTCATCGTCATATCGATCCTGCCCGGCACCTTTGAGGAGATGCGCTCCGACGTGCACCTGCCTGAGCGCGTGGGCGTGTACCAGCCCGTGGGCGACACCGTAGGCGCGGGCGGCTTCATGCGCGCCATGCGCACCATCCCCATGTACGTGGAGATCGGCGAGGCCATCAAGGCCTACGCGCCGGACGCCTGGGTCATCAACTACACCAACCCGATGAGCCTGTGCGTGCGCACGCTGTATCATGTGTTCCCCCAGATCAAGGCCTTCGGCTGCTGCCACGAGGTATTCGGCACCCAGAAGCTGATGTGCGCCATGCTGGACAAGGAGTGCGGCATCCCCGGCGTCACCCGTCAGGACCTGTACACCACCGTCACCGGCATCAACCACTTCACCTGGCTGACCCGGGCCAGCTACAAGGGCATCGACCTGATGCCGCTGTACGCCAAGTTCGCCGACAAATACTTCGAGACCGGCTTCGACGAGGGCGGCGACGACAACTGGATGAACAACCACTTCAAGTGCGCCCAGCGGGTCAAGTTCGACCTGTTCCGCCGCTACGGCGCCATCGCCGCCGCCGGCGACCGCCACCTGGCCGAGTTCACCGCGCCTTGGTACACCCGCGATCCCGAGACCGTGCACGAGTGGAAGTACCAGCTGACCACCGTGGACTGGCGCGTGAAGGACCTGGGCGACCGCATGAAGCGCTCCGACGATTTGATCTCCGGCGCGGAGGAGCTGGTTTTGAAGCCCTCCGGCGAGGAAGGCCACCTGCTGCTGAAGGCAGTCATCGGCCTGGGCGACCTCGTGTCCAACGTCAACATCCCCAACCGGGGCCAGATCCCCAACCTGCCCCTGGGCAGCGTGGTGGAGACCAACGCCCTGTTCGGCATGAACCGCATCGAGCCCGTGTTCGCCGGGAATATTCCCGCCAACATCTTGCCTCTGGTGGCGCGGCACATCTACAACCAGGAGAACACCCTGACCGCCGCGCTGACCTGCGACCGCAAGCTGGGCTTCACCACCTTCATGAACGACCCGCAGATGGCCTCCGTCACCGTGAAGGACGGCCAGAAGCTGTTCGACGACATGCTGGAAAACCAGCGCGAATACCTGCCCAAGGAATGGTTTAAGTAAGTCTTTCGCCCGACGGTACAAGGCGCTGTCTCAAAACAGCCGCCGACGGACGCCATTTATGGCGTCCCTACGGTCTGTTTGCAAGGAATCTATACTGTAATTTCTGTTCTGAGACAGCCCCTTTCACTTTCAATGATTGACGGCATGTTCCGCTGGAACCCGCCGCCCGGAAAACATTCCGCTGCTCATCCGCCGGACCCATGATCTACGGGTCCGGCGGATGTTTGTCGATGGATGTCCAAATAGAAACGAAACGCCCGGCCCTCGCCCCTTGAATCTATGGGGGCGAGGGCCGGGTTAAACTCATGCGGCAGCAGCCGGGGTCCGGGGCAATGCCCCGGCGGCAGCAGATGGGGTCCGGGGCGATGCCCCGGCGGCAGTAGATGGGGCCCGGGGCGATGCCCCGGCGGCAGTAGATGGGGCCCGGGGCGATGCCCCGGTTACCCTTTCAGGCCGGTGGTGGCGATGCCCTCCACCAGGTACTTCTGCAGCGTGATGAAGATGAGCACCACGGGCAGTATGGACAGGGTGGACATGGCGAACATCGCGCCGTAGTCCGAGGAGGAGGACGGATCGCTGAACAGCTTCAGCGCCAGGCTGACCGGGTACATCTCCGTCTTGCTGACGTACAAAAGGGCGGACAGGAAGTCGTCCCAGCGCCAGATGAAGGAGAAGATGCCGCCGGTGATCAGCGCGGGCACGATCAGCGGCAGGATCACCCAGTAGAAGATGCCGTAGGTGGAGCAGCCGTCGATCTTCGCCGCCTCGTCCAGGTCCTTCGGGATGCCGTTGATGAAGTTGGTCATCAGGTAGACGAAGAAGCCCTGGATGGCGAACCAGTAGGGCACGATCAGCGCGGCGTAGCTGCCGACCCAGCCCAGCTTCTTGTACCAGATGTACTGGGGGATCATCAGCACCTGCGCGGGCAGCATCATCGTCACCAGCATGGCGGAGAACAGCAGGCCCCGGCCCTTGAACTTCAGGCGGGCGAAGCCGTAGGCCACGATGGAGGAGGACGCCACGGTGCCCAGGGTGGCCAGCACGGAGATCAGTAGCGAGTTCAGGAAGAACCGGCTGAACTTGACGCTGGCGAAGCCCTTCCAGCCGTTGGCGTAATTCTCCAGCGTCCAGGTGCTGGGGATCAGCTGGGACGCGGTGGTGAAAATCGTGTTCGTGGGCTTGAATGAGCTGAGGATCATCCACAGCAGCGGATAGACCATCACGATGCCGAAGCCGAACACCAGGACGTGGTAAACCGTCCTTCCGAGAATGGATTTGCTCGTCGTCCTCATGCCCATCACCTCTTATCCTCGTAGACCCAGAAGCGCTTGGTGGCAAACAGCAGGCCCGTGAACATGGCGATGACCACCAGCATCACCCACGCCAGCGCCGCGCCGTAGCCAGCCTTGTAGAACTCAAAGGACTGCTGGTACATGTACACGGTGTAGAACAGCGTGGAGTTCATCGGTTTGCCCTGGGTGATGATGTAGCACTGCGTAAACGCCAGGAAGCCGTTGATCATCTGCATGACCAGGTTGAAGAAGATGGTCGGCGTCAACAGCGGCAGCGTGATCCTGAAGAACTGCTGCACCTTGTTCGCGCCGTCGATCTCGCCCGCCTCGTACAGCGAGGCCGGGATCTGCTTCAGCGCGGACAGGAAGATCAGCATCGAGGAGCCGAACTGCCACACCGCCAGTATGATCAGCGTCCACATGGCCGTGCCCGGCTGGCCGAACCACTTGATCTTGCCCTCGAAGCCCAGCATCCGCAGCAGCACGTTCACGGTGCCGTCGTTGCCGAACATGCGCTTCCACAGGATGGCCACGGCCACGGACCCGCCGATGATGGAGGGCAGGTAGTAGACCGCGCGGTACAGCGCCGTGATCTTGGTGGTCCTGAGCAGGATCAGCGCGACGATCAGCGCGAAGACCAGGCGCAGCGGCACCGACACAAAGGCAAAATAGAACGTCACGCCCAGGGATTTCCAGAACTTCGCCTCGCTGAACATCGTCTTGAAGTTCGCAAGGCCCGTCCACACCGCGGGCGACAGGATGTCGAAATCGCAGAATGCGTAGTACGCTGAAATCAGCATGGGGACGATCATGAACAGCAAAAAGCCGATCGTGAACGGCGCGGTGCAGATCATGCCCGCGATGTGCTCCTCGTTCAGCTTCTCGGCAAGCGTCCTCTTCGGTTTGACGACGCCGGTCTGTGCCATTCGCTCCCCCTCCTTTCGTCAAATCCGGCGGCGCCGCCCGTTCCCGGCGGCGCGCATGGGTTTATGGTTGTCGGCGCGTTTCCCTGAAACCGCCTTGTTTACCGACCACACGCAATCCAATAAACACAAGGAGCGAAGTCTGGGGAGACTTCGCTTCCTTGCTGCGAAGCGTTACTGTGCGCTCCAGATCGGGCCGGGCGGGATCACCCGCGGCGGCTTGCTTCCGAATTGCCGGTCAGTATTACTTCAGGTTGGCGGGGCACTCGTCGATCAGGCGGGCAGCGGCGTCAGCGGCGGTGGTCATGCCGTAGCACAGCTCCTCCTGCAGCTCGTCGACCAGGTTGTAGAACTCGCTGGCGCCGGCGGGATCAGCGGCCGGAACGGCGGAGCAGTTCGGGGACACGACGTCGTTGATATAGGCGACGACCTTCTGGTTCACCTCATCCAGCTTGTCAGCGATGCCGGCAGCGGTGGCGGCGGAGGCGGGGATGCCGCGCTCGCCCAGCAGGATCTCGTTGGCTTCCACGGAGTTGGTCCAGAAGTTCACGATGTCCACGGCGGTGTCGGCGTGCTGGGTCTTGGCAGCCACGGAGAAGAACTGGCTGGGCTTCAGGTAGTTGGACTTCACCGGGTCGGCGGACGGCCAGGTGGTGATGCCCACTTCCATGCCCTCGGGCGCGGCGTTCTGCATGGCGGTCACCTGGTTGGACCAGAAGAACGCGCACCAGCTCATGCTCTCGGGATCGCTGCCGTAGATCATGGGATCCTGCTCAACGGTGCCGACGGCGGTCTCAGCGAACACGTCGCTGGTCACCAGCCAGCCCTCGGTGATGCCGGTCTCGTACAGGGAGAAGAACTTCTCGGCGTCCTCGGCGGTGATGTTCAGCTTGCCGTCCTTGAACAGGTCGATGTCATAGCCGCGCAGGATGTAGCCGAACACCATGTCGGTGCCGTAGCCGATGTTGGTCTTGTAGCCGGTCTTTTCGAAGATCTCACGGCTCAGGGCCAGGAACTCGTCCAGGGTCATGTTGTCCTTGACTTCGATGCCGTTCTCATCCAGCAGGGTCTTGTTGTACAGCAGGGCGGGGGCGTTCACGCCAATGCAGATGGCGTACAGGCCGTCGCCCACCTTGCCAGAGCCCACGATGCCCTCGTTGACATCGTCGATCTTCAGCGCGCCGGACTCCACATAGGGGGTCAGGTCCAGCAGCAGGCCGTTCTCGGAATACTGGTTCAGGTACTGATAGTCCATCTGCATCACGTCGATGCTGTCGCCCTGGATGTCCGCGGCGACCTTCTTCCAGTAGTCATCCCAGGAATTGGGAACCTCGGTGAAGCTGATGCCCTCGTGCTCGGAAGCGTACAGCTCCAGCGCGGCGTGGGTGCGCTCGTTGCGGGTCTGGTTGCCCCACCAGGTCACGAGGATGTTCTCCTCCGCCATGGCGGACATGCACAGGCTGGCGATCATGACCAGTGCGAGAATCAGTGCGATCTTCTTCATGGTTTTCTCTCCTTTTAATGGTTTGGTTTTTCGCATGAAAACCCATAACGTCATAATAGCAGAATACTCAATGTTTGTCAATACGCCATCGTATTTAAGCATAACTGTACAAAATTGCGCGTTGAATTTAACAATCCATTCTTTAGTACAAGCTCCTATGGCCGGTCCCCGCCTCCCCCGCGCGCTCAGGCGCATGCGGCCGCGCCCGCGATAAATTCGCCATCTGATTACACTTCCGCTATTGTGAAAGAAACCCGCTTCTGCTATAATACCAGTATCGCTTGGAGTCCGCATCCCGGCGCGCCGCAGGGCGGCGCTTTTTTCAGGGACGCCGGACCCACAAACCGCCGGGACGCGAGCCGCCCGGGGACTAAGGAGATGTGATATAATATGAAGCTTGGCGTCGTGGGCCTGCCGAACGTGGGCAAGAGCACGCTGTTCAACGCGATCACCTGCGCAGGCGCGCAGGCGGCCAACTATCCTTTCTGCACCATCGAGCCGAACACCGGCGTCGTGGCGGTGCCGGACCACCGCCTGGACGTGCTGGCCGAGATGTACCACCCGGAGAAGTACACCCCCGCCACGCTGGAGTTCGTGGACATCGCCGGCCTGGTGAAGGGCGCGAGCCGGGGCGAGGGCCTGGGCAACAAGTTCCTCAGCCACATCCGCGAGGTGGACGCCATCGTGCACGTGGTGCGCTGCTTTGAGGACGACAACGTGATCCACGTGGACGGCAGCGTCGACCCCGCCCGGGACATCGACGTCATCAACACCGAGCTGATCCTTGCCGACATCGAGACCGTTACCAAGCGGGCCGAGCGCGCCGCCGCCATGCTGAAGAAGGGCGAAAAGAAGTACGCCGTGGAGGCCGAGGCGGGCAAGATCCTGCTGGACCACCTGAACGCCGGCAAGCCCGCCCGCACCGCGCCGCTGGACAAGGACCAGCAGGCCGTGGTCCACGACTGGTTCCTGCTGACCAGCAAGAAGGTCATCTACGCCGCCAACATCGGCGAGGAGGACCTGGGCAAGGACGAGACCACCCTGCCGCTGGTCGAGCCCGTGCGCAAGATCGCCGCGGAGGAAGGCGCGGAGGTGCTGGTCATCTGCGCGTCCGCCGAGGAGGAGATCAGCCAGATGGAGCCCGACGAGAAGGCCATGTTCCTGGAGGACATGGGCATCGGCTCCTCCGGCCTGGACCGCCTGGTGGTGCTGGGCTACCGGTTGCTGGGCCTGATCAGCTTCCTGACCGCCGGCCCCAAGGAGGTCCGCGCCTGGACCATCACCAACGGCACCAAGGCGCCCCAGGCCGCCGGCAAGATCCACACCGACTTCGAGCGCGGCTTCATCCGCGCTGAGATCGTGGCCTACGACGACCTGATCCGCGAGGGCAGCATGAACGCCTGCAAGGAGAAGGGCCTGGTGCGCAGCGAGGGCAAGGAGTACGTCATGAAGGACGGCGACGTGACACTGTTCCGATTCAATGTATAAACAGTTTGTGGCGGGGGACCTGCTTCCCCCGCCACTGCCACCCCTTTGACAGGTTTTGCTTGCGTTTTCCGCCTGATGACAGGATATATTATCATGAAGCATCAGGCGGAAAACGCCGGCCGCAAAACCTGCAAGGGCGCTGTTTTCGCTCCGGGGGGCAAGCTCCCCTGCGCAAAAACAGCCCCGCCCGCGGCGTACACGCCGCCGCAGACGATCCACCATCGGGGCGCTGCCGCCCCCGATCCCCCGGCAAGTCAGTAATTCTCCGTCTGCTGGCTCCGGCACCTCAACCGCATTCTAACTGTTGCCTGTTGCCTGCTGCCTTGTGACTCAACCACATTCTGACTGTTGCCTGTTGCCTATTGCCTTGTGACTCAAAAACCATGCAAGATCCAATCTACAACCGCATCGTCAATACAAAGCGCCCGTCGGTATTCGCCGCGAGCGGCCTCGTGCTGCTGGCGGCCATCGGCCTGTGGGCGTCCTCGCTGGCGGCATCCCTGCTGCCCGAGGACAGCGCGCTGACGGCGGCCAGCCTGCTCTACTATCTGCCCTTCGCGGCCCTGCCGGTGGCGCTCTATCTGTGGCGCAGGCCGGGCTGCCGGGAGAGCCTGCGGTTGAACCCGCCACCCGAGCTGCCTCTGCTGGGCGTGGCGCTGTTGGCGCTGCTCACCGCCTATGCCGCAAGCGGTCTCACCGCCCTGTGGGACTTCGCGCTGGACGCCCTGGGCCTGCACGAGCCCGCCACCGCCGGCCTGCCCCGGACGAAGCAGGAGCTGTCGCTGTCCATACTGCTGGTGGCGGCGCTGCCCGCCGTGTGCGAGGAGCTGCTGTTCCGGGGCTTCGTGCTCTCCGCCTGGGAGGGCCGCGGCACAGCCTTCGCCATCGGCGTCACCGCGGGGCTGTTCGCCCTGCTCCACGCCAACCTCTACGGCCTGCCGGCCTATCTGATGGTGGGTGTCATCTCCGGCTGCGTCACCTTCGCGCTGGATTCCGTCTACGCCGGCATGATCTACCACACGCTGTACAACGCCGCGGTGCTGATCCTGTCCTTTCTGCTGTCAGGGCAGACCGGCGGGGAGGCCGCCGAGGCGGCATCCGCATCCGGTTCGGTCCTGTTGCCTGTGGCGCTGACCACCTTCACCACCCTGTCGTTGATCGCGGCCCTGCTGGTGACCCTGCTGCTCAGGGCCAGGAACGCCGGCATCATGGCCGTTCCCCGCGTCCGAAGGCCACTGGAGCGCCGGGACAAGGTCATGCTGGCAGCGGCGCTGCTGGCGATGGCCGCCTCGACGGTCATCGTGCTGGCGGTTTAGGCGCGTCCCCGACCTGTCGCAAACCATTTCCCCAAAGCGAGGTTGAAGCATGAACGGAACCATACTCTGCGTGGGCAAGCTGAAGGAGAAGTGGCAGCAGGACGGCTGCGCGGAATACCTGAAGCGGCTGTCCCGCTACGGCAAATATGAAATCGTCGCCGTGGACGACGAGCGAGAGCCGGAGAAGGCCAGCGACGCTCTGCTCCGGCAGATCATCGACCGGGAGGGAGCTGCGCTGCTGAAGCACATCCGCCCCAACGACCGAGTGATCTGCCTGTGCATCGTGGCCGACGCCCCGGACTCCGTGGCGCTGTCGAAGAAGCTGACCGCCTGGTCCGGCGACGGCCGCCGGAACGTGTTCGTCATCGGCGGCAGCAACGGCCTGTCCGACGCAGTGCTGGCCCGGGCCGACGCGAAGCTCTCCTTCTCCAACCTCACCTTCCCCCACGGCCTGATGCGGGTGATCCTGCTGGAACAGCTGTACCGCGCCGAGCGCATCCGCACCGGCGAGAAGTACCACAAGTGACTGATTTTCCCCTGTATTTGCATTATTATGTTGTTAAAATCGCGCTTTAAGCGCGATTTTTCATTGACAGTGCATAAAAATGCAATTATAATGGTTCACATGATTCATTTTGCTATGGCGTTAGCATAATATCAAAATGAGTGCCCGGCATTCCGGGCGGAACCGACTCAAAGGGGGATTTTCCATGAAAAAGCTGACTGGCCTGCTGCTGGCGCTGGTAATGCTGCTGAGCCTGGCGGCGCTGGCCCCGGTCGCGCTGGCGGAGGATACCGCCGCGCCTGCCGAAGAGACCGCCGTGGAGGCCGTGTCGGAGGACGCCGCGCCCGAGGCTGAAACCGCCGTGGAGGCGGTGGTCGAGGCCGCCCAGGCCGTGGACGAGACCGTCGAAGCGGCCATCGAGGAGGCGGAGGAGGCCTCCGGCGGATTCCTGGACGGCGTGGCAAAGGTCAATGACGCCGTCAACGGCGTGGTCTGGGGCGTCCCGGCGCTGATCCTGCTGGCCTTCGTGGGCGTGCTGATGACCGCCCTGACCAAGGTGTTCCAGCTGTCCCACATCAAGCACTGGATGGGCAAGACCATCGGCGCGGTGTTCCACGACAAGCACGTCACCGGCCACACCCAGGACAAGAGCATCTCCCAGTTCCAGAGCCTGTGCACGGCGCTGGCGGCCACGGTAGGCACCGGCAACATCGTGGGCGTGGCCGGCGCGATCATGGTCGGCGGCCCCGGCGCGGTGTTCTGGATGTGGGTCATCGCCTTCTTCGGCATGATGACCAACTATTCCGAGAACGTGCTGGGCATCTTCTACCGCCGCAAGAACAGCCACGGCGAGTGGTCCGGCGGCGCGATGTACTACCTGCGGGACGGCCTGGGCAGCTATAAGGGCTGCAAGCAGATCGGCAAGGTGCTGGCCTGGCTGTTCAGCCTGTTCTGCCTGCTGGCGTCCTTCGGCATCGGCAACATGACCCAGGTCAACTCCATCTCCGGCAACATGCAGACCGCCTTTGGCGTGCCCACCTGGGTGACCGGCGTGTTCGTGATGATCATGGTGGGCCTGGTGGTGGTAGGCGGCCTGAAGCGCATCGCCGCCGTCACCGAGAAGATCGTGCCCTTCATGGTGATCCTGTACATGGTGGGCTCCATCGTCATCTTCTTCACCAACATCGCCCAGGTCGGCGCGGTGTTCAGCGCCATCTTCAAGGGCGCCTTCGCCGCCAAGGCCGCGGGCGGCGGCATCGTCGGCTACGGCATCAAGCTGGCCATCGAGCAGGGCATGAAGCGCGGCGTGTTCTCCAACGAGGCCGGCCTCGGCTCCTCGGTCATGGTCCACTCCAACTCCAACGTCCGCGAGCCCGTCAAGCAGGGCATGTGGGGCATCTTCGAGGTGTTCGCCGACACCATCGTGGTCTGCACGCTGACCGCCTTCTCGGTGCTGTCCTCCGGCCTGGTGGACCTGACCACCGGCGAAACCGTCGCCGAGTACGGCGGCGTGGCCCTGACCAAGGCCAACCTGGTCTCCACCGTGTTCTCCATCCGCTTCGGCTGGATCGGCTCGGCGTTCATCGCCATCTCCATCATGCTGTTCGCCTTCTCCACGGTGCTGGGCTGGAGCCACTACGGCACCAAGGCCGCCGAGTACCTGCTGGGCGAGAAGCGCACCATCCCCTATCGCATCCTGTTCGTGCTGCTGGTGTTCGGCGGCGCGGTGATGGGCGACAACCTGGCCTGGGACTTGGCCGACACCTTCAACGGCATGATGATGATCCCCAACCTGATCGGCGTCATCGCCCTGTCCGGCGTAGTGGCGAAGATCACGAAGAACTACATCAACCGCACCTTCCACGGCTCCGCCGAGGCGCCGCTGTACTCCGCCTTCCCGGATATCCAGGCCGAGCAGGAGGCGCGGACAGACATAGAGGATTGAGCCGGTAGAACCGGCGGTCATTTGCTGCCGCGACAAAAACACGATTCCCCGCGCCACTGATTCGAGCGCGGGGAATCTATGTTTGTCCGAAACGGCAGCAGTTCAATTGCTGCTGTACATTGCAATATTCTATGGAGAGGGCCCAGACAACAGGGAACAGGGTTTGCCGCTGCCGCGTTTATGCTTTTACGATTGACGAAGCATGCGGCAGCCACTATTCCTGTTCCCTGTTCCCTGGGCCCTGTTCCCTTTATCGGTATTTACTTTGCGAATCCCGTTTGAGCCCTTGAAGCAGACGCGTCCGTTCTCACGCCGTCACCGGCTTGGCGGCGCCCTTCTCCATCTCCTCCTCCAGCACGCGGTAGGCCACCTTGCCCACCAGGGTCTTGGGGAGGTCCTCGCGGAACTCGATGTCATAGGGCATGGCGTACTTGGCGATATGCTTGCGGCAGTAGTCCATCAGCATGTCGCGGGTGGTGTCGGAGGGCTCGAAGCCGGGCTTGAGCACCACGAACGCCTTGACCTTCTGCATCTTGTAGGGGTCCTTGACGCCGATGACGCAGCTCATGTGCACCGCCTCGTGGGCGTCGAGGATGTTCTCGATCTGGGAGGGATAGACGTTGTAGCCGCTGGTGACGATCATGCGCTTGATGCGCTGGCGGAAGTAGATGTAGCCCTCCTCGTCCATCACGCCCAGGTCGCCGGTGTGGATCCAGGTCATGCCGTCGGCGTGGACGCGGCGGGTCTGCGCGGTCTCCTGGGGGTGCTTGACGTACTCCAGCATCACGGTGGGGCCGGCCAGGCAGATCTCGCCCTCCTCGCCGTAGGGGACCTCCTCCTCGGTGCCCACCTTCACGATCTTGTAGTAGGTGTCCGGGAAGGGGATGCCGATGGAGCCCTCCTTGGCCTTGGTCAGCGGGGTCAGGCAGGAGGCGGTGACGCACTCGGTGGTGCCATAGCCCTCGCGGACCTCGATCTTCGCGCCGTGGTCCTTCAGGAACTTGTCAAAGCGCTTCTTCAGCTCGGGCGGCAGGGAATCGCCGCCGGAGAACACGCCCTTCAGGCAGGACAGGTCCAGGTCCTCCAGGTTGGGGATGCGCAGCAGCGCCTCGTACAGCGTGGGCACGCCCGCGATGAAGTTGGGCTTGTGCTTGCGCAGCAGGTCGGCGTAGGTCTGGGGCGTGAACCGCGGCACCAGGATGCAGCAGCCGCCGTTGGCCAGCATGGAGTGGATGGACACGCCCAGGCCGAAGCCGTGGAACATGGGCATGATGGCCAGCATCTTGTCGCCCAGGTTCCAGATGGGGTTGGTGGCGATGATCTGCGCCGCCAGGGCGTTGAAGTTCAGGTTGGACAGCAGGATGCCCTTGGTGATGCCGGTGGTACCGCCGCTGTAGAGGATGACCGCCGGGGCGTTGGCCTCCCGGGACACCCGGGGATCGCCGGCGAACTTCCTGCCGCCCGCGATGAAGTCCTTCCACAGGATCACGTCCGCGTCCTTGGGCACCTTGGGGATCTTGCGGCCCTGGGTCAGCGCGTAGCCCAGCTTCATGATGGGCTTCAGCGCGTCCTTCACGGTGGCGATGATCAGGTGCTTCAGGCAGGGGGTGTTCTTTCGGATGTTGGCGAACTTGCCGTAGAACTGGTCCAGCGTCAGCGGTTCAGGTAGAACTCGATCTCGCCCTCGGCGGACAGCGGGTGCACCATGTTGGCGATGGCGCCCACCATGTTCACCGCGTAGAACATCACCACGGTCTGCGGCGCATTGGGCATGCAGATGGTCACCTTGTCGCCTTCCTTGATGCCGATGGCCCGCAGCGCGGCCGCGCACTCGTGGATCTGCGCCACCAGCTTTTCGTAGCTCACGTGGCTGCCCATGAACTCATAGGCGTCGTACTTGCCATACTTCTGGCCAATGCGCTCCACGGCCTCCGCCATCGTGCCCTGGAAGTAGTCCAGGTGCATGGGGACCTCGCCCATCCAGGGCGCCCACGGTGTCTTGACAGTGCTCATACTAATAGTCTACCTCCTCGTTGGCCGGGCGGTCCAGCAGCTCGGGCTGCTCGATCAGCTTCTTGATCAGCCGGACGGTTTTGGCGTAGTAATAGCCATCGGCGATGCGCTCATCCAGCGTGATGCCCACGTCCAGCATGGTGTGCATCTCATAGCTGCCGTCGGGCTTGAACACGGGCCGCACGGCCTTCTCGCCGATGATGACGAACACCGAGGTGGTGCCCCAGTTGCTCAGGTGATGGTAGCCGGCGTTCAGCTTGATGGAGCCCAGGTTGGTCAGGAACACCGAGGCATAGTTGGGATCGGCCTTGATCAGGTCGTAGGGCACCTTGCCGTAGAAGTCCAGCCGGTGCAGGATGTGGATCACGATCCGCATCAGCCAGCGGGGCAGGTGTGTGAACATCTCCATGCCCTTGGTGGAGTTGTCCATGGCGTCGTCCCGGCGGCACTCGAAGATCTCCTTCATGATGCGCTCGTGCAGGCTGTCGATGGTGGTTTCCGGCGGGAACTTGATGAAGGCCAGGCCCTCGTCGGCGTTGTCCTTGAATTGCTTCTTCACCACGAAGCCCAGGCTCAGCTCGTCCCTCTGGTAGATGCGGCAGCCCTTGATGAAGCGGTTCATCTGGGGCCGCAGCGTGACGGCCTTCACCACCGCCGCGCACACGGCGTGGAAGATGGTGTAGCGGTGGGCGTGGTCCAGCCCCTCGTTCTTCTTCGCCAGGAACGCCTCCAGGTTGGTCAGGTCGAACTCCTCCCGGACAAAGGCCTCGTTATCCGCTCGGTTGGGATACAGATAGGGCATAAACCAGTGCAGCGGGTCAATATCGCGTATCAGCGTCGCGTCGAAGCGGTCTCCCCAGCGCTTCTTCTGCTTGGCCATGATGGATTCCCTCCCTCTGACAGTCGGGCGCGGCCCTCGGCGGGCGCTCCCCCGTATACAATGATCAATTTATGTTATCACAACAATGCTAATTTCTCCAGCGCAACGGCCTCTGAATTTCCAAAAACAACCCAGATCAGCGCATAAAATAACACTTATTTAATAATAGCATCCTGCCGAATTCCACCGCGCGCCGCGCTCAATGCCGCGTCGGCCCGCCGCCGCTTGCTCCGGGCTTCAAAACATGCTATGATGTCCACGTAACCGCTATCTTGATTTCGGAGGAACACGAGACATGAAATGGATGATCGCGTCGGATATACACGGCTCCGCCAGCTGGTGCGAGCGCATGCTCCAGGCCTGGCGGCGGGAGGGCTCTCCCCGGCTGGTCCTGCTGGGCGACCTGCTCTACCACGGCCCGCGCAACGACCTGCCCGACGCCTACGCCCCCAAGCAGGTCATCGCCCAGCTGAACGCCGTCGCGCCGCACCTGCTGTGCGTGCGGGGCAACTGCGAGGCGGAGGTGGACCAGATGGTGCTGTCCTTCCCGGTGATGGCGGACTACTGCGCCCTGCTGATGGACGGCCATGTGATCTACGCCACCCACGGCCACCTGTTCGGCGAGGGCAATCCCCCGCCGCTGCTCCCCGGCGACGTGCTGCTCTGCGGCCACACCCACGTCCCCGGCCTGCGCCGCCACGAGGGCTTCACCTACGCCAACCCCGGCTCGGTGTCCATTCCCAAGGCCAACAGCCCCCACAGCTATGCCCTGATCGAGGACGGCCTGATGACCTGGGTGGACCTGGCAAGCGGGGAGGTCTTCGACCGACAGCGGCTGTGGCCGCAGGAATGAAGGCAAAAAAACGAGGAGGTTTGATGACCTCCATGCCCCTCCAGGGCTTGTCAATAGCCTGAGGAGCTGCTTCCCATGCGGGAGCGGCTCCTCTTGTCGTTTCGTATGCATGATTCAAAAACCCGGGTTCCCGGCGCCGCGGCCGCGCTCAGGGGGAAGCGGCGGCCTCCGGGGACGGCACTCCCCATCGGGTGCCGGGAACCACATCGCCCGCATGCGCCGGGTACCAGTCGCCGCCGCGGGTGTTCCGGCCAAACGCCGGATCGATCGCCGGAAGCCCTCTCGGACACCGGCGCTGACAGTTGGGGGATGGTCGACGTGCTCCTGTGGAGCCCGACGGCCCGGAAAGCGTTCCGCTTTCCCAATCCTGCGCAGATACAAAAAGCGGGATATGCCGGCCCAAGCCGATATATCCCGCGCAATCACAGCAGCACGCAGCGATGCCCCGCACCGCACGCGCTTCGCTCTGGAACATATCTTTCTTAAGGCCGAAGAAAACGATACTTGATCCGCAGGCAGGTCTTCTGACTCAGCATCATCGCCTCCGCGCGGTCTTCTCGGCCCCGGCCCCGTCCGAAACCCGGACGCGGCGCCGGCCAATGACGCATCTGCGCGGCGCTCCGCTTTACAGCAGCGGTCCTGTCGGGGAGTTGCACCCCGTTCCCTATTGTCCCGGCAATGCCGGGCACCTGCGAACTTCCCTGTTCAATTTTCAGGAGTATCATACCACAAACCTCGCCTTTTGTAAAGCCCCCACTCCCCCATCGGCCCGGTCAAATTCAGCTGACGAAAGAAATTTGGAAAAAAGCCTTGACAACCCTCCCGTCTTGTGCTACAATAACTCTTGCGTCGAACGAGGCGCGATGTCGCGGGGTAGAGCAGTCCGGTAGCTCGTCGGGCTCATAACCCGGAGGTCGAGGGTTCAAATCCCTCCCCCGCAACCAACGCCAACCATAGCGATATGGTTGGCTTATATGCCGGCGTATCTCAGTTGGCTAGAGAATCCGGTTCATACCCGGAGTGTCATTGGTTCGAATCCGATCGCCGGTACCACCTAAAATCGTGCAGTTTGCTGGAACTGCACGATTTCTTTTTGCGCAAAACAGACAAATTCTCCTCTGATTCCTCTTTTCTAGTTCTTAACATTCCGGCCATTTCAGGCGAATCGCTCCAAAATGGTGCAAATCGCTTTGAAATTCCAGTAATACTAATATTATAGTTTAGTATTACTATGATTATGGCATTTCTGTTAATCGCAGGATCGCATCAGGGATTATGCAAATTCGAGCAAAACTCTGTCTGTTCTGAGCACTCTTGGCAGTATCGGCGAAGGGATTATTTCAATTATTTACGAGCAGAGCAGCTTGTCCACCCCCTCGACCGCCTCCTGCTTCCGGTTATCCCTGGGATGGCAATAGCGGTCCGCGGTGGTCTTAAAGTCTTTCTGCCCGATGATGCTTTGGATGGTCTTGACGGAAGCGCCGGCATCGTTCAGCATGGTGGCGAAGCTGTGCCGGAAGACGTGGCTGCACGCGCCGTGCAAGTCGATGGTGCGGCGGATGCGCTCCATCATGCGACGGTGGATGCTGAAGGTGATGGGCTTTTTCTCGTCTCCCACCACGTAGGCATCCGGCTCACCGCCGGGCTTGAGATAATCCAGCAGCATGGGCATGATGGGAATGTCCCTCACGCCGCTCTCCGTCTTGGTGGTGCCGATATAGGGATCGTTGGTCCCCTTGGGGAAGGTCACGTTCCGCTGGACGTGGAGGATATTGTTTTCAAGATCAATATCTCCCCACCTCAGCCCGATGATCTCCCCGCGCCGCATGCCGGTAAAGATCGCAAGCGCCATGTAGCGCTGATCCATCGTTTCCAGCTTGCCAAGGTTGGCGATGATATCCTGCACCGCCTCCATCGGCAGCGCTTCGCGCACCTTCTTGCGCTTCGAGGGAATCACAAGCCGGTGATCGTCGGCAGGGTTGAAGTCGATCAGCCTGTCCTGCTTCGCGGACTCCAGGACGGCTTTGAGCATCGTCAGGATTTCCTGGATGGTCTTGTGGGATTTGTCCTTCTTGGTGTTCAGAAACTCCTGGATTCCCTTGGTGGTGATCTCGTCCAACCGTACCTCTCCCCAGGCTGGGTAGAGATGCCATTCAAGGATCGTGCGGTAATTGCCCGCCGTGGTGGGCTTTACGCGACCCTCCTTGTATACCCGGAACCACTCTTCGGCGTATTCCTTAAACATGGGCAGCGCGGGCTTTTGCGGCGCTTCTTTGGCATGTGGCGCTTCGTTTGCCTTCACAAATTCACCGCGGCGCTCAGAATCCAGCAGCGCCTTGGCAACTCGATCCGCCAGTTCCATCTCGGTCTTCGCGGTCACATGCTTGATGACCGGCGAGCCGTCGTCGTTGTACCCTACGCATACCCTTAATCTCTGTCTGGTTGCCATTGTCTCGTCTCCTTCTTCGGACAATGGCATCTGTTCCACATCTGTGCAGTTTTCAAGGGGCTGTTCAGATGATACCTCCAAAAAGGGTTCAGTGTCAACAGCACTTTCCCCTTCTCCCACCTTTTGTTTATAGCGGCTTATGATCTTACCCCCAGGGTCGAGCCGCTGCATGCGTGCTTCAATGTCCGCCAGTTTGTCCATGATGGATGCCAGGGACACTTCATCGGTCGTTCTTCGCTCTGTGCGGTTAGTCATATTTGGTCAGATAATCCCCTTTCAGATAAGCGGGAGCCCAAAGTAACTTTGCCCTTGGCAAAGTTAGTCGCTGCGCGACTGGCGACGGCTCGATTCTGCGAATCGAGACGCGCCACTGCAAGAGCTTCGTAGCTGCGGACTCCGGAATGTGATTTTGTAAACGAACTTTGTAAACGGGTGTGTTCAAAACTTTTCACTCCATTTCTGATGGTGTTGTCGATATGTTTTTCGCTGCTAGATTGACTTGTCTGGATATGGCTGGAAAGTCGGTAATTACGGGCTTTTCGGGGTGTCCATGCGGCATTGTTCTGTAAATGGATTGTCGGGATCGTCCACCTCCTTGAAATTATCGAGAAATTTGTGTTTTGGAAGGACTCGTTTACACGTCAGATCTCTTGTCCACGAGCGTTGAATGCCGTACTTGCTGAATCGGTGCGTTGGCCCGGTCCTCCAGCCGATGACCACGTTGTTCATGATCTCGTTGATCTCGTTGGTGTCGCTGCGCTTGGGCTCATCGTAGGAATGATCCAGCCCTTCCTTGAAGATTTGCAACGTGCAGACGTAATCGTCCTCCAGGTTGTCCAGGTAGTCCTGAATCCGTCCAGCGACGGTGTCCTCCGCCATGCACTCCATCCGCAGCCGATTCAGTTCCAGCTCCATTTCCCGTGAAAAGGTCAGGCTGAACTTGCCGCTTCGGTAAATCTCCATCGCCTCTGCCCAGACCTGCTTGATGTAGGCGCGGGATGCCGACTCATCGGCCAGGATGTGCGTCTCGGCCTGCTCCATATCCACGATGATCGGGATGAAACGTCGGTTGCCTGTGCGGTCGAAGGGCAGGAATTTTAACCGATTCGTGGTGCCGCCGAACACGCACTGCCTGGGACGATCCTCCGCGTAGATGGCGTAGGGCTCCTTGTAGTTGTCCTTCTGCCGGCTCAGGAACGCTTTGATGTCCTCCACGCTGCGGGCGTTCACCGTGGCGATCATCTCCGACATCTCCACGATCCAGTGCCCCGCCAGCTTCCGGAATACCCGGTCGTCCGACAGGTTCTTGAGATCGTCCAGGAACCACTCATCCTTCAGGGCGAAAAAGCGGAACAACGACGATTTCCCCGCGCCCTGCCCGCCGACCAGCACCAGCATATAATCGAACTTGCAGCCGGGATGATACAGCCTGTGGATCGCGCCCAGCAGCCAGACCTTGGTGGATTCCGCCGTCAGATCGTCCTCCGGTGCACCCAGGAAGCGGTGCAGTACATGACGGATGCGTGTCTGCCCGTCCCACTCCAGCTTTTCCAGGCAATCCCGGATGGGATGGTACTTGTGCCGATGGGCCACCAGCGAGACTGCCTGCTGGATGCGCTTATCGTTGGTAAGCCCATAGGTCTTTTGCATATACAGGAAGATGTTGTGCAGATCGTCGTCGGTGAAGTTGTCGCCGTCCCGTGACCAGGGCATCTCCCGCGTCACGGCCATCCTGCCCGACAGCACGTTGAACTGGATGGCATCCCTGAATAGTGGGTCCTCTTCCAGAACGATCATGCAGTTGGGCAGGGTCTGAGAGACGCTGTCATCCTTGTTGCGGTGCAGCTTCTCCCGGATGGTGTCAACCGGCGCGAGCGCCCGCGCCAGCTCGTCCATCGTCTGCTCGTCTATGTTGTTCCATCTGTTTTCCAAACTCTTCTATCCTCTCTTTCGATTGATTGAATAATGAAACCTGATTCTCCAGCGGCTCCTCCTGGAGAATGTGCAGGTACAGCGCCACGGTATCCTTTTCACGGAGCGCCGCTATGAATGGCTTGCACCATTCCGCATCCCTTGTGACTGGCGCATAGCTCTCCTTCTGCTCCTCCAGGAATCTGCCATATGCATATAGCGTAGATATGGCGTTATCCCTCCATACCATGAAGGCGTGTCGGGTTTTCTGCATCAACCATTCCCGCCGCTGCTCCGGCGTCGGTGGGGGCTTGCCTCTGGAGTGTGGAGCAGGTTTGCCGTACTCCAAGTGAAAGTCTTCCGCCAGACGCCGGGCAGCGTCCAACTTGCCGATGCCATGAAGGTTTGCCACGAAGTCGATCACATCGCCGGTGGCATGGCAGCCGAAGCAGTAATATCGCTCGTCCAGCTTCATGCTGGGATGCTTGTCGGGGTGGAACGGGCAGCAGGCCATGCCGTTGACTCTGACCTGCAAGCCATAGTGTTCCGCCGCCTGGCGGGCGGTGATGTTCGCCTTCACGGTTTTGAATATGTCCATTGTGATCTGCTCCTTTCTCTATAGGCTCTGCTGATGCCTTCGGATCGGTCTGGGCTGGTGTTGCTGCACTTGGATGGCCTCCTGTCGCTTCACTGTCTCAACGGCATTCGTCACCCGGTCCCTGCCAAAGAAACGGCACACGCGGTCAAAATCCCTGGCGGTTGCCCGCAAACCTTCGTTTTCCGCCAGGAGCTCATGAATACGATCCCGGAGCCTTTCGCTTTGCCCCAGCTCCTTGGAATAATCCCGCTGCAAGCTCTCATGCTTATACTTGAGGTCGGTGAACTCCCGGAACAGTCCGCGCAGCACTTTCAGAATCCGCTTGATCAGCGGCAGCGCCCGCTTGTCCCGATAGGTTCGCGCCGACTCCAGTGTCGCCGGTTGTGGCAGCACCTCGTCCGGGTCTTTCAGGTAGGGCTTTGTCAGGGATTCGATGTCCTTGAGCTTCGGAGCAAGCTCCTTGATGCGCTCCTTGGCAGCGTCAGCCCGTTCCACCACCTGGTCGCGTACTTCCTCAAGCCGGGTAATCTCGTTCATAATCACCTGCTTGTCCTGGACGACCTCCGTCAGCCGCTGCTGCTCCTGGGCAACCTTGAACTGTGTCACGGTCAGGTGCACTTCCGAGCTGCCGTACTCGCCGCGCTCGATGTCGTTGTAGCCAGCGGATCGCATGAACTGGTAGAAATCGTCCTGCAACACGCTGTAGGACTTCTGAATCACCGGCTTTCCCTTTTTGTTGAGGATGGGATTGCCGTTCTCGTCTACCGCCGGATTGGATCGCCACTTTTTGCTGCTGCTCACCTGGATGATGGTCTCCTTCACGGTTCCCACCAGTGCCGGGTCCTTGCAGCGCTTTGTCCACAACACCTTTTTCTCCACCACGGGGATGTAGACAACGTGCAGGTGATAATGGTATACATCTCGCCCCAGCGCTTCCGACATCGCGCGGTTGCGCTCGTCGGCATGCATGACAGCGGACAATATGTACTGTTCGCCGCCAACGATCTTCACCGCCGCCCGATAGGCGTCCGCGTAGAATTGCCTGGCGAACTCATAGCCGCCGTTGTTGTCGAAGTAGGCCGTGTTCACGTCGAAGATCAGCTCACCATACTTCTTGGCATCATCCTTCAAGCCTCTGGTTGAGATCACTCCCTCCTGTTCCATGGCGGCGAACATCCCGGCGTAGCTGTCTGTCGGCTGCTTGTAGTGGACATTCATCGCCGTGCGCTCCGGCACGATGTCGGGATTCGTATAGGATTCCTTTTCCCGTTCGTTGTGCCGCTGGGCGTTGCCAATCTGCTTGTCTGTCAGGTTCGCGTTTCTCACGCTGGCCCGGTTCTTTCCGTCGTTTCTTGCCATCGTTTCACTTCCTTCTCACGTTTCATTTTTCGTACCGAGGCCCCGGAGGAGACGCGCTTTTTCAAAGCGTAATAACCCACTACCACACTTTCCGACTTCGTCGGCAAAGTGCACGTGGGCTCTCCGAGGGGGCTACCGGGGTTTGCGGCTTCAAGGTTGAAATGCCTTCGGCATTTCAAGTTTCGGGCCCAGCCCGAAACCGCGGACGGTCGATTCTGCGAATCGAGCGCCGCGCCGCCGGAAGCCTTCTGCCGTTTGGCGGAGCGTTTCTCTCCCCTCAAACGGTTGGAGGCTGTCAAATGCGGTTCGCATATGACAGCCTCCGTTGGCTGCGCGACACCTGTCGCGCCTCGCGTCCCTGCGGGACGATTGTTGTCAGGCTCCATTCCGAGCGCCTCCTTTCCAAGACGGATGTAACGCTTATCCCAGCCATTTCAGGCCAAGACGATAAGTCCATCGTCCTGCCCTGATTTGCCCTCTGAAAAGCCCCGCTGCACAGGCATTCTCACGGGCAAAAGCGTTACACCCTACCTTTCGTTTTTCTTGTCTCTGAAACGGCGCACACGCTCTCGTGATGCTGCTCGCTTTGCTGCGTCCGCGCATCGCCGGGAACAATATTGCCGATGCCCCGTCTCGGGAAACGGCTGTCCGCACCACTTGCAGTTCCGAGTGCCGCCGCGCTGGAAGATCGCCAGCAGCTCTGGCGACGCCGGTAGGATCGCCTCGCGGAAATGCCGGCACAGGCTGCTGCCAACGTAGCCGACAGAATTCATGTAGCATTCCGTTTCCAGCGGCAGGCAGCCGTACTCCCGGTCATAATTCGCGCAGGCGCTCTCCACCGCCCGTCTAATCTTCGCCTTCTCTGACCTGGTCAGCTCACGTCCCATTTCGTCCATTCAAGCCCTCCTTCCATGTAATGATTGCCTCGCCCGCATTCGGTGCTCACCTCCAATCTCACGCGGGCAAAACAAAAGCGGCCGACAACAATGTCGCCGGTCGCCTTTGTTCTGCTTGCAGCAGGCAATAAAAATGGCCATCGATCAGAAAATGACCGATGACCACGTTGGCTCAATATGTGGTTTTACCCCTTCACTCTATATACGGCAGAGGCTTTTGAAAATGTCACTGGAGGTGTTTTATCCCCCTCACTATATATACGACATGGGCTTCAGAGAATGTCACTGGGACTTTACGAACGCTACTATTCCTTTGGCGGAGGAAGGAGCTGCTTTATGTCTTTGACGTCATGTTCCCGCCTTTTCCTGGGTCTGCATCGCATGCAATAAATATATGACAGATCGCTGGCGGCGCATATCCCGTTCTTCCTGTAGATGGAGCAGCAGGAATCATGCTTGCCCATGTCATACTTCTTTAGACAATTCCGGCACAGGGTGAATGCCTTGGGCGAGCAGAGATAGAAAGACTGGTATGGAAACTCCTTATCACGGAAGTATAGCCATATCTTCCTTTCCGCCCGATTGATCTGCACGGCATCCGGCACTACCTTCTTCCGGCGCGGGCTGACGGGCTTCTTCGCCTTATAGCATTCCTCAATATGATTCAGCCGCTTGATGACGCCCGTATGAGAGCTGAACCCTTGCAGCTTCGCCAGCTCCTTGTGGGTGAGCTCCTCGTTGCGAAGGGCCAGTAGCTGCCGATCCTCATGGCAGAGGGATCGCCCGAAGTCACTGCTCAGGATGTGGTTGTAATCAGACATGCTTCGCCGCTGTGCTCTGATCTTGCGCGCCAGCCACTCATCATAGTCGCCGTCCTGTCCCCAGCCATGATACTCCTCGTCCTCATTGTCGAATGGGTCGTCATAATCGTCGACAGCGTCATACTTGCTGCGAATCTCCCTCAACGCCGGGTCTGCTTCCTCGTCGACAATATCAAAGCTGCCGCCGTTCGCCGCGGTCTGCTCCTGAGCCGCTTCAATGGAGATCATCTTCGCTCCGGCCTCCGTCCGGGTGTGGTGCCATTGGCGGTAGGTGTCGATCTTCTTCCGGCTGTTTTTCTCGCTGTAATCCTCCGGCGTCCGGTTCTTCCATACAAAATCGATGGTCGGCTGCCAGCCCTGCTCCCGCACGATCCTGTCGGTGATACTCTCCATCAGCTCGTCAAAGTCTTTCTCCGACATCCAAGGCACCTCGCTGCCCTCCGGCAGGCTCGCCAGCTTCTGCATGGAATGTTCCGTTACCTCCAGGATCGCCCGGACGTAATCCACGGCGCTATAGACGAGCTGCCACAGGCCGAAGTTCTCACAGAAGTCGGACATGGGGCTGTCCATCCGCGCGTACCCATGCTTCTTTGGGATTTGGAGGTGCTTCCATATGGCTTCAGCGTAGATTTTTTTGACAAAAAAGACAAAGCCGCTCGAAGACAACACCGAATCCTGGGCAGGTAGATTGAGCAGCGCCTGTGGATGCCGTGTGATCCCCATGTATTCCTGGTGACCGCGAAAGAGTGCCCTGGGCAGGCAAAAGAAGAGCGGCAAATACTGCAAGCTCTGATCTGTCTGTCCGCTGTTTCCGTGCTTTCTGTTGCTCATCATCGCCCTATCCTTTGGGAATATATGTTCGATTATAAAACCATTATACCTCCTATGACACAAAAGAGCAATCGAACACATGGTAACTTTTTTCTGCAAAAGAAAAGGGAGAGGACATGAACGTTTCGCCGGCATATCCCGATACCTCAATAGAGAACCGGAGGGAGTTCAACACCAAATCTGTCTGATTTCAATGTGTCACTTCCAGTAACGACGAAGCATTTATGTGATGGCTTATTTGCATGTGATACTAAAGGAGATATCAACAGTTATTTGATTCCTGGATCTTCATTTTCAATTCTCCCAGAGTTCAGGAATTGATCCAGTTTATCCATTATACGGTATCCATAAAAGAGCACGATCACGAAAGTGAACACCAACAACATGTTTGCCATGCAAAAGCCCCCCTTTTGTGCGTCAGAAACGCAGGAACTTCTGCACATCCTTCTCACCGCCCAGCAGGATGACGCGCTCGTCGCGGCTGAACTCGTGGGCAGGACCGGGCATGGGCACCACCTGGCCGTTCTTGCGTATGGCGAGGATGTTCAGGCGATATTTCTGCCGCACAGCCAGGTCGACGACTGTGTGCCCGATCCAGCTTTCGGGGATCTCCGTTTCGTAGATGGCGTATTCCGGCGAGAGACGGATGTAGTCGAAGATGTGGTTGCCGCTGTAACGCACGGCGGCCCAGGTCGCCAGCTGCTTTTCCGGGTAGATCACCTCGTCCGCGCCGCAGGCCAGCAGGAATTGGGCGTGGGCATCACGGGCGACGCGCACCAGCACAAAGGGCGCGCCGTGCTTTTTCAAGAGTGACGTGATCTCCAGCGACGCCTGCAGGTCGTGGCCCATGGTGACGACGCACAGGTCAAATTCCGAAACGCCCAGCGCATCGATCAGCGCCGGGTCGGCGGCGTCGCCGATCTCGGCGTTGGTGACGTAGGCCATGGCGTCCTGCACCCGGCGCTCGTCCTTGTCGATGGCGAGCACCTGGTGGTCCAGGTCGTGCAGCTTCTGGGCCATGTGGCGCCCGAACCGGCCAAGACCTATCAACAGTACATTTTTCATGGGACAGCCTCCCGTCGTTTGTATGGGAATCATTGTAACAGCCAGGCCGTGAATGTGCCATTAAGGCTTCGCTCATTGCATTAAGATGGCATAAAGCGATATCCGTCTTTATGCCATCTTAATGTGCTGCCGATTATTTTTATCTTCCCTTTTATGCGATATGTGATATAATACACAGAATAACAGCAGGCAGGGAGGCGAGGCGCGTGTCCGAACAGGAGCGTATACTGGTGTGCGTCTCAGCCTCGCCCACCAACGCCGATGTCATTCGCCGGGCGGCAGCGCTCTCGGACGCCATAGGCGCGGAGCTGATCGCCATCTACGTGGAGGATGTGGATCTGCGCGACGAGGCGCAGGCCCAGGCGGTACACGACCACCTGAGCCTGGCGGAGAAGCACGGCGCGATGCTGACGACCATCTATGGCAACGACCCCGCCACGGCCATCGCGGAATACGCCCGCGTCAGCGGTATCACCAAGATCGTGCTGGGCAAGAGCCCCGGGCGGCGCACCCGGGACACACTGACGGCACGGCTCAACGAGCTGGCCCCGAATGTGGAGATCATCATCATTCCCAACCGCCTGACCGCGGGCACAAATCCCTCCCGGCTGTTTCGATTCCTGGGCAGGGAGCGCTTCTCCTTCGGGGATTTGGCGAAGACCGCGCTGATCCTGGCCGCCTGCACCGGCATGGGCTTTCTGTTCTCCGCTGTGGGCCTGGCCATCACAAACGTGGTGCTGATCTACATCCTGGGCGTGATGGGTGTGGCGCTTACGACCACGGGATACGTCTACAGCCTGCTGTCCTCCTTTTTCTCGGTGGTGGTGTTCAACTTCTTTTTCACCGAGCCCTTCTACTCGCTGCGCTCCAGCCCGGATTACCTCGCCACCTTTGCGGTGATGTTCACGGCGGCGCTGCTGTCCAGCTCGCTGACCAGTCGTATCAAGGCTCAGTCCATCCAGACGGCGAACAAGGCTTACCAGACCGAAGTGCTGCTGTCCACCAGCCAGCTGCTGCAAAAGGCGGAGGACAGGCAAGCGATCCTGGAGGTCGTGCAGCGGCAGCTGAGCCGGCTGCTGGAGCACAGCGTGCTGTGCTACGATTCGGATCTCGACGCGCCTGCGCTCTGCGCCATCGAGCAGGATGGCGGCTTCGAGGGCATCGATCTGGCCGGTGAACGTCATGTTGCCCGGTGGGTGCGCGAGAACGCCAAGCACGCGGGCCGCACGACCCGAATGTTTCCGGAGGCCAAATGCCTGTACATGGCCGTGCGCAGCGAAAGCCGCGTCTGGGCGGTCATCGGCATAAGGGCGGACAACAGTCCTCCCATTGATGAGTACCGCAAAAACCTGATGATCTCCATACTGGACGAGTGCGCCCTGGCTGTGGAGAAGGACCACATGACCCGCGAAAAGCAGCGCATGGAGGAAAACGCCCGCCAGGAATCACTGCGGGCCAACCTGCTGCGCTCCATCTCCCACGATCTGCGCACGCCTTTGACCAGCATCTCCGGCAACGCCGCCATCCTCGTGGAGAACCAGGGGCAGCTGAGCGATGAAAGCCTGAAGAGGCTTTACACCTCCATCTATGACGACGCCATCTGGCTGAACGGCCTGGTGGAGAACCTGCTGACCATCACCCGCACCGAAAACGGCACCATGAAGCTGAACCCGCAGACAGAGCTGGTGGCGGACACCGTGGAGGAAGCCCTGCGGCACATCGACCGGGATGCCGCTCATAAGCACATCATGAGAGACCTGCCGGAGGAGATGCTGCTGGCGCGGATGGACGCGGGGCTGATCGTGCAGGTGCTGGTGAACCTCCTGAACAACGCGGTGAAGTATACGCCGGAAGGGGCGAGGATCATCGTCGGTGTCCGGCGTGAGGATGACAGGGCGATGATTTGGGTGGAGGACGACGGCCAGGGCGTGCTGCCCGGCGACGAGGACCGGGTGTTCGACATGTTTTACACCGGCGTGAAGCGCTCTCCGGACAGCCGCCGGGGCATCGGACTGGGGCTGGCGCTGTGCAAGAGCATCGTACAGGCCCACGGGGGCGAGATCGGCGTGGAAAACATTGAGCCCCACGGCGCGAGATTTTGGTTTACCCTTCCAATCGTGGAGGTCGAAGGCTATGAACAATAAACCCATGATACTGGTGGTGGAGGACGATGCGGCGGTGCGCAGCCTGATGGCGGTAACGCTGGACACCCAGGGCTACCGCTACCATCTGGCCCGAAACGGCGCTGAGGCGCTGATCGAGGCCTCGACCCAGCAGCCCGCCGTGATGCTGCTGGACCTGGGTCTGCCGGACATGGAGGGCGTGGACATCATCCGCAAGGTGCGGGGCTGGACGGGCATGCCCATCATCGTCATCTCCGCCCGAAGCGAGGATGCTGACAAGGTGGAGGCGCTGGACGCCGGCGCGGACGACTACCTGACCAAGCCCTTCTCCGTGGACGAGCTGCTGGCCCGACTGCGGGTGGCGCTGCGCCGGGTGAACGCGGAGGCATCGGCCATCGGTGAGAGCGCCATCTATGAAAACGGCAGTCTGCGCATCGACTATGCCGCGGGCTGCGCGTATATCGCGGATCGGGAGATCCATCTGACGCCCATCGAATACCGGCTGTTGTGCCTGCTGGCGAGGAACACCGGCAAGGTGCTGACCCACAACTACATCCTCAAGGAGATCTGGGGCAGCTATACCGCCTCGGATGTGGGTTCGCTCAGGGTGTTCATGGCGACGCTGCGCAAGAAGCTGCAAGCGGGTGACGACACCCAGCCCTACATCCAGACGCACATCGGCATCGGCTACCGCATGCTGAAACAGGATGTCAGGCCGGAGGACACACCGTGAATATGCCGCATAAGCCGGAAGGGCTGAGGCGCGAGCCCCGCCCGGAGGAATGGCTGGTATTCGGATTCCTGGGCATCATCCTGCTGGGGACGCTGCTGCTGGCGCTGCCCGTCTCGACACGGTACGGCCACAGCATCGGCCTGTTCGACAGCCTGTTCACGGCGACCTCCGCCGTGTGCGTGACGGGCCTTGTTGCGGTGGACACCGGCACGACCTTCTCCCTGTTCGGACAGGCCGTGCTGCTCGTGCTGATCCAGGTCGGCGGCCTGGGCTTCATGGTGTTTGCCACGCGGGTCATGATGATGTTGGGACGGCGAATCTCCATAAAAAACAGGCTGTTGATCCGGGAATCCATGAACGGCGCGTCCCTTTCCAACCTCGGCACCCTGGCGCGACGCTATTTGCTGCTGGCGCTGGGCATCGAAGCGGTGGGGGCGGCGCTGCTGGCCATCCGTTTTGTGCCGATGTTCGGCCTTCGGCGCGGAGCGTGGTTCGCAGTATTCCATGCAGTCAGCGCCTTTTGCAACGCAGGCTTTGACCTGTTCGGAGGCTTCTCCAGCCTGACCGGCTTTGCTGCCGACCCGCTGGTGCTGCTCACTGTGGCGGCGCTGATCGTCTTGGGCGGTCTGGGCTTTTCCGTCATACTGGATGTGCTGCGCAGCCGACAGGGCTTGAAGAACCTTTCGCTGCACACCCGTATCGTGCTCACCTTCACGCTGGCGCTGCTGTTGGCGGGCACGGCCTTCTATACGCTCGTGGAGCGCGGCAGGCTGGATGTCTTCAATGCCTTTTTCCAGTCCGTCACCATGCGCACGGCGGGGTTCAATTCCGTCATTCTCTCGGCCTTCACGGACAGCTCAAAGCTGTTCAGCAGTCTGCTGATGATGGTTGGCGCGTCCCCGGCCTCCACCGGCGGCGGCATGAAAACCACCACCGTGGCGGTGGTGGCGCTTTTGATATTCAGCGTCGTGAAGGGCGATGACGGGGTCAACGCCGCCCGCCGCCGGATCTCCGCTGATACCGTGCGAAGGGCACTGGCGGTGGTGGCGCTGTTTCTGACGATGCTGACGCTGGGCACGCTCTCCCTCTCGATCCTCGAGAATGGACGCTTTTCCCTGGCGGACATTCTTTTTGAGTGCTCCAGCGCCATGGGTACCGTGGGCGTCTCCGCCATAGGTACGCCAAACCTGTGCCCCGTCAGCCGCGCATTGCTCATGCCGATGATGTTCCTCGGGCGCGTCGGCCCGCTGACCCTCGCCGTGGCCGTCGCGCGCAGGCAGAGGAATGTCAAGCCAGTCGCCAAGTTCCCGGAGGAAAAGATCATGATCGGTTAGGCGGGTTAGGCGGCAACGATATGATAAATGAAGAGGCCAATCAAGGTGCCTTGAAAGACATCTTGATCAGCCTCGGTTTTTCTATGCCTCACCACGTTTTACATACACCACAATGGCATCCCTGTCTGTGCTGAGTATATTCAGATGAACAGCGCCCTCATGTAATCCTGCAGCATATGCAGCACCCTGACCACTTCCACCTGATTTGCTTCGCAAAGGTAGAATACCCGGTAATTTTCGCAGACCAGGAACCGATAATCGGTATGGACGGAAAGTACAGCATCCAATGGTGTGCCTCTCTCGGGCATATCCTGGAGGCTTTCGATGCTGGTGCGGAGCAGCTTGAGGATGCTCGGAGCGGCATCGGGATTGGCCAGTTCATAGCTGATGCAATCGCGGATGCCGATCAAATCCCTTCGCGCCGCCGGGGAAACGATCACATTTGCCATGCTTACACACCCAGCCCTTCAAAGGCCTCATCGATGGTCAGGCCGCCTTCCCTGCGCAGGGATTCCACGCCCTTGGAGAGCTCGGTCAGCAGGCGGATGGTCGCAAGCTGTTTCTCGTAATCTGCGATGCTCTGGACGACATACTTCCCGCGGCCATTCTTGGTGAGATACACCGGCGAGCCGTCGTCGCAATGGCCCAATACCTCGCCATAGTTTTTCAAATCTGATACCGGTATAATGCTCGGCATGAAGATCAACTCCCTCCGTTCGATGGTCGTCGTCTTCCCTGTGGGAGCCGACGCCCTGGAAAACGTTCCGTTTCCCTGATCAGCATTATACCAGAATTTCACCCGAAATTCAACGGTAATTTTCACTCGGAATCAGATCTGGCACAAATGCGCCGCAGCATCAAGAATGCTGCGTAAATTCATTTTGCAGGATGCAGGATTATTCCTGCAAGTCGCTTTTTCCGTCCTATATTCCATTTTCAGAGCCATTTGACACTCCATTTTCCCGTAAAAAAGTCTTCCGTGCAGATTTTGGTGCACAAAATGGAGCAGATGCCATTGAAACCGTGTGTTATTTAATAGGATAGTTTCCCGAAATTTGCCCCCAAATTTGGTATTTCATACCCGGAGTGTCATTGGTTCGAATCCGATCGCCGGTACCAAAAAACTGTGAGGTCTGCAAAGATCCTCACAGTTTCTTTTTGTCTTTATACATCAATCGGATATGCCGAAATGCGCCTTGGTGGATTCAGGAGCACACTCTAAGGACGGGGACCCGGCTCAGGCGCAGGTATAGGGGATTCCCGCCTCCCGAAGGACCCGTTCGGCCACGGAGCCGCGCGTCACAACCAGCCGGGCCTTGGGGCAATCGTATATGGAGGTATCGTACATCTTCGCGACGCTGGCCGGGATTACGACGCGCTCCAGGTTTTTGCACTCACAGATCGTGTATCCGGAAAGGCTCTCCAAGCCTTCGGGCAGGACGATCTCTGTCAGCGCGTCGCACCTCATGAACACAAACGATTGCAGGCCCTTCAAGCCGGCGGACCAGCGAATGTGGGCCAGCCGGTCGCAGCCGGAAAAGGCCATCCCGTTGATCTGGTTCACGCTGTCCGGCATTGTGATCGACTCCAGGTTCCGGCAGAGTATAAAGCTGCTCTCATCGATGATCTCCGTGCCCTCCAACACCTCGTAGTTTGCCGGCAGCAGGTCGGGCCGCACGCAGCCAACCAGCCGGTGATCGGCGCGGGAGTAGAGCACGCCGTCCTCGTACCGCAGATAGGCGTGTTCGGGAGAGATATCAAAGGATTCCAGCGACATCAAGGCAAAGGGATTGTATCCCACCATCTGCAAGCTGTCCGGCAGCGCGATCTCGTGAATGCCCGAGCAGGATGTAAAGGCGCCCATGCCCAGTTCCACGAGCCCTTCCGGCAGTTCGATGGACGTCAGGCTCTCACAGCGGAAGAAGCAGTTGCAGCCGATGCGCTGCAGCCCCGCAGGCAACCGGAGGTCGCTCAGAGCGCCGCATCCTTGGAAGGCGCGATCGCCGATGGCGGTCAAGCCCTCGGGCAGTTCGAGGCTTGACAGTTGACTGCATTCGCTGAAAGCCATCTCTCCGATTTCCGTGACGCTCGGGGGAATGTTGACCTCCGTCAAGCTTGCGCAGCCAAGGAACAGCATATTCGGAATGGAGGCCATGCCGTCCGGAAGTCTCACGCGCTCCAGAGCGTCGCATTCACAGAAGGCCATCTTCTCAATCTGCGTAACGCCATCGGGAATATAGACCTCCTTCATGTCGCAATACATGAAGGCCCGGCTGCGGATGGCCGTCACCGGACGATTATCGATGGTCTCCGGAATTGCCACGTTCTCTGCCTCGCCGCGCCAACTGGTAATTCGGAGGCTGCCATCGTCCTGCTCCTCAAAGTACCAGGTCCCGCCTCCGTCCGGCATCTCCATCTTTTCGGTTCTCGCCTGCGCGGGAAACGCCATGCCCGCCAACATCGTCAGTGCCAGCGCGAACCAGAGAAAGCGCTTCACAGTCATTTCCTCCCATCGCCGCCGAGTGCGCCGGGACTCGATACGGCCTTGTCATAGATATGTCCTCAGGTAGATATCATTGATTTCCACGGGGATGGGGCCTTCCCTCTCCGCGGTTTCTGGATGCCAACCCCAGCAGCGCCCATCAAGGCTCTGCCGCGCGGAGCCCTTCTGTAAGCCCTCCATTATGGGTGGGAGGCCGCAGGAGCCCCCGCGTCCGGTCGCTTCCCTGCCCTGCTCCATGGCATTTTTTTAGTATATTCAGTATATTGAATCAAGCCGTCTCCTGTCAATACCCGCCCCTCGACCAATTCAAATCCCATCGGCCGCTTCTCTGGAATTGGCAAATTTTTTCCGCCTGCAACGCCACGCCCGCCTGCATTGTCTTATAAGTGAAAGGGGGGATGAACGTGGAGCTGTCTCAGGCGCGCAGGGACGGCGTGTTGCAAGCAATGAAGCGGTACTCATCCATGGTCTATCGCCTGGCCTATGCCAGGACCCGGAATCACGCGGACGCGGAGGACATCTACCAGGAGGTCTTCCTGAAGCTGGCGAGGGCCGACATTCCCTTTGAGAACCAGGCGCGCGTCAAGGCGTGGCTGCTGCGGGTGACGGTCAATTGTTCGGTGAATTTCTTTCGGAGCGCCTGGCGGCGACATGTTCAGACGGTCGAGGCGCTTCCGGAGAGA
>CADCHI010000044.1 GCA_902801165.1 uncultured Eubacteriales bacterium | reverse complement strand
AGTTTATACTCTGCACTGTATTCCTTTCGCTCTCCCTTGGGCATTGCTCTTCTCTCCTTTTGTCATTTCAGCTTTGTCCAAGTTTATTATACCACTTTCGCCGCGATCTGGGGCGTGTTCCTGTGCAGGATGTCCATGAACTCCTCGCCGGTGATGGTTTCGTGCTCGTACAGGTACTTGGCCAGGGCGTGGAGCTGCTGGACGTTGTCCTGCAGGATGCCGTAGGCCTTGTCGTACTGGGCGGAGATCAGGTTGCGGACCACCTCGTCGATGCGGTTGGCGGTCTCGGCAGAGCAGGCCAGGGTGGTGTCGCCGCCCAGGTACTGGTTGGTCAGCTGCTCCATGGCCACCATGCCGAACTCGTCGGACATGCCGTAGCGGGTGATCATCGCCCGGGCCAGGCGGGTGGCCTGTTCGATGTCGTTGCTCGCGCCGGTGGTGATCTGGTTGAAGATCAGGGCCTCGGCGGCGCGGCCGCCGGTGAATGTGGCGATCTTGTTCTCGAGCTCCTCCTTGGTCAGCAGGAAGTGCTCGCCCTCTTCCACCTGCATGGTGTAGCCCAGCGCGCCGGAGGTGCGGGGGATGATGGTGATCTTGTGCACCGGGGCGGACTCGCTCTGCTTCGCCGCCACCAGGGCGTGGCCGATCTCGTGGTAGGCCACCACCATCTTCTCCTTGTCGCTCATCACCCGGTTCTTCTTCTGGTAGCCGGCGATGATGACCTCGACGGATTCCTCCAGGTCCGCCTGGGTGACCAGGCGGCGGCCGTCGCGCACGGCCCGCAGGGCGGCCTCGTTGACGATGTTGGCCAGCTCCGCGCCGGAAGCGCCGGAGGCGGCCCGGGCGACGGCGGAGAAGTCGATGTTCTTCTGCATCTGCACCTTCTTGGCGTGCACCTTTAGGATGGCCTCGCGGCCCTGCAGGTCGGGCAGCTCCACGGGCACGCGCCGGTCGAAGCGGCCGGGGCGCAGCAGCGCCGGGTCGAGGCTCTCGGGACGGTTGGTGGCGGCCAGGATCACGACGCCCTTGGAGCTGTCGAAGCCGTCCATCTCCGTCAGCAGCTGGTTCAGGGTCTGCTCCCGCTCGTCGTTGCCTCCGATGCGGCCGTCGCGCTTGCCGCCGATGGCGTCCACCTCGTCGATGAACACGATGCAGGGGGCCTTTTCATTGGCCTGCTTGAACAGGTCGCGGACCTTCGCCGCGCCCATGCCCACGAACATCTCCACGAACTCCGAGCCGGAGATGGAGAAGAAGGGCACGTTGGCCTCGCCAGCCACAGCCTTCGCCAGCAGCGTCTTGCCCGTGCCGGGAGGGCCCACCAGCAGCGCGCCCTTGGGCATCTTCGCGCCGATCTCCTCGTATTTCTTCGGGTTGTGGAGGAAGTCCACGATCTCGCTGAGGATCTCCTTGGCCTCGTCCTCGCCCGCCACGTCGTCAAACTTGATGCCGCTGGTGGACTTCACGTACACCTTGGCGTTGCTCTTGCCCATGCCGAACATCATGCTGCCCGCGCCGCCGCCGGCCTTTTCCACCAGCTTCTTGCTGAAATACTGGCCCAGGCCGATCATCAGCACCAGGGGCACCACCCAGGAGATCAGGAACGAGAGTATCGGGGACATCTGCTCCACGATCTGGCTGGAGAACTTCGCCCCGGAGGCGTAGAGCCGCTGGGTGAGGTCCGGGTCGTCCATCAGGCCCGTCCTGTACAGGCCGCCCTGGCCGTCGGAGAAGATGATCTGGTTGTCCTCGATCATCACCTCGGCCACCTGGCCCGACTCGGTCATCCGCATGAATTCGCCGTAATCCACCTCGGTCACCCTCGGGGAGAACAGCAGCGGGGCCACCAGGCCGTTGAACAATATGATCGCCACGAGCGCCAACGCGTAATAGAACATCAGCGGCTTTCTCGGCTTTTTGATTTCGTTCACACAAGCACCTTCTTTCTTACGCGTGAAAGGATAGCACACGAATGTAAACTATTCATCAACGCTCCCGCCCGATTTGATAAAATCCACCAGCGGCGCAGGCGCGGTGCAGGTCGCCACCCCGCCTGCTGGCCTGTAGAGGAAAGAGATCAGGTAGTTTTCCGGGTCATCCAGCGGCAGGAGCGCCGGCTCCAGCGCCTCGCCCGCCATCGGCAGCAGCTGGTACAGCTTCGTGCCGCCGGTGAAGTCCCTCAAAAATGACGTCATCGCTTCGGCATCCGAATCCGCCGGCAGCAGCCAGGCGTCCTTCACCGCCATCCCCGCCGGAACCGCGGTATTGCTCCTGACGTCGTAATCTTTCATCTCCGCCTGCCGGGTCCCGGGATCATAGGCGATCTGCACGTTGCCGAGCATCCGGTGCAGCACCGCGCCGGGGAACTCTGCCGCCAGGAACTGCACGTTCTCCATGGCAGTGAAGTCCAACAGGCCGTTCCCGCCGTCGGTGATCCTGGCCATGTTCAATGAGATCGTCCCGGCAGAGGTCCGCAGTGCGGGCACGAGGCCCGGGAACACCGCGTGCGCCGCGTTCCCGTCTTCGGACAGCGCCAGGTCGCCGGCCAGCTCGTACAGCAGCCACTCCCGGCCGCGGCCGAAGGAGACCGTCGCAGCGCTGGTCTGCGGATCGGTGGTGTTCAGCAGGCTCAGCCCAGAAAGCTCCGTGTCCGAGCGCACCCGGCGCAGCAGTGCGTAATAGGCGACCTCCATCGCCCCGCCTTCCGGCGGATTGAACGTTATTTCGATGGGCCTGGGTTCCCCGGTCACCTGGACCGCCTCCGCCAGCACGCCCTCCGCGCCGTTCCCTTCGACGAGGCGTCCCTCCTGGATGGCATAGTCCTCCGCGGGGGCAATGGCGTCGATGTCCTCCCGCAGCGGACCGGCTTCCACAGTGGAGATGGTGATCCCCTCCACCAGGGCGTTGTGGTTGGCGGCGCCATCCTCATAGACGTAGGCGTCGAAGCCCAGCGACTGGACCGAAGCCTTGTCGTCGGACAGGGGCCTGACGGTGACGTAGCACCATTGGATCTGCCCCGGCTCCAGATAGATCCGGACGCCTTCGCGCTCCTCCCACAGGGACAGCTCCGCGCCCAGGGCCCTGACCATGTTGTTGCGCGCCGTGACGAAGATGTTGGTGGCATGGCCCATGGCCGCCGGCTCGCCGTCCATCGCGGCCCCGCCCAGGTACAGGTTGCGCTGCTCAGCGGCGTGGTTCTCACAGCGCAGCAGCAGCACGCAGCTGCGGCCGGTCAGGAAGAAGCCCTGGAGGTATGCTTCGCAGTCCACGGCGGAGAACAGCCGCACGGCGCTGGCCTCGTCCAGCGCGCCCATCTCCCGGCCGGCCTCCACCAGCGCGGGAGAGGGCAGCGTGTCAGCGTCCTGGCAGAAGGCGGCCAGCGGGGCTTCCAGCGTGCATTCGATCGGCATCACGATCGACGTATTGTAGTCATCCTCGCGTACCTGTGAAACAACCAGCCTGCATTCGATCTTCTCCAGGGCCACGTCCGGGAGCAGCTGCCCGAGGTCCTCCCAACCCAGCGCCACGCTGACGGAGCTGCGCTCGCCGGGGGCGACGCTGCTGCGCCCGAGGGGCGTGAGGCCGCCGGTGCCCTCGGCGCTGAGCTGGCCCGTGCTCACCGGCACGCCGTTGACGGCGATGTCCAACAGGGTGAACACGATGTCATGCCGGCCCGTGTTCTCCAGGACCATGTTGAAGATCAGCCTCGAGTTCTCCGCGAACTGGCTCTGCTGGATGAAGGCCATCGCTCCGTAGCGCAGCGGCGCGCCGTCCAGGGCGGGAATGACCACCTCCACGTCCTCGTAGTACTCGAAGTCCCGGGCCGGCGCGTCCTCCCCGTGCGTCACCGCGTCCAGCGGGACGTCGGCATTGACGGCGATATCCATGATGAAATCCCGCGACGGATCGCCGGGGAATCTCACCAGCATCGTGCCGGTGAGCTGCTCCAGAGCGTCGCCCACGTCCAGGCCCTCCAGCATGGCCGCGTCGATTTGCAGCAGCACGCTTCCGGCCTCCCCCGGCTTCAGCGGCGCCGTGCCGCCCTCCTGCTCGGGGGTGCCCGTGCCGCCGTAGAGCATCGCAATGGCGCCTTCCAGGGGCACGCCGTTCAGCGCGATGTCTCCAATGGTGTAGATCTGCTCCGCCTCGGAGAGGTTTTCCACCTCCAGGACCAGGGTCAGGCTGCGGTCCTCCCAGTCGGAGAAGAACCAGCCGTACACGTTCGGCATGTCGGGCGTGAAGGACGCCTCGACCTCCACGGGCATGGGGCCGCCGTCCAGCGGCACCCGCTCGGACATGTAGGTGTTGCCCTGGGTGTCCGTGATCTCAAAGGCCGCGTAGAGGTCCTCCGTGATGAGCGGCTCGAGTGCGAAGGAGGGTATGAAGTCCGTGCGGTCGATGTCCCGCCGCGCCCGCCACTGGGTGTCCCGGTGGGTGTCCTCCTCCCAGGCGTCGAAGGCCAGCAGCTCGCCGTCGTCGTTGGTCGTGGGCACGCGATACTCGTTCCGGAAGGTGATGCCCCGGTATTGGGACAGGTCGATCTCCACGCGGGGAGACAGGGCCCCCAGCAGCGGGTCGTAGACGAAATAGCCCTTCGGCACCAGCCGCCCGGAGTCGTCCATCCCGTATTCGGCGTAGACGGGCTCCTCCCGCCGCACGCCGTCCTCATCGAAGGGATAGAGCTTCAGCACGTAGACGCCATCCTCGGTCACACCGTAGGAAACCGAGCTCGTCATCTGCTCCATGCCCGCGGCGTCCAGGATCTGCAGGCTGCTGCCCGCGTAGCTGGCCATCAGCACGCTCCCGTCCACGGCGACGTCCGTCGAGGCGTAGACGCGGAAGAAGGCGTCGTCCTGCCAATCGTAGATGTTCCTGCTCAACACCACCAGCCGCGCGCTGGCCAGGTTCGCGGCCTGCGTCTCGGTCAGACGGAGGGAGACCACGGACTCCGTGGCCCCCGCCTCCGTCCGCTGGCTGAGGGCCTCGATGTCGGTAAGCCCGGTCCACTGGGTCAGCGGCACGCCCGCCATGATGCGGCCATAGGCGTCCACGTAGGCGGCGTAGCCGGGGCAGAAGCCCAGGGCATTGTAGGCGGCCCGCCAGCTGGCCTTGAATTCCTCCTGATTGCGGTAGGGGTGGTAGACGGACAGGCCGTTGCCGCCCTTCACCTGGGACCGGTTGTAGACCACCGCCCGGGAGACCGCCTCGCGGACCGCCTCCGCGCCGTCGGGGTCCAGGCCGGCGTAGCTCTGGCTGAGGGACACCACGTCCACCAGGTCGTAGCCCGAGGTGCGCACGTTGTCGACGATGCCCTTGCCGAAGGCCGTGGCCTCGAAGCGCCGCATGGAGAGCTCGGGGAAGTTCTCCTCGTCCAGCGTCCTGCCGATCGCGCCAAACATGGCATCCATGCCCGCCTCGATCTGGCCGATGGCGGAGAGGTCGACGCAGGCCAGCGTCAGGTCGATGGGGTTCTTCTGGGGCGTGTCGCAGTACATATCCACGATGCGCCTGGCGGTCTCGGGGAAGTCGGCGTCCTTGTCGATGTCCCGCAGGAAGCCGTAGTTCCAGCCCGACCCCGGCTCCTGGGCCTGGGAGGCGACCATGTAGTCCGCGTAGGGCGCCACGCGGCTGGCCACCTCCACGGAGCTCATCAAACAGGCGTCGAAGCCGATCCACGCCAGCTTATCCCGGGCGAAGGGACTGGCCTTAAGCGCCTGGGTCAAGTCGTCCAGCGAGAGCCGGTCGGGGGCGTAGAGGTCATCGAGGCAGACGCCGCCCAGCGGCCCCGTGCCGTGATCCCACAGGATCAGCGCGTACTGCTCCGCCGGGTATTCCTCGTGGGCATACTCCAGCAGCCGCAGGAGCGTCTCGGGCTTGCCCATGCTAGCGCCCTCCTCCATGCCAATGGGCACCCTGCCGGTGTCCTTGAGCTCCATCAGGGTCAGCTTGTCGCTTCTCAGGCCGAGCTCCCAGCTGCTGCTGCCGCCCGCCATGACCACCACGGAGGTCTGCGAGGGATCAAAGCCGGAGTCGATGATCTCCATGATATCCGCGCTGGCGGAGCCGCCTTCGCTCTCCAGGGTGCTGCCGCACATGTACAGCATCAGCGTGAGCTTCCGTCCTTCGCCCTCCGCCCGCGCGGGCGCGGGCAGGGCCGCCGCGAGCGCCAGCAGCGCGCACAGCATCAGGCACAGCGTCATCATCCACTTTTTCATGTATCGACACCTCTCTCGCGGTTTTTCCTTCATTATAACCGATCTATAACAGCATTGCAACACGCATTTTGAGGCGCGGACTTCGCTTTTGCGCATAAACGGCCCGGGATTGCATACACTGAAGCTGACGCGCCGCGCGCGGCGCAATCCATTCCAGACAGGAGAGTCGTCCATGAATCCCTTTGAGTTGAAGCCCCGGAACCCGGAATCGCTGATCATGAACTGGCGGCAGCTGACGCCTGCGCCCTATGACAAGAACGCCGTGGACCCCTACACCCGCACGCGGGTGATCCTGATGAACGGCACCGAGTTCGAGGCCGTCTGGTACTCCCACCAATTTTCCCGCCACTGCGGCGACAACGCCCTGCGGCAGCAGATCGCGCTGATGCGGCGGCTGGAGCAGCAGCAGCAAAAGCTGGTGGCCGCGCTGAAGCCCGCCGACGAGACGATCCTGGAGCACACCATCGGCTACGAGCAGCTGGCGGTGGACCTGACGGCCATGCTGGCCCAGCGGGAGCCGAACCCCTACGTGAAGCAGGCGCTGGACTTCGCCCTGCTGGAGGACTTCGACCACCTGTACCGCTACGCCGACCTGATGGAGTTCGACGACCGCAAGCACGCGGAGACCCTGGTGGGGCGCTACATGGAGATCATGCCCGGCCGGCCCACCATCGCCCATCACCGCCACCCCTTTGATTCCATCAAGTTCCACATCCAGGACCGCACCGCCGCGCCGATGACCCGGCTGTGCACGGCCATCATCACCGCCGCCGAGCAGCAGACGATGAACTACTATATGAACGTGGCGGGCTTCTACCCCACCGCCTGGGGCCAGAAGCTGTACCGGGAGATCGGCATGGTGGAGGAGCAGCACGTCACCCAGTACGGCAGTCTGATGGACACGGACCAGACCTGGCTGGAGGGCTGCCTGAACCACCAGTACACCGAGTGCTACCTGTACTGGTCGGCCATGGAGACGGAGACCGACCCCCGCATCCGCGCCGTCTGGGAGGCGCTGTTCGAGCAGGAGGTCAGCCATCTGCACCTGGCGGCCCAATTGCTGGAGCAGTACGAGGGCCGGGAGGCCGCCCAGGTCATTCCCGACGGCACCTTCCCCGACCCGCTGCTGCTGACCGGCAACGTGGACTACGTCCGCGCCGTGCTGGGCGGCACCGTGTGTGACACCGCCCTGCGGGAGGACTGGACCAACGTGAACAACCTGAGCCCCGAGGCCGACTTCTTCAAGTACCAGGGCATCGTAAATGTCGACCTGAACGACGTGGAGAGCCACGCGATCATCGAGCGGGTCATCCGCCGTGACGGCGAGGACTACCGCTTCGAGATCGCCCCGAACCCCGTGCCCGCCCTGCGCGACCGCAAGGCCGACAACACCGACGTGGGAAGGGTGCAGGGGACGGAGTGCTGAGGGGAATTAGGAATTAGGAATTGGGAATTGAGAATTGAGAATTGAGAATTAACGAATGCCTAAAGATGACACAGGGGGACGCCTGAACGCACAACGACGGCCGGAGCCACTGGCTCCGGCCGTCGTATGTGCCATTAAAGCGTTTGCAGCTTTTCCACGATCTCCTTGAACGCCATGGCGAGGCTGGCCTTGACCAGCACGACATCGCCGGGGCGGATGAGGTCGTCCAGCCGCTCAAAGAGCGCGGGCTTGTCCGGGAAGTGGAGCGCCTCGCACCCCTTGGCCCGCGCGCCCTCGACGGTGTTTTGGGAGAGGGGACCGCAGCCGATCAGCAGGCCGACGCCCTTTTCCGCCGCGCACTCGCCCACGCCCCGGTGAAGCTCCGCGCTTCCGGGACCCAACTCCAGCATGTCGCCCAGCACGCACACCTTCCGCCCGCCGTCCAGGTGCGACAGGGACTCCAGCGCCGCGCGCACGGAGTTGGGGTTGGCGTTGTAGCAGTCGCTGATCACGGTGCAGCGCCCGGCGTGGATCACCCGCGCCCGCTCACCCACGGTGTGGAACGCCGCGACGCCCCGGGCGATCTCCTCGCCGGTGAGGCCCATCTCCAGACCCACGGCGGCGGCGGCCAGCGCCGCGCTGGCCAGGTGGCTGCCGTAGGCGGGAATCCGGATCGGGAACGCGCCGCCCGCGTGGCGGACGGTCAGCTCGACGCCCGCCTCGCCCAGGTTCCGCACGTCCTCACCGCGCACGTCGCAGCCCTCGGACATGCCGTAGGTCACCCGGCGCATGCCGGGCCTGCAGGCCGCCAGCAGCGGGTCGTCGCCGTTGAGCACCGCCAGGCCATCCGGGCCCATGCCCTCGAAGATCTCGCCCTTGGCCCGCAGCACGCCCTCCCGGTCGCCCAGGAACTCCAGGTGCGCGTCGCCAATGACGCTGAACACGGCGATGTCCGGCCGGACCATGTGGGTCAGGCGCCGCATCTCGCCGAAATCGCTGATGCCCATCTCCACCACGGAGACCTGGTGGCGGTCCTCCAGCTTCAGCAGCGTCCAGGGCACGCCCAGCTCGTTGTTGAAGTTCTTCTCGGTGCGGTGGGTGTCGAACCTCTGCTCCAGCACCGCGGAGATCATCTCCTTGGTGGTGGTCTTGCCCACGCTGCCGGTGATGCCGATCACCGGGATGTCAAACCGGGAGCGGTGCCAGGCCGCCAGCGCGCCGATGGCCCGCAGGGACGAATCCACCACGATGGCGGGCGTCTCCCCCGCCCCGGGCTCCCGCTCGCTGACGCAGGCGACCGCGCCCTTCTCGAGGCAGTCCGCCATGAAGCGGTGGCCGTCCACGCGATTGCCCTTGAAGGCGACGAACAGCGCGCCAGGCGCGGCGCTTCGGCTGTCGCTGGTGACGAAGCTCACGGCGCGGTCCAGCGCCTCGGGCTCGCCCACGAAGCGGCCCCCGGTCGCCTGCACGGCGTCCCTCAGCAAAAACGGCTTCATCGGTCGCTCCCTCCTCCGACGGCGGCTTTGATAATGCGGCTGCACAGGGTCTCGTAGTCGATGCCGGCAGCGGCGGCCTCCTGGGGCATCAGGCTGGTGGGCGTCATGCCCGGCAGGGTGTTGATCTCCAGGAAGTAGACGTCGCCCGCGCCGTCCACGATGAAGTCCGACCTGGAATAGGTGTTCAGGCCCAGCAGCTTGTGCACCTTCAGCGCCGTCGCGCCCAGCTCACGCTCGATCTCCGGATCGATGGGCGTGGGGCAGATCTCCACCGTGGCCCCCGCCTGGTACTTGTTCTTGTAGTCGTAGAAGCCCTGCTTGGGGATGATCTCGATGGACGGCAGGCTCTTGCCCTCCAGCACGCCCACGTCGATCTCCCGGCCCTGCACGTACTGCTCCACGATCACCCGGCCCAGGGCCTGGTTCTGGCGAAGCGCCTCGGCCAGCTCCCGCCGGGAGTAGGCGATGGACACGCCGATGCTGGAGCCACTGTCCACGGGCTTCACCACGCAGGGCAGGGGCATCTCGCCGCAGAGGGCCTCCACCTGCTCCGGGGTGTAGCGCAGCACCCGCCACTGGGGCGTGCGCACGCCCGCCGCCCGGGCCAGCTGCTTGGTCAGGTCCTTGTCCATGGCCAGGGCACTGCCCAGGTAGCCGCTGCCGGTGTAGGGCACGCCCAGCAGGTCCAGCGCGGCCTGGATGCGGCCGTCCTCGCCGCAGGCGCCATGCAGGCCCAGGAACACCACGTCCGCCAGGGCGCACAGCTCAAACACGCCCTTGCCCACCTTGCTGGGGCTCTTCCACTTGCGGGACGCCCGCACGGCGTCCAGGTCCGGGGCCTCCTCGGCCACCCGGGCATCCTCCAGCGGGGGAAGGTTGTCAAACAGCTCCTCCAGCGGGGTCTCGATGTCCTCCAGGCCGAAGAACATGTCCACCAGCACCGCCTTGTGCCCCAGCTTCCGCAGGGCCTTGCAGATCAGCGTGCCGCTGGTGATGGACACATTGCGTTCCATGCTCAGCCCGCCGCACATAACCACTATATTCATCGGCAAAACCGCCTCCCAATCGTCGTATCCGGCGCCCACTTTCCGGGGCGCGTCACCGCGCAATAATGCGCTTATTTTATTATATCACAAATACGCCTCCGCTTCTGCGCAATTTCTGAAAAGGCGGCACATTTAACAGTATGCTCGAAGAAGGCGGGGCGTGCGGAGAAAAAGGGGGGGGGGCGAGGGTATTCGGCATGTGAAGTGTTTTATAAAGGATACTTCAATTTGATAAAGAACGAAGGACGGGGTTTCTTGGCGGCATGTTTTCCGAACAAAATCTTCGGCGCTCGCCCACGCTGCGGTCGAGCGCCGAAGTTTCTTGTGCCGGGAATCCGCCGCAAAAAATCCCGTCCCGACATGGGACAAAACTAATAGAATAGAGGATTGAGTGGATAGACTACATCTGGCAAAACTCCCTTCACCAGCTTCTTCTCCTTCCCAAATTCCCGGTTGACATCCCGGCCCGGGTTTTGTAAAATAATATGGAAAAAGCGCAGAGCGCAAGGAGGGATTATTCCATGGCTCTCGGCAACACTCAAATGGTCCTCCAGGAGCGGCGGCAGCTGCGGGAAGGTGACGTGGAGATTTCGGAGCGCGCCTTCAACCTGATCATCGGCGGCATGCTCCTCTGGGGCTTCCTGATCAACTACGTCACCGTGGCGCTGTTCGGCGACCAGGTGGCCCAAATGATCCACGGCACCAACCCGCTGATCTTCCTGGGGATCTACCTCGTGCTGGTCCTGGCGGGCAACGCGCTGGTGGTCCGCTCCGGCCCGGCGCTGAGCTTCGTGGGCTACACGATGATCGCGGCGCCCATCGGCATGGTGCTGTGCGTCTCGCTTCAGGGCATCCCCGCCGACGTCATCAAGAGCGCGGTGCTGATCACCGCCATCGTCACGCTTTCCTTCATGATCGCGGCGACGGCCTTCCCCGGCTTCTTCCTCAAGCTGGGGCGCGTGCTGCTGTTCTCGCTGCTGTTCACGCTGGTGGGCGGGCTGATCAACCTGCTGCTGTTCCGCGGCCGGGGCTACGCCATCTACGAGTGGCTCGGCGCGGGCATCTTCTCGCTGTACATCGGCTATGACTGGGCCCGGGCCAACACCTGCGCCTGCACGGTGGACAACGCCATCGACCTGTCCGCCTCGCTGTACCTGGACATCATCAACCTGTTCCTGCGGATCGTGCAAATCATGAACCGCAGCAAGCGCAACTGAGCGGCGCGAAACCTGTGAAAACATGCCCCGCGCGTGGGGCTCAATGGAAACGACGAAAGGACGTGCGACTATGCTGAAGGGTATCCCGAACATTCTGACCCCCGAACTGTTGAAGATCCTGATGGAGATGGGCCACGGCGACACGCTGGTCATCGGCGACGGCAACTTCCCCGCGGCGGCCATGGCCAAGGACTGCAAGCTGGTGCGCCTGGACGGCCACGGCGTGCCGGAGATCCTGGACGCCATACTGAAGTTCTATCCCCTGGACCCCTATGTCGAGGCCCCCGTTTCGCTGATGGAGGTCGTCCCCGGCGACCCGGTGGAAACGCCCATCTGGGACGAGTACGCCAGGATCGTGGAGAAGCACGAGCCCGGCACGAAGATCGGCCACATCGAGCGCTTCAAGTTCTATGACGAGGCGAAGAAGGCCTACGCCATCATCGCCACCAGCGAGGCGGCGCTGTACGCCAACATCATCCTCCAGAAGGGCGTCGTGAAGTAACAACGCCCAGCGCGGGATGCTCGCCCGGAGGCCGCGGGATTGCGGCCTCCGGGCTGTTTTGGGAATCGCGTATATTTGGGAAATAGAATCGCCTCCCGGGCGCCGGGATTCGCGGAAACCCGCCGACAATCATTTCTATTTCGCCCTCCATAACCGCAAATGATTTGCACATTCCCCGGGAATATGCTATACTGTGTGGCGGGAGAAAGAATGTGTTGAGGGGATAGCGATGGTAGAGATCAGAGAGGTCAAGACGCGCTCGGAACTGCGGAAGTTTGTCAATTACCCGAACGTGCTGTACAAGGATGTGCCCCAGTACATCCCCGCCATGATCGGGGACGACCTGAGCGACTGGAACCGGAAGAAGAACCCCGCCTTTGAATACTGCGACGCCAAGTGCTGGCTGGCCTGGCGGGACGGGAAGATCGTGGGCCGCATCGGCGCGATCCTCAGCCGCCGCGCCAACGAGAAGTGGAACCTGAACCGCATGCGCTTTACGCAGGTGGACTTCATCGACGACTTCGAGGTCTCCGAGGCGCTGTTCAAGGCCGTGGAGGACTTCGCCCGGGAGAAGGGCTGCAACGAGGTCCACGGGCCGCTGGGCTTCACCGACCTGGACCGCGAGGGCATGCTGGTGGAGGGCTTCGACCGCCGCAGCATGTTCATCACCTACTACAACCACCCCTATTACATCACCCACCTTGAGCGCCTGGGCTACGTCAAGGACGTGGACTGGGTGGAGCTGCTGATCGACGTGCCCTACGACGAGCACACCGTCACCCGCATGGACAAGCTGGCCGAGCGCGTGATGCGCTTCTCCAACCTGCACATCGCCGAGACGAAGTCCCGCAAGGACTACAAGCCCCTGATCGAGAAGGTGTTCCGCCTGGTGAACACCGCCTACTCGGGGCTCTACGGCACCGTGCCCCTGGACGAGCGGCAGATCAAGCGCTACGCCGCCAAGTTCATCCCGCTGATCAACCCGGAGCTGGCCTGCTTCGTGCTGGACGAGCACGAGGAGCTGGTGGGCTTCGGCGTGTCCGCGCCTTCCATGGCCGACGCCCTGAAGAAGAGCAAGGGCCGCCTGTTTCCCCTGGGCTGGATCGGCGTGCTGAAGGCGCTGAAGGCGAACGACACGCTGGACCTGTTCCTGATCGCCGTGCGGCCGGAGTACCAGAACAAGGCCGTCAACGCCATCATGCTGAACCACGTGCTGAAGGGCTGCCACAAGATGGGCATCCGCAAGGCCGAGACCGGCCCCCAGCTGGAGACCAACCACAAGGTGCAGAGCCAGTGGAACTTCTTCAAGACCGAGCAGCACAAGCGCCGCCGCTGCTTCGTGAAGGCGCTGGACTAAAACAGGACCCACCTGAATGCCGCCCTGCGGGAGCCACACTTCCCCGCCGGGCGGCATTGTCGCGTCCAGTGTTCGGTTTGCATTGAGAATTGGGGAAATTTCCGCGCAGGGGCCCGCCGCGTTATGTACAAACCCGGAGGGCTGTGCTATGATAGAAGCAATTATAGTGTGAAATGACAATAGAGGTGCGCCCATGAGCTTTACCGTAACCCTCGGCACCGTGCTGGTGATGCTGGCCTATTCCATTCCCGGCTTCCTGCTGGTAAAATTCAGGAAGGTTCCCGCCTCGGCGATCTCCGCCTTCGCCACCTACCTGGTGTACGTGTGCACGCCGCTGCAGATCCTCTATGCCATGCAGCAGATCGACTATTCCCCCTACATGCTGGCCTACATGGGCATCGCCCTGGGCGTTTCGCTGGCGACGATGGGCGGCACGCTGGGCATCGTGTACTTCGTGCTGCGCAAGCGCCAGGAGGAGGTTCCCTACCGCATCTGCGTCACCGCGGCGTCCCTGGGCAACGTGGGCTTCATCGGGCTGCCGCTGCTGCAGGCGCTGATGCCGGAATATCCCCAGATGCAGGCCTTTGCCTCCATGTTCTTCCTGTCGCTGAACATTCTCATGTGGACGCTGGGCTCCTGGATCACCAGCCGGGACAAGCGCTACATGAGCGTGAAGAAGGTGTTCCTGAACCCGGCCAGCATCGCCGTGGCGGTGGGGCTGGTCCTGTTCTTCGGCCGGGTGCGGCTCACCGGGCAGGTGGGCGGCATGGTGGAGCTGATGGGCCGCATGGCCACGCCGATGTGCATGCTGATCTTGGGCATGCGGCTGGCCACGGTGCCGCTGAAGGCCATCTTCACGAACCCGGTGCAATACGTCGCCGTGGGCCTGAAGCTGATCGTGTTCCCGCTGGTGACGCTGGCGCTGTGCTCGCTGCTGCCGGTGGAGCGCGACTTCGTGCGGGGCGTGTTCGTATTGAGCTGCGTGCCGGTGGGCAACCTGGTGCTCTCCTTCGCGGAAATGCTGGGCGAGGGCCAGGACGTGGCCGCCAACGTGGTGCTGCTGAGCACCATGCTCAGCATGATCACCATTCCGCTGATGCTGATGATAATCTGATTGACGGAAAAAGACCCGTCGTGCTATAATATTCCAAGTGAGACGACTATTTTGGAGGTAATTCCATGGAACAGCAAGTTCAGAAAAAGCGCATATTCTCCGGCATCCAGCCCACCGGCAACCTGACCCTGGGCAACTATATCGGCGCGCTGCGCAACTTCAATATATTGCAGGACGAATACGACTGCCTGTACTCCATCGTGGACCTGCACGCCCTGACGGTGCGCCAGAACCCCACCGAGCTGCGCAAGGCCTGCCTGCGCACGATGTCCATCTTCCTGGCCAGCGGCCTGGACCCCGAGAAGAACATCATCTACTTCCAGAGCCAGGTGGCCGCCCACCCGGAGCTGAGCTGGATTCTGAACTGCTTCACCTACATGGGTGAGATGAGCCGCATGACCCAGTTCAAGGACAAGTCCGCCAAGCACGCCGACAACATCAACTGCGGCCTGTTCACCTACCCGGTGCTGATGGCGGCGGACATCCTGCTGTACCAGACGGACCTGGTGCCCATCGGCGCGGACCAGAAGCAGCACCTGGAGATCTGCCGCGACATCGCCGAGCGCTTCAATGCCGTCTACGGCGACGTGTTCACAATCCCCGAGGGCTACTTCCCCAAGGTCGGCGCGCGGGTCATGTCCCTCCAGGAGCCCACCCGCAAGATGAGCAAGTCCGACCCGGAGGAGACCTACATCGCCATCCTCGACAAGCCGGACGTCATCCGCAAGAAGATCCGCCGCGCCGTGACGGACTGCGACAACCGCGTGGTCTTTGACCCCGAGGGACATCCCGGCGTCGCCAACCTGATGAGCATCCTCTCCGCCCTCACCGGCAAGGGCATGGACGACATCACCGCCGAGTACGACGGCCAGGGCTACGGCAAGTTCAAGGACGCCGTGGCCGACGCCGTGATCGCCACCCTGGAGCCGATCCAGAGCGAGTACGACCGCATCAGCGCCGACAAGGCCTATCTCCAGCAGGTGATGGACTCCGGCCGCGACCGCGCCTCCGCCATCGCCCACCGCACCATGCTGAAGGTGCGCAAGAAGCTGGGCATCGCGCCTTGGAAACTGTAATGGATTTTTGCGGGAGGGGGCTTTCTTTTAGAAAAAAGAAAGCCCCCTCCCGCACCCTCCCCAAAGAAAACCATTTGCGCCGCGATGCGGCGCAGGGAGATAAATTATGGAGTTTCATCACCTTCCCGTCCTGCTGAACGAATGCCTGGACGGGCTGAGCATTCGCCCGGACGGCGCCTACCTGGACTGCACGCTGGGCGGCGCGGGCCACTCCAGCGAGATCTTAAAGCGGCTGGGCCCGGGCGGGCTGCTGGTGGGCATCGACCGGGACGCCGACGCCATCGCCGCCGCCACCGCGCGCCTGGAGGCCGTCGGCTCCCCCGCCGCCTTCGCGGCCCTGCGGGGCAACTTCCACGACGCCCCCGCGCTGCTGCGCGAGGCCGGGATCGACCGGGGCCTGGACGGCATACTGATCGACCTGGGCGTCTCCAGCCACCAGCTGGACGTGCGGGAGCGGGGCTTCTCCTACCACGACGACGCGCCGCTGGACATGCGCATGGACCAGAGCCAGGCGCTGACCGCAGCTGAGATCGTGAACACCTGGACGGAGGACGACCTGAACCGCGTCCTGCGGGACTACGCCGAGGAGAAGTGGGCCCGGCAGATCGCCCGGGTGATCTGCGACCGGCGCAAGGCCGCGCCCATCGAGACCACCCGCCAGCTGGTGGGCATCGTCGACGCCGCCATCCCGAAGAAGTTCCGCCAGGGCGACGGCTCCCACCCGGCCCGGCGCACCTTCCAGGCGCTGCGCATCGCCGTGAACGACGAGCTGGAGCCGCTGGAACCCTCCCTGCGGGCGCTCACCGGCCTGCTGAACCCCGGCGGGCGGCTGTGTGTCATCACCTTCCACTCGCTGGAGGACCGCATCGTCAAGAACACCTTCCGGAACCTGGCAGACCCCTGCACCTGCCCGAAGTCCTTCCCCGTCTGCGTCTGCGGCAAGAAGCCCACGGTGAAGCTCGTCACCCGCAAGCCCGTCACGGCGAGTCCGGAAGAATTGGAGCAGAATCCCCGCTCCCGCAGCGCCAGCCTGAGAATCGTGGAAAAATTGAGAATTGGGAATTGAGAATTGGGAATGGCAGTGGGAAATCCTTTCGGATTTCCTGGGATTCAATATCGTATATTTCGCTGCGAATTCCCGGTATCTTAGCTTTCAATGACGCTAAGTTCACAGGGCATCCCCGCTCAAACATCCATCATATCCCCTTGCGGCATTCTGTAATTCTCAATTCCCAATTCTCAATTCTCAATTCCCTGCGAGGTATTTATGCGCTACTTGGAAACTCCCTCCGGCCCGATCAAGCTGCCCGCCTTCTTCCCCGACGCTACCTACGGCGCGATCCGCGCGGGGGCGTTCGAGGACGTGTATGACGCGGGGCTGGTCGGCTGCGAGATGAACAGCTACCACCTGATGACCAAGCCCGGCGCGAAGCTCATCAAGAGCCTCGGCGGGCTCCACGGCTTCACCGGCTACAAGGGAGCCATCCTCACCGACTCCGGCGGGTTCCAGCTGTATTCGCTGATCCGGGAGAACCCGGAGTACGGCGAGATCCGGGACAAGGAGATCATCTTCCGACCCGACCGCGGTCGGGAAAAGCTGACCTTCACCCCGGAGAAGTGCATCCAGGTGCAGTTCCAGTACGGCAGCGACATCATGATGGCGCTGGACATGTGCACCCACCCGGACGACCCCATCGAGATCCAGCGCCGCAGCGTGGAGCTGACCGTGAAATGGGGCGAGCACTGCCGGGCGGAGTTCGACAAGCTGGCGAAGAAGATGGACGTGAAGCCCCGGTTGTTCGGCATCGTCCAGGGCGGCAGCGACCCCGAGCTGCGCATGGAGTGCGGGCGGCGGCTGGAGGAGATCGGCTTCGACGGCTACGGCTTCGGCGGCTGGCCCATGGACGCCTCGGGCCAGTTCCGGCCGGACATCCTCAAGATGACTGCCGACGCCATGCCCGACAATAAAGTCAAGTACGCCATGGGGCTGGGGCGGCCGGAGGAGATCGCCGCGCTGGTTGAGATGGGCTACACGCTGTTCGACTGCGTCATCCCCACCCGGGAGGCGCGCCACCAGCGGCTGTACACCTGGCTTCCCGGCATGGACACCCCCGAGGGCGTCCGACGCGACGACGGTCGGTTTTATAAGTTTCTGTACATCCTGGACGAGGAGCACCGCCGGGAGGACGGCCCCGTGGACCCCGCCTGTGACTGCGTGCTGTGCAAGAACCACTCCCGCGCCTACCTGCACCACCTGTTCAAGGTGGGCGACCCCTACGCCCTGCGGCTGGCCACTGCCCACAACCTGCGGTTCTACGGGCGGTTGATGGAGCTGCTCGGCGACGCCAAGTGACATTCGCGCCGTCATGGGTCACTTTATTCTTTTAACCGCCCCAACGAAGGAGCCTTTCATGCCCGATCAGAGCAACGCCCTGCTGGAAAAGCTGCTGCAATCGAAGAAGTACCGCGACATCTGCCCGGACACGGTGCGCCGGGTGTGGGCGGAGTGCGAAAAGAAGTACAAAAAGCCCAAGGACGTCGACAAGGCCGCCCGGGAGGCGCTGCACGGCATCACCGGGGCCTTTATGACCCCTGAGGAGTCCAGCCAGCTGGGCTACGACATGCAGCAGTGGTGGTGCACCAAAACAGACACCGGTCTGGAACGGATGCTCCAGCGCCACGCCTCCACCCGGGAGCGCCTGCCGCTGGCGTCCATGGACGCCCTATACGGGCAGATCTTTGGCATAGCCAACAGACCTCGGTCTGTTTTGGACCTGGCCTGCGGCATCAACCCGCTGTACCTGGGCGCCCGGGGCATCGAGACATTTGGCGTGGACATCTCCGGCCCGTCCGTCGCCGCCGTGAACCGCTTCGGCGAGGTCTACGGCATGCCCGTCTCCGCCGCCTGCGCGGACCTGCTGTGCTCCGGGGCGATCCCGCCGCGTCGCTTCGACATGGCCCTGCTGTTTAAGCTGCTGCCCCTGCTGGAGCGCCAGCGCGCCGGCGCGGCGGTGGCGGTCATGGACGCCGTGAACGCCGAATGGCTGGTCGTCTCCTTCCCCACCCGCACCCTCGGCGGGCGCAACGTGGGCATGGCGGCGCACTACGCCGACTGGATGGCCGCCCACCTGCCCCTTGGCCGCGCCATCGCCGACCGCTTCGAAACGGAAAACGAGCTGTATTTCGTTCTGAAATAGGCAGCCGGGAAGCATGTTTTCACCTGTCCCCGACTATTTCAATTCTCAATTCCCAATTCCAATTCCCAATTCTCCAAAGGAGCGCACCATGTCCAAGCTCTATGTCGTCGCCACCCCCATCGGCAACCTCTCCGACCTGACGCCCCGGATGCGGGAGGCGCTGGAGGCTGCCGACCTGATCGCCGCCGAGGACACCCGGGTGACGATGAAGCTGCTGAACCAGTTCGACCTGAAAAAGCCCATGACCTCCTGCCACCGGCACAACGAGGAGGGCAAGGCCCCGCAGATCGTGGAGAGGATGCTGGCGGAGGACCTGACCGTGGCGCTGACCTGCGACGCGGGCACCCCGGGCATCTCCGACCCCGGGCACCTGCTGGTGCGGGCCTGCTGGGAGGCGGGCATCCCCGTGGAGCCGGTCTGCGGCCCCTCGGCGGTGGTCACCTGCCTGTCGGCCTCCGGCTTCGACGCCCGAGAATTCGCCTTCTACGGCTTCCTGCCCCGGGAGAAGAAGGCGCTGGGCGACAAGCTGGACGCCATCCACCGCGCCGGAATCCCGGTGTTCGTGCTGTACGAGTCCCCCCACCGGATCGTGGACCTGGTGGAGGCCCTGGCGGAAAAGTGGCCCCGGTGCGCGCTGTGCGTGTGCAGCGACCTGACCAAGCGCTACGAGCGCATCTACCGCGGCGCGGCCCCGGAGGTGCTGGCGGCGCTCAGGGCCAACGCCAGCGTGGAGAAGGGCGAGTACTGCCTGGCGGCGGACATCTCCATGCTGCCCCCCGCCGAGGCCCCGGTCCAGCGCCCCTCCGCCGCGGCGTGGATGCTGGAGCGCGTCCTGGAGGGCGGCGACCTGCGCGAGGCCGTCCAGGCTGCTTCGGAGGCCGGCTATCCCCGAAACGAGATCTACCGGGCGAAGTTGAGGATCTCCGAGCTGTTCGAGGAGGAATAAGCGGGCTTGACGAAACATTTAACGCTCATTTTATGGCGGAAAACCGCCGTTTTCCGTGAAAACATGGTTGCGTTTTGATTGGAACCGTGATATAATACTTTAGCGTGTTTTGATCGACGGGTATTTTTGCGCGCTTTGCACGGCTGCAGAGGGCCCGCGGGCGATCGAAGGATATGTGTTTTCATACTTAAGGAGGATGTTTCATGACCGCTTTGTCCATTATCATCGATATCGTGCTGATTCTGATTTCCATCGTTCTCATCGTCGCCGTGCTGATGCAGGAAGGTCAGCGCCAGGGTCTGGGCGCGATCGGCGGCGGCGCTGAAACGTTCTTTGGCAAGAACAAGGCCAAGAGCATGGAGGGCCGCCTGCAGAAGTACACCAAGATCGCGGCTGCCGTGTTCATCGTGCTGGCCATCGTGGCCACCATCCTCACTTCCCACAACGCCGGCGGCAATGTGACCGTGACCGACGTGGCCGAGGAAGCCGTTGAGGACGCCGCCGAAGAGACTGAGGAAGCCGCTGATGAGGCTGCCGCCGAGGTCGAGGAGGCCGCCGAGGAGGCTGCCACCGAGGTTGAAGAGGCTGCTGAGGAAGCCGCGGAAGGCGCTGAGGCTGCCGTCGAAGAGGCTGTCGAGGATGCCGAGGCTGCCGTTGAAGAGGCCGCCGAAGAGCCCGCGAACTGATTCCCGCCATTAAGCAAGAGAACTGTCTCCCTTAGGAGGCAGTTCTCTTTTCTTTTTCAGCATGCCCGCGATTTCCCGCCGGAGCCGGGAACTTTTTCCAGCCTGGAGAGGTCAAAGGACCAAGCCGGCAATCATTGCATAATTGTGAATTTTTCTCCATTTGATTTATAGAAAGTTCAAGCGATTACAATGTTTTTCCCGCGGATTGCCATTATAATTGAATTGTGGGAGTGAAGGCGCTTCGCTCCCTCGACCCGCGGCGGCCCGGTCCGCCCGGAGATATCATGAAACGCAAGGGGGAATCAAGATGGGTAACAACTGGATCAGGCGCGTTCTGGCGCTGGTGCTGGCGCTGATGCTGGCGGTGCCGTTCTTCGCTATGGCCGACGAGCTGGTGGAGAAGAGCGCCGCGGCCAAGGACGGCTCGTCCTTCTATATCGCCGCCAACAGCACGGTCACAATGAACGTGGGCCAGCAGATCGCTGTGGACCCGCAGGGCCGCACCGTCAAGTCGGTCAAGAGCTCCAGGAAGAAGTCCGCGTCCATCAGCATGAGCGGTGTCGTCACCGCGCTGGCCGAGGGCACCTCGAAGCTGACCATCACCTACACCAACCGCACCCGGTTCGTGTTCAAGGTGAAGGTCGTGGACCCCAATAAGCCCAGCTCCGTGTACTTCGCCGAGGGCGCCGCCATCAACCTCTACGCCGGTCAGTCCAAGGCGCTGACGCCCCAGCTCTCCCCCTCCACGGCGGTCACCACCTACACCTGGAAGACCTCCAGGAGCAAAATCGTCAAGGTCTCCGGCGGCGTGATCACCGGTGTGGCCAAAGGCACCGCGAAGATCACCGTCACCACCGCCAACAAAAAGAAGGCCACCATCACCGTCAGGGTGCTGGCCAACAAGGTGGACAACCTGAACCCCGCCCCCACCGCCGCGGACATCGCGGCCATTGGCCGCAACTGGACCGTGCGTCTGAAATCCGTCGAGATCCTCGGCGGCGGCAAGGTCGCCGTGGAGTTCTACCTGCTCAACGGCCTGGGCACCTCCAAGCAGATCCAGAACCTGTACGTGGACCTGTGGATGGGCAGCATCCCGCTGGTCCGCGGCACCATCAAAAAGATCAGCGTCAAGTGCGGCCGCAGCAGGTCCAAGGTGTTCAAGGTCACCTTCAGCGGCAGCCAGGTGCTCACCAGCAGCCTCGTGCTGCCCCAGGCCTCCAACCAGCGCTTCCGCTTCAAGGGTCTGAACGGCGTGCTGAGGTATCGCTACTGAGCGCAGGGCGCTCAACCCCATTTGCTATCGCGTGAGCAAGCCATTCGGGCCGCCCGTAGATCATGGGCGGCCCGGATGCGTTGTACGGATTCGGAAAATGCCATTCATGCAGGTGGCCTGTCTGCGTTGTACAAATTCGGCGAATGCCATTCATGCAGGTGGACCGTCTGCGTTGTACGGATTCGGAAGCTCTCTCCCTCTGGTCTCCCGGAGGCTTTTCGCCCTGCGGCGCGCCTTTTTTCGCGCCTTTGCGCCGTTTTAACCTGCCGCGCTTGACAAGGACTGGCCCGCGCGGCTATAATAGGGTTGCTTTGATGGAACCCAGTAGGCGATTCCCGCGAGCTTCAGAGAGCTGCCCCGAGGTGCGACGCGCCCAGGCTGGAAGGCAGCGCCGCGCAGCGCCGAACCTCACTCCGGAGCGACCCGCGCGCGCGGGCGGCCGCCGCCGTTACCGGCATCGAGGGGATCCCCCCTGGGGATCAACGAGAGTGGTACCGCGAAGGACAATCGTCCTCCGTCTCTTGTGTGAGACGGAGGTTGTTTTTTTGGAAGTAACTATTCAGTCTGTGACTGAATAGTTACAGTCGGACGGGGGCGTAAACTCCCCCGCCGAGACCACCCCCTCCAGATTTGCCTGAAATCCAAAGGATTTCCGAGCGGCAAATCTGCAAGGAAGGGATTTTTGCTCTGGTCGTCAGGCTTCCCGCCGCAAAAATCCCCCCGTTCCCGCCGTACATGCCGCCGGAAACGATTGAATATCAGAGGGGCCTCGCCCCTCCGATACCTCTCCGCAAATTAGCTGGAAGCATGGAGTGAACAGTCTTTTTGGGAAAACCGGAAGCGGGCAGCCTGCCTCAATTCTCAATTCCCAATTCTCAATTCCCAATTGAATCTAAATGTACGAGGTGCATATCATGAACAACATTCCCGCCTATTCCCCCGCAGACATCGAGCGCAAATGGCAGCGCCGCTGGGACGACACCCATGCCTTTGAGGCGCAGGCCTCCCACGACAAGCCGAAGTTCTACGGCCTGGTGGAGTTCCCCTATCCCTCCGGCGCGGGCATGCACGTGGGCCACATCAAGGCCTACTCCGGCCTGGAGGTCATCGCCCGCAAGCGCCGCATGGAGGGCTACAACGTGCTGTTCCCGATGGGCTTCGACTCCTTCGGCCTGCCCGCGGAGAACTACGCCATCAAGACCAACACCCATCCCCACATCATCACCACCAAGAACGTGGAGCACTTCAAGGACCAGATGAAGCAGATCGGCTTCTCCTTCGACTGGAGCCGCGAGATCTCCACGTCCCTGCCGGATTACTACAAGTGGACCCAGTGGATCTTCCTGAAGCTGTTCGAGCACAACCTGGTGTTCCGTGCCAAGACGCTGGTGAACTACTGCCCCCACTGCAAGGTGGTGCTGTCCAACGAGGACAGCCAGGGCGGCAAGTGCGACGTGTGCCACAGCGACGTGGTGCAGCTGCCCAAGGACGTGTGGTACCTGCGCATCACCCAGTACGCCGACAAG
>CADCHI010000043.1 GCA_902801165.1 uncultured Eubacteriales bacterium | reverse complement strand
CGCCCAATGGCTCAATTATCGCACATTTGCGGTAATCGAACAAGTCTTTTCGAGGGTATGGGCCCCTCTCAAAACCCAAATACATTATACAAGGAGCCCGAATCGCCAAAATATCCTGCCGCCGCGGCGGGGCGGGTTTTCGGTCGCGCCACGGCTTGCATTCCCGCGCCGCCTGTGATAAAATCGGGTAAAAAGGCGCGGGCGCGGGGACGCCCGAAGCGGGAGAAATCACATCAGAGGAGAGAGGCACATGTTTGGAAGGAGACCGGATGGACGGCGCGTCAAGGGCATAGACCCCGTCGTGCGAATCACTTCATATATTATGCCGATGCGCTGCGACGCGCAGGTGTTCCTGAAGCACCGCCTGGACCTTGAAACGCTGTTCGATTACATTCGCCGGCAGAAGCTGGAGAAGAACGAATCGCTTACATACATGCAGATCATCATCGCCGCCTACGTGCGCGCCATCAGCCGGAACCCGCAGGTCAACCGATTCGTGGTGAACAAGCAGCTGTTCGCCCGGAACAACTGCTCCGCCGCGTTCACCATCCTGAAGGACCCCCACAACATCGACCTGGGCGAGACCGTGGTGAAGATCAAGTTCGACCTCACGGACACCGTCTACGACGTGCGCGACCGCATCAACGCCGCCATCGAAGCCAACCGCGGCGAGCAGTCCGGCGGCAACTTCGTCGACAAGCTGCTGGGCGTCGTGTTCGCCGTGCCGGGACTGGCGACGCTGGTCGTCTCCGCCGTGCGGCTGCTGGACCGCTACGGCCTCGCGCCGGCGGTGCTGATGGACGAGCTCCCGTTCTACGTGGGCATGTACATCACCAACACGGCTTCCATCAAGCTGCACGACGTCAACCACCACCTGTACAACTGGGGCAACGTGGGCCTGTTCTTCGGCATGGGCCTGGAGGAGCGGGTGGCCGTGGTGGAGAAGGGCGAGGCGCGCATGAAGCGCTACCTGCCCCTGGGCATCACCGCCGACGAGCGCGTCTGCTCCGGCGCCCACTACGCGCGCTTCTTCAACGACATGCGGCGCCTGCTGGAGCACCCGGAGCTGCTGGAGCAGCCCCCGGAGGAGGTCCGCTTCGACGAGGGTTATGAATACCACGAGCCCAAGCCGAAGCGCGGATAAAGGCACGCGTTTAAAACAAAAAGGTTCTTCACGGATAGCTATTCGCTTAATCGACATTACGTACAGATCCTTCGCTTTGCTCAGGATGACAAGGAATCGAAACCTTGTCATCCTGAGCAAAGCGAAGGATCTGTATGCTTCGTTAGCCAACAGCGTTAAAAGAGACATCCCCCTGGATCGTTTCGTTTCATTCCATCTCTTTTCGTCAAGAGCCAGAGCTTAATCTTGCCCGCTGCCTTTGGAGCCGTTGTTTCACAGCTCCCGGCAGACGCGAACGCCCCGGCCGGGGAGCTCCACGCGGCCTGTCAGCTTCTCGCCGGTGAGCAGGTCGGCAAGGCGCGCGCCGCCGAGATCCGCGCAGGCCAAATGTGCGTTGTGGTTCAGCAGGAACACGGTGGCCCCGCGCTCCCCCACCCGCCGCGTCGCCTCCACGCCGGGCTCGGAGGCATAGAGGCCCTCGACGCCCGCCTCCCGGCAGATCGCGTCCGTCAGGTCGTCCAGGAAGGCGTCCTCCGGCTGGGTGCCGACGTACCACGCCGTGCCCGCGCCGAAGCGGTTCCGGGTAACGCAGGGCGTCCCGGCGTAGAAGTCGTCCGCGTACACGGCCAGCACCTCGGCGGACTCGGCGTGCAGCACGTCGCACAGGAAGCCGCAGGCGTACCGCTCCCGGGGCAGCTTCAGCGGTCCGCATACCGCAAGGCCGTTGCCCTCCTCCGGCCGCAGGGCGTCGGTCTCCTCCACCCAGATGCCCATCGCCTCCCGCAGCTTGCCGGGGTAAGCCCCGAACACGCAGCGGTCGTTCTCGTCGGCCAGGCCGGTCATCACCGTGGCCAGCAGGTGCCCGCCGCCCCGCACGTATTCGGTCAGCGCCTCGGCGACGCCGGGCTTGGTCATGTACAGCATCGGGGCGACCACCAGCGCGTAGCCGGAGTAGTCGGTGTCCGCGGCGGGATCGACGAAATCCACGGCGATGTTGCGGGCGAAGAACGGGCGGTAGTAGGCGGAGAGGGTCTTGAGGTAGTCCATGTCCCTGCTGGGACCGCTGGCCAGCTCCAGCGCCCACCAGCTGTTCCAGTCCATCAGGAAGGCCACCCGCGCCGGCGTGCGGGCCTGGAGGAACCTATCGCCCAGCGCGGCGAGCTCCTTCCCCAGGGCCTCGGCCTCCCGGAACACGCGGGTGTCGCTGCGCCCGGAGTGGCCGATGATCGCGCCGTGGAACTTCTCCTGCCCCGCCGCGGACTGCCGCATCTGGAAGAACAGGCAGGTGTCCGCGCCGTGGGCCATGGCCTGGTAGGACAGCAGGCGGACCTCGCCGGGGCGCTTCAGCCGGTTGTAGGGCTGCCAGTTCTGCTGGTTCGGGGACTGCTCCGCCAGCACGAAGGACTGCCCGCCCTTCAGGCCGCGCATGATGTCGTGCTTCATGGCGACGAAATGGGGCGGGTCCTGGGGCCAGGGATAGTTGTCCCAGCCCACCGCGTCCAGGTTCCGGGCAAAGGCGAACTGATCCAGCTTTTTGATGAAGCCGGAGGTGTTGGTCAGCACCGGGATCTCCGGGTTGTAGGACTTCAAGACATCCCGCTCGTTGTTGAAGCACTCGACGGTGCAGTCCGTCAGGAAGCGCATGTAGTCCAGCTGGACCGCCGGGTTGAAGCGGTAGTCGTCGTTCAGCTCCGTCGGCAGCGCGATCTCATCGAAGGCGTAGACCGTCCGGCCCCAGAAGGCGGTGTTCCAGCGCGCGTTGAGCTCTTCAATGCCGCCGTACCGCTGGCGCAGCCACAGCCGGAACTTCGCCTGGCACGCGGGGCAATAGCAGCTGGTGCCGTATTCATTGGCCACGTGCCACATCGCCAGTGCCGGGTGATGGGCGTAGCGCCGGCCGAACTCGTGGGCGATGGCCGCCGCCCGCTCCCGGTATTTCAGGGAATTGACGCAGAAGAACACCCGCATGCCGTGGGTGCGCCTGCGGCCCTGGATGTCCACCGGCAGCACCTCCGGGTAGCGGGTGGAGAGCCACGCGGGCTGGGCGGCGGTGGGCGTCGCCAGGCAGACGCGGATGCCGTTCTGCCAGATCCGGTCGATGATCGCGTCCAGCCATCCGAAGTCGTACACGCCCTCCTCCGGCTCCAGCTTCGCCCAGGAGAACACCGGCAGCGTCAGCAGGTTGATGCCCGCCTGCCGGAACAGGCGCATGTCCTCCGCCACCGTGGCGTCGTCCCACTGGTCGGGGTTGTAGTCCCCGCCGTAATAGATCCTGTCCGCTTGCTTCATGTTCCTTCCCTTTCATCCGCCCGTCGCGCTTTGTTCATTGCGCCGCGACGAGCGCCTCGCACAGCGCCTCAAACGCCTCCCGCTTTTCCCAAGAGGCGAAAGAAAACTCCTGGCATTCGCCCGCGTCCCCGTTCCAGTACAGGTACAGCCAGGGCCCCGCGTCGCCGGTTTCCAGGTGCTCCTCCCGGTCCCGCACCGTGCCGCCGTTCAGGCAGTCGCAGAATTGCGCCCACTGTGCCTCCGTCAGCTCCGCCGTGCCGGAGACGGTGACGTCCTCCTCCGTCAGCGGCCAGCCGTCGCCCTCCCGGGTCTCGTGGAAGAAGAAGCGTGTGCCGTCCTCCACATAGAAGCGGTACCGCTGGTATTCCGGCGGGAATGAGGAGGGATTATAGGTATAGTAGAAATCTGTGATGTCCCCGAAGGCGACGTCCGCGCCCACGGTCAGCTCCCGGCGCTCCGGCGCGAGGTCGGCGAGGAAGTCCAGCAGGCCGTCCAGCATCAGCGTCGGGGACGGGCTGATGTCCTCCAAAATGTCCTGCAGCTCCCCGGCGGCCTCGAAGTAGTCCTCGGGGAAGGCATTGTCCCCCCAGGCGCGAATGGACGCGCCGTCCGAAAAGAGGATCTCCAGACTGAAGCCCTCGCCGTCGAGGACGTCGCTCATGGATTCGTCGAAGCCGTCCCAGCGGAACAGGTCCCAGGTCTCGATCACCTGACAGAGGGCGTCGGCGACCGCCGGGTCGAGCTTCCTGAACGGCCCGTTGTTCACGGACACCCGGTATCCGTCGGCCGCCCGGGCGATCTGATAGCCGTCATAGGCCAGCTCCCCGAAGCGGGAATAGGCGAAGCCCGTGAGGACCCGGGGCCCGTCCAGGCTCAGCGACACGTTCAGCCCCTCGTCCACGGCGAGGGTATAGGCCGCGTCATAGCGCTCCACCAGCGGCGAGCTCTGGGTGACGGTCAGCCGCGTCGTTCCGGGCTTCAGGCCAGTGAAGGTGTAGATGATTCGGTACCCCGCGTCGAGGATCTCCGCGCCGTCGGGATCATCGTATTCCGTCCGGCAGGCGCAGGCCGCGATCTCCGGGTCCTCGATCGCCACCTGGTACTCCGGCCCGCCGCCCTCGTAGGACGAAAAGACCAGCTCGGCCGTCTCCGCCGCCTCCGCCGCGCCGCAGAGTGCCGGCAGGGCCAGCAGTATGGCGAGCAGCGCCGCCAGCATTCGCTTCATATGGATGGCCTCCTTCCGCAAAGCCGTCCGCGCGGCAGGCCGCCGCGCTATCTCCCCTCCAGTGTTTCCCTGATAACTTGAACCGCGATGGCCAGCCCCCGGGCGATGTCCCCGGCGGCCATCCCCGAGGCGGGGACGTGGATGAACCCGCCCAGCGCGGGGATTTCAGCCGCCTCTATCGCCTCCATGAGCGCGTAGAAGGTGCCGTTGCACACGTAGGTCCCGGCACTGTAGGAGAGCTCCGCCGGGAGGCCCGCCTCCCGGACGCGCTCGAATATCCGGCGCGTCGGCAGCGTGGCGAAGCGCGCCGCCGGGCCGGAGGGGCTGATGGGAACGTCCACGGGCTGTGCGCCGTCGTTGTCCGGGATCCGCGCATCCATCAGGTTGACCGCCACGCGCTCCACCGAGATTGCCGAGCGCCCGCCGGCCTCGCCGACGCAGACGACCGCGTCCGGGGCCGAGGCGGCGATTCGGCGTATCGCCTCGCCCGCCCGGGCGAAGGATACCGGCAGCAGCGCCTTCTCCACCCTGTCGAGGGTCCTCACCGCCTCCCAGGAGGTGTTGACCGAAGCGCCGCCGAAGGGCTCGAAGCCCGTGACGATGATCCGCCTGCCCGCCATGTTCCCCACCTCCGCGCCGCTATGCAAACTCAAAGAAAGTCGATGGCGTAGGCGATTTCCTTCCGCCCGCCGGGCTCCAGGTCCACCATGCCCTTCTTCTGGTCGATGGTCCCGGTGAACCCCTCGTCATCGGTCCTGCCAAACCAGGGCTCGAGGCAGATGAACGGCCCCTTGGGGTTGGCCCACACCGCCAGCATCGGGAACTGCTCGCAGTCCAGCATGACAAAGGGCCTGCCGTCCGGCGTCTCGATGCCGACCCGCTTCACCTGGCCATCCTCGAAGATCCAGGTCTCCGGGATGTCCTCCCGGTAGCGCGCGCCGCCGTTCTCCAGCGGGAGCGCCTTGACCGCCGGCAGGGCGTAGCCCGCCGCGCTGGTGCCGATGTACCGAAGTGTTTCCGCGCCGGGGAACAGCAGGCGGCAGTCCTCCTTCCGGACCTCCGGGGGCAGCAGGAAGCCGGGATGGCCGCCGATGGCGAAGCGCATGGGCCCGTCGCCGGGGTTCTCCACGGTCCACTCGACGCGCAGCCGGCCGGGATGGTCCGCGTCCAGGCGGTGCCGCACCGTGAGCCTGAATTCATAGGGATAGATCGCCCGGGTCGCGTCGTCGGACTCCAGCCGGTGCGCCGCCCTGTCGGCGGTCGCCTCCAAACAGGTGAATTCCCGGTCCCGGGCGAAGCCGTGCTGGGTCTTCATGGCGTACTCCCGGTTCCCGACCCGGTACTTTCCGTCCACGACCTTTCCCACAAAGGGGAACAGTATCGGCGCGTGGCGGTTCCACACGGCGGGGTCCCCGGTCCAGATGCGCTCCGCCTGCCGGGCCTTGTCGTACACGCTGACCAGTTCCGCGCCCGCGTCGGCGATGGTCACCCGCAGGCGCTCATTTTCAAGGATGCGCACAGGCATATCCGCTTTCCTCCCTCTGTTTCTCTTTGTTCAGTCCGGCTGCTGGCCGTCGTGGGCCTTCCAGGCGCACTCCGTGACCGCCAAATCGGTGAACACGGCGGTGAAGCTGGAATCCTCCGGGCTGCAGGCGTAGACGCCGAAGCGAATCGTGCCGCCGCCCTCCCACATGTGGCAGACGCGCATCTGGGTAAAGCTGACGCCGTCCTCCGAGCACTCGACGCAGTAGTCGTCCTCCCTGCGGCTGAAGCGGTACCACATCTGCTTCACGCTCGCCGGGATCGCCGTCGTCGCCCAGTCGGAATAGCCGTGGTTGGTCACCACGGAGCCCAGGTGCTGGAAGGTCTCGTTCTCGTACTCCACCGATGCCTTCAGCCAGTTTTCGCTGTCGAGGTACATGACGATGCCGCACTGGTCAAAGCGATGGCCGCTGCCGGCGAAGTCCGTCCTGACGACGAAGGAGAAGTAGCGCTCGTCCGTCTCCAGCTGGAGCGCCGGCGCGTTGTCGTTGCGAAAGTGATAATAGGTCCTCTGCCAGAGGTCCGTGTGGGGCTGGGTGGTGATCTCGATGCGGCCGTCCCCGATCCTGTATTGATCGGGCTCCCGGGTCCACTTCATGCTTTCGATCATGGTTTCTTCCTCCCCTTTCCGGCGGGCCGCGGCCCGCGATGTCGAATGGAGCGTCGGGCATCAGTCGCCCTTGCAGGCGGTCTTGCGGCGCGCAGCCCCGCGCTCCACGAGCTTGATCGCCTCGACGATCGGCACGATGCACAGCGCGATGCCCAGGGACGCGGTGTACTCCTTCAGGCCGATCTTCGCAAAGGAGAAGGCGTCCCGCAGGAAGGGCACGAACACCACGGCGACGGTCATCAGCAGCGAGAAGGCCAGCGTCAGCCACAGCCAGCGGTTCTGCGCCTTCTCCGACAGCAGCGAGCCGTGCCGGGAGCGCATGTTGAAGGCGTGGAAGATCTCCGTCATGCTCAGGGTGAGGAAGGCCATGGTCATGCCCGGGGCCGACTGGGCGATGGTCCAGGCCCCCGTGTTCATGCGGATGGCGGTGAAGTAGCTCACCACCGTCAAAAGGGCGATGATCAGGCCCTGCAGCACCATGTCGAAGGCCATGCCCCCGGCGAACACGCCCTCCTCGGGGCGGCGGGGCGGCCTGCGCATGGTGTCCGGCTCAGCCTCCTCCATGCCCAGGGCGATGGCCGGGAAGGTGTCGGTGATCAGGTTGATCCACAGGATGTGCACGGGCTTGAAGATGGTGAAACCCATCAGCGTGGCCGCGAACACCGCCAGCACCTCGGCCAGGTTCGCCGACAGCAGGTACTGTATGGCCTTGCGGATGTTGTCGTAGATGCGGCGTCCCTCGGCCACGGCAGCCACGATGGTGGCGAAGTTGTCGTCGGTGAGGATCATGTCCGCCACGGACTTGGTCACGTCCGTGCCGGTGATGCCCATGCCCACGCCGATGTCCGCCTGCTTGATGGAGGGAGCGTCGTTGACGCCGTCGCCGGTCATGGCGGTGACGCAGCCCAGGGCCTGCCACGCCTTCACGATGCGCACCTTGTTCTCCGGCTGCACGCGGGCGTAGACGGAATAGCGCCGCACGTCGTGGGCGAAGGTCTCGTCGTCGATGGCGTCCAGCTCCGCGCCGGTGATGGCCTGCTGGCCCGGCGCCAGGATGCCCAGTTCCCGGGCGATGGCCGAGGCGGTGTCCTTGTGGTCGCCGGTGATCATGATGGGCCGGATGCCCGCCTCGCGGCAGCGGCCGATGGCCTCCTTCACCTCGGGACGGATGGGGTCGATCATGCCGGACATGCCGATCCAGGTCAGCTCCTGCTCCAGCTCCTCCGGCGCGTTGCCGTCGGGGCGGGCGTCGTAGACGCGCTGGGCGGCCGCCAGCACCCGCAGGGCCTCGTCCGCCATGGCCTTGTTCGCCTTGTTGATCTCGTCGCGCATGACCTCGGTCATGGGCACCGCCTGGCCGTTCACCCAGGCCTTCGTGCAGCGGCGCAGAACCTCGTCCGGCGCGCCCTTGGTGAATTGTATGAAGCCCTGGCCCGCCTTGGCGCGGTGGAGCGTGGTCATCATCTTGCGCACGGAGTCGAAGGGCGCCTCGTCCACCCGGGGCAGGTCCGCCTCCAGCTCGTCCTTGGCGAGGCCCGCCTTCGCGGCGTCGTTCACCAGGGCGCACTCGGTGGCCTCGCCCACCGCCTCGCCGCCCTCCAGCTTCGCGTCGGAGCACAGCGCCATGGCCGTCATCAGCAGCCGCTCGTCCCCGGTCACCCGGCGCATCACCGTCATCCTGTTCTGGGTCAGCGTGCCGGTCTTGTCCGAGCAGATGATCTGGGTGCAGCCCAGGGTCTCCACCGCGGTGAGCTTGCGGATGATGGCGTGGTTCTTCGACATCTTGGTCACGCCGATGGACAGCAGGATGGTCACCACCGCGCTGAGGCCCTCGGGGATGGCCGCCACGGCCAGGGACACCGCGATCATGAAGGTGTCCAGCACCGCCGCGCCGCCGTTGCGCACCAGGTTCACCGCGAACACGAAGGCGCAGATCACCAGGATCATCAGCGACAGCTTCCGGCTCAGCTCGTTGAGCCGCTTCTGCAGGGGCGTCTGCTCGTCCCCGGCGCTGTGCAGCGCGTCGGCGATGCTGCCCATCTGGGTCTGCATGCCGGTGGCGGTCACCACGGCGCGGCCGCGGCCATAGGTGATGGTGGAGCCCATGTAGACCATGTTCTTCCGGTCGCCCAGGGACACGTCGCCGTTCTCCGCGGCGGCCAGGGCCTCGACCTGCTTGTCCACGTCCACGGATTCGCCGGTGAGCGCCGCCTCCTCCACCTTCAGGGAGGCGCACTCGATGAGCCGCGCGTCTGCGGGCACCGCGTCACCGGCCTCCAGCACGATCACGTCGCCGGGAACCAGCTCCTCGGCCTTGACGGTCAGCTGGTGGCCGTCCCGGACCACCTTCGCGGTTGCCGCGGCGATCTGCTGCAGCGCCTCGATGGCCGCCTCGGCCTTGTTCTCCTGGTACACCCCCAGGCAGGCGTTGATCAGCACCACCGCCAGTATGATGACGGTGTCCGCCAGGCTCTCCCCGGCGTAGATTGCCGTCACCGCGCTGACAATGGCCGCCGCGATCAGCACCAGCGTCATCGGGTCCTTCAGTTGGCCCAGGAACCGCAAAAGCAGGCTCTGCTTCTGGGCCTCCCGCAGCTTGTTCGGGCCGTGCTTGCCAAGGCGCGCCTGGGCCTCCGACGGATTAAGGCCTGCCTCCGAGGACTCCAGCGATTTGAGCGTCTCCTCCCAGGGCTCAAGATAGGGTTTCATAGCATTTCACACTCGCTTTCAATAGGTCGGGCCGCAGCCCTGTTTCCCGCAAGCGCCCCGCGCCGCTCCCTGGGGAGCGCCGGGGCACTTCGTCACGCGATCTTGCCTTGCTCCCGGAGCAACCGCTCCACGAGCTCGACGCACTCATACACCAGCGCGTCGCAGTGCGGCTTCTTTTCGCCGCCCAGCTCCTTGTTCCTGCGCAGCAGGTCGGCGCAGTCCAGCAGCCCATCGTGCTTTTCCCGCAGGGCCCGATAGTACGCCCCGGGATCGTCGATCCCGAACAGCCCCAGCACTACCAGCCCGCCGGTGATGGCCCCGCAGGCTGCGGCACGCTTCAGCCCGCCGCCGAAATTGGCGCAGATCCCCATGGCCTGGGCCTCGGTGAGGCCGGCCTCCTCCGCGAAGGGCAGGACCACCGACTGCCCGCAGTTGTAGTGCGGCACGGCGATGGCCCGGAGCTGCTTTGCCCGGTCCAGATACTTGCTCATGTGCTTTCCTCCCCCAAGGTGATGAATCCTCCCGGCGGTCCCTCGGCGGTCCCTTTCCCGGGAACCGGCCCCGCGGACCTCTACGGCAGCATTATACCACATTCCATCGAAGGAATGTGGGCTTTTCTGCGGGTCCAAAACATTTTGTGGCGGGAAGCTCCCTGAACCGGGGCTTCCCGCCCAACGGCCCGGTCCCGGGGCGCGTCAGCGCGGCTCTGCCTGGACCTGGTAGTCCTTCTTCATGCCATGAGCGCCGAACACCTGCCAGCTGCCCGCGCCGAGGCGCTGCATGATCGCCCGGCGCTCCCTGGCGCAGAGCTCCGGGTCGGTGTCCACCGAGGTCATCAGCACCGGGGCGTACTGGTTGTAGGCGGCCTGCTCGCGGGTCATGCCGTGGACGTTGACATAGATGTCCCCGGTGAAGGCCACGTGGTGGGCGTAGTCGATCAGCACCGTCTCCCCCGGCAGGTGCCCGCCCTTGCCCTGGTAGACCTCGAAGCCCAGCTCCCCGAAGTGGAAGAAGCCGATCTGCTCCAAGTCCTCCGCCTGCTCCCCGCGCTCCGCCCAGAGGCCGCGCACCTTTTCGGGGCTCGGCGGGCTGTAGCGCGTCAGGGCCTTGCAGATGCTGATGTAGGGCTTGTGAAGGGGGTTTTGCTCCCGGAAGCCGTTCTTCCCGGCGTATTCCAGCGCCAGGCACTCCCGGCTCCTCTCGCTGGCCAGCACCTCGTCGAACAGGGGCAGCAGGCCGCAGTGGTCCACGTCCGCGTGGGTGATGAACACGCGCTTCTCCATGCCGTCCCAGTCGGGCAGCAGCCGGCGGAAGACGGCCTCCATCTCCTCCCGGTACAGCGCGTAGCCGCAGTCGATGAACAGCGTCTCGCCAAGGCTCTGGAGGATGGCGGTGTTGCTGCCGCAGGGCGGCTCGATCAGTATGACCTCGGTGCTGTCGGTAATCCTGTGCCGGGTGATCCGGGGTGAGAACGCCGCGCCCCGGCAGGCGGAGAGCAGCTGGGCAAACTGGCCGATGCTCTCAAACGTCTTGTAGGGCGAAAGGCCCTTTTCGTCCAGCATCTGCATCACCAGGTTGGAGTTGACCAGCAGCCCGTCCCGGCTGTCCTCCGGCAGGCCCGTGGTCTGCATCAGCCCGGACACGAAGGAGCGGTAGAAGATGCTGTTGTCGTAGACCCGCTCCGAGTGGTTGTAGTCGATCACCCGCACCGGGCACAGCGACTCCACCCGGTTCAGGAAGGCCCGCAGCTTGTCCCCGTCGTCCACGAACAGCCCCATCTTGAAGGCCTGGTAGTCCGTGCCGTTCTCCTGGGAGCTGATGTAGGAGATGTTCAGGCTGAACTCGTGGATCAGCCGCAGCACCGCCGTGACGCTGCCGGGCTCGTCCTTCAGGCGGAACTCCAGCAGGACGATGCCCTTCTCGTCCCCGGCGCCCTGGAGGTAGCCGATGCGGGTGAGGCGCTCGTCCGCCTCCCTCAGCTGCGCCTCGGTGCCCTCGGCGTCGATGAACAGCGTGTGGGAATCCACCGCCTTGTTGTAGCTGACGCGGGTGATGTTCACGCCCAGCTCCGCGAAGCATTCGCTGGCCTTCAAAAAGGCGCCGATGTGGTTGGGCATGGTGGTGATGTAGGTCTTTTTCATGCTTTGGTTTCTCCTCCCGGGATGCTCGCGCGGCCGGACGGGATGCCCCTGCGCCGCCCGCGCTTTTCCACGGCAGCATTATACCACAATTGTGCAACCGTTGTCAGCCCGTGCCGAATATTGCGAAGGGGCCGCGCGGCCATGCCCGTGAAGATCGCAGCAGCGTTCGCCGCCACGCTCCCGCTGATCCTGTCCACCGGCATGTGGGCGCTGGCATAGCCAGTGACCTCTGGAATGCCGGAAAAAAGAGAGCACCCACGCATATGATGCGTGAGTGCTCAATTATTCATATACGGGCCATTGCCTTAGCTATCCAATATCAAAGTAATCTGCTAATTGAACACAGACTGGAAGAAACCCTCATTTGCCAGAAGGAGCGGCATATAAGCTCGGAGAGTCTGAAAATACTTGTACTGGATTTGTTTCGCTTCGATGTATTTGCCAACGTTATCACGTGCTTCAATAGCAATTACATTGAGTTGATCCATCATAGCAGTATAGGTGCCTGAGCTGATCTGATCGTTGAAAAGAATGGCCAGTTGTTTGTTTATCTCGTAGATCAAATCAGGGTTGGCATCGTTAGCCCCATCGATTGAGAAGGGTAGTATGTTGCTTGTATTATAGGTTATATCGGCTTCCGTGCTTGTACCATCAACATAGTTGATTTTCACGCCAGGTTGGACGTTGTAGCAGTAGACGTTGAAGCAAACACCTTGTCCGTTGTCTTCGACAGAATATGCTTCAAGCTGAACGCCGGAAGGAAGCAGATTATAACCGTTATAATATGGAGTAACTCTATAGACGACATGATTATTGGTGTTTTGCAAATAATCTGCTATTATTTTCTCCATTTTGCTCATTGTATCATTAAGATAGCTTGTGCCAGTAATTAGGTTGTGCTTATTATCTATTCCGCAGAACTGCCGTCCGACTAAATGACAGCGATTAAACAAATCGTTCCGAGGAATGAGTTCAGGATACTGTATGCTATTCCAACCTACAGGATCTGGTAATGGCGGCCTTGGGCCAATGAAACACATGCTTTCTCTACTTAATACAGCATAAACCACGCCACAACGTCCGAAACTATCTAAATTACTCGGTTCTATTTCCAAGGTTGTGCTATGTTTTTCAATGGTAGAAAAGTCAGGTATATTACCGTTTAATTCAATGTATCTATTGCCAATATATGAAGGAACAAAATTATCTGCAACAACTGCTTCCGACTCTTCTGGATCGTCAGCCAGGTAATCGAACAGGATGTGCGAATAATAGAGCAGCGAGGCAAAGCTTTCATATTTCCTCTTTTTAGCGCTACCAAAGATAGATCCAAAGGTGTTGTCAATTATGTCGGTGCCGAATACTGTGTTTACTGTGTTCTTGAGAACCATTTTCCGTGTGGCTTGGCTTTTTGTATTGCCAGGGGCAACATATGTCCAACTATGATGGGCGCAGTCCAACAGCTGGTTCGAATCAATGTTGATGCTTGCTAGGGAGGGAGTACCAGGTACTTTATGGCTTTTCAGAAAATCAAGTTTATCCTGACCTTTTCCATCAGCCTGCTCACTACAAAGGTACAGGGCGTCGACCAGCATGACCATTTTGTCATCAGATGACCATCTGGCAGCGTTATTCCCAAACAGTAGCTGTCCCAGATACGTTGCAGTCTGCTGCTCATCGCAGGCATACGCAATAGTGCTGTTAACGAAAAACAGCACTATCACTACGAGGATGAAGCTAAGGAAACGTTTTCTCATTACTGGACCCTTTCGAAGCTGATGTCGTCAAATACCACCAGTCTCTTGTCCGGGACAACGTTATAGGTGAACTCAATGAAATTATCCCCGGACTCCACTACAGGTATAACCTTAATGGTTACGACTTCGCCCACCTGGTACTTATGGTCCTTGGCAGGCTTGCTCTCGAAGGTCGCTGTGAAGTCCGAGACATCCTCGCTCTTGTGACGATCAACATTGGTTACGATCCATTCATCAAGGAGCGTGGTTTCATCACTGCCGGAGACCGTGACTGTGATGACAGATCGGTCAGTTACGCAGGAAGCAGGGATCGTAAACGACTTTCCTTCAAAGGATACGGTGATGTCGTCCGCGTTAATCTCCGCGTCGTGGTCGCCAAACCAGAATCTGTTGTCCAGGGCCTGCGTCAGGAAAATGTTGCTGCCGTTCTCGTGGAGGATATTATCGATCTTGGCCTTCTCCGTTTCGGAGATACCGCACTGTTCAGCAAGAGCGAACAGGAGGTCACAGTTCAGGTACAAGGCTTCGCTGACAGGCGGCAAGGCGACTTTGCGCTGTTCCTTTGCCAGTCTATTGTACTCCTTGATCTCATTCTGCTTGCGTTTTGTTGCGCCATTTTCGGCCTTTGCTTCTTCGAGCGGCTGCTGATAAGTGGTGTTCAGCACCCGTTGTTCATCTACGAGGATGACAACGTTGTCCTTGGCAACCTTGTAAGCCTTGTCGAGATAGGTTTGATCGTTGATAATCGTGTAGAGATCAAGGTAGATCTGTGCCACGAAGTACCGGAGGCTCCAATCAGCGTCTTTCGTGTTCTTCAGGATGGCATCGCAATAACCTTCTGCGGTGGTGCAGTAATCCGCTTCGGACAGCGTCTCTTTTGCGGCGATGATCGCCATGGGAAGGACGTTCGCATAATCGCCATCCTTGAGGGAGATACGGGATGTGATGACTTCGTACTTGGCGACTGCCATGAGGCATTTTTCGTACTGACCGTCATTGTAGTAGTCTTTTGCCAGTTCGAGCCAGTAGGGCCCGAAAGCCTCATAGGTATCTCGATGAGCCTCAAACCACTCGATTTTCTGAGTGAGCTGAGAGTCCGGCTTATCGGAGTATTCGATGAAGCTTTCGATGGTGTCCTCTCTCAGGATATACTGGGCATTGTCCCCGCTGAAACCGTATTTGCGAGCCGTGCTGAATATGTAAGACAAGGCGTTCTTTGTGCTGTTGTGCAGCTCTTCAGACTCCGCATCTTCCAGTTCCCAGCCGCTTTTCAGGTAGGTCAGTTCAGCGTCAGATATGGCTGACTTGTACTTCATGGAGGCATCTACAGTCATGTATAGTACAGATACGGCAGCTTTCAGTAAGCTTCCGGACTGAACAACGCTCAAGAGAGCGACAGGGCTGGGAATGGCCTGCCGGAGTGCCTGGGCACGGTTTTGCTCGTAAATAAACTCAAGTCTGTCCCATTTGACGTCGATCATCTGGAACTTGTGGATGGTGTCCATCAGGTTGAACACCTGAGCTTGTGTGTCCACATCCACATTGGGATAGATGTCATTGACGAAGAAGGAATAAGCCGACTCCAAGAACACGCGGTCCCGTCTGGCCGTGTTTACCTGTTTCGTCATTACCGTCATGTGGTTGAGCATGTTGAGGGACTCACGCTGGGAAGGGGTTAAAGCTTCAGCGCCTTCGGGTTCGTCCTCAACGACTGGCGTGGGTTCCGCTGTTGGTTCTGCGGTTGGCTCAGGCGTGGGTTCTTCCGTTTGCTCGGCTGTATGTTCAGCCGTGGCAGGAGCCTCAGTCGGTGCCTCAGTCTGGGTTACAGCAGGAACACTGTCTTTGGAGCCGCATCCCGTAAGGGATATGGATAGCAACAAGGCCATCGCCATTGCAATACATCGCTTGCGAGCATTCTTTGTATTATCCATCGTAAACCCTCATCTTCCTGTATTATAAAACTGTTCGTGTTACACATGGATTGGCAGATAATATTATAGCATACGTACCTTTCCTGTGTAAATGTTTTGGTGGGCGAATAATTGGACTTTATCGGCATGTTGGAACAATCGGCATAATTAAGAAACAGAGCCCTGGAGGCAAGGCCGCTTACGCCGCCAAAACCCTCAGGGCTCTGTTTTATGGTTCACAGTTTCCCGGCTCCGCTTTCCCGCTACTTCGCGCCGCCGTAGGTGCCGCTCGTGTCGGCGAAGGTCGCCGTCACGCCCGCCTTGCGCCGGGAGGTCGCCACCCGCTTCATCAGCTCCTCGCGGTAGAGTTCCTCGTCGACGGGCAGCGCCACCTTCCGGCCCAGGAAGGCGGACAGGTGCATGGCGTTGGACAGCATCAGGCCGTTGATGCCCTCCCTGCCGTCGGCCACCAGGGGCTCGCCCCGCAGGATGGCCCCGGCCCAGGCGTTCAGCACCCCCACGTGCTGGGGATTTTCGCCGTCTGTCTCCACTTCAACCTCCCGGGCGGGCATGGTGGCAAAGGGCGCCTTGTTCGTCCGGGAGAACTCCGGCTCGCTGACCTCGAACTCCAGCAGGCTCAGCCGGTCGTTCTCCACGATAATCCGCGCCCGGTCCAGCTGGACCTCGAAGCGGTTGGTGCCGTGGGCGTCGCCGGTGGTGGTGACGAACACGCCGGTGGCGCCGTTCGGGTATTCCATGTAGGTGGTCACGTCGTCCTCCACCTCGATGTCGTGCCACTGGCCGAAGCGCATGTGGCTCTGGAGGCTTTCGGGCATGCCGCAAATCCACTGCCACAGGTCCAGCTGGTGGGGGCACTGGTTCAGCAGCACGCCGCCGCCCTCCCCGGCCCAGGTAGCCCGCCAGTTGCCGGAGTCGTAGTAGGCCTGGGGGCGGTACCAGTTGGTGATGATCCAGTTGGCCCGGCGCAGCCGGCCGTATTCCCCGGACCGCACCAGCTCCCGCATCTTCCGATAGACGCAGTTCGTGCGCTGGTTGAACATCATGCCGAACACCACCTCGGGGTGCCGGTCCGCCGCCGCGTTCATCTCCCGGACCTGCTTCGTGTACACGCCCGCAGGCTTCTCCACCATCACGTGGATGCCCCGCTCCATACACGCCACGGCGTATTTCGGGTGGTCGTAGTGGGGCACGCTGACAATGCAGGCGTCGATCCGCCCGCTGTCCAGCATCTTCACGGCGTCATCGAAGCGGGCGACCCCGTCCGTCAGGTTTTCCTTCGCCCAGGCGAGGCGGTCGGGGTTGGTGTCCGCGACGGCAGTCAGCTCCAGGTCCGGGCACTTGCCCGCCAGCACGTTGGCCGCGTGGCCGGAGCCCATGTTGCCGACGCCGATGATGCCGAGCCTGATCCTTCCATCCATGCTCATTTCCTCCAATCAGTCGAAGCCGCAGGCCTTCAGGTAGTCATAGGAGCGACGCAGGCAGTCGATGGGGTCCTCGCCGTGGCAGTCGTCCTGCTCCACCAGCATGTACTTTGTGCCGCCGGCCTCCGCCTTTTCAAAGACCCGGTCGAAGTTGATGTTGCCCTCGCCCACGACCTCCATGGACTGGCCGAAGCCGCAGTCCTTCAGGTGGATGCAGGGGATGCGGCCCGCAAGCCGCTCCAGCCACTGGGCCGGGTCGCCGCCGCCCACCTGCACCCAGTAGGTGTCCAGCGTGAAGCCCATCTCCTCCGGGGGCACGGCCTCCATCAGCGTCTCCAGCACCAGCTTGCCGCCGATCTTCCTGAACTCGTTGTGGTGGTTGTGGTACATGAAGTAGTGCCCGCCGTCGCGGATCGCCCTTGCGATGGGCGGGAAGGTGGCGAGCCACCTCTCCAGCGTCATGCCGCCTTCCTCGCTGAAGCCCCAATAGCCCAGGCCGATGCAGCGGCAGTCGAAGGCATCGTGGTCCCGGATGACCTCGTCCAATTCGCCGGTCAGCCGGGGCACCGGGATGTGGGTCAGCACGCACTTGAGGCCGTTCTTCTCCAGCTGTTTCTTCAGCCACCGGGCCTCGTAGGGACAGGTCCCGGAGACCTGGACGGTCCGGTAGCCGATGTCGGCGACGCGGGCGAGGGTTTCCGCGAAGCCCTCCAGCGTCTGACAGGCCTCCCGGGTGGTGTACAATTGGGCGCCGATCTGCATCACGGTTTCCTCCTTTTGTATGGCGTGCCGTCAGTCCCCGGGCAGCAGCTCCCGCAGCGCCGCCGCCGCGGCGTCGAAGGCCTCGTCGCCGCTGGCGTAGGCATAGCCGCCGACCCGGCTCGCCTCGCCGGCGCGCTCCAGGGCGGAGAGCCCGTCGAACACCCTCAGGTGGGGCTCCAGGGTCAGCGCCGTGCCGCCCCGGGCCAAGTAGTCGCGGAGGATCACGGCCAGCGACCCGATGCCGCGCCCCGCCGGAACCACGCTGCCGTCGGCCAGCGCGTCCTTGACGTGCATGTAGTCCACGTAGGGCTTGAGCGCTTCCCAGGCCTCGGCGACATCCTGGCCCGTCTGGATGAAGTTGGCCGGGTCGAACACGCCGGCGAGCCGCGGCACGGAACGGTGGATGTCCAGGCACCGGGCGGCGTTGTCGCCGTAGATGCCCTTCTCGTTCTCGTGGCACAGCTGGATGCCCGTGCCCTCGGCGAGGTCCGCCATGCGGTTCAGCCGGTCCAGCACCTCGCCCCGCCAGGCGGCGGGGTCGTCGCCCGCGGGAATGTAGAACGAGAACATCCTGACGCGGCGCGCGCCGAGGATCTCCGCGATGTCGAGGGTGTGGCGCAGCTTGTCCAGGTGGGACGGGAAGTCGTCCTTTGCGATATCTATCTTGCCGATGGGCGAGCCGATCGACCAGATGGCCAGCCCCGCCGCCTCCAGCTTGCGGCGCACCTCCCGGGCCTTCTCCAGGCTGATGTCGGAGACGTTCTCCCCGTCCACGTTGCGGATCTCCAGCCCGTCCATGCGGTTGCGGACCAGCGCGTCGATCTGCCCGTCGATCCTCGGGCTCGCCTCGTCCGCGAAGCCATAGATTCGAACCTTGCTCACAGTCGATCCATCCTTTCACAATCTTTGGGAATGCCCCGGGCAAGCGGACCATGGCCGCTCCCCGGTGAACGCCCCGATCTCCTGCCCCCAGGAGGCATAACATCTTCGCCACCAGATCTCCCCTCGGCCGCCCGGCTACCGGTTCGCCCAGTCGCAGCCGCCCATGTCCGGCCCCATCTGGCCGGAGGTATACCGGGCGTTGAACTCCATGTTGATCTGGCGCAGCTCCCTGCGGCCCTCGATATAGTCCTGGTACATCTCCGCAAGACCCGGGCTGCAGCCGTCGCAGGCGCCTTCGATGTTGCCAATGGACTCCGCGACGATCCGCTCGCGCTCCTCGCGGGTGGTATCTGCGATCAAAATGCTCTTCATGCGGTTCCTCCCTGTCTGTCACCATATAAACGGTATGATTTTATAGCGGACCCTCTTCCTGTATTCAGCATAGCCTTCAAGTCCCCGCTCCAGCACGTCCTCCTCGTTGCGGATGCGCCGGGCAATGATGGGGATGTAGGCCAGCGTGACGACGAAGGACAGCGGCGAGCCCAGCACCAGCGACATGGACAGGAACAGCAGCAGCGTGCTCATGTACATCGGATGCCGCACGACGCCGTACAGCCCCGTGTCCACAACCTTCTGGTTCTCCTGCACCTCCACCGTGCGGGACAGCCAGGCGTTTTCCCGCAGCACCTCGGCGTACAGCGCATAGCCCGCGAGGAACACGCCCGCCGCGGCCCAGCTCACACAGTCCGGCAGCACGAGCCAGCGGAAGCGGAAGTTCAGCCCCGCGACGACGAACGCCGCCAGGAACATGAGCCCGCTGAGCAGGATCACGGTCCTTTGCTCTCCCTGCTCCTCCTTCGCGCTCAGGCGCTTCTTAAGCAGCTCGGGGGCTTTGGACATCATCACCAGACCGGCAAGGAACATGGGAATGAACAGGATTCCCATCAGCAGCCACCCCTGCCGCCAGCGCAGGGTGCCCGCGGGCAGGAACAGCAACAGGCCCATCAGCAGCACGCCGCTGAAGAACTTCGCCATCGCCCGCCCAAACAAACGCGCATCCATCGCAATGACCTCCTCACAGACAGAAGTCCGCCACGCGCCGCAGGAAGTCCGGCGCCTCCTCGTACAGGCCGTGGCCAAGCCCTTCGTACATGTGGAGCCGACTGCCGGAAATCGCCGCCGCCAGCTCGTCCGAGGCTGCGCCCGTGACGATCTCGTCCTCCATTCCGCCGATCACCAGCGTCGGACAGTTGATCCGGCCCAGCGCATCATGGGCATCGTGGGTAACGCAGGACTCCGCCTGGATGATGAAGCGCTCAAAACTCCTCGGCTTGCCAAAGCTGCCCAGCAGACGATAGCTCAGCCGGGTCCGCTTCAATCGCTTTGGGGAATACGACCGCTCCGCCGTATCCAACATGATGGCCCGATAGTCGCCGCGCCGCGCCATCTCCAGCCATCGTCCGATCACCGCCTGAACCGTGGGGTTGGGCCGGGACAGCGTCACCACAAGCACCAGCCTGTCCACCCTTTCAGGATGATCGACGGCCAGCCATTGGGCGATCATGCCGCCCTGGGACACCCCCACCACCGCGGCGGAGTTCAGCCCGAGTTCATCCATGGCGGCGTTCAGGTCCTCCGCCATGTCCCGCGTGGTCATCCCGGCCGCGAGCTGAACGCGGCGGCTGAATACGTACACGGTAAAGTCACGCGCCAGGGCACGGTACATCAGCGCAAAGGGCAGCGCCATGCCCTTCACCGTCCTGAGGCCGTCTCCAACCCCTGGGATCATGACCAATGGACGCCTGCCCGCGCCAAAGCGAATGTAATCCATTTCGCCGAAGGGCAGCGCCAGCCTTCCGTTTTTCGCGTTCAGCATCTTATCCCCCGTTATCCCCGGTGCACTCCGTCCCCCTTGGATATTCCAATGTCCTTTGAGGCGGCGCAGTTCTTTGAAACCACCGGACGTTGCATCGGAACGGCCAGGTCCTTCATTTTTATTCCCTTCGGCCCGCGAGCGCCTCCATCAGGCGGCCGCGCAGGACCTCGTAGCGCTGGCGCTTCTCCACCTTCGCGAAGTGGTCCTCCCGCCGCTGCTCCGGGCAATTGTCATAGTCCAGCGCCCTGCTTCCGAACTGCTCGCTGGTCAGGTCGAACACGCAGTCGCCCACGACGTTGAAGCAGTGGAAGTTCCCATCGCCCAGCGGCACGCCCAGCACCTTTCCGCCATAGAGGTCCTGCATCAGAAAGGCCGTGATCGAGCACTGCCCCAGGGTGGGGTTGTCCGGGCTCCAGTCGCCCCGCATCCTCGGCGCGCAGGTGTCCGCGGACCAGATGCCGGACAGCAGGTCGTAGTAGTCCCGGGGCGCCAGGCCCTGTTCGTCCGCAATGTCCGCGGACTGCCAGCCATAGAATCTGTACATCGTCGTGCCTCCCCTGCCCTTCGGCCTTCCATCCACCGTGCCTCAGCGCTTGTCCTCGACCTCGATGATCTCCCCCACGAACATCCAATGGGGCCGCCAGTTGCGATAGATGCCGTTGTTGATCTCGTCCGCCAGGCCCTCCCGCTGGAATTCACCCTGGTACAGCTTGCGGCAGACGAAGGTCAGGTTCGCCTCCTCAAAGGTCACGCCGCCGGCCAATTCCTTCGGCGTCAGCCCCGCGGCGGCCACCTTGTCGCCGTCCCGCCCGGAGTGCGCGCCGAGGTAGCCCAGCGCCTTGCGATACTGCTCCGGGAAGAAATCCACGGTGAACGTGTCGCTCTCCTTCAGGAAGTCCCAGGTATAGCGGTCCGGGTTGATGTAGATCGTCACGATCGACCGGCCGCGGCCCGGACCGCCCCAGATGGTGCCCAGGCTGCCCCAGCCGATGGTGCAGGTGTTGTAGCGGTCGATGCTCCCGGCGGTCGCCAGCGCCCACTGGTTGTTGAACATGTCAAAGACCCTGTAGTCCTTCAGCTCAAACGGCTTCACGCGCTCACTTCTCCTTTCCGAAGGCCCAGGCATAGCAGTACGCTTGGGTGCGGGCCGCGAACGCCTCGGTCCGCAGCAGCTTCCGCATCTCTCCCCGGGTATACCACCCCGGCGCGATCTCCTCGGCGTCGGAGGTGCTCTTTCGGAACTCGCCCGCTGCCGTGCCGAAGACGCAGATGTTGCGCTCATTGGCAAAGCCCACGGCGCTGTAGCTGTTGTCCAGCACGTCGTCGATGCGCGTCAGCGTCAGCCCGGTCTCCTCCCACAGCTCCCGCCTGGCGCTCTCCTCCGGGGTCTCGCCCGGGTCGATCAGCCCCGCGGGGAAGTTGTAGATCCACTGCGCCATGGCCATGCGGTACTCGTGGTTGATGAGGATGCGCTCGCCGGCCTCGTCCGTCAGGATCATGACGACGGAGTCCGGCACCTTGTTCTGCAGCGCCTCCAGCGTCCGGATGTCCTTGTTCCGGCTGATGATCTCATAGGTCTTGGGGTGTCCCTCCGCGGTGATATAGTCCACGTCGTAGCGGGTGATGAACTTGCCCTCGTGGATCTTTCGGATGCCTTGGTATTTCATGGCTCTCGCTCCTCCTGGCGGGCGGTATCCCCGCCCCTATGATACTTTATTCTGTATTCGTTCGTATACCACTTTGGCACGGTGCGCGTGAAGGCGTCATAGTGATCGAACGCCGCCTTCGCCCGCGCGACCATCCCGTCGATGTCCCTCTGCCCGAATTTCTCGGCCCACTTGATGGAATACAGCGACGCCTGGGCGACGTACACCGCGTTCGCGGTCCAGAACCCATCGGGAATGGAATCTTCAAAATAGCCGTCGATCTGCCCCACGCAGTAGGGAACGCTGACCTCGGTTCCGAAGCTCTCGAGCTTGTAGAACTCCTCGTAGGGGTCGCCGACCTCCCACCGGTTGAAATCGATCACGCCGATCGTGCCGCCCCGCATGTCAATCAGGTTGCCGGGGTGAAAGTCTCCGTGCAGGTAGCACGGCGGCTCCTGCCAAATCTGGTCGATGTTCTCCCGCACATATCGTATCGCAATCGCATCGTTTGGGATCCTCAGGTTCGACGCCTCATACCTGGCCAGCTGGAGCAGCTTTTTCTCCCGCTTGGTCTGGCTCGGTACATCCGCCGGGTCCAGCGGGACGGAGTGGATCTTCCTCAATATCGCTCCCGCCTGCCTGCCCCGCAGATACTGTTCGCCTTCGGTCAGCCCCGGAAGCGTCTCCTCCAGATCGCTCCCTTCGACCCAGGACAGCAGCATATAGACGCTCCTGCCGCCGTCGCACACCCCGAATTCCCTTGGCGCGGACATCTCGAACCCGAGCCTCGAGAACTTCTCGATGATCCCGTATTCCTTCCGCTTGGCGTCAAACTGCCCGATATCCGACACCCTGAGAAGCAGCCGTTCCCCGTCCTGCGTTTCTGCCAGGTATTTCCTGTCGCTGGACCAGCCCTTGGCGATCCGCTCCACCGATACCCAGTCTTTGCTCGCTTCTATATCCAAGAACATGCTTTTGCCTGCGCCTCCAGCGGTTCTCATGTCACCGCCTTTTGTTCTTCCCTTCGGTTCAGCTCGCACTCCACCCGGTTCAAGGTATCGAAGAACCTGTGGGTGGCGACCGCCGGCCCGAAGAGCAGCAGCCCGAAGGTGTTCCAACCGAACATGTGCCACCAGGAGGTATACGGTCCTTCGAGGCCCAGGGCAATCGCCTTGGCCTTCAGTTCTTCGGCGATGCGGGCCATCCACACCAATGGATAGATGAACAGCGTGGGGATGCCCAGCAGGTAGGCGACCCAGTACCGCTGCGTCCTTCGGCCGAGGATCGCATCCAGCTCATCCTGCAGCCCGCCGAGAGGCATATAGAGTAGAAAGAACAGCCCGGCGGTGAAGAAGTCGATGAAACCCAGCCAAAAACCCGGCCGGCGGGTGTGCTTGAACGCCATCCTCAGCGCCTGCCCAGCCTTGCGCCGAGGCTGAAAGCCGCCTCCAGGTCCTGGGGAAACTGCGTCTCCCGCATCTCGCGCTTATGTGCTTCGTTAAACCCGGCCATGTTGTACCTGCTATAATCCGCCACCTGCAGCGTATCGCAGCAGGGCAGCACCTCCACTGCACCGTTCAGCGCGCCAAAGCTGTTTGCCAGTCCCTCCATTTTCACCCTGTACCAGCTGTCATAGATCGACCGAGGCGCGTTCATCGTCAGGATGACGCCCACGTCGACCCGCCCGGTAAAGTAGTTAGAGTAATCGTCATAGGACAAGGCGCAGAAGTGGAGCCGCTCCATCAGGGCGTGCACCTGGCTGGTGATGTCCCCGAGGTAGATCGGCGAGCCGACGATCAGGGCGTCCGCGGCAAAAATGCGGTCAATCACCGGGGAAATGTCGTCCTTCCAAAAGCACTTACAGCGTTCCGCGCCCTTGCGCTTGCAGGCCATGCAGCTCCTGCAACCGGTATAGGTGAGGTCAAACAGGTCGATGTATTCCGTTTCCGCTCCGACGGATTCGGCGCCCTTTCGCGCTTCCTTCAGCATCATGGCGGTATTCCAGTTCTTCCTGGGGCTTCCATTCAATAGAATCGTCTTCACAACTTTGCCTCCCAAGCCTCTCATAGGCCCTCGCATAATACATATCGGGAACAACAACGCTGAGTCCCCGAACACGTATCCAATAACAGATGGCGCGTCTTGCAACCCTGTTATCACCTTCCATGCCAGTATTATAACACAGCAGAGCGCCGCAGGTCACTACATATGTGCAAAAGACAGCTCCTTTTTAGGCGCTGTCTTTACCCTTTTGCGCACAAAAAAGAGAGACACTCATAAGAATGTCTCTCAAATGGGATCCGGCGACGACCTACCCTACCGGGCCGTTTCCAGCCAAGTACTATCAGCGTGC
>CADCHI010000042.1 GCA_902801165.1 uncultured Eubacteriales bacterium | reverse complement strand
CTCAAGGTTCTGTCAAGGATGGCGTCAAGAGGAGTGATGAACAACCGAATATGTCTAACTTTTTGCTCCTTTTGTGTCCAGTATTTGTTGACTAGTGCACTTTGTACTCCGGCCACCGCCTGCACACGTTCTGATGCGCGAGCATCTGCGTGCATGGGATGAGCTCCATCTCCTTTTTCAGGGCGTAGGCGTTGATTTCCTTCAATTCTTCCCTGGAATAGCGGCCGCGCATGTATCCGAAATACGGATTGCCGTCCACCTCAAAGGTATCCTCTGTATACAGCATCAGCGTATTATATCCAAGGTCAGCGGTGATGTCGATCCATTGCTTTACGCTGGCAACATTCATAACCGCGTTTCGCGACATGTCAACCATCGTACCAAAGTGTTTGAACTGAACCGGACGATTATCCAATCCGACCACACCTTTCCATTTGACTCTATTGCAGGGATGCTTACTGTGAATTTCCTTCCCTTAATGCAATCATACATCTTGCGCGCGCAAAAAGTAGGGCGATCCACGCCGCCGTGTCCTGACGCCTGTCTCATTGATCATTGCCATTCGTAGCGGGCAATCGTCTCCTCCAAGCCTCCCGCGCCCTGCTCCGCCAGCGGTATGAACCCCAACGCCTTTTCGCTCCAGCCCGCGATGATGTTGGTGCGCGGCCCGGCGAACTGCTGCGTGCCGTAGCCCATCAGGTCGATGGCGTGTACCCAGATGTCGTTGCCGGACTGCCGCCGGTATGCGTCCGCGAGCGTCTGCACCGGCCCGCTGGAGGATGAGCCTCTGTAATTGCACTCGTTGTCGCTGATGATGAGGACCCTGTCGGCCTTGACGCCCTCCCGGAGCATCTCCTCAAAGGGCAGGCTCATGCGGGTGCCTCCCCCCGCGCTGGCGTAGCGCATGCCAAAGACGGTAATTGATTCTCCATTCCGATCGAATAGGAAGCCCAGTAAAGCGATTCCCGACAGCGAATTGCTTATCATCGTTGTAGACCGTTTCCCGCAAGCCCGGCACAAGGGGCAGAACGCCTGGGTCAGCGGCAAGTACGGAAAACTCCAGTAACTCCTGGCGGTTCGTCTTCGGGCGAACGCCTTTTTTCTATTGTTTTTGGATCACAATATGGCATAATTAGAATGTTCGGCGGCAAACGACGGGCCCAGAAATTCCCTTAGGCTTTAGAGAATGAACTGGCATCATGAATTGGTCGCCCAACGGAGAAGAATAGGATGAAACACTACGTATGCGCCTACATCACGGAATGCAACAATGTATGGACCAACCACTCCCGTGTCCTGGAAGCCGAGAACGCCCGGGATGCTCGCCAGAGATTTGACGCGGGATATACCGGCGATGCTCGCCCGTCACACATCGTTGTAAAGACCATGGCCCGCCTGCAATTCTGCCCACTGTGCAGTTCCGAGCTTATCCGTAAGGGCAGAGCCTTAGAGTGCTCCAAGCGACAATGCGGATTGAGGATCAATCTACCAAAGATCAGCACTACGTCCCAACCCAGAGAGGAATAAGCGCCAACACAGGAAAATGCGCCCGTGTACACAAAAGGCAACACTCCATCCCGATGAACGTCTTTGTCCCGGAGGCTCACTCCTGAGCACACAACCCCAAGTGTATCAGGGGATTGCCTTCAAGATTACCCCTCCTTGTTTAATCACGTGCATGGAATGCAGCTTGACGAAACACCAGGGCCTGTCGGGCAGGAACGACCATCATGCCTCCGGCAGGCTGGCCCGTCTCGAGGTTGACGCAGGGCGGGATGGTGGCGTTCCCTGGCTCATCGCCAAAGTTCAGCAGGAACAGGTAGCGGACGCCGTCCTTTTCCCGGCAGTGGACGCGCACGCCCTTCGACAGTCCGCTTGCCTGCAGCGCGATTCCCGCTCTGGCGGAAAGCGATGCGTGCACCTTCCGCAGCGCGTCCAGTCCCAGCCGGGTGCCCAGGTACCATGCCTCCCCATCGCCGAAGCGGTTGCGAGTCACGGCGGGCATGCCGCGATAATAATCCGATTCATACACTGCGGCGGTCTCTGCGGTCTCCGCATGGAGGATCTCGCACCAGAAATCGCATTCCGCCGCCTCCATGCCGCCCAGCGGCCCATCCGGCGCAAAGCGAACCCGATTGCGCTGATGGGGATACAGGGTGTCCAGCTCTTCTACCCGCAGCCCCAGGAGCTTGCGCAGCGGGCCCGGCGCGCCGGTATCGAAGCACAAGTCGCTCTCGTCCGTCAGTGCGGAAAAGCAGGTCATCAGCAGCGTTCCGCCCCCACAAACGAAGCGCTCCAGGCGCTCGGCGACGCCGGACTTCAGCATGTAGAGCATTGGCGCGCACACCAGGCGGTAGTCATCCAGCCCGTGCTCTGAATCGATCACATCCACGTCGATGCCCAGGGCGGCCAGCGCCCGGTAGTGTGCCAGCGCTTCACCGTCGGGGTCGATGCCTTCCCGGGGCCCCTTGCACGCGCCTATCGCCCAGCGGTTATTCCAGTCGAAGATGAGCGCCGCCTGGGCATGAGTGACGCTGCCCTTCAGCTCGCCCAGTCGGGCCAGCCGCGCACCGGTCTCCGCCACCTCCCGAAACACACGGGTGTCGTCCCTTCCGTCATGGCTCACCACGGCACCGTGGAATTTCTCGAAGCCTCCGCGGGCCTTCCGCCACTGGAACATCATAAAGGCGTCCGCGCCGTGGGCGATGGCCTGCATGGCGCAGAGCATGTGCATGCCGGGACGCTTGGGCTGGCCCACCGCCTGCCAGTTGGTCATCGAAGGGGTGGTCTCCAGCAGCAGATAGGGCTTGTCCAGCAGGCAGCGCGTCAGGTCGTGCTCCATCGCGGCGGCGTCGGCCACAGCGGCGTCGTCCCCGCTGCCCCACTCGGGGTAGATGTCCAGCGCCGCCACGTCCAGCAGATCGCGGAACCGCGGCGTGTCGATCTCGATCAGCCTGCCGATCATATTGGTGGTCACGGGCAGCACGGGGTTAAAGGGCCGCACGGCTTCCACCTCCATGCTCATGAAATCCCGGGTCTGGTCGGTGACGAAGCGCAACCAGTCCACGCGCAGCGCCGGCAGCGCTCGCTCCCCCAAGCTGGAGGGAGAGGCGATCTGCCGCCAATCGGTATAGTGCTTGGACCAGAAGCCTGTCCACCAAGCGGCGTTCAGCCGCTCCAGCGTGCCATAGCGCCGCTGGAGCCAGCCGCGAAAGGCCTCCTGGCACAGCGGGCAGTGGCACTCCCCATGATATTCGTTGGAGATGTGCCAGCCCACCACTGCCGGGTGGCGGGCGAATCTCCGGGCCAGCTCGGTATCGATGCGCTGGGTAAGCCTGCGGTAGACCGGCGAGGTATAACAGTGGTTCATGCGCATGCCGGGCAGGTTTCGCCGCCGATCCTCGCCCACGCGCTGAACCTCCGGATATTTTTCCGCCAGCCAGTTGGGGCGCGCTCCGCTGGGGGTGGCCAGCAGCACGCGGATACCCCGCGCGTGCAGGGCGTCCAGCCGCTCCCGCAGCCAGTCAAAACGGAACACGCCTTCCTCCGGCTCCTCCATCGCCCAGGCAAATACGCCCAGGGTGACGAGGTTCACACGGGCCTTGACCATCATCTCCAAATCTGCTTCGAGGATCTCCGGGCGATCCAGCCATTGCTCGGGGTAATAGTCCGCGCCGTGGGCGATGCCGGGAAACTGCCAGCCAGCCATCACTTGTCCTCCTCTCCGGATTCGATGCGGGGCAGGCGGATGGTCACCGCGGTGCCCCGGCGCTCCTCGCTGTCCACGATCAGGCCATAGCGGCTGCCGAACAGCAGGTGAATGCGCTTGTTGGTGTTGTACAGCCCGATGCCGTGCCCGTCCTCCGGCGGCCGAAGCATACCCTGCCGCACCGCCTCAAGCCGCTCGGGGGACATACCCACGCCATTGTCCCGTACGCAAAAAAGGATATCCCCCGCCTCGGCGCGCAGCTCCACGGCCAGCTCCGGCGGCCGGTCGAGCCCGATAAAGGCGTGCTTGACGGCGTTTTCCAGGATAGGCTGGAAAATGACCCGCGGGACGCGGATGCGGTCGGTCAGCTCAGGACCGCCCAGCCGCCAGCTGACCTCCGTGCGCTGCTTGCCCTCGTGAAACTGCAGCTGCATATAGGCGTCGGTGTAGCGCATCTCTTCGGTGAGGCTGACCAGCGAATCGGCGGGCTTCAGGGCGTAGGACAGGATCTTGCTCAAATGCTCCAGCGTGTCGTTGACATCGCTCCGGCCCTTACGCTCGCGCATCAGCCGCCAGTTCAGCATCTGCAGCGTGTTCAGCAGCAGATGGGGGTTCAGCTGGTGGCGCAGGGTCTCCAGCTCCAGCATACGCTCCTTCAGCTCGTGCTCCGACAGATGCAGCCGAATGTTGTTCTCATAATCGGTGTACTGCGCGGCATAGCAGGAGGACTTCCAGCCCCTTGAGCCTAGGTCATCCAGCTTCTGCATGTAGTCCCCCGCCCGGGCATACCCCTTGTAGCGCCTGGAGGAAACGATCCACGCGATGGTCACGCCAATGGCCAGCGAGAGCGTGATTAGCGCCAAGTTCATGCCGATCAGCCGCTCGCGGGTGGCATAGATGGAATCCTCCGTGGCCAGAATGCAGAGCGTGAAATCGTGGCTTGCGGAAGCCTCGGCGGTGACCAGGTATTCGACCTCGCCTCCGCCTTCCCGCACGGTCAGTCGCCCGTTCACGGGGGCCTGCCCCGAAGCGATGATCGCGGGGCTGCCAAAGCGCGGCGTGCCGTTGGCGTCCAGCACCAGAAAGCGCCCGTCCGTCTGCCGGGCGGCGTATTCGTTCAGCTCGTTCTGAAGGGCCCGGCAGTCCATGTTGACGATCACCACGCCCCCCTTGCCGCGCCCCACCATGGACAGCACGTTCAGGGCCATGGAGGTCCCGCCATTGATCTGCCGGAAGCGCAACCCGTCGCAGTCGCCGAGACAGGCCCTGGCGATAAAGGCGCCGTCGGCATGCGTGGCGATGTCATGCACGCCGTCCTGGGCGGCCAGGAAGCGTGGGCAGCACTCCGAGGCGCTGCAGAAGCAGGTCGAGGCGATGTAAGGTCGGATGGACTGGGTGATGCTCACGCTCTTCTCCAGCGAGCGCAGCAGCTGCAACTGCGTATAGCCGATCCTCGGGGCGTTGAGGATTGGCGTCAGGGTGTGGAAAAACTCCTGGCTCGTGGTATAGGCGAGTACAATCTTCTCCGACTCATTGATGCTACGCTCCAGCGCGGCGGCCAGGTCGGATGCGATCGCTTGGGCGATATGGGCGTTCCTGTCCCGCACATAGGCGTTCAGGCTGTACACGGAACAGAACATCAGGCAGGCCATGACCGCGGTAGCCGCCGCGATCGGGATCAGGCTCTTCAAAAAGGTCTTCAGCAGCAGGCGCTTGCCCCAATTCTTCTTCATTTGCCGACGGTGCCTCCCAGCGTCTTTCTGTACTCGCCCGGGAGCACGCCGTACTGCTGCCGGAATGCGCGGTTGAAGGTACGCTCGTCGCCGTAGCCCACCATGTCGCGGATGCGGCTCAGGCTCAGCGTGGGATCGGCCATTAGCTCATGGGCCTTTTCCATGCGGATGCGGGTCAGTATGGTCTTGAAGTTCTCGTTGAGATGCTTCTTGATGTAGGTGCTCAGGTAGCTGGGGTTCATGTGCGCCACCCCCGCCGCGCTGTTCAATGTGGCGGTGCGGTAGTTTCGCTGGAGATAGCGCATGAGCGCGTTCAGCGCGTCATCCTCCCGGGCGGCCGCAGGCGATCCGGGAGGATGATAGGTGGAATCCAGATCCTGCCTGACGTCGCGGAAGGCGTTCAGCAGCTCGTGGTAGCCCATGTCCTTGGTGATGTAGCGCCTGACCCCGTACTGCATGCCCAACTGGGCATATCGAAAGTCCTGAAAAGCGCTGTAGAATACCATCATTTCAGAGCGATGCTGACGGCTGAGCCATTCAGCCACGTCCAGACCGGAGCCGTTTTCCATCATGATATCCGCGATGACCGCGTCCGCTCGGTGGCTCTGCAGCCAATCCAGCGCGTCGCGGCCATTCTCGAAGGCCGCCGCCACCTCAAAGCCGATTTCAGCCCAGGGGATCAGCTCCACAAGCCCTTCACGGATATCCGCTTCATCCTCCACAATGATCAGCGTGTACATTTCATACCTGCCTTATCGCAGTGCGGCGACGCCCTTCTCCAGCGCAGCGCTGTTGGAATAGGCGCGGCCGTCGTTATTGAGCAGCGACAACGTGCGGGGCGGCTCGGACACGCGCCGCGTGCCATAGGCGTTCAGGCGCGGGGCGACGTGGATCACGTTCACATCCGCCATGCCCTCCGTCTCTTCGCGCAGGTGATCCCGCAGCGCGTAGGCAAACCGCCGCATGCCCATCAGTGCACTGGAGAGCGTCAGCGCATCGCAATAGGCCACTTCGCACACGAGGTCGGACAGCAGCAGTTCCCCGGTTCCCGTGGGAAGGATGGTCCGCGGGCGCTCGCAGTGAAAGCGCAAGCCGCCAAAGCAGCTGTCGAAGCTGACGTCCAGGCGGCCCAGCGTCCCGCCGGCGACGTCCCACCCGTCCAGAAGCGGTATGCGCCGCGCGTCGAAGCCGTTCAGCTTGACCGCGCCGGAGACGGTTCCGGAGGTTTCGATTACCTCAAGTCCGGCCATCCCGGCGGTCTCCATGATGTCGGTGGCATCCAGCGCGCGCCCGGCGGTGATCCGGAAGGGCTCGGTCTTGCCGTTGGCGGTAAAGCCGACGATCTTCTCCCCATCGCGAATGGGATCGGAGACGAACACGTGGGTCAGGAAGGTCACGCCCGCGTCCCGCAGCCACTCGCCCAGCACGACCTTCAGCTGCTGGTCAGGATAGACGACGCCCGCGGGGGAATCGTCAAGGCCCAGCCGCTTGAGCAGCTCCGTACGGATCTCATCGACGTCCGGGTCGGACGCGGACGGGGCGTCCAGCCAGGCGCAAAGCCCGTTGGAGGCCATGCCGCCCAAGGAGCCGCCCTTTTCCAGCAGCATGACGCGCTTTCCCCGCTTCGCGGCCGCGATGGCGGCGACGCAGCCCTCCAGAGTGCCACCAATGACTATTATATCACATTGCCGGTCCTTTATCAAAGTCTGCATCTGTCCATATCCTCCTCTCAGACCAAGCCGAGTGTCTTCAGGCGCGCCTCGTCGCCCAGGTAGACGTCCTGCTTCAGCAGCAGCGCCTGCAGCTCGCGGATGGGCACATCGCGCACCCGCACGCCCTTTTGCACCGCCAGCGCGGCGGCGGCGCCTGCGGCCTGGCCCAGCGCCATGCCCGCGGACTGATAGCGCAGCATGGTCTGCGGCACGGCGGAAACGCCCTTGCCGCTGGCGGAGAGAATGTTTTCCACGCCCAGGGGCACCATGACGCCGAAGGGGATATCGACCGTGTAGTTGCTGACGAACTCGCCCGTGAGCTTGAAGTTCTTCTGCTGCGGGCGGCAGGCGATCACATCGGGCACGCAGATATTCGCCTCCAGCTGATCGTCGGACTTCTTGTAGCGCTCGTCCGCCTCGACGGAGCGCAGAATGCGGTATTCGATATCAGTGCCGTTGGCGGTGGGATCGTTGCTTTCGATATCGCCGCGCACCGTCCGCTCATCCTTGTCGAAGGTCTCCTCGCCCACGATGCCGCGGCTGACGCGGATGGCCAGCTCATCGGAGATCTGGCAGATCCTGGCATGCTCGAAGCCGGGGATGGTGCGGCGCATGAAGTCCGCCACGTAGTAGCACATCTCGTGGGCCTCCAGCTCCGCGGGGGAGACGACCTCCGGGTCGATGGAGACAATGCGCCAGAACTGGGAATTGATCACAGCGGTGTCCATGCCCTTCATGCCAATGATGCAGGAGGAATCCATGCCGAAGATCTGGCCGATCTCCTTGCGGAAGGTCCCCGCCTTGATGGCGTTCTGAAACAGATCCCAGTCCTCGCCGCCGGAGTGCGGGAAGTAAAGCACGTTGCGGTTCAGCCACACGTCCTGGAACTCATCGAAGTTCTTCATGGCGTCGATGCCGATGGGGAAGGTCTCCGGATGGGCCTTGAAGTGCAGGTACAGCGCCTCCAGGTTCACATTGGACATCTTGAACGTGAGCGTGGAAAGGCCCGCGGCGTAGCGCGTGGGCGCGCCGGCCTGCCAGAGGATGTCGCACTCGCCGCTGGTGTCCACCACCACGCCGGCGCGGATGATGAAGCGGCCATCGGGCGTATCCACATGGACGCCGCACACCGTGCCGTCCTCCACGATCGGGTCGTAGGCCAGGGTGTTCAGCAGCACGCGGACGCCCGCCTCGTCCATCATCTCATCCAGAACCAGCTTGAGCTGTTCAGGATCGTGCACCAAGCGGCCGTCAGGGAATTTCCAGGCCGGGGTGCCGGCGCCGCGCGCCACCAGCCGATCCGCCACTTCAACGCCGATGCCACGCATGACTTGGCGTCCGTCCCGGGCGATGTAATGGTTGTAGATGTTGGAGATCATGCTGGAGCTGGCGATGCCGCCCAGAAAGCCGTTGCGCTCCACCAGCATGGTCTTCGCCCCTGCGCGGGCCGCTGCCAGAGCCGCCGCGCAGCCGGACACGCCACCGCCGGTGACCAGCACATCCACAGTATCGAGTATTCTGTTCAAGGTTCAATCGCTCCTTTCTCGATTTCGGAGGCGGGCACTCAGCCCTTTATGCCAGAGGTCGCGATGCCCGCGACGAAGTAACGCTGCAGAAATAAAAACATCAGAATCAGCGGCGCGATACTGACCACCGTCATGGCCACGATCTTGCTCCAGTTCACCGCGGTGTCCGCGTCAATGGCCAGCCGCAGTCCCAGGGATACGGGATACATCTTCACCGTGTCGATGTAGATCAGCGCGTTGAAAAAGTCGTTCCAGGTCCACATGGTCTGAAACAGTGCTACGGAGATGATGGGCGTGCGGGCCAGCGGCAGGATGATGCTGACCAGGATGCGCATCCGCCCGCAGCCGTCGATGGTGGCGGATTCGTCCAGCTCATGGGGAATCCCGCGAAAGAACTGGATCAGCAGATAGGAAAAGAAGGGATTGGTGGCGAAGGCCGCCTGCAGATAGAAGGGGACGTAGCTGTTCAGGACGTTGAGATTCTTGAACAGGATGTAGCGAGGGATCATGAGGATAGTGTTGGGCAGCATCAGCGTGGAGATCATCACCAGAAACCACGCCCGTTTCCCCGGAAAGCTGAACCGGGAAAAGCCGTAGGCCACCAGCACCGAAGACACGCAGGTGAGCAGCACCGTGGGGATCACAAGTTTTGCGGAGTTGAGCAGATAAGTGGAAAACGGCAGCTGGGATGTGGAGCGCCAGCCCTCCACATAGCCGGAGAAGGTGAACGACTTCGGCAGCAGCCGCACGCTGGCGAAGATCTCTGCGCTGGGCTTGAAGGAGGAGAATATCAGCCAGAGAATGGGATAGCCCAGCAGGACCGCCATCAGGGTCAGCACAAGGTAAGTGATCCAGCGTCTCTTCATAGGCCCTCACCGTCCTTGTAGTATACCCAACTGCTGGATTTGCGGAACAGCAGCAGCGTAAAGGCAATAATGATCACGAACAGCACCCAGCTCAGCGCGCTGGCATAGCCCATCTTGAAGTCCCGGAAGGAGGTGTCGTACAGCATCAGCGCGTAGAGATAGGTGGATTTTGCCGGACCGCCCTTGGTGATGATGTAGGCGGGGGTGAACAGCTGGATGATCTCGATGGTCTGCATAATGATGTTGAAGAAGATCACTGGGGAGATCATGGGGAGCGTGATACCGAAATAGCGCTGGATGGGGTTTGCGCCATCGATGCTGGCCGCCTCCGTAAGCTCCTCCGGCACGGTTTTGAGCGCCGCCAGGAAGATGACCATGGGCGAACCCATCTGCCACATGGGAAGCAGCACCATCGTCCAGAAGGTTATATGGTAATCGCCCAGCCAGTTGGGCCCGGTGACGCCGATCACTTTGAGCAGCATGTTCACCAGGCCGTCCGACTTGAACAGGTATTTCCAGATGATCGAAAGCGCGACGCTGGAGCCGAGCAGCGAAGGCACGTAATACACCGTGCGAAACAGCCCGATGCCCCGCAGCGGCCTGGCCAGCAGCGTCGCCATCGCCAGCGCGATGGCCAGCTTCAGCGGCACCGCGATGACCGTATAGATCAGCGTTCGCCGCAGGGAATTTGCGAATATCTTGTCCTTGGTGAAGATATCGACGTAATTCTTCAGTCCCGCGAACTCCCACGAGAAAATATCGTATTTGGTAAAGGAATAGAACAGCGATGTGACAAACGGATACAGCGTCAGCACCAGAAACCCAATCAGCCACGGCGCGATGTAGAGATAGCCGTGGTATCTTTCCAGTCGATGTTTTTGAGCCATGCGCGTCAGCTCCTTGGCGATCAGTGTGCAGAGATTCCGTCGCCGGGGACGGCGGCGATGACAGGCCCCCGGCGCAAATGGTTCCGCCGCCCCGGTTGCAGCGGGGCGGCGGAGGACGAAGGTTGTTATTGCTTCATCTCCGCCAGGCGCCCGGCGAGGGCGTCGGAGAGCTGCTGCGCGGCGTCCGCGGAGGAGGCGACGTCGTAGATCACTTGCTCCATGTTCTCCACGAAGATGGAGTTGATGGAGGAATCCATCTCGTAATCGCCGTTCTTGAAGCCGACGGAGGCGCTGGAGATCTCAATGGCCTTGGTCATGATGTCGCTCAGCATGTCGTTTTCAACCAGCGTGGCCAGGGCCGCTTCGCTGGCAGGAACGCCGCGCTGGGTGCCCAGCAGCTTCACGGCCTCGGGGTCGTTGAGCATCCACTGGATGAACTTCGCGGCCTCGGCTTGCTGGGTCTCGGACACGTTCTTATTGATGGCCACCATCAGGCTGGGGCACACCTCCTGGCCGGAGGTCTGAGCGCCTTCCATCTTCGGCAGCGCGGTGACGCCCCAGTCGAAGTCCGTCAGGTTGGCGATTTCGCCGTCGATGTTGGAGAAGAACAAAGGCACCGCGCCGATCTTGCCATTGAGCCACAGCGCGTTGTTCTGCAGAGAATCGTAGACCACGCTCTCGGCATAGGGCTGGGCCGCACCGCTGGTGAACACTTTCTTGAATTCGTCGAAGGCCTGGGTCATCTGCTCAACGGTGAAGCCCAGGGTGTAGTCGTCCTTGACGGAAATATCGTTGGTGATCTGCTCCAGGATGGGCTTCAGGAAGTAGCGCACATAGCCGTCGGTGACCGCCACAGTCATGTAAGCCTCGGGATCCTTGGCATGCAGATCCGCGCCTATCTCCTCAAAGCGCTCCCAGGTCAGATCCTTCAGCTCGCCGTCGGCGTCCAGGTAGTCCGCCAGCAGGGTCTTGTTGTACAGGATGACAGTGCCGTTGTAGCCCAAGGGCAGAACGACCAGCTTGCCGTCCTTGATGCAGTAATCATCCAGCATGGTCTGGGGGATACTGGCGGGGTCAATGGCGTCGAAGCCGTTCAGGTCGGCAAAGGCGTCGCCGCGGGCGTTCAGCTCGGCAACCCACCCCTGGTCAACCTGGAAAAAGTCCGGGGCGTTGCCAGAAGCCAGCTGGGTAATCAGCTTCTGGTAGTAGCCGGAGAAGGCGCTGTATTCCGCCTCGATCTTGACATTCGGATTCAGGGTTTCGTACAGTTCGATGGCTTTCAGCGTGGCTTCCGCGCGACTGTCGCCGCCCCACCAGGAAAAGCGCAGCGTGACCGTCCCCTCCGCCTGGGCAAAGGAGAACGGCGACAGCAGCATGACGGCGCACAGAGTCAGGATTAGAACTCGTTTCATGGTGATGCCTCCTGTTATGGATTTGTGCAGGCGGCGGTACGCCGATCCAGAGCACCCCGGCACTCCGCCGGAGCCCTTTGACAAATGCATCGCCATTCGTCGTCGGCGCCGGGGCTCGCTTTCAAGCCCTGCGAACGATTCTGCCGCTGCCTGCGAGTGAGCTTACGCTCTCCGTATCTTCATTTTATTATGCAAATCAAACAAACACAACCCGCCAAAAATTCAGATATGCCAGCATTGTTTTTGGAACAGGCGCAAAACTGATTGAATTCAGAAAAGTCAGTCTGTCTTATTGGACATCATGGAAATAAAGTTGTGCCCTCACGAGGGCCTTGATGTGCAGGGTCAAAAGCGGCAGCATCAGCGCCGCGGAAACCCATTGAAGAATGGTAAGCACATTCTGCTTCGGGTACAGGTCCAGGCGCGTGCCGTCCGCCTGAAGAAAAACCGTCAGCATGCCGCATATGACGTGCAGGCAGGCCAGCACCATGAAGGGTACCGCCGTCATCAGTTTCAATACCGGATTATAGTAAAATGCCAGATAAGCAAACACAGTGTATCCAATGTGCAGCAGCATGGCGAAGATGGACAAAAGTGCTAACGCTGCGCTGAGCTTCTTGAGTTTCACCACAATCTCCATCCTTTTTCCACTCGTGGCAGGCAGGGCAATAGAAAGCCGCTGTATCATACATGATCTTGTCACAAAAGCAACACGCCGGGGATTGAAGGCCTGGGACGACATCGCGCAGCCCTGCCTCATCGCCGTGCAATATATGCAGGGACGGCCCTTCCACCGCCTCTGTACAGGCGCTGAAAGGACCGTCCGCCATATGATTATGCCTGGGGAACCCGCTTCAGGAACAGCGCCGGAATGGGTGGCTGCTGTTCGTCCGGCAGGAAATCCAAGGTGAACCGGAGCATGTCCGCATCATCGGGATCGATCTCGCAGGCGAGCGGTTCTTCCAGGCCGTCCTGGCCGATCAGCAGCAGCTCAAAGCCCTCCAGCAGCGCGGCCGGCACCCTCACGATCACCTGATCCTCGGGCTGGGACAGCAGGCCGCCATCCTCAAACGCCACGCTCACGAGCCGGACGCCGTCCTCGTCTGCCTCCGACGCGATAACCACCAGATTGCCGCCCGGCAGCGCCACGCCGGGCACCCTGGCCGCCTTCACGCCCTGTACTGGTGTAAGCGCGTCCGCGACCTCCCTGCGACCGCAGACCGGGCAAATGCGGATGGGCTCGGGCCGGGGCGCTTCGGGGTCCTCCGGCTCGGGCTGGGACACCTCTATCAGCGTGCAGGCGACCGTGCGCTTCTTTGCGCAGCGGCGGCAGGCGGACAGGTGCTCTTCCCCTCCCTCGGGCGTCCACGCGCCGTAGGCGTGGCCCTTCGCCGGGATGGTCTGCTGCGCGGAGAGAACCGCGCCGCAGACCGAGCAGCGCTTGCCCTCGGTCAGGCCGGATTCCGTGCAGGTGGGCTTCTTGCCCGCCTCCACAACCGCCTTGTGGCCCTTCGCGGGGATGACCTCCTGGGCAACGAAAACTTCGTCGCAGACCGAGCAATGCTTGCCCTCGGTCAGACCCGTCTCCGTGCAGGTCGCCTCAACTGCTTCGTCAATAACCTCAGTGTGTCCCTTCGCTGGAACGACTTCCTGAGCGACGAGAAGCTCGTTGCAGACCGAGCAATGCTTACCCTCGGTCAGACCCGTCTCCGTGCAGGTCGCCTCGACCGCAGCGTCCATGACCTCGGTGTTTCCCTTCGCCGCAACGACTTCCTGAGCAACGAGAACCTCGTTGCAGACCGAGCAATGCTTCATCTTAGCTATTTCGTTTTGTTTTTCAAGTGCTTGATCAGCGGTAGGAGGATTCTCAGATCTTCCTCAGACAGGCTGTGCAATCCGCTTTCTGTTTCTTCCATACAAGCAGTCCAACGGCTTTGCCCAGATCCTCCTCTCCGACGCGGTGGACACGGAGCCGGCCGGCTGGGTGAACGCGGAGTAGCGATGGAATACGAGCTTCTTCATATTTACACTCAAGCAACATAGTTATGAGTTTAAATTAAAAATATAAAAACAATGATTAATAATCCAATCACAAAATACTGGATATATTATATAATGCTTCCATAAGAAAAATAATGGATTCAGGTAATATAAACAATTATTTTCATCTCCTGTAAAGTGAGGCTGTAGGATAGCGCGCAATTAAAGATTTTCAAGAAGGGGGGCGCCGCAGGCACAGTGACATGAACTGATCATTCCAACGACACGCGACCCAACAACAAAAGGAGGATATGAACATGAAGCTGACCCGCAAGCTGCTGGCACTGCTCCTAGCGCTGATGATGGTTCTGTCCGCGGCGGCCTTCGCCGAAGGCGCGGCGGTGGAACAGACGCTGTATCTGACCTTCCCTTCCAGCAATAACGCGAACACTTACGACTTCCTCTATCCCTGGGACAACGAGACGCTGCCCAACAACCTGCTGTGGCTGACGCTGATCCAAGCAGACAAGGATCTGAACGCCGCGCAGCCGGAGATCATGGAGACCTGGGACATCTCCGAGGACGGCACCGTGATCACCATGACCCTCAAGGACGGCCTGCTCTGGTCCGACGGCACGCCCATCACCATGGACGACGTGGTTTGGACCTTCGAGCGCTACTGCGACGGCAAGGGCAACTACTGGTCCTTCGTCGTAGCGGCCATGAAGTATATCAAGGGCTACGACGCCTTCCATGCCGGCGAGACCGACAAGCTGGAGGGTCTGACCTGGGACGAGAAGACCCTTACCATCGAGCTTTCCTCCCCCTACGCCTCATTCCTGAACCTGATGTGCCAGGTGGCCCCGCTGCCCAAGCACATCTATGAGAACTGCTCCTTTGAGGACGATTCCTTCAAGGTGGACGAGATCTGGCGCGAGATCCCCGTCAACAGCGGCGCGTTCGTGGTGACGGAGCACTCCGAGGGCAGCTACTATGTGCTGGAGCCCAACCCCTATTACGCGGGCAAGCCCTCCAAGATCACCAAGGTGGTCTGCAACGTGGCCGAGGCCAGCAACTACTCCACCCTGGCGCAGACCGGCGGCGTGGACATGTTCGTGTCCACCTCCCAGGACGACTACGCCGTCATGACCAACACCACGGGCTACAGCATGAAGGCGGTGCCGATCATCTTCTTCCGCTTCCTGGCCTTCAACTTCTTCGACGCCGATGGCGCCAGCAAGGGCTTTGTGGACGACGTGCGCGTGCGCCAGGCCATCGCCAAGGGCGTCGACTGGCACACCGTGATCGGCGGCCTGTTCGGCGATCAGGCCAGCTTCACCCAGACCGGCGTGCTGGCGGACGATGTGAACTACATCGGCGACTGGTATGAGTTCGATCCCGACGGCGCGAAGGCGCTGCTGGACGAGGCCGGCTACGACTACAGCCACACGCTGAAGATCTTCTACTACTACACCGACCAGACCACCGTGGACGTGATGGACGCCATCGCCTACTACATGGGCCAGATCGGCGTGAACGTCGAGGCCGTTTACACCTCCGCCGTGGCGCAGGACGTGTACGAGGGCCGCACCCAGGATATGGCCTACTTCGGCCTGTCCGCCTATGACAGCCTGAGCTGGTACCAGATGTACCTGCGCGACAACATGGACTCCATGCTGGGCTGCAAGTCGGTGTTCGCCGACGGCGTGGCCGAGCTGGAGGTGGCCTTCTCCGACGAGCTGAAGGCCGAGAGCCTGGCCAAGCTGCAGAACATGGATAAGGAAAACATCTTCTTCCTGCCCGTGTACACGCTGAACCAGCAGGTCTGGGTCAGCGACCGGCTGAGCGTGCCGGACGACTGCTTCGGCAACGGCTGGTTCTTCTACGACTACCAGTTTGAGGATTGGGAAATCGTGAAGTAAGTCTCTGACAACTAAATAGCGACAACTGAAAACGGGGATCTGACCAAGGCCAGATCCCCGTCTCCCCATTCTGAAAACCCGCCTGACAAGAGGTGAAGCCCATGGCAAAGTACGTCGCAAAGCGGCTTTTGCTGACGCTGGTCATGATCATCATCATCAGCTTCGCCATATTCGTCGCCCTGAACAACACCGGCGTCGATCCCATCAGCTTCAAGCTGGGCCTGGACAACTACACCCCCGAGGCCGCGGCGGAGCTTCGCGAAAAGCTGGGGCTGAACGCGCCGCTGGTGGTGCGCTACCTGCGCTGGTGGAAGGACATGCTCTCCGGCAACTTCGGCTACAGCATCGCTCACGGCTATTCCATCCGCTCCGGGCTGATCGCCAAGTGGCCGGCGACGCTGGAGATCTCGCTGACCGCCATGATCGTGTCCACCGTCATCGGCATCGGCATCGGAATGCTCTCGGCCATCTGGCAGAACAGCATCGTCGACTACCTGGGCCGCATGATCGCCGCCATCGGCAATTCCGTGCCGGAATACTTCTTCGCGCTGATCCTGATCCAGCTGTTCTCGGTACGCCTGCAGCTGCTGCCCACTTCCGGGCGCGTGCCGGCGGGGGCCGTGACCTTCTGGGACAGGCTGCCCAACCTGATCCTGCCCGTGGCGGCGCTGGCCATTCCCATGTGCGGCAACCTGATGCGCTACACCCGCAACACCATGCTGGACGTGGCGAACCAGGAATATGTCAAGCTCGCCCGCAGCAAGGGCATCCCCGAGTGGAAGGTGTACATCAAGCACGTTTTCCGCAACAGCATGCGCCCGGTGGTGACGGTGCTGCTGTTCCGCATGACGCTGCTGCTGGGCGGCTCCGTGGCGGTGGAGACCATATTCAGCTGGCCGGGCGTGGGCCAGGTGCTGACCCAGGCCATCACCGCCAGCGACTACTCCGTGGTCATGCTCTACACGCTGATGATGGCGGTGTTGATGCTCACCATCAGCTTCCTGGTCGACCTGTTCGCGGCGCTGCTCGATCCACGGGTGCGCCTGGACAAATAGCGCGGGGAGGTGCGTGGAATGGATAAGGTCAACGCTCCGGTGGGCGGCCATCAGGCCATCGCCAACGCCCGTCGGCTGGGCACCAGCCTGCGCAAGAAGCGTATCCGCAAGTTCGTGGGCAACAAGCTGGCCGTGTTCGGACTGGCGGTGATCGTGGTGTTCCTGTTCATGGCCCTGTTCGCTCCCTTTCTGACCCCCTACGACCCCCTGGAGCCCAACTTCGGGCAGACCCTCAAGGGCCCCTCCGCCGAGCACTGGTTCGGCACGGACAGCATGGGCCGCGACCTCTACACCCGCGTGCTCTACGGCGCGCGCGTGTCGATCCTCATCGCTGTCTCAAGCTCCCTGATTGCCAACGCTATCGGCGTGGTGATGGGGGCCTTCGGCGGCTACTTCGGCGGCTGGCTGGACAAGGGCCTGGTGCGCCTGTCCGAGCTGTTCGCCTGCTTTCCCCAGCTGATCATCGTGCTGGTCGTCATGGCCTTCATCGGCCCCGGCACCTTCAACCTCATCCTTGTGTTCGCCATCACCGGCTGGACGGGCACATTCCGCCTGGTGCGCGCGGAGTACATGAGCAAGAAGGAGGAGACCTACGTCAAAGCCTGCGAGGCCTTCGGCATGAGTCGGCTGAAGATCATGTTCTTCCAGATCCTGCCCTCGGTGATGACCACGGTGATCATCCAGGTGACGATGAACATCCCCGGCTACGTGATGTCCGAGGCGGGCCTGAGCTTCCTGGGCTTCGGCGTGCCGATGTCCACGCCCACCTGGGGCACCATGCTCAACGCCGCCAAGTCCATGAAGGTGCTGCTGTACGCCCCGGGCGTGTGGCTGGTGCCGGGCTGCGCCATCAGCCTGTTCGTGCTGGCGGTCAACTTCTTCGGCGACGGCCTGCGCGACGTGATGGATCCACGCCAGCAGTGACGGAGGTGAGGGCATGAGCGACGAAATCATTCTCGATGTCAAAAACCTCAGCACGGTCATCACCACCGACCGCGTGCCGGTGCGCATCGTCAAGGACGTGTCCTTCCAGCTGCGGCGGGGCCGCACGCTGGCCATCGTGGGCGAATCCGGCTGCGGCAAGAGCGTGACCATGCAGTCCGTGGTCAAACTGGTCTCCCGGAACTACCACATCACCGCCGATCATGTGCTCTACCGCTCCTTCCGCTCCGGCGCGCCGAAGGAATACAGGCTGGACAAGCTGGCCCCCTACGGCCGCGTGATGCGCAGTCTGCGCGGGCCGGAGATCTCCATGGTGTTCCAGGATCCGATGATGTCCCTGAACCCAGTCTATAAGATCGGCGACCAGGTGATCGAGGGTCTTTTGCAGCACAACCCCGGCATGAAGAAACGCGAGGCCTGGGCGAGGGCGCTTGAAATGCTCAAAAAGCTGGGCATCCCCGCCGCCGAGCAGCGCATCAATGAATATCCCCACCAGATGTCCGGCGGCATGAAGCAACGCATCGTCATCGCCATCGCCATGATCTGCGACCCGCAGATCATCATCGCCGACGAGCCCACCACGGCGCTGGACGTGACCATCCAGTCCCAGATCATGGAACTGATGAAGCAGTTGCAGACCGAGGATCGCAAGTCCATCATCCTCATCACCCACAACATGGGCCTGGTGGCCGAAATGGCCGACGACGTGGCCGTGATGTACATGGGCCGCGTCGTGGAGGCCGGGCCCATCCAGGCGATCTTTGAAAATCCCCTGCACCCCTATACCCAGGGGCTGCTCAAATCGGTGCCGGTGCTGGGCATGGCCCGGGACAAGCCGCTGATCGCCATTCCCGGCAGCACGCCCAACCCGGCAGACCTTACGGAGGGCTGCGAATTCGCGGGCCGCTGCCCCTATTGCGAGGCGGCCTGCCTGCGGGGCGTGATCCCGTCCTTTGAAGCCGAGCCCGGCCACCAGGTGCGCTGCCTGCGCTCCGCCCACGGGGAGGTGAACTGATATGCCCGGCGACGCGATTCTGAAGCTGCGGGACGCCAAGGTCTGGTATCCCGTCACCAAGGGCGTGTTCCGCCGCACCATCGGCCATGTGAAAGCCGTGGACGGCATCAGCCTGGACATCCGCCGCTGCGAGACCCTGGGCGTGGTGGGCGAATCCGGCTGCGGCAAGACCACGCTGGGCAAGGCGATCATGCTGCTGGAGCAGATCACCGGCGGATCCATCGCCGCGGACATGGACGGCCAGTTCCGCGAGCTTTCCTCCCTGACCACCCCGGAGAAGCTGCGCTACCGCAAGATGGTGCAGATGATCTTCCAGGATCCCTACGCGGCGCTCAACCCGATGAAGAAGATCTACACCGCGCTGGAGGAGCCGCTGATCGTGCAGGGCATCCGCAGCCGTGAGGAGCGCGAAGCCATCCTCGCCAGCGCCATGGAGATGGTGAACATCCCCCTCGACTACCTGTTCAAGTATCCCCACGAGTTTTCCGGCGGCCAGCGCCAGCGCATCTGCATTGCCCGCGCGCTGGAGACCGCCCCCTCGGTGGTGGTGTGCGACGAGGCGGTGTCGGCGCTGGACGTATCCATCCAGGCGCAGATTTTAAACCTGCTCAGGCAGCTGCAGCGGGAGCGGCATCTGACCTATGTGTTCATCGCCCACGACCTCTCCGTGGTGCAGTACATGAGCGACCGCATCGCGGTGATGTACCTGGGCAAGGTGGTGGAGCTGGCCGATTCCACGGCGCTCTACGAAAACCCGCGCCACCCCTACACCCAGTCGCTGCTCTCGGCGGTGCCGCTGCCGGTACTGGGGCGCAGAAAGCGGCGCGTGGTGCTCCAGGGCGACGTGCCCAGCCCCATCGACAAGCCCAGCGGCTGCCCCTTCCACGAGCGCTGTGGGAAGTGCAAGGAGATCTGCAAAACGGTCGAACCGGCGCTCGTCGACCGGGGTGGCGGACACCTCGTCGCCTGCCATCTGGAGGATTGAGCGCGAAAGGACGGCAACCATGATTGAAAACAGAGTCAAACTCCCCGTATTCGACGACTATTGGATCGACTTCCGGCGGGGCACGACGCGCAGGTGGTTCGCCCCGGAGGCGTATTCCCTCGCGCCGCTGGGCCATTACGGCTCCATGTTCTTCGACCCCGGCGCGGGGAAATACCGGCTGTACCTGGAAGATGTATTGAAGGTGGACGGCGATCCCCGCCACGCGCGGCGGTATCTGAAACTGGCGGAGAGCGACGATCTGCGCGAGTTCTCCCTCTACGCTTCGCCCCATGGCGACGATGTGCTCTACGACGGGGAGACGGGCCTGCACGGCTGCACCGTGCTCTACGACGGTCATGATGCTGACCCCGCCCGCCGTTACAAGCTGTGCGGGATGCTGGACATGGGCCGCTACACCGAAATGGGCGACGGCGCCAACTGGATGGGCGTGGAGATCGCCTTCTCCGGCGACGGCATCCATTGGGAGCGTCACCCGGAACTGCGGGCCAGTCCCCAGACCAGCGACGCGCTGAACAAGCTGATGTATAACCCGCTGCTGGGCGAATACGCGCTGTTCCACCGCTCCGCCTATGTGGATCGGCGGATCTCCATGCGCACGTCCCGGGATCTTGAGCACTGGAGCGCACCGCGGCTAATCCTCCATCCCGGCGCCAGCTATAACGACGAGCACACCGCCTACCAGCACTACAGCCTCTCCGCCAGATACATGGACGGCATCTTCTACGGCCTGCTGTGGCGCTACAACACCAGCCTGTGCAACGATGATTACTCCCGCATGTACGGCTACATGGAACCGGAACTGGTCTACAGTTACGATGGCCGGGAGTTTCTCTACACCACCGGCAAACCCCTGATGGAGCGTCCCTATCCCCCGCTGCCTGGCTGCGCCGGGCTTTCGCCCCTGGACATCTGCGAAAGCCGGGACGGCAGGGATTGCTTCATTCTTTGCTCCGGCCAGCTCTTCGTGCACGGCGCGCGAGACACCGACAGAACCCTCGCCGAGATGAACCGACGCCAGACCGTGACGCCCGGCAACCCCGTCTATCGCATCCGCAAGGACGGCTTCTGCGGCATCGAGAGCGTTTCCCCCGGCGGCATGGTGATCACCAAGGGCGTGGCGCTGCTCAGGGATGACCTTTCCTTCAACCTGCGCTGCGGATGCGGCTGGGCGCGCTTCGGGATCATGGACATCCAGGGGCATTACATCGAAGGATTCGAGCCTGATAACTGCGTGCCCTTCGCCTACGATGATTCCGTGGACGTGCGGCCAGTCTGGAAGGACCACAGCCTCAACGAGCTACTGGGACGGCAGGTCCGCATAGCCGTGGAACTGAACACCGCCATCCTGCACTGCGTCAGCATGACCGCCCAGCCCTACATCCGCCAGAAGCAGCGCAGCTTCGCCGACCCCGAGGGCGTGGTGGATGCGCGGATGGACAGCGGCTACTGCCCCTTTCCAGGCCAGATGAACCGATAACCCCGGGTATAAAAAGGTCCAAAACCATTCGTCACAAAAAAACAACAGATTTACCAGTTTGAATTGAAAATACAAAAAAGTAATTAATAGTGCAATCACAAACCGTCCGTTCCGTTTTATGATTGTTACGTAAGGAACAGGTTCCTGCCGCATTGGGCCCGTGTCACGGCGGGCCAGAGAGATGAAAAGAGGTGCAACGCATGAACGGTTTTCGCTTTGACCCCGCGCCGTGGCTGCCCGCCCATGACAAGGCGACGCTGGATTACGTGCGCGCGATCCGCCGCGACGAGATGGAGTACACCAACGCGAACGGCTATTCCGTGAAGGTCGTCATCGACCCGCTGCTCTACATCACGATGGACATCTTCCACCGCATCTACCTGAGCGACGTGGAGGACAAGCCCTTCACCATGATCTGCCCGAACCAGTGGCCGGGGGCGTACTCGGCGGTGGCGGACATGATTAACCGCTACGACATCAACTGCCGCAACGTCCACGCCTTCGCGATGGATGAGTACGCCGACCAGGACGGCAACGTGGCCCCGCTCACCTACGGCGCGAGCCTGGGCATGTCCTTCCGCAAGCATTTCTGGAAGGTGATCCGCGAGGACCTGCGCCCGCCGGTGGAGCAGTGGCACATCTTCACCAATGAAAACAAGGGAAACGACGTCTACACGCACATCATCGAGGACGTGGGCGGCGGCGGCGCGGACGTGATCTACTCCGCCACCGGCTGGCCGGGGCACATCGCCTTCATCGAGCCACAGTCGAAGGAATTCGCGGCGGACACGCTGGAGGAGTTCTGCAAGCTCGGCTCGCGCATCGTGACCCAGCACCCCATGACGGTGCTGGAAAACTCCATGTTCTCCCCCGTCGGCGCGTCCGGCGACGCCTGGGCGGTGGCCCCGAAGGCCGCCACCATCGGCCCGATGGACGTGATGAACGCCCGGGAGCGCATCGAGATGCACAACATCACCAACCCCGGCGGCGATTCCTGGCAGCGGATGATCTCCCGCATCGAGCTGTACGGCCCCATCTCCAAGGAATGCCCGGCCTCCATCTCCCGCCTGGGCAAGGGCACCTGCTATGTCAGCGAGGTCATCGCCCGGCCCATCGTCTGCTGGACGCCGGAGACTGAGAACAAGGATCTGTAAGCGTTGAAGAACGTACTGTTTTCCGGCATCCTGCCGGCGCTGGTCACGCCGCTGACCGAGCGGGAGACCATCAACGAGGACTCGGCCCGGCGGCTGATGCGCTGGCACATGGACCAGGGCATGGACGGCTTCTACATCTGCGGCGCCACGGGCGAGGGCCCGGTGGTCGCGCCGAAGGAGCGGATGCGGCTTGCGGAGATCGCCCGGGAGGAGACCCGGGCTCGGGGCAAAAAGGCCATCATCCACGTGGGCGCCATCGACCTGACCACCGCGAAGGCGCTGGCCCGCCACGCCGGTGAGATCGGCGCGGACGCCATCTCCTCCATGCCGCCCTTCTTCTTCGGCTACGGGGAAAAGGAGATCGCCCAGTATTACACGGAGCTCGCGGAGGCGGCGGGCCTGCCGCTGATCATGTACTGCTCGCCCCTCTCTGGCGTGAACATCACCTACGACATGGTGAGCCGCTTTCTTAACATCCCCCGCGCCGTCGGCGTGAAGTGGACCAGCTACGACTACTACACCATGCACCGCATCAAGGAGCTGTGCGGCGGCGACGTGAACGTTTTGAACGGCCCGGACGAGTGCCTGCTGTGCGGGCTGACGATGGGCGCGGACGGCGGCATCGGCGCGACCTACAACGTCATGCCCGGCGTGTTCCGGCGGATCTACGACCGCTTCAGGGCCGGGGACATCGAAGGCGCGCGGCAGGCCCAGTACAAGGCCAATAGGCTCATCGAGGTCATCATCCGCTTCGGCGTGCAGGCGTCCCTCAAGGAGATGCTGGGCATGCTGGGCTACGACTGCGGATACTGCGTCTATCCCCAGAAGCGGCTTTCCGACGAGGAGCGCAAGGGCCTGAGGGACGCGCTCACGGCCCTAGGCTATGAGCAGGAATACCTGGACCGGTAAAATCCATTCTGAATCCCACCCCGCCGAGGCATCAAAATCGCAGGGTGCGAAATAAAAAGGAAAATGAACAAGCTCTCAGAGGAGCAAAAAAAGGCCCTGCGAAAATGGATGCCCATTGCAGAGCAGATTCCAGGGTTAACGTGGAGTCATTGATCGCTTACTGTCAATTGGCTGGGTAATATCCGTCTTCGGCAGATCATGAAGGGAGCCCCAGGCCTATTCTCCGGACCTGTGGCTTCCTTTTCAAGTGCTGAAGTCTCAGTCCTTCCCGGCCCTCTTCTTGAAAACGCCCTCCAGGTCAACAGTGGCCTTCTTGAGCATTTCTTCCTTGATATGGGTGTAGATGTTGGCAGTGGTCTGGTAGTCGGTGTGCCCGACGATCTTCATGGCTACCAGCGGGTCGATGCCGCTCTCGTAGAGCATGGTCACGTAGTTGTGCCGGAAGTAATGCATCGTCAGGGTGACCTTGATCTGCTTCAGTATGCCGTCCGGGCGGCTGGTGCCCGGTTTGACCGCGCGCCACTCCACGCAGCCAGATGCCAGCATCAGTCGGTGCCACATCCTCTTGAAGGTGGCGTGCGGGAGCGGCTTCCCCTTCTCCGTATGGAACACGTACTCCCCCGCCCCACCCTTGTTGGGCAGCAGCTTCTCCTTCAACTCCGGCGGGATGGGCACGTACCTGTCAGCGGCGTTCGTCTTCAGGCTGCCGTCCTGGGCGACTTAGCAGGCGTAGTCCAGATCGCGCTGGATGTGCACATGGTTCTCAGTGAAATCGAAATCACCCCACTTGAGCCCCAGCGCCTCGCCGCGGCGGAGGCCGAGGTTGTATAGGACAGCCAGGAAAAGCCCCTCCGGGTGGTTGTCGATGACCTCCAGGACGCTCTGCGTCTCGTCATCCGTCAGCGGGCGGCGAGCATCCTTCTTGCTGGACTTGGGGCGGATCAGAGTGACGGTCGGGTCGCGCTCCAGTATCCCCTCCGCGTAGGCGGTGGAGAAGATGCCGTGCAGGATGCCGATGACCAGCGTGATCAGCGACTTGCTGGACCCGGCGAACCTGTTCACGAAAAGCTGAATGTCGTTGGCGGAGATGGCCCTCATGTGCTGGAGGCCAAACTCCGGCAGGATATGCTTGATGAAGCAGCTCTTGTAGGACGCCCGGCTCGCATCGGAGATGAAGGGCTCCTTGCGGATGATCCGGGTCGCGGCCTTTCGTTATCAGTAGCTTTTGGTATGCCAAATATCCATGAACCAAAATCGCCAGTCTTCTTGAGGGGGATTGCTTTCATCTAACAGGGTGGAGGTTGCGACTTATCTGGTCTTCCCAGAGTTTCTGCGAAAAGCGAACCCGAGAGCGAAACAAATTGGTTCTTCACGGAAAGTTGTGGGATTGACAGAAAGGAGATAGACAAAAGGAGCATGAAAGACTTCTAATTGTAGCTGCTACACAAACAAGGAAGAAGTC
>CADCHI010000041.1 GCA_902801165.1 uncultured Eubacteriales bacterium | reverse complement strand
TCCGGCTCCTCGGCTTTACATCATAGCCATTTTGTTGGTGTCATTTATTCCGCATCTTTTTTGTCCAAATTTGTGTACCAATTTGAAGCGAAGGATCTTTCCATTTCCGGTTTGGGGAGGCCGTGAAGACGACCTCTCCGCCTCGCTGTGCTCGGCACCTCCCCTGAGAGGGGAGGCAAGGCTGCCGCGCTGGATCGTCGCGTCCTTGGTTCGCCTTCCGGGGAAATGGCTGGTACAGCCAGAACGACAGGCCGTCCTTGACGCCTGCTTGTTTCGGCACTGGCGACAGGGCTTGTGTCAAAGGCTCACTTTTATCTCCTCGGCGGGATCCCCATGATCTCGCGGACCTCGTCGGGCGCGGCGGTCTCCAGCCCCATGGCGTGGATCAGCTGGACCAGCCGCTCCACCACCTGCCAGTTGTGTTCGGCGTAGACGCCCGGGGCCAGCCACGCGCTGTCCTCGAAGCCGATGCGCACGATGCTGGCGCCCATGGCCATGGCCCCGGCCAGAAAGTCCCAGTTGTCCCGGCCATAGTGGGTGACGCCCCAGCGGGCGTCGGCGGGCACGGCGCTGCGGAAGGCCTGCAGGCAGGTCATGTCCGGCTGCATCCCGCCCTTGTGGCCGAACACCAGGTTGTAGAAGATGGGCCGGCGATAGGGCTGCGCTTGGGCGCTGCGCTCCACGTTGTAGATCATGCCGATGTCGAACACTTCGACCTCCGGGATGATGTCCCGCTCGTAGGAGCGCCGGGCGCAGTAGTCGATGTCCGCGTCGGTGTTGACATACACCGACCCGTTCAGGTTGGTGGTGCCGCCATTCAGCGAGGAGCTCTCCACCCGGCAATAGTCCAGCGGGCGGCAGCGCTCCTCGATGGTCATGTCGGAGATGCCGCCGGTGGAGGCCTGGACCACCACGTCCGTTCGGGCCAGTATGTCCTCGAAGGTGGCGACGAACTCCGTCGTGTCCGGGGTCAGCGCGCCGTCCGGGCGGCGGCAGTGCAGGTGGCACATGCCCGCGCCTAGCGCCACGCACTTTTCCACATCCGCGGCCAGCGCTGCGCGGTCCACGGGCGTCCCGGCCTTCACCGGGGCCAGGGAAATGATGATCTTGCGAGCCATATCTCAGCTTCCTTTCGAAGATTGTCCCTTGGGACGCGCGTGCTACGCCAGCCTTTCGACGATCTCCCGCAGCGTGTCCGGTCCGCCCACGTTCCCGGGGAAGATGACGTAGGCCATGCCGGGGAAGCGGCTCTCGGACCCGATGCGCCAGGCGGGCACGCCGGGGGCGGCCTGGCCCAGCACCGTGGCGCGAACCGCGCCCAGGGCCTTGGTGCCCACGTCGCTGGAGGTGATGCCGCCCTTGGCGATCAGGAACCGGGGGCGGATGGCCAGCGACGATACCACCGAGGTGAGAGCGTCGGAGATGCGCGTGGAGACCGCAAGCTGCGCCTCGGCGTCCATCCCTTCGGGAGAGGCAAACGTCCGGGAGGTGTACACCACGGCGGTGATGCCCTTCCGCATCGCGGCCTCGGCGGCGTCAGCCGCGCGGCGGGTCTCCGCTTCCAGCGCCCCGGCCTCGCGCCAGCCGGAGACGTCGAACTCGATGAATGCCAGCGGGGCGTCGCTGCCGCGCAGGCGGTTCAGCTGGTCGGTGGTCTTTTTTACGTGGGAGCCGACGATCACGAGGCCGCCCCGGGTGGGATCGCCGTCGGACAGCTCCTCCCGGGTCAGCAGCGGCCTGTCCGGGATGTGCCCCAGCACCTTCGGCACCGCGGCGGCGGTCCGCAGCAGGTAGCGGCGGCCCTTGCGCGCCAGCCGGGCCAGAAGCACCGCCAGGGCCCGCACGTCGTCCTCCGCCATGGCGTCGGCGGCGATATAGGCGTAATCCTCCCGGGCCAGCAGGAGCTGCTCCATGGCGTCAAATTCCAGGCCCCGCAGCTGGCTCAGCCGAAGGACCTCCACCCGCTCCGCCGGAATGGCGCCGCCGGACTTTTCTGCGATGTAGTCCGGCAGATTGGAATGGTGGTAGCCGAAGGTGCGGTCCTTCGCGAATTCCGTCTGGGCCGCGGGCACCAGCATGCCGCCCTCGCGCACGTAGTGCACGCCGTCCAGCGTGAAGCGCCCGCCCTCAGCAAAGAACGGACACAGGATCTCGCCGCTCAGCGCCATGGACGGCGACAGCGCGTCCCGCAGCGTCCGGGTCTCCAGGGGGTAGTGGCCCCGCAGCGTGGAGTCGCCCCGTGAGATCACGGTCAAGGCGCGGTCGGTCGCGGCGGCGGCCCGCAGGGCGTTTTCAGCGATTTCCCTGTGGACCCGTGCCGTCTTCTCTATGGAAAAGCTGCGGGAGTTCGTCAGCACGAAGAACATCCCCGCGCCGCCTTCCATCATCCCGGCCAGCGCGGCCTCGTCCCAGCGGGTCACCACGTCTACGCCGTGCACGGTCTGCACGCCGGTGGGATCGTCGTCCAGCACCATGATGACCGACCGGGGATCAGGCGCTTCCGCCTCGTACAGGGCGCGGAGGGCGTCCCTCGCGCCTTCCTGCCAGAGACCTTCGCAGGCCGCGAAGGTCTGCGCTGCGTCCAGCGGCTTCAGGTTACACTCATCCATCTGGGTTCAGCTCCTCCATGCCAGGGGCAGCCATACGCTCATCTCGCCCCAGCCCCGGTTGTCCCAGGCGTAGTAGGGGATCATCCGCGCCTTGACTGGCTTTAGCGTCGGCGCGCCCAGGGGCCGGTACAGCGCCTCCCGGGCTGCCTCGTCCACCGGTTGCCACAGCAGGCCGACCTCAAAGGCGTGGACGTTCCTGCCGTCGATCTCCTCCGGCACCGGCGTGAATTTTGCGTTCACGGGCAGCAGCACCTCCGGCAGCCGCACGCCCCGGGGCAGGCCTGCGCTCTCCAGGCAGTACACCAGCGGGCCGACCTCCACGCAGGCCTGGTTTCGGGATTCCTCGATCAGGTCGTGTCCGACGGTCAGCCGTGGCGCGAAGGGCAGCTCCAGCACGCAGGCAAATCCCTCCGGCGCTTCGACCTTCACGGTGTGGTAGCCGGGCTCCAGCGGCGCGTCCGAGCCGGAGAGCCGCGCGCCGCCCGCCCAGTGGGGCACCCGCAGGCGAAGCTCGAAGGGCACGCCGTTGCTTTCGCTGACGGTGAAGGTCACGCGCCCGTCGAAGGGATAGTCGGTGGCCTGGGTCAGCGTGAATTCCGCGCCGTTTTTCAGGTGGAAGCGGGCGGTGTTTGCGCCGTAGAGTCCCGTCCACACGCCGTCGCCGTCCACGGCGTAGGCGTACTCCGACGTCTGGGAGAGGGTTCGGGCCAGGTTCGGCGGGCAACAGTAGCTGGTGATGTATTCGGTGCGGCTCTGGCCCCACAGCAGCTCGTAGGACAGCTTTTTTGCCCGGCGCAGCATGTTCTCGTAGAAGAACTTTTTGCCGTCCAGGCTGACGCCCGCCATGTTCACATTCAGCAGCATCCGCTCCAGCACGTCCATGACGTCGGCCCTCGGCGCCATCAGGAACATGCGCCAGGCCCAGAACACGCCGCCCAGGGAGGCGCAGGTCTCATTGTAGGCGGTGACGTTGGGCAGCTGGTATTCGTAGCCGTAGGCCTGGTGCACCAGCTGGTGGTGGAAGAAGTTGCCGTAGGGCGACGCGCCGTTGTACAGCGCTCCGCAGCCGCCGGTGATGTACAGTTTCTGGGTGACCAGGTGGTTCCAAACGCTCTCCAGCACGGCGCGGTAATCTTCGTCGCCCTCCTCCATGTACAGGTCCGCGAGGCCCGCGTACAGGTAGTTCGCCCGCACGGCGTGGCCCACGATCTTCCGGTGCTGTTTCAGCGGCAGGCGGTCCTGGTTGTCGTCCAGGCCGTCCTTCACGGAATCCCGAAGCTGCACCGCCAGCCGCGCGAGGGCCAGGTACTCAGGTCTTCCGGTGGTGCGGTACAGCTCCACCAGGCCCATGTAGTGGCTGGGGCACACGGCGGTCTTGACCTCGCCGGTGCGGGCCGCCTCCTCATACATGTTCCTGAGATAGCCCGCCGCGCCTTCGGCCACCCGCAGGAAGCTGTCCCTGCCGGTCAGGCGGTAGTAGAGGCAGGCCGAGGTGAACATGTGGCCCATGTTGTAGACCTCGAAGTCGTTGATGTCCCCCTGGCGCATGGGGCCCTTGCCCTGCTTCTCGCCGATGATCTGCTTGGTGGACAGGTAGCCGTCCGGCTGCTGAGCCCGGGCGAACAGGGCGACATAGGCTTCCAACTGATCGAGCAGCGCCGCGTTGCCGGTCCTGACGGCGGTGTAGACCGCCGCCTCGAACCACTTGTAGAAGTCGCCGTCGCCAAACACGGTGCCGGCAAAGTCGCCCTCGGCCTCGCCGGCGGCGATGCGGAAGTTCTCCACCACGTGGCTGACGTCCCTGTCCTCGAACATGCGCTGCAGGTGGGGTACGGTGACGGCGGCGACGGTGTCGAAGCGCTCCTTGTACAGGCCGCCGGTCCACTCCACGTCCCGGTAGGGGACCGATGCCGCCTTGGCGAAGGGCGAGCGGGAGGTATCGGCGATCATAGCTCAAGCCCCTTTCCGCGCAGGGCGTCCCTCAGGGCGGCGGCGCCGAAGCGCGGGCTGGACAGGGTGGGCCTGCCCACGGCGGCTTCGATGTCCCGCTCCACATAGGCCATGCTGCCCTGGGCCAGCACGATGACGTCCACGTCGTCCGCGAGACTCCGGCCCGCGTCGATCAGCAGGGCGCGGAAGCGGTCCTGATCCGCACCGAAGGCGTCCACCAGGCCGTCCACCAGCTCGACATGCCGGCCCATCTCCCGGGCGACGCGGCGAAGGGTGTTCTTCGTGGGCTCCAGCGTGGTGGGCAGCGTCGCCAGCACGCCGATCCGCCTGCCGAGGCGCACGGCCTCCCGGCACATCTCCTCGTCGATGCGCACCACGGGCACGCCGATGTACTTCGCCGCGTTCTGGAAGGCGTCGGCGATCTCGCCCGCGGAGGAGCAGATGTTCAGTATGGCGTCAGCGCCTTGGGCGACAGCGTCGCAGTACATGCCCATCAGCCGTGCCGCGGCGGTGGGAGTCACGTAGCCCGCGTCCCGGATCTCGGCCAGCAGGCTGGGGTCCTTCAGGCTGAAGAGCTCGGCGTTGGGGCCGAGGGCCTTGCGCACCTCGGCTTCCAGGGTTTCGATCAGTTCCGGGGTGAAGCTGGTGTAGACGAGCGCAACTTTCATGGGCGTCACCATTCCGGCGCGGCACCGGGGCGGGCGAAGTCGATACGGAAGCCGCAGTATTTTCCGTTTCGCCATGGACTGTGTGTCGGGCTGCGCAGCCCGTTCCCTGGGAATATTTTACCATACCGCCGCGCCGAAGGCAATTGGATTTGTTCCATGAAACTGTTGCGGCATACTGCGGCGCATGCCGAAGCATCGTCCGAGGTTTTTTGGCAATGGGCCTTGAGGCAGCCCTTCGCCGGCGGCTTGAGGGCTTGCGCCCCGCGGGCGGCCCGGGAAGTGCAGGAGGCTAAAAAACAGGGTGAAATAGAGGCACAGCTGTGGTATAATGCAAATATGGTGGTAACGCCCTTGAATCTGAAAGCATGACCAGAGGGTATGACTGTATGGGATGAAGCCATGGCGCAGGGCGGCAGTCGCATTCTGGCTGCTGGCGGATGACTTTACATTACAGTTGCTGAAAGAACCATCAAACAAGCGGGATGTATTGTCGTGAGTACATTCAGGTATCCACACCTCTTTGAGCCCATTCGGCTGGGCAACGCCTTGTTCAGGAACAGGATCTTCGCCTCCCCGACCGGCTACCAGAATGTGGCAGGGGACAACACGTTGCCGGACGGCGCTACGGCCTATTACGGGCGCAAGGCGCTGGGCGGTGCGGCGTCCGTCGCCACCTGCGAGCTCATCGTGGACGGCGAGCTGGGCCGCGGCGGGGCGAACCACATCGCCATCGACGATCCCCGCTCCTACGCCTCCATCTGTCGCGTGGCCCACGCCATCAGCATCCACGGCGCGGTGGCTACGGCGGAGCTGCAGCACGCCGGCATGTTCGCCAACCGCACCCCCGCCTTCCTGGGGGCGAAGGGGGAGGGCCCGGCCTACGGGCCGGTGGAGCGCCTCGTGGGCGACCGGATCGTACCGGAGATGCCGGAGGAGATCATCGAGCGCACCATCGAAAAGTATGTCCAGGCGGCGCTGACCGCCAAGCGGGCGGGCTTCGGCATGGTGCTGATCCACGCGGGCCACGGCTGGCTGCTGCACCAGTTCGTCTCCCCGATCCTCAACACCCGCAAGGACAAGTGGGGCGGCGCGCCCATCGAGAACCGCGCCCGCTTCACGGTGGAGATCTGCAGGGCCATCAAGCGGGCCTGCGGTCCGAATTTCCCCATCGAGGTGCGCATCAGCGGCAGCGAGTGCTATGAGGGCGGCTTCGATATCGAAAACGGCATCGCCTTCGCCAGGCAGCTGGAGGGCGTGTGCGACCTGATCCACGTCTCCGCTGGCAACCACGAGGTGGACGAGGTGTTCGGCGTCACGCATCCCAGCATGTTCCTGGGGGAGGGCCCGAACGTGAAGTATGCCGCCGAGATCAAAAAGCACGTGCAGACCCCCGTGGCCACCGTCGGCGCCATCGGCGAGCCGGCCATGATGGAGGAGATCATCGCCTCCGGGCAGGCGGACGTGGTGGAGATGGCCCGCGCGCTGCTGGCCGATCCCGATCTTCCCATCAAGGCCCGCGTGGGCCGGGAGGAGGAGATCAAGCCCTGCCTGAGGTGCATGAGCTGCTTCTCCTCTGAAATGATCTGCGGCGAGCCCTATTGCGCCATCAATCCGGAGACGGGGCGCGAGCTCGAGATGCAGCATGCCATCCCTGCGCCGGCGGTGAAAAAGAAGGTGCTGGTGGTGGGCGGCGGCATCGGCGGTATGCAGGCGGCGCTGACCTGCGCCGAGCGCGGCCACAGCGTGATCCTGTGCGAAAAGACCGGCGAGCTGGGCGGCGCGATCCTCTGCGAGCGGGACGTGCCCTTCAAGCAACGGCTGGGCCTCTACTTGAAGCGACAGGCCGCCGCCGTGCGGCGCGTGAACATCGACCTGCGGCTGAACACCGAGGTCACGCCGGAATACGCGCAGGGTGTCGGAGCGGATGTCATCATCGCCGCCACCGGCGCGCGGCCCGTGAAGCCGCCCATCCCGGGCATCGACGGCAGCAACGTGCTGGGCGCGGAGTACGCCTACACGCATTCCTCGGAGGTGGGGGAAAGGGTGTGTATCCTCGGCGCGGGCCTGGTCGGTTTGGAGCTGGGCATCCATCTGGCCATGCTGGGCAAAGAGGTGCAGGTGGTCGAGATGGCCCCCGGGATCAACGACGGCGGGAATTTCCTCCACGCCATCGGCCTGCGCGCCGAGCTGAAAAAGCGGAACGTCAGGGTGGACCTGAACACCCGCGCGGTGGAGATCCGCCCCGACGGCGTGCTTTGCAGTCAGTCCGGCGAGGAGAAGCTGTTCCCGGCGGACACGGTCATCTATGCCGTCGGTCAGCGGCCCGAGAGCGAGGCGGCGCTGTCCCTGCGCCTCTGCGCGCCGGAATTCTATCAGATCGGCGACTGCATTGCTCCCGGCAACATCTCAAACGCCACCGGCGTTGCGTATCAAATCGCGTGCGACATCGGTCGGTACTGATCCCGTACAATTTCATGGCGCCGCGGCCGGTTTAGCCGGCCATGGCGCCTTTTGATGTGTGGCAACATGCGATGCTCATAATGGGAATCCTTTCAGGCCCCGATGGCCTGGAACCGGAACGATAGGCGCGCCGCTGAAAACGGTTCATCTGTGGAAACAAAAAACCCGAACCTATCTCCCACGGGGAAGATCTGGTTCGGATTTTCGGTTTGGTGCCGGTGGCCGGACTCGAACCGGCATGGTTTCCCGCCGCATTTTGAGTGCGGTGCGTCTGCCAATTCCGCCACACCGGCGCATATTTGATGTCGGCGGATCGAACAATAGTAAGTATACCTTATGTTCGCCGAAAAATCAAGCCCCGAATCGTAAAGGATTGACTTTTGCGATTCTGCGGGGATGTCTTTTCAAACGTGCGGGAATGGTGTATAATAGTGCCATCATGATTCAGAAGGGGGGGTGACGCGCCTATGGAGGAGAGCAGGCTGATCAAGCGCGCTTCCGGAGGCGACGCGGCAGCCTTCAATTCGCTGATGAGCATGCACGAAAAGCGCATGTACGCCGTGGCGCTGAGGATGTGCGGCAACCCCGAGGACGCGCAGGACTGCCTCCAGGAGGCGATGATCCGCATCTACCGGTCGATTTCCGGGTTCAAGGCGCAGTCCTCCTTCTCCACCTGGGTCTACCGCATCACCATGAATGCCTGCCTGGACGAACTGCGCCGGCGGAAGAACCGGCCCGGGGCCTCGCTGGACGACATGCTGGAGGCGGGGTGGGCCCCGACCAGCCCGGAGGACACGCCCGAGCGCCACGCCCTGCGCAGCGAGGTGCGGCGCACGCTGAAGGACTTCATCGGGGAGCTGCCCGAGGACATGCGCGCAGCCGTCGTGCTGAGGGACGTCGAGGGCTTCTCCTATGAGGAGATCGCCGGGATGCTGGACACCAACGTGGGAACGATCAAGTCCAGGATCAGCCGCGGACGGGAAAAACTGCGGGAAAAAATCGCGGCAAAGTCGGAACTTTTCGGCAGGTACAACGTCTAACAATCGCAGGAAACCTATGCGGAACGCTATTTGGAAGGGAGGGGCTTTCAATGAAGTGCGCTGAAGCGCAGGCGATGCTGGATCGCCTGATGGACGGCGAGCTGTCGGAGGAGGAGCGCCAGGCGCTTTCCGCCCACGGCCAGGGCTGTCCCGAGTGCGCGGTGGCGATTCGCGCCACCATGCAGATGAAGGCCCTGTTTGAGGAGATGGAACCCGAGGTGGACGTGCCGCTGCCGGCCCAGGCAAAGTGGCGGCAGGCGGTGCGCGCGGAGGCGAAGCGCAGGAGTGCGCGGACGCTCTATCGCCGAATCGGCGCGGCGGCTGCCGCGGTGGCGGTGCTGGTCGGCGCGGGATGGGCCCTGAACCGGGATGCCGCTTCGCCCGCGGCCGTGTCCCACAATGCCGTGGTGGTCGAAGGGGAAGCCGTGCTGGCCGGCGCGGCGTCGGAGGCAACCGAAGTGGAGGTCGCCTATGAGGCCCCCGCGGAGGATTATGCCGACGCGGGCGCGGTGGTGGTCGAGGCCGACGGCGCGATGGTGTTCGAGGACGAAGAAGCGCCCATGTGCGCGGCGGCGGCCCAGAACAGCCCGGTCCAGGAGATCGCCCTCGAGGTGGAGGACGTGGACGCGGCCTGCGGGCTGATCGAAGACCTCGTGCAGGAGTATGAGGGCGCCGTGGACGTCCAGGGCTCCGGCGACGAGGCAAACCTGTACGTCGAGCTTTCCTCGGACAATATGGACGACTTCATCAGCGCCCTCGCGCCGATGAATCTGTCCGGCGAGGCATTGTCCGCGCCGGAGATCGCGGAAGGGGACCAGACGGCGCTGCTGATCGTGGTCCGCCCGGCGAAATAGGAGACGAAAATGAACAGCAGATGGATTCGGGCCCTTGGGGCACTGGCCCTGGCCGTTCTCATGGCGCTGTGTGGCACCTCCGCGCTGGCGCAGGCCGCCACGCTGACGGTGCAGGGCACCGGCACCGTGGCCGTCGAGCCGGACCGGGCGACGATCAACGTCGGCGTGCAGGAGGCGTCCAGGACCGTCGGGGCCACCATGTCGGGCGTCAATGAGAAGCTGGACAGCGTCGTGGCCGCGCTGATGGAGAGCGGTATCGACGCGGCGGACATCGCCACCAGCACGGTGGAAATCTATGCCAATTACGACTACGACGCCGATCAGCGTCTGCTGGGCTATACCGCCAGCAACTCCGTGACGGTGCTGGTCGAAGACGTCAGCCGCGCGGGCGCGATCATCGACGCCGCCGTCGGGGCCGGCGCGAACTGCCTGAACGGCGTGGAATTCTTCGCCGCCGATACGTCCGAGGCCCGCAAGCAGGCCCTCGCCCTGGCGGTGGACAGCGCCCGGGAAAAGGCGGAGGCGCTCGCGGAGGCCGCGGGACTGCCGCTGGGCGGGATCCTCGAGATCCGCGAGGGCGACAGCGGCTGGGAGAGCCCCATGCTCTATGCCAAGGCCGAGGACGCCGGCGCAGGGACCCAGCTCTATGCCGGCAGGCAGCAGGTGTCCGCCAGCGTCACGGTGGTCTACGCGCTGGGTGAAGTGGGTTATACTAATCCCTGACTAAAACAAGTCATTTCAGCGGTTCTTTTTTGCGTTGGCGGTGTTGAAGCCCCTTGACTTGCCGCCAGCAAGCCTGCGGGACTTCGCCTTGCCAACGCAAAAAAGCCCTCGCTGATTCAGTCTCGTTTTAATCAGGTTTTAGTATTAAATGATGAATACCGGGTTGCGCTTTTTGCGCGCATGGACTATAATAGGCGCGGCGGCCCAGAGCCGTCAGTCAAATGGAATTGGAGGCCATGATCGACATGGATGAGGAAAGGGATATCGTCGTATTTCAGGACGACGACGGCAATGAGCTGACCATGGAGGTGCTGGACTACCTGGCCTACGAGGGCAAGGAGTACGCGCTGCTGACCGAGCTGGTCGAGGACGAAGACGAGGACGAGGGCGACGAGGATGAGCCCGTCGAGGTGTTTATCATGGAGGTCCGTCCCGTGGGCGAGGACCAGGAGGAGTTCGTTCCCGTGGACGAGAAGCTGGCCGAGACCCTGATCAAGATCTTCGAGTCCGACGACTTCGACGAGATCTACGACGAGGACGAGGACGACGAATAAGTGGTGCCAATGAAGCCGCCGAAAGGCGGCTTCATTGCGTTTTGGCGCCGAAAGCGCTCCCCGGGGAGGCCCTGTGAAATTTTGCTACAAATATAAGTGAATTCCATTTGCCTTGAATTCTTAACGCATGTACTGTATACTATCACTTACAAATACTCCTGGGGGACAATTGCGAGTGAAACGTGCGAACCAACGCGTAACCAAGGAACTGCTGCCGCTGCTGCCGCTGCGGGGACTTCTGGTGTTTCCATATACCGTCGTGACCATTGACGTGGGCCGCGATCGCTCCATCGCCGCGCTGCAGAAGGCGGCGCAGGGGGAGGATCAGCGGCTGTTTGTCGTGGCCCAGCGGGACAGCATGGTGGACCATCCGGACGCCAAGGACCTGTACATGACCGGCACCATCGTGGTGGTCAAGCAGGTGATGCACATGCCGGACCAGACCGTGCGGGTGCTGCTGGAGGGCCGCCAGCGCGCGCTGCTGATGAACGTGCTGGAGGAGCCGGAGCTGCAAACCGCAGAGATCTACCCGGTGGCGCGGGACCCGGAGGCCTTCACCGATACCGAGCAGCGGGCGATGATGCGGGCGATTCGCAGCTTCGCGCCCCATGCGGCCAGGGCCCGGGGCCAGTCCATGCCGGAGCTGATGCAGGCCATCGAGGGCGAGCGCAGGGCTTCCGTGCTGTGCGACGTGGTCGCCTCCAACCTGCTCACGCGGCTGGAGGACAAGCAGGCCGTGCTGGAGTGCGTCGACATTGACCGGCGGCTGAAGCTGGTGCTGGAGAAGCTGGCGGACGAGATCAAGATCGGCGAGCTGGAGGAGCGCATACAGGCCCGCGTCCACGAGTATATGGACAAGGCCAACCATGAATACTACCTTCGGGAGCAGATTCGCGCCATCCAGGAGGAGCTGGGGGAGGACGAGGACGAGGAGGTCGCCGAGCTCCGTCGGCGCATCGAGGCCTCCAAGCTGCCGCCCGCGGCCCGCGAACACGTGGAAAAGGAGCTGAAGCGCCTGGCGCGCACCTCGGTGCACGCGCCGGAGAGCAGCGTCAGCCAGAACTATATCGAATATATGCTGGAGCTGCCCTGGGGGGTCTATGACACCTCGGAGATCGACATCCGCAGGGCACGGAAGATCCTGGAGCAGGACCACTACGGCATGGAGGATGTCAAGCGCCGCCTGATCGAGTATCTTGCGGTGCGCTCGGTGGCCTCCGACAAGCTCAAGAGCCCGATACTGTGCCTGGTGGGCCCGCCCGGCGTGGGCAAGACCTCCATCGCCCAGTCCATCGCCCGGGCGCTGGACCGCAAGTTCACGCGGCTCAGCCTGGGCGGCGTGCACGACGAGGCGGAGATTCGAGGACACAGGAAGACCTATGTCGGCGCGATGCCGGGGCGCATCATCTCCTCCATCCGCCAGTGCAAGACCATGAACCCGGTGTTCCTGCTGGATGAGATCGACAAGCTGTCCCGGGACATGCGGGGCGACCCGGCCTCCGCGATGCTGGAGGCCCTCGATCCGGCCCAGAACAACGCCTTCCGGGACCACTACCTGGAGGTGCCCTTCGACCTGTCCGACGTGCTGTTCATCACCACGGCGAACTCCCTGGACACCATCGACCGGGCGCTGCTGGACCGCATGGAGGTCATCGAGGTGCCCAGCTACACCGCCGAGGAGAAGCTGCAAATCGCCAAGCGCCACCTGCTGCCCAAGCAGCGGGAGGCCCACGGCCTCGGGAAGAACCAGCTCAAGCTGACCGCCGGGGCCCTGGCCGCCCTGATCGACGGCTATACCCGGGAGTCCGGCGTGCGCAACCTGGAGCGCCAGATCGCCCAGCTGTGCCGCAAGGCCACGCTGCAGCTGGTGGAAAATCCGGAGCAGGGGGCGGTTTCGCTGAAGCCCGCGGACCTGAAGGAATACCTGGGCGCGCCCCGATTCCTGCGCCAGCCCGTGGCGGAAAAGGCCGAGGTGGGCCTGGTGAACGGCCTGGCCTGGACCAGCGTCGGCGGCGAGGTGATGCCCGTGGAGGCGGTGGCCTTCCCCGGAAAGGGCGTCCTGAAGCTGACCGGCAAGCTGGGCGAGGTGATGCGGGAGTCCGCGGAGCTTGCGATGAGCGTCGTTCGCGCGCGGCTTTCCGACTACGGCATCGAGACCGATTATTTTGAGAAGCACGACGTGCACATCCACGTGCCCGAGGGCGCGGTGCCCAAGGACGGCCCCTCCGCCGGCGTCGCGCTGAGCTGCGCGGTGATGTCCGCGGTCACGGGGCTGCCGGCCAGCGGAGCCTACGCCATGACCGGCGAGATCACGCTGCGGGGCCGGGTGCTGCCCATCGGCGGGGTGAAGGAAAAGCTGCTGGCGGCCTATCGCATGGGCATCACGCGGATCCTGCTGCCCCGGGAAAACGAAAAGGACCTGGAGAAGATCGACGCCAAGATCCTCGAAAAGTTTGACGTGCGGCTGATCGACCACGTGGAAGAGGCCCTGCGGGCGGTCCTGGTGACGGAATCCGCCGGGGGCAGGGTCGCTTGAGCGGCGTGAGGCATCCATGAGAATCACCAAATCGAAATTCGTGCGCTCCATGAGCGCACTGACCAGCTTTCCCGGACAGGGCCTGCCGGAAATCGCCATGGCGGGCAAGTCCAACGTGGGCAAGTCCTCGCTGATCAACAGCCTGACCCGGAACTCCAAGCTGGCGCGAACCTCCTCGGAGCCGGGCAAGACCCGCCTGGTGAACCTGTACCTGATCAACGAGGCGTTCTTCCTGGTGGACCTGCCGGGCTACGGCTTCGCCAAGGCCCCGAAGCAGGAGAAGCAGAAGTGGGCGGAGATGATCGAGGGCTACCTGCGCGGTTCGGGGCACCTGAAGCGGGTGTTCCAGCTGGTGGACATACGCCACGCGCCCACCGAGGACGACCAGCTGATGGTGGAATACCTGCGGCACTACGACATCCCGTTCACCGTGGTGGCCACCAAGGCGGACAAGCTGTCCAAGGCCCAGCGCGGCCGCAGCATACCGGTGATCTGCCGGACGTTGGCGGTGCAGCCCTGGGAGGTGTTGGTGTGCTCGTCGAAGGACGGCACCGGGCTCGACGCACTGCTGGAGCAGATCGAGGCGGAGCTGCCGAAGGAGGACGGGCCGGAGCCTGACGCGCTGCCCGGAGTTGCGGACGAGGACGTCGAGGACGACCTGAACTGAGAAGATGTGATTGGACCGGCGCTGGCTGGTTGAAGGGAGATATGAACTTGGGTATCAAGGTGGCAAAGTTTGGCGGCTCCTCTCTGTGCGATGCGGAGCACTTCAAAAAGGTCAAGGCAATCATCGAATCGGACCCCGATTATCGCTATGTGGTGCCCAGCGCCCCCGGCAAGCGGTTTGACGCGGACGAGAAGATCACGGACCTGCTGTACCAGTGCCATCGGCTGGTGGAGCGGAACGCCAGCCACGAGGAGCTGTTCCGCAAGATCGCGGACCGCTATATCGCGATCGCCCAGGAGCTGGAGCTGGACTTTGACGTGAAGGGCATGCTGATGGAGACCAGCGACGCCATTCGACGCTTCAAGAACCCGGATTTTGCCGCCAGTCGCGGCGAGTACATGAACGGCGTGATGCTGGCGAAGTATCTGGGCTGGGACTTCATCGACGCCAAGGACGTGATAAAGTTCGATCGGCAGGGCACCTTTGCCGCCGAGTGGACCAACGAGGTGCTCTCCGAGGCGCTGAAGGATCATCCCCGGGCCGTGATTCCGGGCTTTTACGGCGCCTATCCCAACGGCGAGGTACATACCTTCTCCCGGGGCGGCAGCGACATCTCCGGCGCCATCGTTGCCCGGGCGGCGGGCGCGGACGTCTATGTGAACTGGACGGACGTCTCCGGCTTCCTGATGGCCGACCCCCGCGTGGTCAAGAACCCGAGGTGTATCCGCGAGCTGTCCTACCGGGAGCTGCGTGAGCTGTCCTACATGGGCGCGACGGTGCTGCACGAGGACGCCATCTTCCCGGTGCATCGGGCGGGCATCCCCACCAACATCCGCAACACCAACGACCCCAGCGACCCCGGCACGATGATCGTCATGAAGCCCTCGCCGGACCGCGATCGGAGCCAGGTGATCACCGGCGTGGCGGGCCACAAGAACTTCACGCTGCTGAGCATCGAAAAGGCGATGATGAACGCCGAATACGGCTTCGGCCGCCGGGTGCTCCAGGCCCTGGAGGACTTCGGCGTGTCCTTTGAGCACCTGCCCACCGGCATCGACACCATGTCCGTGGTCATCGCTGACAAGGAGCTGGTGACGCGCAAGGAGCAGATTATCCAGCGCATCCAGCAGACCTGCCAGCCCGACTCCATCGAGATCAGCTCCGGCATCGCGCTGATCGCCACCGTGGGCCACGGCATGACCAGCGCCCCCGGCACGGCCGCCAAGCTGTTCACCGCGCTGTCTGACGCGGGTGTGAACATCCGCATGATCGACCAGGGCTCCAGCGAGCTGAACATCATCGTCGGCATCGACATACAGGACTTCGAGGTGGCCATGAACGCCATCTACAACGCATTTGTGAAGGATTAGTCCGCGCTATTGAGAGTGTAAACAGAAAAAGATTCTTCGCTCCGCTCAGAATGACCCGCCGGGAAGGCTGCCATTCTGAACAGAGCGAAGAATCTTTTGCATCCTCGTGGGTAAAAGAGAGGACAAACCAAACCGGCCCGACGGGCATCGATGCCTGCCGGGCCGGTTTCGATTCGTTCTATTCCGCGTCCTGATTCTCGTCAGCCGGCGCTTCATCTTCGGCAGGCGCGCCGAGGCGACCCTCGACCTCCCTGGACAGCGCCTGAAGCTCCGCGATGGTGCTCTCGGCGGACTGGATCAGCTCGGCCTGGGCCTTCTCGGCGGCGATCATCTTCTCGTCGGAGGCGCGGGCGGCGGCCACGTCGTCCGCGGTGATGGTCATCAGGTCGTCCCGGGAGATATCCCCGCCCTGGGACAGTCGGTTGGCCTGAGCCACCAACAGGCGCTCGAAGATGTTCCGGACGCCGCGGGCGTTGCCGAAGCTGATGGAGCTGGTGTTCGCGGCGGCGATGTAGTCCCGAACGGCCTCGCGGGCATCGTTGCCGAGGCGGTACTGGCCCTTCTTCAGCTGGAGGTCCAGTATGGCCAGCATCTCGTCGGCGGTATAGTCGTCGAAGTGCAGGTAGCGGTTGAACCGGGATTCCAGGCCCGGATTGGAGTGGACGAACTCATCCATCAGGCCATCGTAGCCCGCCACGATGACCACCAGGTCGTCGCGGTGATCCTCCATGGCCTTCAGCAGCGTGTCGATGGCCTCCTGGCCGAAGTCGTTCTCGGACTTGCTGTTCAAAGCATAGGCCTCGTCGATGAACAGCACGCCGCCCAGCGCCTTTTCGATGACGGCGCTGGTCTTCGTGGCGGTCTGGCCCACGTAGCCGGCCACCAGCCCGGAGCGGTCCACCTCCACCAGGTGCCCCTTCTTGAGCATGCCCAGGCTCTTGTAGATGCGGGACATCAGGCGGGCGATCATCGTCTTGCCGGTGCCGGGGTTGCCGGAGAACACCATGTGCAGCGACATGTCCACGGTCTTGAGGTTGTTCTGTCGGCGCAGGTTGTAGACCGTCACGATGTTGATCAGGTTGTTGACCTCTTTCTTGACGCCGTCCAGGCCTATCAGCTCGTTGAGCTCCGCCTTGAGGTCCTCGATGTTCTCCGGCGGCTCCTCCTCGGCGGGCTCCGCCTCCGCGGGCGCTTCCGCCGGCTTCTGGACGGGCGCGGGCGTGGGGGCCTTGCCGCTCTCAGGCGCCTTCTCCGCCGGCTTCGCGGGCTTGGGTGCGCCGTCGCCGGGGCGGGTGGGGGAGGGCGGTCCCCAGATGTCGTCGGCCAGGTTCTTGAGATTGTTGTTGATCAGCGTGCTGATGACATCCATTTGCGTGCGGATGATTTCGTCGCGATTATCCATGCACAGTTCTCCTAACATTGATGAACGGAATAACCGATGTTCAGCGCATCGGTTATTCCGCTTGTACAAGTGCTTTCGAGTGAGGTTTACTCAGCCTTCTCCTCAGCCTTCACGGCCTTCTTGCGGGGCTTCTTGGCAGGCGCGGGTTCCTCGGCAGGCTTTGCCTCCTCAACGGGCTTGGCTTCCTCGGCGGGAGCCTCGGCCTTCACGGCCTTCTTGCGGGCCGCGGGCTTCTTGGCGGGCTTGGCCTCCTCGGCAGGCTTCGCTTCCTCGGCGGGAGCCTCGGCCTTCACGACCTTCTTGCGGGCCGCGGGCTTCTTGGCGGGCTTGGCCTCCTCAGCCGGCTTGGCTTCCTCGGCGGGAGCCTCGGCCTTCACGGCCTTCTTGCGAGGCGCGCGGGGCTTCTTGGCGGGCTTGGGTTCCTCGGCCTTGACCTCTTCGACCTTGGCTTCCTCCGCGGGCTTGGCCTCCGCCTCCTCGGCCTTGGGGGCCTCGACGGGTTCGGCGGGCGCTTCCTCGGCCTCCGCGGTCTCAGGGTTAGCTTCGGCGCCGGTCACCTTGGCGTAGAGCTCCAGGTAGCGCTTCGCGGACTGATCCCAGCCGTACTGGCCGCTCATGGCGCGCTTGGCGAGGGTGACGAACACGTCGCGCTGGTCGTGATAGATGCGCACGGCGTTCTCGATCACGTGGAGCATGTCGTGGGCGTTGTAGTAGAGGAAGGTGAAGCCGTTGCCGTCGCCGGTGTACTCGTTGTAGGACAGCACGGTGTCGCGCAGGCCGCCGGTCTCGCGGGTGATGGGCAGCGTGCCATAGCGCATGGAGATGAGCTGCGACAGGCCGCAGGGCTCAAACAGCGAGGGCATCAGGAACAGGTCCGCCGCCGCGTACAGCTTGTGGGCCAGCACGTGGTTCATCTGGAAGTTCGCGGAAACCTGCTGCGGATACTTCCACTGGGCCCAGCTGAACAGATCCACATAGCGGCTCTCGCCCATGCCCAGCACCACCAGCTGCGCGCCGGTGTTCATGATCTCGGGCAGCACGCACTCCACCAGGTCCAGGCCCTTCTGGCCGGACAGGCGGGTGATCATGGCGATCATCGGGATGCCCGCGTCCACGGTCAGGCCCAGCTCGCGCTGCAGCGCCAACTTGTTCTCGACCTTCTGGTCGAAGGTCTCCGCGGTGTAGTTCTGCGCCAGCACCGGGTCCTTCTCCGGGTCGTAGTCGGTGGTGTCGATGCCGTTGAGGATGCCGGTGAGGTGGTCGACGCGGCTGCGGAGCAGGCCGTCCAGGCGCTCGCCGTAGTAGGCGGTCTGGATCTCCTGGGAATAGGTGGGGCTGACGGTGGTGATCTCATCGGAGAACACGATGCCGCCCTTCATGCAGGAGCACATGCCGAAGAACTCCAGGGCGTCGCTGGTGTAGGCCAGGTTGCCCAGGTACAGCAGATCCTCGATGGTGTCGATGGGGAACAGGCCCTGGTACTGCAGATTGTGGATGGTGTAGACCGTCTTCATGTTCTGGAACAGCTCCAGCTGCTTGTACTGCAGCTTGTGCAGCACCGGGATCAGGCCGGTCTGCCAGTCGTTGCAGTGCAGCACGTCCGGGATGAAGTCGATCTTTGCCAGGGACTCCATGACCGCGCGGCAGAAGAACGCGAAGCGCTCGCCCTCGTCGCCGCCCATGCCGTAGATGTAGTCCCGGCCGAAGTACTGCTCGTTATCGATGAAATAGTAGGTGATGCCGGCGTACTCCAGGCTCTCGATGCCCACGTACTGCCGCCGCCAGCCGAGGTTGACGTAGAAGTACAGCACATGCTGCATCTTCGCACGCCACTCCGGGCCGATGGCCTTGTACAGGGGCAGTATGACGCGCACGTCCTCGCCGGCCTTGTGGATCTCCCGGGGAAGCGCCCCGACCACGTCCGCCAGGCCGCCGGTCTTTACGAACGGCACGCATTCGGAACTAGCGAAAAGAATTTTCATGGGTTTACCCTCCTGAACCTTACAGGGTGATGTTCTTGCCAATGACGATCGGATACTGCTTCTGGCCGATCAGGCGGCTGTGGCTGCGGATGGTGACCGCCTTGTCGAAGATCACGTTCTCCAGCTCCACATCGTCCTCGATGTAGCCGTCCTGCATGATGACGCAGTTCTTCAGCTTCGCGCCCTTGGCCACGTTCACGCCGCGGAACAGCACGCAGTTCTCCACCTCGCCGTCGATCACGCAGCCGTCGGCGATCAGGGAATTCTTCACCTTGGCGTTGCCGCGGTAGATGGTGGGCACGGAGTCGCGGGTCTTGGTGTAGACCGGGTTGCTGCCAAACAGCTCGTTGCGCACGCCGGGCTTGAGCAGGTCCATGTTGAAGTTGAAGTAGCCGCGGATGGTCTCGATGCGGCGATAGTAGCCCTTTTCCTCAAAGGCCATGATCTTCAGCGCGCCGGAGTTGATGAACGGGCGCAGCACGTCGGCGTAGAGGTCGTGGGAGCCGTGGGAGATGACCTGGTCCACGATGTAGATCAGCATGGTGCGCTTGATCATCATCACGTTCAGGTACAGGTTGTCGTAGGAGGCCGCGTTCGGGTTGATCTCGATGTCCTTGACCACGTTGTTCACGTCCACGTTGAGGAAGCAGTGGTTGTTCTTCGAGGAGGAGGAGAACTCGGTGATCTCGGGGGTGGCCTTCTTGTACATCAGGGTGATGTCCGCGCCGGACTTGATGTGCTGCTGAATCATCGGCTCGAAGCTGGTGTTCATGATGTAATCGCTGTTGGTCAGGATCACATACTCCTGGCGGGAGCGGCGCAGGTAGTCAAAGTTCGCGCGCAGGGCATCCAGCACGCCGTTGTACTCGCCGCCGTTTTCGCGGGTCAGGAACGGGGGCAGGATGAACAGGCCGTTGTTGCGGGTGTGCAGGTCCCAATCTTTACCGGAGCCCAGGTGATCCATCAGCGAGTGATAGTTCTTCTGGGCGATGATGCCCACGTTGCGGATATTGGAATTGACCAGGCTGGAAAGCGTAAAATCAATGATGCGATAGCGTCCGGCCACGGGGATGGCGGCGACCGCGCGCTGGCTGGTCAGCTCACGAAGGGTGAGGTCATCCTTTGAAGTATAGACAATGCCCATGACATCATTCATGATCAGGCGCCCTCCTTTCGGGAAATTTCATCCATGTCGACCTGTGCGCCCGCCTTCACGGCGTAGCCCTCCGGCAGCGTCGTGCTCTGGCCCACCAGGGCGATATCGCCCTCGGCCTCGCCAACCTGGCAGTTCTTGCTGATGACGCAGTTTTCGGAGACGATGCTGCGGCGAATCACCGCGCCGGACTCGATGCGGGTGCCGGGCATGATGACGCTGTCCTCAACGATGGCGCCCGCTTCCACGGTGACGCCGGCGAAGAGCACGCTGTCGCGCACGGTGCCGTCGATCTCGCAGCCCTCGGTGATCATGGAGTTCTGCACCACGGCGTCGTCAGCGATGAAGTGGGGCGGCATGACCGGCGTGCGGGAGTAGATCTTCCAGCGGGGGTCGGTCAGGTCGAACTCCGGCGGATCCTTCAGCAGGTCCATGTTGGCCTCCCAGAGGCTGGAGATGGTGCCGACATCCTTCCAGTAGCTGGTGAAGGCGTAGGCGTAGAGTTTCTTGCCGTCGCGCAGCAGGTTGGGGATGATGTTCTTGCCGAAGTCGTTCTTGGAGTTGGGATCGGCGTTGTCGTCGGTGAGGTACTTCTTCATGATGTCCCAGGTGAAGATGTACACGCCCATGGAGGCCAGGTTGCTCTTGGGCTGCTTCGGCTTCTCCTCGAACTCGACGATGTTGTTCTCGGCATCGACGTTCATGATGCCGAAGGACGGGGCGACCTCCCACGGCACGGGGCGCACGGCGATGGTGACGTCGGCTTTGCGGTCGATGTGCTCCTGGAGCATCTGGTTGTAGTCCATCTTATAGATGTGGTCGCCGGAGAGCACCAGCACGTACTCCGGATCAAACTGCTCGATGAAGCCGAAGTTCTGGAAGATGGCGTTGGCAGTGCCCTTGTACCACTCGCTGCTGTCGGCGGTGGCGTAGGGGGGCAGCACATAGACGCCGCCGTAGCTCAGGTCCAGGTCCCAGGTCTGGCCGGAGCCGATGTAGCTGTTCAGCTCCAGGGGACGATACTGCGTCAGGACGCCGACGGTGTCGATATTGGAATTGGTGCAGTTGGAAAGGGGAAAGTCAATGATGCGATACTTTCCGCCGAAAGGCACGGCAGGCTTTGCCATGACCTTTGTCAGAAGACCGAGGCGGCTGCCCTGGCCGCCGGCCAGAAGCATGGCGATGCACTTCTTTTTCTTCACGTTATCCCTACTTTCGTTGTTCTTGTGCCACGGGCATATTTATGCCCGTTACCAAATCATAATATAGTATACAACATCTTTTCTGAAAAATCTATAGTTTGCCGCCCGTTTTTGATAATATTTTCTATTTTTTTGAATTGCACAGCGCATAGGCGGCGTTGACGACCATGAATTCCTCGTCCGCGGGGATGACGTGCACCTCCACGGCGGATTCCGGCGCGGAAATGAGCCGTTCGCCGGCGCCGTTTTCGTTGGATTCGTCGTCGATGACCACGCCCATGTGGGCCATGCGCTCCATGATCATCCGGCGCAGCGGCGCGTAATTCTCGCCGATGCCGCCGGTGAAGGCCAGGGCGTCCAGACCGCCCAGCTCCATCGTATAGGCGCCGATGTAGCGCAGGATGTGGGTGACCAGCACGTCCAGCGCCAGCTTGGCCCGGGCGCTGCCCGCCCGGATGGCGGCGTCGATGTCCCGCAGGTCGCCGCTGGTGCCGGAGATGCCCTTCAGGCCGCCGTTCTTGCCGAGGCCCGCGTAGATCTCCTCCAGGGTCAGGCCCTGCTCCAGCAGGAAGGGAACGAGGTAGACGTCCACATCCCCGGTGCGGCTGGCGTGGGGGATGCCCATTTGCAGGGAGAAGCCGAAGCTGTTGTCCACGCTCTTGCCGTCGATAATCGCGCACAGCGAGGCGCTGCCGCCCAGGTGGCAGGAGACGATCCGCCGCCGGCCCTCGAGCTTCTGGGCGATGTAGCCATGGGACGCGCCGTGGTAGCCCATGCGCATGACGCCGTACTTCTCGTACCACTCGTAGGGCACGGGGAAGATGCGGCGCTCCATGGGGATGGTGCGGTGGAAGGCGGTCTCGAACACGCCCACCCGGGGCACGTCCGGCAGCAGCTTCTCGAACACACCGATGGCCTCCAAATAGGGGCCGTTGTGGGCCGGCGCGACGGACAGGTAGGCCCGCATGCCGTCCAGGACCTCTTCCGTGAGGTAGTGGACGCCGTAGTGGTCCTTGGACAGCACGGTCTTGAAGCCGACGGCGTCGATGGCCCCAAGGCTTTCGATCGCGCCGCCCTCGGGGGCCGTCAGGGCGTCCAGGAAGCGCTGGATGCCGGCGGTGTAGTCCGGGATGGCGAGGCCCTCCTGCCTGACGGAGAAGCCACCGCAGCGGTAGTGGAAGATGGCGCTGTCCGAGCCGACGCGCTCCACCTTGCCCTCGGCCAGGGCGACGAGCGCGGGCATGTCCCACAGCTTGAACTTGAGGGAGGTGCTGCCCGCGTTGCAGATGAGTATGTTCATGGAATGCTCCTTTTCACCGGCGGCGCGCCGCGCCAAGGCGGCGGGGTCAACCGCGCTTTGCCGTGTTACTATCGTATAGTTTATCATAAACAGCGGCGGTTGTCCATATGAGGTGGGACAGTTTTTATAAGACCGAAAAAACCCCGCCCGAAGCAAACGGGCGGGGAAAGGAAGATTGTTGAAACTACTGATTAAGGGCCTCCAGCAGGGCGTTGATCTGCGCTTCGCTGACCTGCCCGCCGCTGAAGCTGAGGGCCGTGCGCAGGGGCATGTAGTTCAGCATGGCCGCACCCATCTCGCCGCTGATGGCCTCTGTGGCCGCCGAGCTCGCCTCGTCGGGGTCCGGAGTGAGGGCGGAAGCGGCCTTGGAGATGAACGGCTTGAGGATCTCCGCCGCCCTGGGGTCGGCGAGGATGTCCATGAAGATGCTGTTCATGTCGTAGTGCTTCGGGAGGGCCGCGGTGCCGGTGACGTCCACGGCGGCGCACAGGGGCAGGTCCCTGGAGGACGCGCCGATCTGGATGGCGTACTTGCCGGAGACGACGTGCCAGTCGTGGAGGGTCTCGTTCCAGTAGGCGAAGCTGCGCTTGTCCAGCGTGAAGGAGACGTCCTTGGCCTCGCCGGGCTCCAGGTGGACCTTCTCAAAGCCCTTGAGCTCGCGCACCGGGCGGAGGACATCCATCTCCGGGGCGGCCACATACAGCTGGGCCACGGCCTTGCCCGCGCGGCTGCCGGTGTTCTTCACGGTGACGGTGGCCGTCAGCGTGCCGGTGTCGTCGATGGCGTCGGCGCTCAGGCGCAGGTTGGAGTATTCGAAGGTGGTGTAGGACAGGCCGTGCCCGAAGGGGAACAGCACGTCCATCTCCTTGCGGTCGTAGTAGCGGTAGCCCACGAACACGCCCTCGCGGTACTCGGTGCGGTTGCCCTCGCCGCCGTAGTACAGGAAGCTGGGGTTGTCGGACAGCTTCTTCGGGAAGGTCTCCGCCAGGTGGCCGCAGGGGTTGGCGTCGCCGAACAGCACGCGCACGGTGGCGAGGCCCACGGCCTGGCCGCCCAGGTAGGCCTCCAGCACGCCCTTGACCTTGTCGAGCCAGGGCATCTCCACCGGGGAGCCGTTGTGCAGCACTACCACGGTGTTCGGGTTGGCCTCGGCGACGGCCTCGATCAGCCGGTTCTGGCATTCGGGCATGCGCATATGGGTGCGGTCGTAGCCCTCGGACTCATAGGCGTCCGGCAGGCCTGCGAACACCACGGCGATCCTGGCCTGCTTCGCGGCGGCGACGGCCTCGGCGATCTGCGCGTCGGTGGCCTCGTCCTTCGCTGCGCTGTAGCCCTGGGCGTAGGTCACCTTCAGGCCCTGGGCCGCCTCCACGGCGCTGGTGGTCTTGAAGGCGTTGATGTGGCTGCTGCCGCCGCCCTGATAGCGGGGCTTGGCGGCAAACTCGCCGATGAAAGCGATGTCGTCGTCCTTGCGCAGGGGCAGTATGGCGTCTTCATTCTTGAGAAGCACCATGCACTCCGCGGCGATTTGGGCGGAGAGCTCGTGCTGTGCCTCCTGGTCCCAGGGCGTTTCGGGCTTCGCGTTCTCGGTGAAGCGGTAGACGATGTTCAGGATGCGCTCGACGCACTTGTCCAGGTCGGCCTCGTCCAGCTTGCCGGACTTCACGGCCTCCACGATCTTCGCGTCGTTGACGCCGCCGGAGGACGGCATCTCCAGGTCCATGCCGGCCAGGATGCCCAGCACGCGGTCGGCGGTGGCGCCCCAGTCGCTCATCACGTAGCCCTCGAAGCCCCACTCGTCGCGCAGCACGTCGGTGAGCAGCCATTTGTTCTCGGAGGCGTAGGTGCCGTTGATGCGGTTGTAGGAGCACATGACCGTCCAGGGCTGGGCCTCCTTGACGGAGATCTCAAAGGCGGGGAAGTAGATCTCCCGCAGGGTGCGCTCGTCAGCGTCGGAGGAGCTGCTCATGCGGCGATGCTCCTGGGAGTTGGCGGCAAAGTGCTTGATGGAGGTGCCCACGTTGCGGCTCTGCACGCCCTGGATGTAGGACGCGGACATCTTGCCCGCCAGGTAGGGGTCCTCGGAGAAATACTCAAAATTCCGGCCGCACAGCGGGGAGCGCTTGATATTCACCGCGGGGCCCAGCACCACGGAGAGGCTCTCGTGCTGGCAGGAATCGCCGATGGCCTCGCCCATGCCGCGAATCAGGTCCTTGTCGAAGGAGGCGGCGGTGGCGCAGGCGGCGGGGAAGCAGACGGCCTTGATGCTCTCGTTGACGCCGAGGTGGTCGGCCTTGTCGTCCTGCTTGCGCAGGCCGTGGGGGCCGTCGGAGACCATGGTCGCGGGGATGCCGAGGCGCTCCACGGGCTTGGTGTGCCAGAAGTCCAGGCCGGAGCACAGGCCCGCCTTTTCCTCGAGGGTCATGCGGGAGACGAGGGCTTTGATGTCCATGGGAATCACTCCTTGCGTAGAATTTGGTGGGGGATATTCAACCGGGAAGCGGGCGGCCGGAACCGGTCGCCCGCGCCGTCATGGCATCAGCTTACCATAAAACGCCGAAGATGTCTATAGTCCGCCGATCAGTTCGCCTTCAGTTCGACGGTGGACAGGTCCCACTCCTCGTGGATCTTGGGCACGTCGGAGATCAGGCGCTTGGTGTAGGCGGCCTTGGGGTTGATGATGACCTCGTCCGCCTTGCCGAACTCCACGAACCTGCCGTGCTCCATGATGTACACGGTGTCGGAGATGTAGTAGGCCAGGCCGATGTCGTGGGTGATGAAGATGATGGTCATGCCGGTCTCGTCGCGCAGGTCCAGCAGCATGTCCAGGATCGTGGCGCGGGAGCAGGCGTCCACCATGCTGGTGGGCTCGTCGGCCAGC
>CADCHI010000040.1 GCA_902801165.1 uncultured Eubacteriales bacterium | reverse complement strand
TGTCCATCAGAGCGCAGAAATCGCGGATCGCCTCGGTATAATCGCCGTAAGCGACGATGACGTGCTGTCCGGACACCTTCTGCGCGAAGTCCTCCACGGCGCAGGAACCCGGGAACACCTGCGGGCGCTCGATGGGGGTGCTGACCTCGCCAAAGCAGACAAATCCCATTTAATAACCTTTTCCGTGCGCCCGTCCTCCCTTTGAATTTGCTTGGAGGGAAACGGGGCACTCCCCGTTTGACGGGTTCAAAAACTGTGCAAGTCGTCGCACTGATTTGCGGATATTTGCGTAAATATTGTAGCACAGAATTGTTAGGAGGCCAATGATCGCCCGAGCTGCGCGTTCAACCCAGCATTTCCCGGATTTTCCCGGTCACGACGGGCGCCAGTTTGGCGTGGTCAGAACGGGAATAGTGCAGCCCGTCCACGGTGTTGATCTCGAAACCGAGCTCCGCGCAGTCGATGAAGCCGCAGTGCTGCCGTTCGGCGATCGCCCGATACAGCTTTCCCAGCTCGCAGTTCTTGGCATAGGCCGTTGGGCCAAAGCTGACGCCGGCCCGTATCGCGGCGATATCCGGGTGGGTCGGCGCGGGCGCGATCAACAGGACCTTCGGCGCGGGATAGCCGTAGTAGGAGATGCTGCATTCCCGGACCAGCGTCTCCATGCCCCTTGCGATCAGGGTGGCGCTCAGGTTGAAATAGTCCTTGAGCTCGTTGCAACCCAGCTGCATCACGACCAGGTCCAGCGGCGCGTGGGCGTCCAGCGCTGTCCGAAGCCCCTGGAGGCCGTTGCGACCCGGCATGTAGGGGTCGTCCCACATCAGGGTCCTTCCGTTCAGGGTGTCCTCGATGATGTGATAACCGGAGCCGAGCTGGCTTCGCACCAGGGCGGGCCAGCGTTCGGTTTCATCCATGCGCTGAAAGGCGTTGGCTTCCGGCACATACCTGGCGCTGTCATATCCCCAGGTGTTGGAGTCACCGTAGATCAAGATGTGCTTCATTCGCTCAAACCTCCTCAGTTGCAACCGCATTGCGGCTTCGTTCGCGGGGCGTTTCGGAAAGAAGTGCCTGGCGCAAGATAGGCCGTCTGCCGGGCTTTGGTTTCCCGGCGGTCATTGGCAGATTATGCCAAGTGTCGTATTTTATAATAAACACGAACTTTACCTCAAGTCAATGGCTTGGGATAAAAAACTTTACCGGATCGGGAAAAATGTACGGCGCCCGCGAAGCGCGGCTCGAATGAAGATCGTCCTGAACTGACTTTGGCTTGGACAGGTCGTCACAATCCTCGGATGGCAACGAACAGGAGGTTCGCCAATGAAGATGGACTTTTTGAACGCGATCCCCCCCTATGTCTGCGAACGCTGGCAGGAGGTCGCGGGGAAGGCGCCCGACGCCTCCTTCCTGGTGGAGGAGGGCGTCCGAAATCAGCTTTTCCCGCGGGCAGGTCGACGAATTGTCCGCCCGGGTTTACAGGTGGCTTTCGGACAGGGGGATCGGCGCGGAGGATTTCGTGCTGATCCGGCTGCCCAGGGACGCCCGGCCCTTCATCGCCATGCTGGGCGTATGGAAGGCTGGCGCGGCATTCACCGTGGTGGAGGACAGCTACGCCCCCGAGCGGATCGAGGCGATCCGGGAGGACTGCGGCTGCCGCCTGACCATCGACGAGGCCGCGTGGGGCGAGATCCTGAGAACGCCCCCGCTGCCGGGCTTCAAGCGCGCGGACGAACACGACGCCTGCTTCGCCATCTATACCTCCGGCAGCACGGGCAGGCCCAAGGGCATCCTGCAGGAGTACGGCAAGATCAAGCTGAACCAGGCCTCGCTGGAGCCGACGCCCGGCAGCCTGGTCAACGAGGGCACGTGCACGGCGCTGGCGGCGCCGCTGAACTTCATCGCGGCGGTCAAGATCTTCCTGAACGCCCTGTATTCCGGCATGCGGCTGATCGTGCTGACGACGGACACGGCGTGCAACCCCGCGCAGCTGCGGACACAGTTCGAGCGCCATCAGGTCAACATGGCCTTCCTCTCGCCGTCCATGCTGCGGGTCATGTCGGCCGGGCTGCCCGCCGGTTTGAAGACGCTGGTCACGGGCAGCGAGTCGGCCAACGGCGTGTGGTTCGAGGGCGTGCGCCTCATCAACAACTACGGCATGAGCGACGCCGGCTTCCACGTGGCGCAGTTTGAGATGGACCGGCGCTATGACATCACCCCCATCGGCAAGCCCGTGCTGGACGACATCCGCATCCAGCTGCTGGACGAGGCCGGGCGGGAGGTCCCGGACGGAGAGGCGGGGGAGATCTGCTTCGACAATCCCTTCTTCCGGGGCTATGTCCACCTGCCCGAGGAGACCGCCAGGGTGCTGCGGGACGGCGTGTTCCACTCCGGCGACATGGGCAGGCGGCTTCCGGACGGGAACATCGTGGTGACGGGCCGGCTGAACACGATGGTGAAGATCAACGGCAACCGCGTGGAGCCCGGCGAGATCGAGGCGGCTGGTCCGGGAGAACCAGGACACCGAATATGGGCGGAAGTACGGCTTTCGGGACATTCGCTCCTACGCCGATTACGCCGCGAGGGTGCCGCTTTCAAGCTATGAGGACTACGAGCCGTACATCGAGCGGATGCTCTGCTTCAACCAGAAGGGCCTCCTCACGGCGGACGAGGTGGTCTATTACGCCCACACCTCCGGCACCACCGGGACCTCGAAGATGATCCCCTGCACCCGGCGGGCGCTGGATGTTTTCTTCACCGCGGGTTATGAGCGCGTGTTCGCCCTGTGCGACGCCATCTGCCGGGAGCGGACCGGCGCGGGCATGCCGGCGTGCAAGGGCATCACGATAATGGAAGCGAGGACCGGCTACACGACCTTCGGGGTGGCACATGGCGCCATTTCCGAAACCGTGCTGATCCCGGCGGACACCGCCGGTTATATCGCCCTGCCGGAGGAGCTGGTCTATCCCACCTCGGATTTCGACAGGCGCCACCTGAAGATGCTGTTTGCGCTTCGGGAGCGCCACCTGAGCTTCATGATGTGCAGCTTCGCGCCCTTCCTGTACGATATGATCGCCTATCTGCGGCGGAACTGGGCAATGCTGTGCGACGACATCGAGGGGGGCCGCATCAACCCGGAGATCGTCGTGGACCCGGCCCTCAGGAAGAAGCTGGAGGCGGGCATGGCGCCTGACCCGGAGCGGGCGGCGCAGGTCCGGGAGATCATGACCGCCCATGAGGGCGGCGCCTTCGTGCCGCTGCTGTGGCCGGACCTGCGGCTGATCGCCACCATCGGAACGGCGGCGTTCGCCCCGTGCCTGGAAAAGCTGCGCCAGTCCTTCGGCCCGGACATCCCGGTGGATTATCTGGGCTACGTCTCCTCCGAGGCGACCATCGGCACGGTGCTTCGGGAGGACGAGGGCGAATACATGCTGCTGCCCTGGAGCGGGTTCTACGAGTTCATCCCCATGGAGGAGGGCGCATCGGACACCACCCTGCTGATGGACCAGCTGGAGGTGGGGAAGGAGTACGAGCTGATCGTCACCAACCTGTCCGGCTTCTATCGCTATCGCCTGGGCGACGTGGTCAGGGTGACCGGCTACCACAACGAATGCCCGATGCTCGTCTGCGCCTATCGAAAGAGCCAGCTGATCAGCATGTACGGGGAAAAGGTGACGGAGACCGCGCTGCAAACAGCAGTGGAGGCCATGGCGGAGGAGACCGGCACGGCGGCGCTGGAATACAGCGTCTACGCTGACGCCGACAGCGATCCCGGCCACTATGTCGTGCTGCTGGAGAGCGACCGGGAGGTCAGCCCGGAGGCATGGCCACGGTATTCCGAGATTCTCAACCGCAGGCTGTGCGAGATCCACGATTCCTATGGGAAAAAGATACAGCAGAAGATCATGCTTCCCCTGGAGGCCCGGTTCGTCCAGCCCCAGACCTACGCCCTGTACCGGGATCTGAAGGTGATGGGCGGCGCGTCCCCGAACCAGATCAAGCCCATTCACGTCATCGCGAACGAAAGGCTGAAGCGGTTTTTCTTCGGGCTGCTGCAGCGATAGCGCCGACGGAACCGAAACATTCGTCCCGGGACCTCGATCCATGATCGAGGTCCCGGGGCGGTTTGCGTTTGTATGGGGCGGTTTTGCCGGTCAGTCGCGGGGGAGCGCGCCGAAGTGCCGGAGGGCGGCGGCGATGCCGTTATCGTTGTTGGACAGGGTGATCCAGTCGGCGGCGGCCTTGACCTCCTCGGCGGCGTTGGCCATGGCTACGCCCGTGCCCGCGGCGCGGAGCATGGGAATGTCGTTTTCCGAATCGCCGAAGGCGATGGCCTCGGCGGGTTCGATGCCCAGGGCGTCGCAGGCGGCCCGCAGTCCCTGGCCCTTGTCGATGCTGCGGGGGATGACCTCCAGGTAGAAGGCGGCGGTCTGCACCACGGCCAGCTGCGGGGGCAGCAGGGCGGCGATCTTCGCCTGGACGGCCTTGATTTCAGCGGGCTGTACGGACATCAGGATCTTGAACGGGGCGAAGTCCAGCGCCGAAGCGAGCCGGGGCACCTCCACGCATTCCATGCGGTTGTTGGCGCACTCGTACTGCACCTTGTAGCCGTTCCTGTCCGTGACGTAGAAGCGGACGCCGTCGTCCAGAATCGGCGTGACGGGCAGCTTTTCAAGTTCAACGAGCACCAGGCGGGCGTCTTCGGCGTCCATCGGGAAGGAGCAGAGGCGCTCCCCGGTGCCGGCGTCCACAAGGGTGCCGCCGTTGTAGGCCATCAGCAGGCCGTGGTGGCGCGTGAGGTCCAGCAGGTCCCGCTCCTTGTAGAGGCCGGGCAGGGGGCGGGCCGAGGCGAGCAGCAGCCGGACGCCCGCCTCCTGGGCCGCGAGCAGGGCGTCCCGAGTGGGCGGGTCGATGGTCTTTTGGTCGTTGTTCAGCGTGCCGTCCAGGTCCATGGCGATCAGCTTGTAATTCATCTGCAATTCCTCCGGTGGTTCGACGGATTTTGCGCGTCCGGAGATGGACAGGAGCCGGACGCTGTGGTAGAATAGAAAGACAGTTTGCCAAAGAGGAGTGTAGCTCAATGGAATCACTGTTTAAACTCAGGAAAAACGGCACAAGTGTGCGCACCGAGCTGGTCGCGGGTCTGACGACCTTCATGACGATGGCCTACATCATCGCGCTGAACCCCAACCTGCTCACGAACTTCGGCACGGAGGGCGCTGCGCTGTGGAACGGCGTGTTCCTGGCCACCTGCATCGCTTCGGCCATCGGCACCGTATGCATGGGCCTGCTGGCCAACAAGCCCTTCGTGATGGCCCCGGGCATGGGACTGAACAGCTTCTTTGCGGTGGTGGTCTCCAACATCGCCGTCATGACCGGCATGTCCTACCTCCAGTCGTTCCGCTCGGCGCTGGTGATCATCCTGGTGGAGGGCGTGGTGTTCATCGTCCTCTCCGCGCTGAACGTGCGGGAGAAGATCGTGGCGGCCATCCCCCTGGGGGTGCGGCTGGGCATCGGGCCCGCCATCGGCCTGATGCTGATGAACATCGGCTTCGGCTCCAACGCCGGCGTCTACTCGGAGACCGGCGGCCCCTTCTACGCCATGCGGGACTTCTTCGGCGCGCTGACCGCCGCCTATGCCAAGGAGCAGATGGGCAGCGGCCACGCCGCGATGGTGCTGTCCGTGGTGACGATGTTCGTCGGCCTGTTCGCCATCGTGGCCCTGGATCACCGCAAGGTGAAGGGCTCGGTGCTGTACGGCATGCTGGCGGCGTCGGGGCTGTACTGGGCGGGGGAGGCGATCTTCCTGGGCGTCAATCCCTTCGAGAGCCTGAGGACGGCGTCCTTCGTGCCGCCCTTCGCGGACCTCGCCAAGACCACGCTGTTCAAGGTGGACTTCGCGGGCCTGGGCCAGGTCGGCTGGTTTACGCTGATCACGCTGGTGGTCACCTTCTGCATCATCGACATGTTCGACACCATCGGCACGCTGGTGGGCACGGCCTCCCGGGCGGGCATGCTGGATGAGCACGGGAACATGCCGGGCATGAAGCAGGCGCTGCTCTCCGACGCCGTCGGCACCGTGGCGGGCGCTCTGACGGGCACCTCCACCGTGACCACGTTCGTGGAATCCGCCTCCGGCGTGGAGGCCGGCGGTCGCACGGGCCTGACGGCGATTACCGCGGGCGTGCTGTTCCTGCTGTGCATGTTCATCGCGCCGATCGCGGCGGTCATTCCGCCGGCGGCGACCTCGTCCGCGCTGATCTACGTGGGCATCCTGATGGCCAGCAACCTGCGCAAGATCGACTTCTCCGACATGACCCAGCTGCTGCCGGTGGCGGTGATGCTGCTGGCGATGCCCGTCTCCGGCTCCATCGGCCACGGCATCGGCCTGGCGCTGATCTGCTACGCGGCCATCATGTGCTGCACGGGCAGGGCCAAGCAGGTGTCCGCGCTGACCTACGTGCTGTGCGCCATATTCCTGGTGAAGTTCTTCCTGCCGATGTGACAATTGAATGATGTCGCCGGGTTCCGATGGAACCCGGCGACAGTCGTTTCGGCCCGAAGGATCAGTAGATCACGATCACCGCGGTGCCCCGCTTGCAGTTTTCAAACAGCCACTTGGCATCCTCCACCTGCAGGCGCACGCAGCCGTGGGAGGCCGGGTTGCCCAGCGCGTAGAGGGAGCCGCTGCGCAGGGTGTTTTCGTTGTTGGAGCTGTAGATGACCGAGTGGAACATGATGTCGTCCACGATAGAGTAGGAGTACTGGGCCCAGCAGTTGAACTTCTTGAAGTGGTGCCAGCGGTTGACGGGCTTGCCCTCCAGGAAGATGCCCCGGGGCGTGCTGTTGTGCAGGCCGGTGGAGCAGGTGAAGGTCTTGACCAGCTGGTAGCCGATGATCTGGTTGTACTCGTAGACATCCACCGCCTGCCGGTCGATGCTGACCTCGATACGGTAGGGATAGTGCTTCGCCTCGGCCTTGGAGGAGAACAGCAGGTTCTGGGTGGCTTCGTCGGCCTTGCCAGTGACCTCCAGCCCGTTTTCGGACTGGAATTCCTTCAGGGCGTTGCGGCTGTTGCGACCGAACTTGCCGTCCACGCCGGACTGGGGCAGGTAGTACAGCGAGTACAGGCGGCACTGGATGCGCAGCATCTCGGATTCGTCATCGGTGTCGGCGGTGCGGAAGGCCAGCAGGCCGTCGGCCAGGGACTGCTGGGCGTCGGGGCTCAGGGCCTTGGCGTCGGCGAACAGGGCCGCGCTGGGGTCGCCGCTGGATTGCAGATAGGTGTGCAGGCGCTCGATGGCGCTCTCCACCGCGCTGTTGTAGGTGCCGTTGGGGACCTTGGTCATCAGGCCGCCGCAGACCAGCGCCTGCTCTACGGCCAGCACGGCCTTGCCGTTGTCGCCGGAGGCGATGTCGTGCAGGGCACAGTGGTCGGCCACGGGGGCGGAGGCGGAGAACAGCGCGTCGATGGTCTCCCGGTCGGCGAGGGCGTCGGGCTGCATCTGCCCCTGCCGCTGGAACAGCTTCAGCGCGGACAGGGCGTAGTCGTCCAGCACGTCGTCCGCCGGCAGGTCCATGTAGCCCAGCTGGAACAGCCGGCGCTCGATGCGCAGGGCCTCGCTGTCGGCCACGCCGGGGGTCACGTCCCGCAGGTAGGTGGAATACTGGCTGCTGAACAGGCAGTACTGGGTGAGGGGCGTGGCCGTGCCGTTGGCGGTGATGCCCTCGGAGAAGCCCTGCTCGATCAGGTGCTGCTGGAAGGACTTCACGGCGGCGGTGGTGGTCTGGCCGTAGGAGCCGTCGGGCGTGCCCTCCATGAAGCCGTATTGCACCAGCTTGCGCTGCAGCGTCGTCACCTCGTCGCCCTTGCTGCCGGCGGTGAGGCTGGCCGGCAGGGCCATGGCGGCGTCGGAGAACAGCAGGTTCAGCGTGTCGCTTCCGGCCTTGCCGTTGGCGGCGAGGCCGTTGAGCCGCTGGAACATCTTGAGGGCGTCCACGGAGCGGGGGCCGATGATGCCGTCGGCGAAGCCGTCCAGGTAGCCCAGCTCGATCAGCCGCTGCTGCACGTCCTTGGCGGAGGCGGTCTCCGGGGAGACATAGGTCAACAGCCCCAGGGTGGCCGCGTCCAGGTGGCCGGTCTCCTCCAGCCCGCTCTGGGACTGGTAGGCCCGCAGGGCGGCCTCGGTCTTGGGACCGTAGGCGCCGTCGGCGTGGCCGCGCAGTAGCCCCAGGTCGATCAGCCGCTGCTGCGCCACGCGCAGGGAATCGGACTGGTCGTCCATGTACTGGGCCGCGTCGGCGGTGATGGAGGCCACCTCCGCCGTGGCGCTGCCGCACAGCGTCAGGGCCAGCAGCAGGCACAGGGCCCGCAGGGCGCGGCGCGGTTTATTTGCTTTGATTTTGGTATTGGTCAACATGGCTGCCTCCCACAATATGGTACATTAGATTATAGCACATGGGTTGGGGCGAGGCTGGCACAATAAGATGACTTTCCGGGGATGTTCTTCGTACAGGAGAGTGACGGACGCGCCAAGGTTGAAGACGGGCGGAAAACATGGTATAATTTGTAGGGAAAGGCGTTGGGAATTGGGAATTGAGAATTGGGAATTAAAGAATGCGGCGGGAAGCGGAATTGGGAATTAGGAATTAGGAATGAGGAATCAGGAATTGGGAATGGCGGGAGCGATCGATGTGCGGCTGCGCCTCTGTGCCATGGGAGTTGCCTGATGACGCGGCAGCGGCATTCCGACTGTTGCCTGATGCCTATTGACTGTTGCCTCAACTGGGGAGGGATGCGCGTGAAGCTACGAAGAAGGCTGGCGGTGCTGCTGGCGGCGGCGCTGCTGGCGGGTCTGGTTGGCGCGTGGGCCGGGCTGACGGCTCCGGCGCGGGCAGACTACGACATGCCCTATGTCATAGAGGTGGACATCAGCAGCCAGATTGTGACCATCTACGACGCCCAGACCCGCCAGATCGTCCGGCAGATGCTGTGCTCCACGGGCCGGAACGACCAGACGCCCACCGGCGACTTCGTGCTGCCCGGCAACAGCAAGAAGACCGACCGCCAGCCCTGGTACTACATCGCCTCCTTCCACCGCTACGTGCGCTATCCCACCCGCATCCGCGGGGAGTTCCTGTTCCACTCGCTGCCCTATACCCGCAAGTCCCTGCAGTCCATCGAGCGGCTGGCGGCGGACCAGTTCGGCACCCCAGCCTCCCACGGCTGCGTGCGCCTGCGCTGGCAGGACGCGGAGTTCATCGCCCTGAACTGCCTGCCGGGCACGCGGCTGCGAATCCTCAAGAGCGGCGACCGCAAGGACGGCCTGCGGGAGCTGCTGTACCAGGGGGCCTACGACGCCAGCCAGGGCCTTTCCTACGACAGCTTCATGGGCGTCTCCACGGAGGAGGGCACTCTGGGACGGTTCAGCGAGGGCCGGGAGGTGCTGGACCTCCAGTACCGGCTGAGGGACCTGGGGCTCTACGATGGGGAGCTGAGTGGCGTGTACGACAGCGCCACGGTCAACGCGGTGCGCATGGCCCAGTACCTGCTGGGCGAGGACATGAGCGGCGTGGCCTCGGAGGAACTCCGGGCGCGGCTGATGGGCGGTGACCCGCCCACGGCCATGAACGTGTCCCTCTCCGAGGGCATGAGCGGCCCCGCGGTGCGGGCGCTGCAGGACAACCTGGCGGCGCTGAGGCTGTACGAGGACGACCCGGACAGCGTGTATGACGCCGCCGTGGTGGCGGCGGTGACCCGCTTCCAGCAGGTGTACTGCTACGAGCCCAACGGCGTGGCCTCGCCGGAGCTGCAAAAGGCGGTGGCCTTCGAGGCCGCGCGGCTGGCGGAGACCTTCCCGGCGGGGGATTACAGCCTGTCCCTGGAGGGCGAGTCGCTGACCCTGGCCCGGGTGAGCGCAAAGGCCGGCATGAGCCTGCGCGTCGCCGCCAGCCAGAAGAGCCGCCAGCTCCGGAAGCTGGCCATGGGCGAGGTGCTGGTGGTCCTCCAGAAGGGGGACGAGTGGTCCCGGGTGCGCACGGACGGCGAGGAGGGCTATGTGTACTCCCCGCTGGTGCGCTTCTACGACTGGCAGAGCGCCATGCTGAAGTATGCCGCCGAGGGGGACGACGCCGTCTATGTGGTGGGCAGCAGCCCCGAGGACTACCTGGACGGGGCGCGGCTGCCCTGCGACGTGTTCGCCGAGTACCTGGCCGCCAACGACCAGCAGGTGGACGTGAGCCGGCTGGCGAACTTCGCCACTGTGGATACCGGCGACGACGCCACGGCGCTGAACCTGCGCGAAGCCCCGGACGCCGACAGCACCGTGCTGGACAGGGTGGCCAACGGCGAGCGCCTCCGGGTGCAGCGGCGGCAGGCCGAGTGGACCCGGGTGATCTACAATGGCCGCGAGGGCTACCTGATGAACCGCTACCTGAGCTTCTGGACCGGCCCGGACGACGCCCTGGACGCCTCGCTGGACGGCGAGGAGGTGGACCTCTCCCGGGTGCTGTACGCGGTGGTGGAGAGCGCCGTGGAGGACAGCGCCCCGGTGTACGAGGCCGACCTGGACGACGCCCGGGTGCTGGGCCGCCTGAAGAACGGCACGCGGGTGGACGTGGTGGACATGGGCGCGGGCTGGTGCCGCATCAGTTACCGGGACCACGAGGGCTATATGATCGCCGAGACGCTGCACCTGGTGATGGAGGGCGACGACGCGCCGGCGTGAAGGCAAAAGGAGCGGGCCTCAAAGCAGAAATTGCAGTATAGATTCCTTGCAAACAGACCGTAGGGACGCCATAAATGGCGTCCGCAGGCGGCATTTGCGGACGGCTTTCTGCCGTCCTGCGAATGGATTTTGCAATGTTGTTTTTTTGAGACAGCTCTGGGTTGATAAGAGAGTGCGCAAACGAAAAAACAGCATCCGATCAGAAAGAATCGGGTGCTGTTTTGCTTGTTGTGTCGGCAGAGTCTCCGTTCTCACCGCTGTGGGGTGAAAAGCTGCTTCGCCAAGCGCGTCACAAGCGGGGCAGCAGCGCGTCCGCGATGATGCCGGCCATGTACAGCTTGTAGGCGTAGCGGTCGGGCTGGGGCGGCACGGCGCAGTGGAAGGCTTGGACGGCTTCCTGCGTAGCAATGGCGAAGTACACCTCGCCGGGCACGCTGTCGGCGTTGGCGGGGTCGGGGTTGCCGAAGCTGCCGGTGACGCCCAGGCCGAAGTCGGCCCCGTAGGCGCGGCGGCAGGCCTGCGCCATGGCGGCGGCGGTCTCCGGGGAATAGACGCCGTGGGCCTCGATCACCCCGGCGGGGACGCCTTCGCGCACCTTGGCGGCGTTGCTGTAAGTGACAAAAGCCCCCTTGAGGATGGCGGAGGCCCCCTCGGTGTCGGTGATCAGCGACGCGATCAGCCCGGAGGTGCAGCTCTCCATGCAGGTGATCGTCCGGCCCTGGTCGATCAGCCGAAGGGTGATGGCTCGGTACTTCGCCCGGACGGCGGCCTCGTCGGCAACGTTCGTCGGGGCGTTGATTTCCACTGTATGCGGCATGGCGCGGCGCTCCTTTTTGCAAAGAATGGGGGATGCTTCGCCCATTATACCGCAGATGGAGGACCGGGTCAACCGGGGAAACGCGCGGGCTCTACGGCTCCTCCTCCGCCTCGCCCAGGGCGGCCTCCAGTGCGCCGATGCGCCGGCGGATGTCGTCGCAGAAGGCGTCGGCGGCCTCCATCCGCGCCCGGGAATCCAGGGCGGCGAATTCCTTGATGGGCCCGACCAGCTCCCGGGCGGCTGAGGCGACGGCGCCGTCCGCCGCGGGCTCGCGACGCCCCTGGAGGTACTGGGTCAGCACGTCGCAGGCCCGGGCCAGCTCCGCGTCGCCGGAGCGCCGGGCCTCGGCCACCAACGCGCCGCCGGACTCGCCCAGGTCGGCGCGGGCCCGGTGGTTCACCTGGGGCGCCTCGCAGGCGAGGCCCCGGGCGTTCAGCTGCTCCACCAGCTGGCGCACGTACTCCGGCCGGGTCTTGACCACGGCCCGGTACTTGTTCTGATAGCGCAGCATCAGGCTGTGGTCGCCGCCGGACAGCTTTTGCAGGCAGGAGCGCACCGACTGGCCCGCGGCCCGGGCGATGAGCACCTGCTCCATCAGCCAGTCCACCTCCTGCTGTGTAAAGGGCACGAACCGGGACGGGCGATCCTGGCCGTTGTCGTGCTGGCGCACCTGGGCATAGTAGTAGTTTCGGATGCTGTTGGGGCGACGGCCCGTCTGCCGGGCGATCTGCTCAAATACGGCTTTCAGCGGCAGCCCCTGCTGCTGCGCTTCGTCGGCGGTTTCCCAGAGCAGCTTGTTTTCGGTGTCGCTCCAGCCCGAGCGCCTGCCCGACCGGGGGAACCCCGGCTGCCTGCTTCCTTCGTGGGTGATGGCCTGATCCATTTGATCCCCTCCAAACCGTTGATGATACAGAGTATGCGCGGCGTGTGCTGAGCATATACAGAAATCCGCGATTGTCAAAAGTTCTTAAAATTCCCGGCTGCCGCCGGAATGCCGCCGGCGGCCCTCGCGCCGGGGCGGCAATATGGAATATATATGCGCTTCGGCGGAAAATATACGCGGATTGGCTTGAAATTAACGATGCAATCCCTTAGAATGGGTTCCACAGGCCGTCCTCGGGCGGTGAAACTGCGACATCCGCGGGCGCGGCCCGCTTAGGGAGGAAACGATATGAACAAACCGACCCTGGTGATCATGGCGGCGGGTATGGGCAGCCGCTTCGGAGGCAACAAGCAGGTGACGCCGGTGGACGACGCGGGCCACATCATCATCGACTTTTCCATCTATGACGCCCTCCGCGCGGGCTTTGGCCGCGTGGTGTGCGTGATCAAGCCGGAGATGGAGGCGGACTTCCACGCGGCCATCGGCGAGGGCATCGCCCGCAAGGCCGATCTGCGCTACGCTTACCAGCGCCTGGAGGCCCTTCCCGAGGGCTTTTCCGTGCCGGAGGGCCGCCAGAAGCCCTGGGGCACCGGCCATGCGACGCTGTGCGCGCTGGACGAGGTGGACGGCCCCTTCGCCGTGATCAACGCCGACGACTTCTACGGACGGGACGCCTTCCGGGCCGCGGCGGAGTTCCTGATGGCCGAGGGCGACGAGAACGAGCACGCCATGGTGGGCTACAACATCGAGAATACGCTGACGGAGAACGGCTCCGTTTCCCGGGGCGTCTGCACCGGCGACGGCCACGGCTACCTGGCGGATATCACCGAGCGCACCCGCATCGAGCCCCGGGAGGGCGGCGCGGCCTATACGGAGGACGGCGGCGAGAGCTGGACGTTCATCCCCGCGGGCACGCCGGTGTCCATGAACCTGTGGGCCTTCCGGCGGGGCGTGCTGGAGGCGTTTCCCAGGCTGTTTGAGCAGTTCCTGCGCGACGACATGCCCGCCAACCCGCTGAAGGCGGAGTTCTACCTGCCCAACGTGCCCAAGGCGCTGATCGCCTCCGGCGCGGCGAAGGTGCGGCTGCTGACCACCGGCGAGCGCTGGTACGGCATGACCTATCGGGAGGACGCCGGGAAGGTCCGCGAGGCCATCGCCCGGATGAAGGAACAGGGCGTTTACCCGGAGCGGCTGTGGGACTGACGCATATTGCGTCGGCCCGGAAGAAACATGCCTTCTGGGAGTGGAACCTTTTGGAACCGCTTTGTGTCTAATGGAAAAACAACCCCATAGGGGAGGAGAGGATACGACCATGAAAAAGCTGATTGCCTGCGTGCTGGCCCTGGTGTTGCTCTGCGCTGCCACGGCGCTGGGAGAGATCGGGGACCGGCTGAGCGTCGCCAATTGCAACGAGTACATCACCCTGCGGGAGGAGCCCAGCACCTCCGCCGCGTCCCTGGCGAAGCTCCCGCTGGGCGCCAAGGTGGATGAGGTCGGCTGGGCCGGAAACGGCTTTGTGAAGGTGTCCTACCGGGGCCAGACGGGCTATGCGCTGGCCAGCTACCTGTCGGTGAACCAGACCTATCGGGGCAGCGAGGTCAACCTGAGCCAGGCCCAGCGCTACAACGTCAACCTGTTCCTGTCCAACTTCACCGAGACGGGCTTCGTGTGGCCCTCCGGCTGCTATGACAAGAGCTGGGTGAACCGGGCGCTGCTGACGCGGTTCGCCATCGACCACTGCTGGTTCAACCGCCAGAACCGGCTGGAGTGGGGCGAATACTTCAACGACAACAACGTGCGCCTGCCCAAAAGCCAGATCGCGCCCATCGTGCAGAAGTACTTCGGCGTGGACATCGAGCCCTCCGAGCACCCGGATTACATGGACTATCGCGACGGCTACTACTACTGGCAGGAGACCGGCGGCCACACCAACGACGGCTTCGCCTGCCTGAAGCGCGTGGAGGCGCTGGGCGGGAGCCGCTACAGCGTGTGGTTCAACATCTATGGCATGGGCGAGGGTTGGACCAACGACGTGTGCTACTACACCCAGGAGCAGGCCCGGAAGGCCTATCCCGTGGCTGGGACCGAGTTCGCGGCTCGTGCCGTGATCGACACCGGCTCCACCGGCCTGGGGGACCGCTCCGGCTGGAGCCTGGAGCGGTTTACCGTGGACCGGGATTTCTGATGTGAATATGTCGCCTTCGATTTGTTGATTGTGTCGAAATATGCGCCGCCCTTCGGGGCGGCTTTTTCGTGTCGTCGCCGCCTTGTGCGCCGGCGCGAACTGTGCTATAATCATCATGGAATGTTGTAGTCTTTGGAGGATCATTATGCAGAAGACCAGAACGACGGTGCGCATCGCGGGCAAGGAATACACCATTGCCAGCTATGACAGCGAGGAATATGTGGGCCGCGTGGCGGCCTGGGTGGACCGCAGGATGAACGAATTGTCCGCGGCCACGAAGCTGCCGGCCTCCCAGCTGGCGGTGCTGGCGGCGGTGAACGCCGCTGACGACATGATGAAGTCCCGGGACGAGATCCGCCGCCTGCGGGCGGAGCTGGATGCCCTGCGGGATCGGCTGGAGGCCGAGGAGCCCCGGGAGGATGCGCTGGCGGAAGGAGATGCCGGGGCCGATGTGTGAGCCCAGGATGGAGCTGCTGGCTCCGGCGGGGGATGAAGCAGCCCTGCGGGCGGCGGTGCAGAACGGCGCCGACGCCGTGTATCTGGGGGCGGGCAGCTTCAACGCCCGCCGGAACGCCGGGAATTTCGACGGCGACGCGCTGGACGCGGCCGTCGCCTATTGCCATGCCCGGGGCGTGAAGGTGCACGTCACGCTGAACACCCTGGTGCGCCAGGATGAATTCAAGGCGCTGGAGGCCGCCGTGGAGGCGGTGAACCGCTCCGGCGCGGACGCCGTGATCGTGCAGGACTTTGGCGTGGCCCGGGCCCTGCGGCGCATGGCCCCCGGCATCGCCCTGCATGCCAGCACCCAGATGGCCGTCCACAACCGGCAGGGGGTCGCCTTCCTGCGGGACATGGGCTTCGACCGGGCCGTGCTGGCCAGGGAGCTGACCTTCGGCGAGATGGCGGCGTGCGCCAAAGAGGGCATCGAGATCGAGACCTTCGTCCACGGCGCGCTGTGCGTGGCCTGCTCCGGCCAGTGCCTGATGTCCAGCCTGGTGGGGGGCCGCAGCGGCAACCGGGGCCTGTGCGCCCAGCCCTGCCGCCTGCCTTGGCGGCTGGAGGGCCGGGAGGGGCACCTGCTGTCCACCCGGGACCTGTGCGCCATCGACCGGCTGGCCGAGCTGCGGGACGCGGGGGTCGCCAGCCTGAAGATCGAGGGGCGGCTCAAGCGGGCCGAGTACGTGGCGGTGACGGTGGCGGCCTACCGGAAGGCGCTGGACGCGCTGTACGGGGGTGGGTCGGTGGACCTCTCCGCGGAACGGGCGGAGCTGGCGCAGATGTTCAACCGGGGCGGCTTCACCTCGGGCTACGGGCCCGGCGTGAAGGAGACTGAACTGATGTATCCGAGGCGGCCCAACCACGTGGGCGTGGAAGTTGGCCGCTGCATAAGGCGCGGCGAGGTGCTGCTGGACGCGGCGGTGGAGACCGCCGACGCGCTGGCGCTGCGCGGCCCGGAGGGCGACGACGTGCCCGTCCGGCTGGCGGGCGGTGTGGGCGAGAGGGTGCGCTGCCCCCAGGCGAAGCCGGGGGACGCGCTGTTCCGGCTGGTGAGCGATGCCCAGCTGCGCAGGGCCCGGGAGAGCTTTGCCGGCGAGGCACGGCAGGTGCCGATCGAGATGTCCGCCGTGCTGCGGGTGGGCGAACCCGCGCGGCTGGCGGTATCCGACGGCGCGCATGCCGCCGAGGTTTCGGGCGAGGCGGTGCAGGCCGCCACCGGCAAGCCCTTTGACCGGGCGCGGGCCGAGGCCCAGCTGCGCAAGACCGGCGGCACGCCCTACGCGGTAACGTGCGTCAGCATTGATGCGGACGGGAACGCCTTCTGCCCGGCCTCGCTGCTGAACGGCCTGCGGCGGGATGCCCTCGCCGCGCTGGAGGCGAAGCGCACAGCGGTGGCGCGGCCGAGCCTGCCCCCGGAGGCGCTGGAGCTGCCCCGGCAGGTCCGGGAGAAGCCGCTGCTGATGGCCCAGAGCGGCGACATCGCCGTGCTGGAGAAGGCGCTGGACCTGGGCGCGGACGTGGCCGTGTTCGCTCCGGAGGACGTGCGGCCCGAGGCACTGGCCCGGGCGGATCTTGCCGGCCTCGCGGCCAGGGGCAGGGTCGCCCTGGCGGTCCCGGCGGTGCTGACCGCCGAGGCGCTGGACGGGCTGAACGCCTGGGCACTGGAGAACCGGGAGCGCATCTCGATGACACTGCTGGGCAATGTTGGCCAGCTGGGCCTGGAGTGGCCCGGCGAGCGGGTGGGGGACTACATGCTGAACGTCGGCAACAATGCCTCCGTCCGGCAGCTGGAGGACTGGGGCCTGTCAGCCTACACCCCCTCCGTGGAGCTGAACGCCGGACAGATCGGCGAGCTGGGCGGCCGGACGAACCTGGTGGTCTGGGGCCGGCTGCCGCTGATGCACCTGCGCCACTGCCCGCTGCGGGCGGCGGAGGGCATGAAGGGGCGGCACGCCGACTGCCGCCATTGCGATGGCTGCGAGGATGCGGCGAAGCTGAACGGGAAGGCGCTGATCGACCGCAAGGGCGTGGCCTTCCCGCTGCGGCGGATCGCTGAACCCGCCTCCGGCGGGGCCGGGGGCTGCGTCGTCCAGGTGCTGAACTCCGCGCAGCTGATGCCGCTGCGCAGGCTGGACCGCCTGCCGGCGACCTCCGGCTGGCGGCTGCTGCTGGACGGGGACGCGCCCGTAGAGGCCGTGGTGCGGGTCTACCGCGCGGCGCTGGACGGGGAGGACTTCCGAAGGATGGATGAATGGAGCGCCATCGAGCGCTTGAACACGACGACGGGACATTACTTCCGCGGGGTGGAATAGAGATGAACGAACGCAACATCAGAGTGCTGGAGTTTCCGAAGATACTGGACATGCTGTCGGCGCTGGCCGTGACCGACCCGGGCCGGGAGGCGGCGCGGGCACTGCGGCCCAGCGGCGACGCGGACACCGTGCGCCGCTGGCAGGCGGAGACCGAGGAGGCCACCACCGTGTTCGCCTACAACGGCTCGAACCCGATGGCCTGGTTCACCGACGTGCGGCCCTTTTTGAAGCTGGCGAAGGCCGGGGGCACGCTGAGTCCGAAGGCCCTTTTGCAGGTGGCGGACGCGCTGAAGGCCTCCCGCACCGTGCGAAACGCGCTGGTGACCGACCGCGAGGACACGCCCTACCTGACGGAGATGGGCTCCCGACTGGCGACCAACCGGTCGCTGGAGGAGGAGATCTTTGACGCCATCATCTCCGAGGACGAGATCAGCGACCACGCCAGCCCGGAGCTGTATGACATCCGTCGGCAGATGCGGGTGCTGAACGACCGCGTGAGGGACAAGCTGAACAGCATCATCCGGTCTTCGTCGATGCAGAAATACCTGATGGACGCCATCGTGACCATGCGCAACGGGCGCTACGTGGTGCCGGTGAAGGCCGAGTGCCGCGCGAACGTGCCCGGCATCGTCCACGACCAGTCCGGCACGGGCTCCACGTTGTTCATCGAGCCGATGGGCGTGGTGGAGGCCGGCAACGAGCTGAAGCAGTGGACCATCAAGGAGCGCAACGAGATCGAACGCATACTGGGCGAGTTCTCCGGCCGCATCGCGCCGGACGCGGACCTGATCGCCAGCAACCTGGACCTGCTGGCGCGGATCGACGTGATCTTCGCCAAGGCGGCCCTGGCCCGGCAGATGCGCGCCGTGCCGCCGAAGCTGAACGAGTCGGGCCACGTGCGGCTCCTCCAGGCCCGTCACCCGCTGATCGACCCCATGAAGGTGGTGCCGTCGACCCTGTGGCTGGGGGAGGACTTCACCACTCTGGTGATCACCGGACCCAACACCGGCGGCAAGACCGTGACGCTGAAGACCGTGGGGCTGCTTTCGCTGATGGCCCAGGCGGGCATGCAGATCCCGGCGGCCTACGGCTCGGAGCTGGCCATTTTCGACGAGGTGTTCGCCGACATCGGCGACGAGCAGAGCATCGAGCAGTCCCTGTCCACCTTCTCCTCCCACATGACCAACATCGTGGAGATCCTGCGCAATGTGACGCCGCAGTCCCTGGCGCTGTTTGACGAGCTGGGCGCGGGCACCGACCCCACCGAAGGTGCGGCGCTGGCCATGTCCATACTCAGCCACCTGCTGGAGATGAAGGTGACCACCATGGCCACCACCCACTACAGCGAATTGAAGGCCTTTGCCCTGGGCACGCCCGGAGTGGAGAACGCCTCGGTGGAGTTCAACGTGGAGACGCTGCAGCCCACCTACCGGCTGTCCATCGGCGTGCCCGGCAAGAGCAACGCCTTTGAGATCTCCCGGAAGCTGGGACTGCCGGAGTTTTTGATCGAGGATGCCAACGGCCGCCTGAGCAAGGACACCGTGCGCTTCGAGGACGTGATCGCCAACGCGGAGTATCACCGGCAGATTGCTGAGAAGGAGCGGGAGCTGGCCGAGCAGGCCCATATCGAGACCCAGAAGCTGCGGGACGAGGCGGAGAGGCTGCAAAAGGAGCTGGCCGCCCGCCGGGAGACCGAGCTGCGCAAGGCGAAGAACGAGGCCCGGCAGCTGCTGCAAAAGGCCCAGCGGGAGAGCGAGCAGATCATCGCCGACCTCAAGAAGCACCGGGATTCCGGCATGAAGGAGCACGAGCTCCACGCCATGCGGGCCCAGCTCCAGGACGCCATCGACGCCAACAGCGAGGGCATCGCCACCGGCGACGGCGAGGGCAGCGTGCCCACGGCGCTGAAGGTGGGGGATACCGTGCTGCTGGTGAACCTGAACACCAAGGCCACGGTGCTCACCGAGCCGGACGGCAAGGGCGAGTGCACCGTGCAGGCCGGGGCGCTGAAGTTGAAGGCGAACATCGCGGACATGCGCACCGCCAAGCCGGACAAGCCGGAGAAGCCCCGGGGCCGCCAGCCCGCCAGGGGCAATGGCGGGGGTTCCTCCTATTCGGGCGTCACCGCCCGGGAGGTGCAGACCGAGTGCGACGTGCGCGGCATGAACCTGGAGGAAGCGCTGCTGGCCGTGGACATGTTCCTGGACGGCGCGGTGCTGAACAAGCTGAGCCAGGTGTACATCATCCACGGCAAGGGCACCGGCGTGCTGCGCAGCGGCATCCAGCAGCACCTGAAAAAGCACCCCGCGATCAAGTCATTCCGCCTGGGCAAATACGGCGAGGGCGAGGACGGCGTGACGGTGGCGACGCTGAAGTAGAGGGTGAAGAGTGAAGATGCAGTTTGGAGCATGAAGCTGAAGGATGCCGCTGGCGTGAACGCAAAAGGGCCGATGACGTGGCTTTGGAATGAGCAATAAGAAACCGGAGACGGCAGAGCTGCCGGTCAAAAACACGGAGTTGCTCCACCCGGAGCCCGCCGGGGAAGGCGGCGCGAAGTGACGATCCTGCGGGGAGGTATGAACCATGAGCGAATACGAGCACAAGCAGACCTTCGACGAGCGCTACCGGTATCTGAAGAGGCGGCTGACGATGCTGCGGGTGTGGACGGGTGTGATCGTCGTCGCGGCGTTCTTGCTGGCGTGCGTCATGGATACGTATTTGTCCATGTCGTCGAAATTCAACAGCGCGGTGCCGTTCGCCGTCGGTGTGCTGGGCGTGGTCATCCTGGGCAAGAAAAAGGGCCCGATCAAGGAAGAGATCGAGACGATGAAGAGCTATGCCGCGGGCGCGATACTCGAACAGAAGCTGTCGGCGCTGACGGTATACGACCCCTTTTCGGCGATCGGCAGCGATGTGGTCGGCTGGCTCAATCTGCCCATGGGCTGCGACAGAATCAGCGGCAGCGATCTGGTGGAGGGCAGTTGGCGGGGTGTGCCGGTGCGATTCTCGGATGTGCGGCTGGTCACGGTCTACAACGACGATACTGAGCAGACCACCTTCAAGGGGCAGATGTTTGCGCTGGGTATGAAGCGGAAGATACAGGGCCGCGTGTGGATTGGCAAGGTACCGCTGCTGCGGAAGCGCGGCTACGCGAAACACTTTGGCCTGGAGATCGAGGATGCGGCGGCGTTGGCGGGGCAGAATGTCTTCGCTTCCAGCCAGGAAGCTGCGGATGCGGTTTTGACGGGGGTTTACGCCTCCCGGCTGCGCGATGCTTTCAACCGAGCCAATGACAAACTGTACCTGTGCTTCGATGGCGACACCCTCTACGGCGCGTTGAACAGCAAGCGCGATTTGTTTGAGGGCGGCGGCGACCAGGAGTGGGACGCGCTGGTGAGCCGCGGTTCGCAGGAGCTGGACGAACTGCTTGGGCTGATCGACTGCCTGACGGACGCGCCGGATCTGTTTGATCGAACGAAAGCGGCATGAAGCGCGGTGGGTGAAAGATGAATGAGGGTTTCAATTCTGTTCACATCCCATTCACGTTTTTGTGCTAAACTATAGGTGGACAATAATGGGCGAGAGGTGATGACCGGTGGCCAAGACGAGAATTCTGCTGGTGGACGACGACCCGAACATCCGACAGCTGGTGAACCTGTACCTGGAGAAGGAGGGCTTCGAGGTCAGCATGGCTGACCGGGGGGACGAGGCGCTGAAGCAGTTCAGGTCCGCCCCGCCGAACCTGATGCTGCTGGACGTGATGCTGCCCGGCATGGACGGCTGGCAGGTGCTCCGGGAGGCGCGGAAGGCCTCGAACATCCCCATCATCATGCTCACGGCCAAGGACGAGGTGTTCGACAAGGTGCTGGGGCTGGAGCTGGGGGCCGACGACTACCTGGCCAAGCCCTTCGACATGAAGGAGCTGGTGGCCCGCATCAAGGCGGTCATCCGCCGCTACCAGGCGCCGGAGGCCCCGGAGGGCAGCCGGGAGCTGGTGTTCCCCGGCCTGACGGTGAACATCGGCCAGTACGCGGTCACCTTCCTGGGCAAGGAGCTGGAGATGCCCCCCAAGGAGCTGGAGCTGCTGTACTTCCTGGCCAGCCACCCCAACCAGGTGTTCACCCGGGAGCAGCTGCTGGAGCAGGTGTGGGGCTACGACTACTTCGGCGATTCCCGCACCGTGGACGTGCACGTGAAGCGCCTGCGGGAGAAGCTGGGCGAGGGCGAGCAGATGGGCTGGCAGATCAAGACCGTCTGGGGCGTCGGCTACAAGTTCGAGGTGAAGTGAGCCCATGCGCAGAAGTCTGTTCTGGCGCACCTACAGCGTGCTGCTGGCGGCGTTGCTGGTGACCATCGTGATATTCACCGGCGTTTTGATGGCGGCGCGGCAGCAGGGCATGCAGGAGAGCTACGAATCCGAGGTGCGCCTGCAGGCCCGGGAGGTGGCCAACTACATGGCCAACCTGAGCGAGCTGAGCTACGTGCAGAACAACGCCACGATGAAGTACATCATCCGCAGCAAGATCGCGGAGATCTATCAGAAGTACAACGCCGACATCTGGATCGTCAGCTACGACTCCGGCACCGTGCAGTACCTGGACCGGTCCTGGAACACCACCCGGAGCATCGCCACGGAGGCGGTGCGGGAGCAGCTTTCGCTGATCCAGGCGGGCAATGAGATCCGCGTCACCGGCCTGTTCCCGGAGCTGGAGGTGGGGGACCGGATCGTGACCATCGGCGTGCCCTGGCTGTACGACGACGAAGAGGTGGTCGGCGCGGTGCTGCTGCACATCCCGATGAGGTCGCTGAAGGTCGGGCTGTCCAGCGTGGTGCGGCAGATCCTGCCGCCGGCGGTGCTGGCCCTGGCCCTGGGCACCATACTGGCCTTCTTCCTGGCCCGCAGCCAGATCAAGCCCCTCAGGGAGATGAGCAGCGCCGTCCGGGAGTTCTCCAAGGGAGACCTGACCCGGCGGGTGGACGTGAACTGCGGCGGTGAGCTGGAGGAGCTGGGCGACTCCATCAACCGCATGGCGGAGGAGCTCTCCCGGCTGGAGGACTCCCGGCGCAGCTTCGTGGCCAACGTGTCCCATGAGCTGCGCTCGCCGATGACCTGTATGCGGGGCTACGTGCAGGCCATGCTGGACGGGGTGATCGCTCCGGAGGACATGCCCCGCTACCTGAAGATCGTCCTTGACGAGACCGACCGGCTGACGGAGCTGGTGCGGGACCTGCTGGACCTGTCCCGGCTGGAGTCCGGGAAGTTCCCGCTGACGCTGTCGCCCTTCGACGGCAACGAGCTGGTGCGCCGGGTGCTGGTCAACTTCGAGCCGCGCATCGACGAGAAGCACATCGAGGTGGCGGTGGAGCTGGCCGAGGGCCCGCTGTACGTGACGGCGGACCCCAACCGCATCAACCAGGTGGTGTCCAACATCATCGACAACGCGGTGAAGTTCCTGCCCGCGGAGGGCGGCCTGCTGACCGTGCGCACGGCCCGGGAGGGCGAGAGCGTGCGCTTTTCCATACTGAACAACGGCCCGCAGATCGCCGAAAACGACCTGCCCTACATCTTCGAGCGCTTCTACAAGGCGGACAAGGCCCACACCTCCGGCCAGGGGACCGGGCTGGGGCTGTCCATCTGCCAGAGGATCATGCAGCAGCACGGCTCGAAGATCGAGGTGCGCTCCTCCCCGGAGGAGACGGCCTTCTGGTTCCTGCTGCCCCAGGCGCAGGCTCCCGCGGCGCTGCCCCATGCCGCGAACGGCGGGGAGGAACATTAAGTTCGTATTACGATCATTGGCAAGCCGCCGGTGATTGGGTATAATAGGTATCATCCGCAACGACATTCGACGAAAGTGAGGATTCGTTCATGAAGCATTCGACCGTGTTGACGCGCTGCCTGACGTTCCTGCTGGCCGCTGTCATGCTCTCGGGCATGCTGGCGCTGGCCGAGCAGAGCGAGGCGCCGGCGACCTACGACATCATCTATTCCTCCTCCAATCCCATCCCGGAGATCGCCGCCAGGGTGCGCCCCGCCATCGTGCAGGTGACCACCCGCGTGGAGAGCTGGGACCCGGAGACCCGCGTGGCCGATGTGTATGATTCCGGCTACGGCTCCGCCTGCTACTTCCGCGACACCGAGGACGGTGAGGGCGGCTACCTGCTGACCAACTACCACGTGGTGCAGGACGGCGACGCCTTTACCGCGCTGTGGCTGGACGGCACCGAGACCGATCTGGAGCTGGTGGGCTACGACGACGGCAGCGACATCGCCGTGCTGCGCTTCGAGGGCGACGCCCCCGGCGGCGCGGAGCCCATTCCGCTGGGCGATTCCGACCAGCTGGTGATCGGCGAGCTGGCCATCATCATCGGCAACCCCGGCACCTACACCGAGGTGTTCTTCGGCAGCGTCACCGCGGGCATCATCTCCGGCCTGGAGCGCGAGGACGTGAACGCCGGCAACTTCAGCCACAGGATCACCACCATACAGACCGACGCCCCCATCAACGGCGGCAACTCCGGCGGCGCGCTGCTGAACGCCAAGGGCGAGCTGGTGGGCATCCCGACGCTGAAGATGGGCGTGGGCTACACCACCGTGTACGAGGGCATGAGTTTCTGCATCCCGATCAGCGCGGTGAAGGACTACATCGAGCAGATCATCGCCAACGGCAGCGTGGTGCGCCCCCGCATGGGCGTGACCGTGGTGAACATCGACGGTCCCGACGAGGCCATGCGGCGCTATCCGCCCTGCGGCGCGCAGGTGTACAACGTGGAGAACGGCACCCCCGCGGCCCGGGCCGGCCTGAAGGAGAAGGACGTCATCACCGAGGCCAACGGCGAGCGGATCAAGTCCGCCCAGGACCTGGTGGCCGCCGTGGACCGCTGCGGCGAGGGCGAGCCCATGGAGCTGACCGTGTACCGCTACAACTACGACCTGGACGGCAACGTCTCCGGCGGCTACGAGGTGCTGCACCTGACGCTGGAGCTGGAGATGATCGACTGAGGCCGGGGCGCCTTTTGAATACGCGCACAGGCGGCGGGCTCCGCGGAGGGGGATGAAGGGTTCCCCTTCGCGGGTGCCCGCCGCCCTGCTTTTGACCGCGCATAAAGCCAGCCTGATACCTTGATAAATTGATAAACCGCAACTTTACACAAAGCCGTTGACAGCGCCGCGAAGGGCGTGCTATAATTTTTTACAATTAATACAACCTTTGCAACCGGAACCTGCAGGTCAAACATACAGCCGGCAGGTATTTTTATAGTTGGGCGATACGGGCGGGAACGCGGCGCGTTCCGGGCCGGCGGGCTTGCGAAAGCGCCGGCGGTCTATCCGTCGCCCGAAGGCTCGAGGGGGAACCGATTCATGCAGATGACCGGCGCGAAAATCCTGATGGAGTGCCTGATGGAGCAGGGGGTCGACACGATCTTCGGCTATCCCGGCGGCACCATCCTGAACGTCTACGATGAATTGTTGAACTATCCGGACATCCGCCACATCCTGACGGCCCACGAACAGGGGGCCTGCCACGCGGCGGACGGCTATGCCCGGTCCACCGGCCAGGTGGGCGTGTGCTTCGCCACCTCCGGCCCCGGGGCCACGAACCTGGTCACCGGCATCGCCACCGCCTACATGGATTCCTCGCCCATCGTGTGCGTCACTTGCAACGTGGGCCTGCCCTTGCTGGGGAAGGATTCCTTCCAGGAGGTGGACATCACCGGCGTGACCATGCCCATCACCAAGTGCAACTACCTGGTGCGCAGCGTGGAGGACCTGGCGGACACCGTGCGCGAGGCCTTTGCCATCGCCCGCAGCGGTCGCCCGGGCCCGGTGCTGATCGACATTCCCAAGAACGTGACCCTGGAGTCGGCGGACTACGCGCCGCTGAAGCGGGGCGAGCACGGCGTCAGCGGCAAGCTGGGCCAGCTGATGAAGCGCTCCAGCCAGAACTTCAAGGCCCCGGAGCCGGACTACCGGGACATCGACATCCTGGCGGACATGATCCGCGCCTCCGAAAAGCCGCTGTTGATCTGCGGCGGCGGCGTGGTGCGCTCCCGGGCGGACTGGGAGTTCGAGGAGTTCGCCAACCGCATCGACGCGCCGGTGGGCATCACCGTGATGGGCGCGGGCGGCTTCCGGGGGCTGAACCGTCTGGCCACGGGCCTGGTGGGCATGCACGGCAGCCAGGCCAGCAACATGGCCGTGGACGCCTGCGACCTGCTGATCGCCGTGGGCTGCCGCTTCTCCGACCGCGTGGCGCTGAAGCCCTCGTCCTTCGCCCGGAACGCGAAGATCGTGCAGATCGACATCGACCGGCGAGATCAACAAGAACGTGGAGACGGCGCACCACATCATCGGCGACGCCAAGCGGGTGCTGCAGCTGCTGAACGAGCGGCTGGAGCAGCTGGACCACACCCCCTGGAAGGAGTACGTGTTCTCCTTCAAGACCCAAACCGAATACGACGAGGCCGACGACCGGCTGACGCCCAGCCAGGTGCTGGACGCCATCGCCCGCATCGTGCCCCGGGACACCATCTACGCCACCGACGTGGGCCAGCACCAGATGTGGGCCATACAGCACCTCCACTTCGAGTACAGCGGCCAGCTGGTGACCTCCGGCGGCTTCGGCACCATGGGCTTTGGCCTGGGGGCGGCCATCGGGGCCCAGGTGGGCAACCCCAACCGGGTGGTGCTGCACATCACCGGCGACGGCAGCTTCCGGATGAACCTGAACGAGCTGTCCACGGTGGAGCACTACGGCCTGCCCATCATCACCGTGCTATTCAACAACGGCGCGCTGGGCATGGTGCGCCAGTGGCAGACGCTGACCTGCGACGGTCGCTATTCCCAGACCACGCTGGACCGGGGGCCGGACTTCGTGAAGCTGGCCGACGCCTACGGCCTTGCGGGTCGGCGGGTGACCCACGTGGACCAGCTGGAGGCCGCGCTGCGCGAGGCCCTGGACAGCGGCCGGGGCATGGTGATCGACTGCGCCATCGCCACGGACGAGCTGGTGCGGCCGATGGTCAGCGGCGGCAGCCACATCACCGAGTTCATGGTGGACTGAGGGGAGGCGGCAGCGATGAATGAGATCAAGAGGCATACCCTTGCGGTGCTGGTGGACAACGAGGCGGGCGTGCTGTCCCGCGTGGCGCGGCTGTTCTCCGGCAAGGGCTACAACATCGAATCCCTGGCGGTGGGCACCACCCATGACCCCGCCGTTTCCCGAATCACGATAGAGGTGCTGACGGACGAGAAGCAGGCGCGGCTGATCTGCAGCCAGCTGCGCAAGCTGATCTGCGTCCACTCGGTCAAGCGGCTCTCCGCGGAGCACAGCATCCGCCGGGAGCTGGTGCTGATCAAGGTGTCCGCGCCATCCCACGAGGCCCGGAACGAGATCATACAGATCGCCAACATCTTCCGCGCCTCGATCATCGACGTGGCCACGGAATCGCTGACCATCGCCCTGATCGGCGACGACAGCAAGGCGGAGGCCATCCAGAACCTTCTGAGCGAGTTTGGAATCCTCGAGCTGGTGCGCACGGGCATGGTGGCGCTGGAGCGGGGCCAGTATACCATCGACGAACAGACCAAGGAAAAAGGAGAGTTTGACTATGGCAAGAATGTACTATGAGAAGGACTGTGACCTGAACGCCCTGAACGGAAAGAAAATCGCCATCGTCGGCTACGGCTCCCAGGGCCACGCCCACGCGCTGAACCTGCGGGACTCCGGCTGCGACGTCATCGTCGGCCTGCGCAAGGGCGGCAAGAGCTGGCCCGTGGCCGAGAAGGATGGCTTTGAGGTATATACGGTGCCCGAGGCCACCAAGCTGGCCGACATCATCATGATTCTCATCAACGACGAGAACCAGGCCGACATGTACGCCCAGGACATCAAGCCCTACCTGACCGAGGGCAAGGCCATCGCCTTCGCCCACGGCTTCAACATCCGCTACAAGCGCATCGTGCCCCCGGCCAACGTGGACGTGTTCATGGCGGCCCCCAAGGGCCCCGGCCACACCGTGCGCAGCCAGTACGTGGCGGGCAAGGGCGTGCCCTGCCTGATCGCCGTGGAGCAGGACGCCACCGGCAAGTGCCAGGACATCGCGCTGGCCTACATCGCGGGCATCGGCGGCGCCCGCGCCGGCATCATGGAGACCACCATGCACGAGGAGGCCGAGACCGACCTGTTCGGCGAGCAGTGCGTGATCTGCGGCGGCGTGGCCGACCTGATGCGCTGCGGCTTCGAGGTGCTGGTGGAGGCCGGCTACGAGCCTGAGAACGCCTACTTCGAGTGCATCCACGAGATGAAGCTGATCGTCGACCTGATCAACAAGGGCGGCATCGCGGCGATGAACTACTCCATCTCCGACACCGCCGAGTACGGCGAGTACGTGTCCGGCCCGCGGGTGCTGCCCTACGAGCAGACCAAGGCCAACATGCGCGCGGTGCTCAGCGACATCCAGGACGGCGTGTTCGCCGGCAAGTGGATCGCCGAGAACAAGAACGGCCGCACCTTCTTCAACTCCAAGCGCGAGCAGCTGGCCAAGCACCCGATGGAGATCATCGGCAAGCAGCTGCGCGAGCAGATGCTGTGGAAGAACGACTCCGACCTGGACACCGCTTCCAACTGACCGTGGGGCTCCAGGCGACAATTTGACAGAACGGCATGGCCCGGCGTATAATTGCGTCGGGCCAAGTGTCTGATGGGGCTGCGACGGAACGCGCTGTTCCGCGGGCGGCGCGGAAATGGGGGCTAATAAAGTGTATCGACTGACGTCGCGTCTGCTGCTGTACGGCGACCTGGGAGAGGACAGCATCCTGCTGGCCCTGGCCCGCGTCTTTGAGGACTGGGAGAAGGGCAATTGGAAGAAGCCCGCGCTGGTGCGGCGGGTGTACGACCAGGTGAAGCGGCTGCTGGACCTGGCGACGCTGTACGGCTTCGACAGGAACCTGTGGCACGACTATTTGACGTTTGTGCTGATCACCAACGAGAACTCCTTCAGCCTGACCTGCGAGCGGACCGGGGCCAGCGACGGCTCCGTGAACCGCTTCGCCCTGGCGGACTTCGAGGTGTTCAAGGCCCTGTTCGACTTCGACTTCGGTCCCATCGAGGCGGCGCTGGGCATCGACTGCTTCTCGGTGCTGACGCATTATCAGGCCATCCCCAAGCGGGCCCAGCTGTACTACCGCGGGGTCAGCGGGGCCGTGCGGGCGCTGAGCGATGCCATCGACCGGGCCGGCGCGCCGGAGGAAATCTTCGACCTGGTCACCGCCCACTACCGGGACCGCGGGGTGGGCATGTTCGGGTTGAACCGGGCGTTTCGCGTGCGCGAGACGGCGGAGGGGATCGACTTCTCCGCCATCAACAACGTGGACGCGGTGACGCTGGACGACCTGATTGGCTACGAGGGCCAGAAGGCGGAGCTCCGGGAGAACACCGGGGCCTTTGTCGACGGGCGCGGCTGCAACAACATGCTGCTCTACGGCGACGCCGGCACCGGCAAGTCCACCTCCGTGAAGGCACTGCTCAACGAGTACGCCGGGCGGGGCCTGCGGATGATCGAGCTGTACAAGCACCAGTTCCACCTGCTTTCGGAGGTGATCGCGCGGGTCAAGAGCCGCAACTACCGGTTCATGATCTTCATCGACGACCTGTCCTTCGAGGAGAACGAGGTGGAGTACAAGTTTTTGAAGGCGGTGATCGAGGGGGGCGTGGAGACCCGGCCGGACAACGTGCTGATCTGCGCCACCTCCAACCGCCGCCACCTGATCCGTGAGACCTGGAACGACCGCCGGGACATGGAGCACAACGGCGATGTGCACCGTTCCGACACCGTGGAGGAGAAGCTGTCGCTGGCGGCCCGGTTCGGCTGCGCGGTAAACTTTTCCACCCCGGACCGGCGGCAGTATCACGAGATCGTGAAGGGCATCGCCCGGCGGCAGGGGCTTTCCGGGGTGGACGAGGAGCAGCTCGTCCAGCTGGCCAACCGCTGGGAGCTGCGCCACGGCGGCGTCTCCGGACGCACGGCGCAGCAGTTCATCAACTACATCTCCGGAAAGAGCGAGAGAGAATAACAGAAGGAGACAACCATGGGTACATCCAATTTTGCCGTGTTTGTGGATCTGGAAAACGTCGGCGCGAAGGAATCGCTGCTGCTTTCCATCATTGAAAAGGTCAAGATCCGCGGGGACATCCTGCTGGGGAAGGTGTACGGCTACACCGACCGCTATACCGACCTGAAGCCCGTGCTGCTGAGCAACACCTTCGCGGTGGTGCCTTCGCTGCGCTGGGGCAAGGTCCAGAAGAACAACCTGGACATCCAGCTGGTCATCGACGCCATGGAGGTGGCCTACACCAACCCGCTGATCGACAGCTTCTGCATCGTGTCCGGCGACAGCGACTACACGCCGCTGGTGGGCCGGCTGAAGAGCATGGGCAAGCACGTGCTGGGCATTTCCCGCTCGGAGGCGGCGTCCAGCATATTCGTCAACGCCTGCAACGAGTTCGTGTTCCTGGAGTCGGTGGCCAAGCGCCAGCCGAAGAAGGCCAAGAAGGAGGAGCGGGCCATCGAGGAGGACGGCGACATCAACGAGCTGGTGGCGACGGTGGAGACCATCGTGGGCGACCAGGACGAGGAGCAGATGTACGCCAGCGAGCTGAAGGACACCCTGAACCGCCTGCGCCCGGACTTCTCGGAGAAGAGCTACGGCTGCGCCACCTTCGGCAAGCTGGTGGCGGCCATCACCAAGAATTCCGACAAGCTGACCAGCTGGATGGAGAACTCCAGCCTGATGATCGGCCTGGACACCGAGGACGAGGACAAGGAGCCGAAGCTGGACAAGGGCAACTGGCTGCCCGCCTTCGAGCAGGCCCTGTCCCACTTCAAGGACGAGGGCTTCGACCGCGTCAACCCCTCCATCCTCAAGGCCACCATCCAGGCGGACTACCCCAGCTTCGAGGAGAAGCAGATCGGCTTCAAGCGCTTCAGCGACGTGATGAAGGCGCTGGAGAAGAAGGGACTGCTGGTGATCGAGATGGACGACGCCCACACGATGCTGCTGAGGATCTGCTGAGCCATGACGCCGTACAGACACAGGGTTCAATACTACGAGACGGACCGCATGGGCATCGTCCACCACTCCAACTACATCCGCTGGATGGAGGAGGCCCGGATCGCGCTGCTGGCGGAGATCGGGTTTCCCTATGAGGCGCTGGAGGCCCGTGGCGTCGTGTCCCCGGTGCGCTCGGTGCAGTGCCGTTACCTGCGCAGCTGCACCTTTGGCGACGACATCGAGATCACGGCCTCCGTCCGGGACTTCAACGGCGTGGTGCTGACCCTGGCCTACGACATGCGCAGGGCCGGAGAGGACGAGACCCTCTGCCGGGCGGAGTCGGAGCACGTGTTCCTGAACCGGGAGGGCCGGTTCATCCGCATGAAGCGGGATCTGCCGGATTTCTGCGCGGCGCTGGAGGCGCTCGCGAGCGGGGGAGAGGAAGCAAAATGAAGCGCTTTTTGAAGATCGTCGGCGTCGTGCTGCTGGCGCTGATCGTGGTGGTGGGCGGCTACGTCGCCTATGTGTTCATCGACTATCACCGGCTGCCGGACATGGACGCGGAGGTCGAAACGACGGGCGAGCCGGTCCGGGCGGGGGAGGTCTACACCATCGCCAGCTGGAACCTGGGCTTCGGCGCCTACAGCGACGACTTCGGCTTCTTCATGGACGGCGGCACGGAGTCCCGGGCTTACTCCGAGGAGGCCGTGCGCCAGAACATCGGCCACGCCATCGAGGTGCTGAAGGGCGTCGGGCCGGACTTCATGATCCTGCAGGAGCTGGACTTCGACGCCACCCGCAGCCACCATGTGGACGAGGTCGGGCTGGTGACGGAGGCGATGGCGGGCTTTGAGTCCTACTTCGCCCAGAACTACGATTCGCCCTACCTGTTCTACCCGATCCTGAAGCCCCACGGCGCGGCGCAGCCTGCCCATCGAGACGGGCTTAACCCGGTTCCTGGACCTGGACCGCTGCTACAGCAAGGTGTGGATGCCCCTGGAGAACGGCAGGGACCTGGTGCTGTTCAACCTGCACCTGTCGGCCTAGAGTGTGTTTCTAAATGCAAATCCGGAGGGATTATGCAAGAAGAATACGGATGGACGCCAGATGGACGAAGGCAAGGAAGCGGGAAGCGAGTTTA
>CADCHI010000039.1 GCA_902801165.1 uncultured Eubacteriales bacterium | reverse complement strand
GAATAGCGGCTGCCGCTTGTGGATACCTACGTCTGACCGAAACGCTGAAGCCTTGCCTCCCCTTTCAGGGGAGGTGCCGAGCCTGCGAGGCGGAGAGGTCGTTCACCCGACAAAACAACCTATTATTACAGAATGTATAGGGCTACGACCTCTCAGTCTGCTCCTGCGGTGCTGCGCCTCGAATCTTCGATTCGAGCCGTCGGCAGTCTGGCTTTCAGCCAGATCAGCTTTGCCAAAGGCAAAGCTGCCTTGCGCAACCTCCCCTGGCAGAGGAGCCAGGAAGGCTTCGCTTCTGCGTGGCAACAGCTTTTCCTATTCCCTTTTCCCTATTCCCTTTTCCCTGACTCAGACAAATTCCAAGTTGTCTGAACTCCATCCCGTTCCCCAAATACCCAAGGGAGGTCATTTTATGAACGTATGGCGGGCGACAATGGGAAATGAATACACAAACCCGATCCTCTGCGCCGACTACAGCGATCCGGACGTGATTCGCGTGGGCGGCGATTTTTACATGATCGCCTCCAGCTTCACCTATGTGCCCGGCGTGCCCGTGCTGCATTCCACGGACCTGGTAAACTGGGAGCTGATCGGCTATTGCGTCAGGCGGCTTCCGTTTGAGCGCTATGACAGGCCTGTCCACGGCTGCGGCACCTGGGCGCCCAGCCTGCGCTATCACGACGGCAGGTTCTATGCCTTTATCCCAATGCCGGATGAGGGCATATTCGTCGCCACGGCGGAGGACCCGGCGGGCGAGTGGACGCCCCTGCGCTGTATAAAGTCGGTTCGCGGCTGGATCGATCCCTGCCCGCTGTGGGACGACGACGGCAGGGCCTACATAGCCTTCGCCTACGCCAACAGCCGCTGCGGCATCAAGCACAGGCTGAGCGTCGTGGAGATTGACCCTGTGACCTGCGACGTGATCGGGGAGCCGGCGCTGGTGTTCGATGGCACGCTCTCCGCCCCGACGGTGGAGGGGCCGAAGCTGTACAAGCGCAACGGCTGGTACTACATCTTCGCGCCGGCGGGCGGCGTGCCCACCGGCTGGCAGCTGGTTTTGCGCGGCCGGAGCGTCTACGGCCCTTATGAATCGAGGATCGTGCTGCACCAGGGCGGCACGCCGGTGAACGGCCCGCACCAGGGCGGCTGGGTGGAGCTGGAGGACGGTCGGTGCTTCTTCGTCCACTTCCAGGATGTGGGACCGATGGGCCGCATCCTCCACCTTCAGCCCATGTGCTGGCAGAACGACTGGCCCTTCATCGGCGTGGAGCAGAACGGCGACGGCATCGGCGAGCCGGTGTCGCGGTGGAAGCTGCCGTATCCCGAATGCGGCGGGGAGTGCCCCGGCATCGTGCAGGACGACGACTTCTCCGGCGACGCGCTGGCCCTCCACTGGCAGTTCCAGTGCAATCCCAACCCTGCCTGGTATGATTGCGCGGCCAGAGACGACGCGCTGAGGCTGTCTTGCGCGCGCAATCCGGACCGGGACGAAAACCCGCTGTGGTTCGCGGGGAACGCCCTGACGCAGATTCCCCAGGCCCCGGATTTCGACGCCACACTGACATTGACGCTGTGCCCCGAGAGGGAGGGCGACATGGCCGGCCTGGGCGTCGTCGGCCACCGCTACGGCTACCTCGCGATCGCCCTGCGGGGCGGAAAGCCCGTCCTTCGGCTGGTACAGGGAACGGTGGCGCACGACACCATGATGGGCATGGCGGAGGGCACCGCCCGGGAGACGGAGCTTGAATGTATTCCCGCCGACCGCCTGCATTGCCGCCTGCGGATGAAGGTGCGGGGCGGGAACCGGGTCAGCTTCGCCTGGGCCGATGAAGGCGGCGCGTTCAGCGAGATCGGCATGGAAATGCCCGTCGCAGAGGGTACCTGGACGGGCTTCAAGGTGGCGATATTCGCGCTGAACGGAGAGAATGTTGAATCGAAGGGCTATGCCGACATGGAGGCGCTGGCGTTCACGCCTCCTGAGGACTGACCGGGCCTTCCAACGGGATCCTGAACATGACGCAGGTGCCCATGCCCTCGTGGCTCAACAGCTTCAAGGCGCTCTGTTCGCCGTAGTTCAGCACCAGCCGGCGGTTGACGTTGTTCAGGCCGATGCTCGTGCCGCCGTCGCCCTGGGACAGGTTGGACCGCAGGACCTCCAGCTTCTCCCGGGGAATGCCCGCGCCGTCGTCCGTGCACCGGACGGTCAGCCACGGGCCCCGCATGGATATGCGGATGCGGATGTGCCCGGGCCTGAGCGTGGGCCGTATGCCGTGGGAGATGCTGTTTTCCACCAGGGGCTGGAGCAGCAGCCGCTTGAAGGGCAGCAACAGGGCGGCGTCGTCCACGTCGTAATCCATGAAGATGGTGTCCGGGAAGCGGAAGTTCTGGATCTCCACGTACTTCTGCACGTTCGCCAGCTCGTCCCGCACGGTCACCGGGGAGTTCACCGACGCCAGCGAATAGCGCAGGATGTCCGACAGATTGGCGATGATGGTGTTCAGCGGCGAATGAAAGCTGTTCGTCAGCTTGCAGACCTCAAAATCCAGCGTTTGCAGCGTGTTCATCAGGAAGTGGGGGTTGATCTGCAATTGCAGCGCGGTCAGCTCCGCCACCTGCTTCTGGTACTTCTGCTCCGCCAGCTGCTTGTCCAGGAAGGTGGTGTTCATGAAGCTGCGGATGACGTTGTTGATGATGAGGTCGTATTCATCGCTGATCTGGGTCGGATGGAGCGGCTGTGCGGACAGCGTGCCCTTCTCCGCCGCGTCGAACAGTTGAATGACCTCGTCGATCTGGCGGAAGTTCTGGCGGGTGGTCCACCAGGCCAGTATGAAGGTGAGTACCGCCACCAGCAGCACCATCAGCAGCGGCGCGGCGATGCCCGCCCATACCTTTGCCCAGACCACCGAGGCGGGCAGCAGGAGCGAATAGTCCATCGACAGGTGGCTGTCGTGGGAGAAGGCGCGGAGGAATCGCTCCCCGCCGATGCGGACGAAGCCGGGCCCGGCGGCGCCGGGGTCGACCTCGTCCGTCGGCTCTCCGGAGGGATACGCGCCGATGCGCAGCAGCTCCGCCCCCTCGGCCGTGGAGACGCGCAGCGCGCTTTGGGGGTATGGGAGGTAGGCGGCGATGCCGTCTATGAAGATGTCCTCCTCGATGTTGATGACGATGACGCCCTTGATGTAGGTCATCCGCTGGAATATGGTGAGCACGCTGTAATCCCGCTGATAGGCACTAGCGGGAATGACCCGGCGGACCACGGCGCTGCCGGCGTCGCCGGGCAGGGCTTCGTACTGGGCGAGCCAGTCGGTATCGAAGTAGTTGCCCAGCGGGCGCACGCCGTCGGAGGACGCCAGGAAGTTCTCGTAGCCGTCGATATACAGGTAGATGCTGTGGATGGAGGGATGGGAGCTGGCCGCGGACTGCAGGATGCTCTTCATGCTGTTGAGGAACACGTAATCCGTATAGCTGTTGCGCCCGCGCATCAGGATCTTCCGCAGCGAGAGCGTCAGCTGGGGATTCACGGTCATCATGTTCTGCTGGTAGCAGGTGTCCTCGTAGATGGCGTTGAAGCCCCTGCGGATGCTGTCCACCGCCTGGGCGGAGTCCCGCTTCAGGTCGCGCAGCTGGGCGGACGAGTTGATGACGAACAGGGCGATCAACAGCAGAAGCGAGGGCGTCATCAGGAGCAGCGAATAGCGCTTCAGGCGCTTGAAGAAGAAGCGGCGCATCATGGCTCGTCACCCTCGTCTTCGGCGTGCAGCAGGAGGGGCTTGCCGGCGCGAAGCTCCTGGGGCGTCACGCCGTAGTAGTCCTTGAAGTTGCGCGTCAGGTTCTTTGGGTTCTGATAGCCCACCGCCTCCGCGATCCAGTAGAGCTTGTTCTTCGGGTTGCGAATCAGCGCCAGGGACTTCTGCATGCGCACCCGCGTCAGCCAGTCCGAGAAGGTCATTCCGGCGGCCTGCTTGAAGGCGGTGCTGAGATAGGCGATGGAGTAGTGGGCGAGGGAGGCGGCTTCCTCCAGCGACGCCGTGCGGTAGTTCTTTTCGATGTAGTTCTTCACGAATGCCTCCAGGTCGAAGGCGGGGCGCTCCCGAGGCGCGACCGGCGGCGAGGCAGGCGCGGCCTTGCTCTTCTCGGCGTCCAGGGAGACCTTCAGCCGCTTCATGCACGCGCTGATGGCGTCGTAGCTCATGGGCTTGACCAGGTAGTCCACGACGTGGTTGATGATCGCGGAGCGGGCATATTCGAAATCCTGGTAGGCGCTGAAAAATACCACGGCGATGCGCTGGTCCCGCAGCTGCCGCGAAAGCTCGATGCCGTTCATCACGGGCATCTCGATGTCGGTCATCACGACGTCCACTTCGGGATGGGCGTTGATGAAGGCCAGCGCGTCCCGGCCGTTGGTGAACGAACCGACGACATGAAAGCCCATGGATTCCCACGGAAACAGATGGACCAGGCCCTCGCAGATGCGGGGCTCGTCGTCCACGATTACGATCTGGTACATGGTCCGCTCCTTTCGGGACAGAAAGCGTCATTAATCGTATTATAACAGAATCCGTCGCAAAATGGAATAGCCGGAGGATGAGTTGAATGAAGGCACATGGTGAAGAAAACATGGTGGAAAGCCTGAACAGCTGGACGCGCGTGCCGCGGGGGCCGATCGTGGAGATGCCCCGGAACACCGAGCCGACGCTGGAGGGCGGCCTGCGCAGGCAGTGGGCGGTGAAGCCCGACGGCTCCGCCGGCTGGCGGGAGGGACTGGTGGCGGGAAACGGCAGCCAGGGCCTTGTGCTGGCGGGTGAACCGGGGGATGAGGTGCTGATCTTCCAGAACGTGGATTTCGTGATCCCCTCGCCCCATCCGCGGCAGACGCCTCCGGAGGTGGGCGGACAGCTTGAGGCGGCGCGCGCCCATGTGCTGGCGGGGGACGACGACTGGACGCCTTCGCTGAGGCGCAAGACCACCGTGTACAGCTTCCACGCCGGGGAGCAGCTGCGCGTGCGCAGGAAATGCGGGCCGATTTCGCAGTATGAGCGCGCGACCCACATGGACCGGGGAGAGCTGCGCGCCTTGGCGGAGGACGCGGAGGCCCGCTGCCGACAGCGCCACTTCGTGTCCGTGACGGACGATGTAGTAGTCTCCGAGTATGCGGCGGTGGGAGAGATGCCCCTCGCGCTCTCCATCTCCCCGGATCTGCCCGAGGAGATGGAGGGTTATGGCTGGTGGATGCACGGCGTGGCCCCGGAGACGCGGATGCGGTACTGGCTGTTCGCATCGGAGGACGGCGGGACCCTCGGCCTGCTGGCCCATTACCCCGATTACGAGGGCAGCGAGCTTTCCGGCTGCGGCTGGCTGACGGTGAGCCGCGTGCTCTGCGACGGCGGGACTACGCTGGGCTGGGACCCTGTGCGGACCTGTCACCTCGCGACGGAGGAGGGCAGGCCGGAGGTCGCTGCCCGGGGACGCCGCGTTCAGATCATCACCCGCTCGGCGCTCGTGTCGGGCATGGGAGCGATGCGGGACTTCGCCCCCGGCCTGGTTTCGGGGAGGCTTGAATCAAACGGGAAGCTGGCGGCGTTCGTCGAGGCGGAAGCGGAAAAACTCGACGCCTTTATCGCGGCGCACGGCGGCGGGACCGGGTGCCCGTTGGATTATGACAGGGCCATTCTTCGGCATGCCGACATCTGGAAGGAGCGCATGGGTCGGCAGACGCTTGCGCTGGAGGAGCGACCCGGGGAAGGGGCGCTGCCGCTGGGCGAATTGCTGGCGCGGCAGAAGGCGTCGCCGGTTCTCTCGGCGGCGCTGATCAACCGCATCTACCGCCTGGGGAGATATGTGATGCTCTGCTGTGCCGGACATACCGCGCCGCGGCTGTACGGCATGTGGACCGGGGAATGGAATCCGGCATGGAGCGCCGCCTACACGATGGACGCGAACGTCAACCTGCAGGTGTCCGGTATGAACACCGGCAACGCGCCGGAAGCCGCCACCGGCTATTGTGCGTTTGTGCGCCGGCAGATGGCCGATTGGGAGGAAAACGCCCGACAGGTCTATGGCATGACGGACGCGCTGCTGGTGCCGGTCAACACCGACGGGCGCCGGGCGATGATGGTGGAATATGACGGCGAATATCCCTTTGAATACTGGAATGCCGGGGCGTCCTGGATGGCGCTGCCCGCGTTCGAGGCGTGGCAGTGCTTCGGGAATCTCAGGCTGGCGGATGGCGAGGGGATCGTCGATGGCCTGCTGCGTCCGCTGCTGAGAAAGACGCTGAATTTCTGGAAACAGCTCTGTACCCCGGAGTACTTCACGGACGCGGAAGGAAACCCTCGCCATCAATCCGGAAAACAGGCGCTGGAGGCGGGGGAGCGCTATCTGCTGATCCCCGGTTATTCCCCGGAAAACCATCCCGGGGGAAGAAAGTGCGCGCTTGCGATGAACACGTCCATGGATATCGCTGCTGCTCGCGACTGCCTGCGCATGGTTCGCGCACTGGAACAGACGTGCCCGCTGCCGGACAGCGCGTCCGTGTTGGCGGCCTGCGACGATCTTGAGAAGGGCCTGCCCGACTACCGCTTGGACGGGACGGGAGCGCTGAAGGAATGGGCCTGCGATTTCTATAACGAGAACAACGCCCACCGCCACCTGAGCCATCTCTACGGAGCCTGGCCCGCCTTTGAAGCGCGGGGAAATGGAGCTTTGGCGGAAGCCTTCGTTCGCGCCGTGGAGAATCGGGAGCGGGAGAACAGGGGCAAGGACGACACGCCCTCTCACGGCTGGATCCACAAGCTGTTGATCCTGATTCGGCTGAAGCTGGGCGGTAGGTCCGCCGACGTGCTGAACCGATTGCTGTCGACGGACGTGTTTTACGCGACGGGCATGACGGATCACAATACCGATCGCAGTCGCGCGGTGTTCTGCACAGATACCCTGCTGGGTTTGCAGGGCGTGGTGCAGGAGATGCTTCTGTATTCGGATGGGCAACGGATAGAACTATTGCCTGCGCTCCCGGAAGAATGGCGACGCGGTGAGGCCAGGGGCTTCAGGCTGCGCTCCGGAGGACTGGTAGAGTATTTGCGGTGGAATATGGATGAAGGCATCGTTCAAATGCGAATGGTTCCGGGGCGGGCCGCGGTGCTTGAAATTCGTTTCAGGGAGGATTGGGAAGGCAGTCTGGCGATAGATAACATAGGGGGAAAACCCCTCCGGGCAGCTGAAAAGATCGCGTTTTCAGAAAATGCAGAGTATGATTTCGTTTGGAAGGCAGGCTCTGGGAAAAAGAACTGATTGGCTATGATTCGGAAGTCTCGGCAAATTCTCCACGACGCAATGCAAGCTTGGCACCTGGTTGAAGTTACCTGCATGCAGGCGATGGTGGAGTTAGCGGTCAAATTGCAATAAAGTCGGAGACCGGAGTCACGTCGAGACGTCATGCTTGGATATCGCATGGCACCGAATCCCCGGAACAATCCTGTGAATAACAGGGCTGTTCCGGGGATTTGTTTTGCCCGGCACATGGATTGAACGATACAGGCCTCGCGTGTGACACGCGGTTTTGCGGGTTACTTTTCGCAATAATTGTGTTATAATAGATGACAATACGGGAAGCCAGGAAGGGCGGTACCCGAGAGAGGGGAGTGAGCGCAGTGAAAAAGCGTCGCCTGGGTATTCGACACAAAACGATGGCCTTCATGGCGCTATTGACCATCATCCCCGTGCTCTCCATGGGAATCATCTCACTGAGGTTCTCCAGGGGAATCATACTCAACCGCATGAACCAGCTGGCGAGCAAGAACCTCGAAACCGTCGAGCGCCAAGTCAAGTGGAAGTTCGACATGATCTCCAGCGTGCTCCAGCAGATTCCCCAGGACCAGGTGTTCACTGCGATTGTCGAGAATCCCGGGGCGCTGCCCTCTGCCTATTGCCAGCGCGTGGCTGCCACGCTGCGCAAGAGCCGCTACCTCGGCTCGCTGGGCATTCCTACCCGCTTCGTGCTCGCCTTTGAGGAGGACCTGTTCGCCACTACGACCTATTCGCCCTCCCGCGGCGTGGACAGCATCCGGGAGCGGCTGGAGGTGCTGCCCTGGTTCCAGGCCCTGAAGGCGCGCCGCTACCCGGATTCGTGGATGGGCATCCAGGAAAACATCGAAAACCCCTATGGTGGTGCGCAGCTGTACTTTGCCCGCAACATGATGATGGACGGCGTAAACCAAGGCGTAGCGGTGCTGGGCGTCAACGCGTCCTACATGAGAAGGATGCTGGAGAGCTTCCAGCTGACAGAAAACAGCAGGCTCGCCCTGGTACGTCAGGGAAGCGGCAGCATCATAACCGGCGACGGGGAGGTGGACGCGACCGCGCTGCCCACCGGCGACGGCACCTGGACGCTGGATGGCAAGGAAAGCCTGGTGATGGTCCGGGCGATCGAGGTGCAGGACATGGGCAGCCCCTGGCTGCTGTACTCCATCACGCCGACCTCGGACATGTACGCTGAGACCTCCCGGCTGACCAAGCTGATCGTCTCAATGATGCTGCTGTCCTGCGCGCTGATCGCCATGATGATCATCGGCATGAACCGCTGGCTTGTCCGCCCCGTGCTGGATTTGAGCTCGGGCATGAACGCGCTGCGCAACGGCGACATGACCGTGCGGGTCAGGACTCGGCGGCGGGACGAGATCGGGGAGCTGTGCGACGGCTTCAACGAGACGGTGCGCGCACTGGACGAGAGCATGGAGCACATCCGCCAGGACGAGGAGAAGAAGCGCCGGCTGGAGACCCGCATGCTTCAATCCCAGATCAACCCCCACTTCATTCGCAACGCAATGAATACGGTGCGCTGGATGGCGGACCTGAAGGGAGCAACGGGCATCAGCCGATACCTGACCGCGTTCAGTTCGCTGATCGACTACTGCTTTACCGGCGAGGATGTACGGGTGGCCCTTGGCGATGAGCTTCAATACCTCGAAAAATACATCTACATCCAGCAGATCCGCTACCAGAACCTGTTTGAATACCGCGCGGATGTCCCTCCGGAGCTGATGAACGCCATGATTCCCAGGCTGCTGCTGCAGCCCATCGTGGAGAACAGCGTGTTGCATGGCGTCACGGCCAAGGCGACGCCCGGATCGATTGTCGTCATCGCGGAACGGGAGGGCGGCGATATCCTGATCCGCGTGTGGGACGACGGCATCGGCATGGACGCGGAGCGCGTGGAGCAGATCATGGATGGCAGTGAGGTCCGCAGCGGTCGCGGCGGCACCCACATCGGCATACACAATGTCCATGAGCGCCTTCGCCTGAACTATGGCGACGCCTATGGGTTGGACATTCAAAGTGAATCCGGGCGGTACACGCAGGTGACCCTGCGGCTGCCCTACGAAGAGGGTAAGAACGATGATGAAAGTCGTACTGATTGACGACGAACCCCTGCACCTGGTCGGCATGCGCTCCATCATTCCCTGGGAGGCCCACGGCTTTACCGTCGTCGGGGAGGCGCGCACGGGGAAGGAGGGCGTCGAGGTCATCGAGCGGGAGCGGCCGGACATCGTCGTCGTGGACATACTGATGCCGCTGATGAACGGCCTGGAGATGATCGAGGCACTGAGGTCCCATGGGCGGAGCGCACGCTTCATCGTGCTGAGCTGCATGAACGACATCGAATACTATCGGCGGGCCATCCAGCTGGGGGTGTCGGAATACCTCCAGAAGGACCTGATCACCCCCGAACTGCTGCTGGAGGCGGTCAATCGGGTCGCCGAAGAGGTGCGCCGGGAGCGCGTGCTGGAGGGCGACAAAGACGCTTCCGTCGTGGTCAACGAGGACCTCGTGCGCACCGAGTTCATGAACCTGGTGCTCTCCGGGGTCATTCAGAACGGAAGCACCGTCGCAGAGCGGCTTCGTAGCTGCGGCATAGAAGTGGAGCAGGGCGTGCGGGTGGCTTCACTGGGTATTCGCACCCAGGGAGAGAAGGCGGAGGAGCTGCTGGCGTACAGTACCATCGGTATATGCTCCCAGATCTGGGGAAAGGGCGCCTGTTTTTTCCGTGTGCATAGCGGACAGATCGCGGCAATCCTCCAGGATGGATCGGAGGTGCCCATTGAACGCATGTTCAGCCGGATGCGCATGACCGCCGAGCAGTGCCTGGACTGCGTGCTGACCATGGGAGTCAGCGAGGTCATCCGCGACCCGCTGGGCATTCCCGCGGCCTATCGGCTTGCCGTTGCCGCCGAGGAGGCGGGGTATTTCAGCGGCGCTGGCCGCCTGTATATGCCATCCAGCGTGCGCCGCTACGACGAGGCCGCCTATCAGGCCATCAAGCGCCGGATTACCCACTGCATTGACGAAACGCCGCCCGGGAAACTCGCGGAGCTGATCATGGCGTCGGGTACGGATCGGGCACACGCCGTCCACGTGATGACCGCCTACCTGTACCGCTGTTCCGCGTCCTATCGGGACTTCGATGTCCAGCCGTGGATCGAGGCCCTGGAGCGCGCGGATTCCCTGGCCGAAGCCGCAGACTGCGTGGACCGCATGGTCGCGGCGATGTCCTCCGCCGGGGGCATGGTCGGCGCGATTCGGGACTACGTCCAGCGCAGCATTCGCGACCGGGTGTCGCTGGAGGCCGTCGCCGAACAGGTGCACATGAGCGCCTCCTACGTCAGCCGGCTGTTCAAGCGGGAAACCGGCGAGAACCTGAGCGATTACATCCGGCGCGAGAAAATCGAGGAGGCCAAGCGCTGCCTCAGGACCCACGCTGTGGGGGACGTGGCGGCGATGCTGGGCTATAGCTCCACCGGCCACTTCATCTCGATCTTCCGGGAACAGACCGGAATGACGCCGCTGAAGTATAAAAAGGGAATTGAAGGAAAATAAAGCCCCGGTTTTCAGTGAAGTGCCAGAAAAAAGCACGGCAGCAGATGGCGGCGGGCACCGCCCATAAATCCCGAATATTTGCACCAAAAGCAAATGTTCGGGATTTTTTTGCCCCTGCATGAACGTCACAGCGTTAACAATAGATGAATATATGAGATAAACGGATAAAAATACCGATATTTTTTATGCGATAGTAATGGTATAATTAATTATCCGAATAAAAACAGAGGAGGTATTGTCATGAAGAGTATTCGGAAGATTCTCGCGCTCGCGCTCGTATTCTGTATGGTGCTCGGACTGGGCACGGCAGCTTTCGCAGAGGAAAAGGTCACACTTTCTCTGTGGGCCTGCAACAGCATGATGTCCGCCGAAGAGATGAAGATCCCCGAGGAAGAGTGGTATATCTCCGCCGCAATCAAGCGCTTTGAGGAAGCGCATCCCGGCGTGACCATCGAGATCAGCGCCTATGACGACAACGCGCAGGTTCTGAACGACTTCAAGGCTGCGACGCTGGCTGGTTACGGTCCCGACATCGTATGCTTCATGAACGGCCCCGTCCTGCTGGACATCGCCGCGGGCTTGCTGCCGCTGAACGACTATCTGGACGCCGACCACCTCGACAACCTGGTAGGCTGGGAAACCTGCGCCGAGGACATGGACGCCAGCAAGACCATCTACGGCATCCCCTATGCCGGACAAAGCGTGGCGTGCTTTGCCTACAACCGCGAGCTGATCGCTCAGGCAGGCCTGGACTTCGACGCCAACCCGCCGCGCACCATCGATGAGTTCTACGCCGCGCTGGACGCCATCCGCGACGCGGGCATCCTGCCGTTTCACCTGGACGAGAGCTATCCCGCCCTGTTGCTGTACGGGCTGGGCGTGTGGTGGGAGCAGCTGAGCGGCACCGACGGCATCATCGCACACACACTGGGCGACGCGAAGTACGTCGACGACGAGGGCTTCCTGTTCATGCTGGAGGAATACAGGAAGTTTTATGAGAACGAGTGGATCAACAGCGACACCGCCACCTCCGCTGATAACTACAACGTGTTCCTGCAGGGCGGCTGCGCGCTGTGCACCTTCGGCATCTGGGACCAGGCCACCTTCGAGGAGGCCATGGGCGACAACTTCGGCATCCTGCCCGTGCCCACCGCCATCGAGGAGGACATTGATAAGCTGACCGCCGTCGGCGGCATCGGCGCCTGCCTGGGCATCGCGAACTTCTCCAAGCATCCCGACATCGCGGCGGAGTTCGCCATGTTCCTCACCACCCGCGATGAGATGGTGCAGTACTACACCACCAATCCCAGCGTGCCCGCCCGCGTGGACATCACCGCCGCGGACATCGGCATGGGCGACAATGAAAACTTCGCCAAGATGATCGAAATGGCAAGCGGCATCTACTTCTGGCCGGACAACTGCATGAGCAGCGATGCCGCCAACCTCTATTACACCTTCCCCTGCCAGGTGCTGGTGGGCAATATGACGCCCATGGAGCTGGCGGAAATGCTGGACGAGGCCCAGGAGGATTGACCTGGGGCCTGACAATGTGATACATTGATATTGCCCGCGCGGCGGCTGCACGCCGCGCGGGCTTGCTGAAAGATGGGAGGGATCATTATCGCTGGGAAAGTCAAGGCGAGCCGGCTCAACAACGACAATCGCCAGGGATGGCTCTCCATACTGCCGGTGCTCGTGCTCGAGCTGGTCATATTCGCCTATCCGATCGGCGTGGTCCTTGTCAAGAGCTTCACCAACTGGGACGGCCTGTTCAAGAATGACTTCGTCGGCTTGAGAAACTACGTCAAGCTGCTCTCCGACAAGAACTTCCTGAGGATTGTCAAAAATACGGGTATCTTCCTGCTCACCATCCCCGTACAGGCGCTGATCGGCATGATGCTGGCGGTGATACTGTACGACCAGATACGGGGCTGGAAGTTCTTCCGCCTGGTGTACTACCTGCCCTCCATTATCTCAATGGTTACGGTGGGCTTCCTGTTCAAGGTGCTGTTCAGCTACGCCGGCCCGCTCAACGACATGCTGAGGGCCGTCGGCCTCGATGCGTTGGCGATCGAGTGGCTGGGGGACGGAGGCAGCGCCCGCTTCATCGTGTTCCTCTGTCTCGTCTGGAGCAACCTGGGCTGGCAGATCCTGATCATATTCGGGGGACTGTCCAACATTTCGCCCGAGATATTCGAAGCCGCCAGAATCGACGGCGCGGGATACTGGCGCAGGCTGTTCAGCATCACCATTCCGATGCTGATCCGTACCATCGAGTATTCCTTTATCTCCGCAATGCTGTGGATCTTCACCGGCATCTTCCCGCTGATCCACGCCATCACGTCCGGCGGCCCCGGCTACGAAACCACGACGCTGGACTACATGGTCTATGTAAAGGGCTTCAACGGCAGCAAGCTGGGCCAGGCGAGCGCACTGTCCGTCATGCTGCTGCTCATCATATTGATCATCACGGTGATCCAGATGACTGTGAGCAACAAACTGGACGATTGGGAGCGGTGATATGAAAAAGACTGTCGATGTGAAAACGGTCGCCGTCCGGTTCCTGCTCTACGTCCTGCTGATCGGACTGGCCCTGACCTATCTGTACCCGCTGTTCTTCATGGTGATCAACTCCCTGAAATCGCAGACGGAATACATGGTCGACCCGTTCAGTATGAACGGCTCCCAGTACGGAAACTACGTCACCATCTTCAGCCGGTTCCGCATCCAGACCTATCTGGGGAACACGCTGTTCGTGACGGTGATGAAGCTGCTCTTCGCGCTGCCGCTGTCGATCTGCGCCAGCTATGCCTTCTCGAAGCTGCGCTTCTCCGGCGCGAGGCTGATGTACCCCATCGTGATGATCGCCATGTTCATACCGTTCCAGGTCATCATGATCCCGGTGTACGTCATGCTCTCCCGCATGCGCCTCATCAACACCTTCACGGGCCTGATCCTGATCGGCGTGGGCTCCATGCTCCCGGGCATGATCCTGCTGATGACCGGCAACTTCCGGGGTATCCCCACCGAGATGATCGAGGCGGCGAAAATCGATGGCTGCGGCTATTTCCGCATGGTGTTCTCCGTCGTTGCCCCGATGGGCATGCCCGCGATCTCCATCTGCACCATCATGAACTTCATCGGCAGCTGGAACGACCTGCTGGCGCCCATGGTGGTGCTCAAGGGCGTAAACAAGCAGCTCATCATGCCCGCGCTGAACAACCTCGTCTCCCAGTTTTCGAAGGATATTCCCTTCCAGCTGACGGGCATGGTCTTTGCCAGCGTGCCGGCGATCGCCATCTATCTGCTGCTTCAGAAGCAGATCATCATGGGTATTTCTTCCGGGTCCGTAAAATGAAATCCAGGAGGTAATAACAATGAGCAAGACAATCAAGGTCGGCGTCATCTCTTGCAGCGGCATGGCCCAGCTGCACATGAAGGCCGTGCGGGACAACGCGCAGGCCGAGCTGTACATGATCTGCGACACCAACGCGGAGCAGCTTGAAAAGGTGGCGGCGCTGTTCGGCGTTCAGAGGACCTGCACCGACTACCGACAGATGCTGGCCGACCCCGAGGTGGACGCCGTAATCATCGTCACGCCGGACCAGACCCACCGGGAGATCTCCGTCGCTGCGCTGGAAGCGGGCAAGCATGTGCTGTGCGAAAAGCCGATGGCGCTGACGCTGGAGGACTGCCGGGCGATGACTGCCGCCGCGGCGAAGGCCAGCACCAAGATGATGATTGGCCAGATCTGCCGCTACACCCCGGGCTTCTTAAAGGCCAAGGCGCTGATCGACCGGGGGGAGATCGGCGAGCTGTTCTTCGTGGAGACCGAGTACGCCCACGATTACGCGAAGCTCGCGGGGCTGAGCGCGTGGCGGCTGGACCCGCTGCGCCACGGCTTCCTTGGCGGCGGCTGCCACGCCGTAGACCTGGCCCGGTGGATCGCCGGCAACCCGACGGAGGTCATGGCCTATTCCAACCACAAGATGCTCAAGGACTGGCCTACGGACGACTGCACCATCGCCATCATGAAGTTCCCGAACGACGTGATCGGCAAGGTGTTCGTGTCCACCGGCTGCAAGCGGGATTACACCATGCGCAGCGTGTTCTATGGCAGCAAGGGCACGATCATCACCGACAACACCAGCCCCTGCATGACCGTGTACAAGGACGGCCTCGGCAATGGCGAGTCGCTGTTCGAAGGCTTGCCCCAGACCCACGCGATCCCCGTGAAGTACCCACTGGACATCAATAACCACAACACCTACGGGGAGTTCAACGAGTTCCTGGACTGCATCGTCAACGACAAGCCCATCCGGACGACGGCGCTGGAGGGCGCCTACACGGTGTCGGTCAGCCTTGCGGCGGTGGAGTCCTCCAAGACCGGCAGGCCGGTCGCGCCGGATTACGACTTCTGATCGACGAGCACCACAGATACAACCAGCCCCGATAAGCCAGGCGCGCGGCGCGCCTGGCTTATCGGGCAATCGCGTTTCGGGCCCTTGCCCCGGACAGGATTCAGAAGACCTTTGCGCGGGGACGAAGGGGCACGGAAGAACGGGAGACACCCGGGCGGGCGCGGCTCCGCCCGGCCAGACAGACGACGGGAGGGGCTGCGCCTTGAAGTACATGCATTCCGAATGGAAAGACCGGCTGGACCACTGGCTGAGGACGCTTACAGACGACTTCTACCTGCGGCTCGGGAGCATCGACGTGTCGGCCTTCTGTACCATGGACCAGTTGTCCCTGGAGGAGGCGCTGGCGGCGCGCTTCGAGCCGATCGCGCCGGGCACGCCATGGGGGCGCGCCTGGGAGTACTGCTGGATGCGCGGACGCGTGGTGCTGCCCGAGGCTGCGGTCGGGAAGCGCGTCGTCATGAACCTGAACACCGGCGGCGAGACCACGGTGTTCGTGGACGGCAGGTCCTTTGGCACCTATCGCGCGCCGTGGATCCAGTACCCGCACCACTACATCGTGGACAACTGCCTGACGCCCGGGGGCGAGGCGGGTCGCGCCTACGACATCGTTCTGGAGGCCTATGCGGGGCATTTTTATCCCGAAGCACCCACGGGCGGATGCGCCACGGGCCCGGTGCTACCCGGCGCTTACCGGGACCCCGGGGTGGAGGTCGAGCGGGCCGTGCTGGGCGAGCTGTCCTATGGGATCTGGAACGAGGACGCCTACCAGCTCTACCTGGACCTGGAAACCCTGCGGCAGCTGGGCGAACAGGTGGACCCCGAGGGGCTGCGGGCGGACAGGATCGCGGGGGCGCTGGAGCGTACCACGCTGATTGTCGACTTCGAGCAGCCCCTGGAGGGGCGGATCGCCAGCTGCCGCGCGGCGCGAGAGGCGCTGAGGCCCGCGCTGGAGGCCGTGAACGGCTCCACCGCGCCGGTGTTCTACGCGGTGGGCAACGCCCACATCGACATGGCCTGGCTGTGGCCGATGGCGGAGACCCGCCGCAAGACCAGCCGGACCTTCGCAGCCCAGCTCAGGCTGATGGAAGAATATCCCGGGTACCGCTATCTGCAGAGCCAGCCCGCCGCCTATGAGATGTGCCGCCAATGCTACCCCGAGCTGTTCGAGCGGATTCGCGCGGCGGTGAAGGGCGGGCAGTGGATCGCTGATGGCGCCATGTGGGTGGAGCCGGATACCAACATGACCAGCGGCGAATCGCTGATCCGGCAGGTGGTCCACGGCAAGCGCTACTTCAGAGAGACCTTCGGCATCGACAGCGTGATGCTCTGGCTGCCGGACACCTTCGGCTATTCCGCCGCGCTGCCGCAGATCCTGAAGGGCACCGGCGTGAAGTACCTGGTCACGCAGAAGATCTTCTGGTCCTACAACGAGGGCGACCGCTTTCCCTATCACTATTTCACCTGGCGCGGCGCGGACGGCTCCGAGGTGGTCTCGTTCCTGCCCACCAGCTACACCTACCGCACGGACCCGAAGGAGATCTGCGAGACCTGGAACAAGCGCGTGCAAAAGCGGGGGCTTGACGCCTTCCTGCTTCCCTTCGGCTACGGCGACGGCGGCGGCGGGCCGACCCGGGACCACATCGAATTCCTGCTCCGGGAGAAGGACCTGGAGGGTATGCCCCGGACCCGGATGGAGAGCCCGCTGACCTTCTTCGAGGACATGGAGGCCGAGGGCGGGCCGGAGCACACCTATGTCGGGGAGCTGTATTTCTCGGCCCACCGGGGCGTCTACACCTCTCAGGCGGCGATCAAGCGGGGCAACCGGAAGGCGGAGCTCGCCCTGCGGGAGGCGGAGCTGTGGGGGAGCCTGGCTTCGGCGAAGGGCTGGAAATACCCGCTGGCGCGGATGGATGCCGCCTGGAAGAAGCTGCTGCTGAACCAGTTTCACGACATTCTCCCCGGCTCGTCCATCGCACGGGTCTACGAGGACGCGCGGCGGGACCACCGCTGGATCATCTCCGAGGCCGACACGGTGCGGGACGAGGCCCTGGCCGCGCTGGCGGCGGGGGAGGGCGTGACGGTGTTCAATTCGCTGTCCTTCCCGGTGACGGGGCTCGTGGAGCTGCCCGGGGCCTTTGCCCGAGGCGCGCGGACCGACGGCGGCCGGCCGGTGGCCGCCCAGCCGGCGAACGGCGGCGCGCTGGCGCTGGTAACCGTTCCGCCCTGCGGGGCCGTCTCGCTGGTTCCGGCGGAGACCGAAGTGGAGATCCCGCCGGTCAACGCGCGGCTGACGGGGGACGGCGCGGTGATCGAGAACGACGTCGTCCGCGCCGTGCTGAATGCCCGTGGCGAGGTGATCTCCTTCGTGGATCGGGCTGCGGGGCGGGAATTCGCCGGGGGTCCCATGAACCGCTTGCTGGCCTTCAAGGATGTGCCGAGGCTGTTCGACGCCTGGGACATCGATTCCAACTATGAGCTGCAGCCGGTGGATCTGCCGGAACCCGTCGAACTGACAGTGAAGGAGGCCGGCGGCCTGCGGGCCGTGATCCACCTGTCGCGCCGGATCATGAACTCCGCCTTCGAGCAGGACATCGTGCTGGAGGTGGGAAGCCGGCGTCTGGACTTCGTCACCGAGGTGGAGTGGCGCGAGCTGCACCGCCTGTTGAAGGTGGCGTTTCCTGTGGCGGTGGAGGCCTCGGAGGGCATCAACGAGATCCAGTTCGGCTACATGAAGCGACCGAACCACCGCTCGCGGCTGTATGATTCCGACCGCTTCGAGGTCTGCAACCAGCGCTACAGCGCGCTGTGCGACGAGAGCCACGGCGCGGCGGTGCTGAACGACTGCAAGTACGGCATCAGCCTGAACGGAAACACCATGCAGCTTACGCTGCTGCGGGCCGCGGCCTCGCCGGAGATGCGGGCGGACAATGGCAGCCACCGCTTCACCTACGCCTTCACCGCCTGGGAGGGCTGTTTTCTGGAGAGCCCCGTGGTGCGGGAGGCGTACAGGCTGAACGTGCCGCTGCGCGTCGCGCGGGGCAGCCTTTCCGGGTTCAGCGCCTTTGAAGTGGACGCGGCGAACATCTTCATTGATACGGTGAAGCCTGCCGAGGACGGCAGCGGCGACATCGTGCTGCGCCTCTACGAGTCGAAGCGGGCGGACACGCGGTGCAGGCTGAGGATCTCCGTGCCCGCCGTGCGGGCCTGGCTCTGTGACATGCTGGAGAACCGGCTGGAGGCGCTGCCCATCGAAGCGGGGCAGATCAGCCTTGCGTTCCACACCTTTGAGGTCAAGACGCTGCGGTTGGAGATCGGCAAAAACTGATGAAAAGAGGTGGCTCCCGGCGACGGGCAGGGAGTCGGACAGAGGAGGGTTGATGCATGTTTTCAGCGGAGGATGTTCGCCGCATCGGGGCGGTGGCAGCTGAACGCCTCGGCGTGGAGCTGCCGAAGGACATCGAATGTGCCGAGGGCGGCGCACTGGTCGTGGAATACGAATCGGGTCGGGCGCGCATCATCGCGCCGGACCGATGCGCGCTGGCGCGGGGGCTGTTCCTGCTGGGACTTGCCCTTCGGGAGGGCAGGCCATCGCTCCAGCTGCGCCAGGAGCGGCACATCCCGTCCAGCGGCGTCATGCTGGAGTGCTCCAGGAACGCCGTGGTCACGCTGGAGGCTGCGAAGCGCCTGATCGACCAGATGGCGATGCTGGGCCTGAACCTGCTGCTGCTCTACACCGAGGACACCTATGAGATTCCGGAGCAGCCCTATCACGGCTATCTCAGGGGCCGCTTTACCCGGGAGGAATACCGGGCGCTGGACGACTACGCCGCGGGCTACGACATGGAGCTGATGCCCTGCATCCAGACCCTGGGACACTGCGCCCAGTTCCTGCAATGGGATGCCGCCGCCCCGCTTCGGGACCGGGAGGACATCCTGCTGGCGGACAGCGAGGCGGTCTACGATTATATTGAAAGCGCCGTCCGTACGATGCGGGACTGTGTGCGCAGCAAGCGCATACACATCGGCATGGACGAGGCCCACGACGTGGGGCTGGGACGCTACCTGGACCTGCACGGCCCCTGCGATCGCGTGGCGCTGATGTGCCGCCACCTGGACCGCGTGGCGTCCATCTGCCGGAAGTACGACTTCGAGCCCATCATGTGGAGCGACATGTTCTTCCGCCTCTGCTCGAAGCGCCGGGACTACTACGACCCTGAGGCCGAGATTCCCCAGGGCGCGGCGGGGGAGCCGCCCGTGGCCGTGCAGTGCTATTGGGACTACTACCACGACGACGAGACCTTCTACGAGCGGATGCTCCGCGCCCACGACAACCTGGGGCGGTCCATCTTCGCCGGCGGGCTGTGGGCCTGGTCCGGCTTCCTGCCCCACCGCAAGCGCACGGAGGCCACCTTCCGCCCCGCCCTGCGGGCCTGTCTGAGGCGGGAGGTGGACACCGTGCTCGCCACGATCTGGGGCGATGACGGCAACGAGACCAACGCCTTCCTGGCGCTCAACCAGCTGCCGCTGCTCTCGGAGGCCTGCTGGCTGGGCGAGCCCTGCGGGGAAGCGGAGAGTGACCGCCTGGGCGAGGCGCTCACCGGCGTGCCGGCGTTGGCCCACCGGGCCATGGGCGAATTCTATCCCGACTGGCGGGACACCCGCACCGGCAAGGGCCTGGTGTGGTGCGACCCGCTCTATCCGCTGCTGCCGCCCTGCGAGGAAGGGCTGGACGCGGCGATCGACCGCTTTCGCCGGGCAGAGGCGGTCCTCGAAGGGTATGGCGGTCTCATAGAGTGCCGCTATGCCCGGGACGTGTTCCGCTTCGCGGCGTTGAAGGGGGAATGGGTGCGGGACGTCCGCGCCAAATACCTGGCCGGCGACCGGGAGTGGCTCCGTGAGGCGGTTCAGGCGCGCCTGCCCGCGATGATCGACGCCTGCGACGCGCTGATGCGCAGTCACCGCGCCCTCTGGGAACGGGACTATCGGCGCAACGGCTGGGAGGTGCTCTGCCTGCGCTACGGCGGGGCGCTGGCGCGGCTGGCGGATGTCCGGGACGAGCTTGAGCGCTACCTGGCTGGCGAACTCGAAACTATCCCCGAGTTGGACGAGCCCCCGCTGCCCTGCGAGCGTTACAGGGGGGATTTCCACTATCGGCTGGTCACGCCGGCGGCCACGACGGGCTTCTGCTGATTGATAACCAACGACGCATTGCGAGGGAGGATGAACCATGGACAGACCGATTACCATTGCCGTCGCGGGCTGCGGTTCCCGTGGACAGCTGGTCTACGCCCGCCTGATCGCGGACATGCCCGAGTCGGCACGCGTGGTTGCGGCGGCGGACCAGGACCCCGAGAAGCTGGCGGGCATGAGGCGCCTGACCGGCATCGGGGAGGATGCCTGCTACGCCACCGTGGAGGAGATGCTCGATCAGCCCAGGCTGGCGGACGCCATGCTGATCTGCACCCAGGACCGCAGTCACTTCGGGCATGCCAGGGCCGCGCTTTTGAAGGGCTATGACCTGCTGCTGGAAAAGCCCGCCTCCACCACCGCCGAGGAGTGCGAGGCGCTCGCCGAGCTCGCCGCGCGGCTGGGGCGCAGGGTGGTGGTGTGCCACGTGCTGCGCTACACCGTGTTCTTCCAGACGCTGAAAAAGCTGATCGACGAGGGCGTCATCGGCGACACCGTGAATGTGGCCGCCTTCGAGCGGGTGTGCTACTGGCACCAGGCTCACTCCTTCGTGCGGGGCAACTGGCGCAACAGCGAGGAATCCTGCTGCATGATCCTGGCCAAGTGCTGCCACGACCTGGACATCCTGCTGTGGCTTACCGGCAAGCGCTGCAAGCGGGTGTCCTCCTTCGGCGGGCTGCACCTGTTCCGGCGGGACAAGGCCCCGGCGGGCAGCGCCGAGCGCTGCGTGGACTGCGCCGTCGAGGGGTGTCCCTTCAACGCGGTGGACTACTACCTCGGCCGCTTCCGCGAATCCGGGAACGCCTGGCCCCAGAACGTGGTGGCCTTTGAACCCACCGAGGAAAAGCTGCTGGCGGCGCTGCGCGACGGTCCCTATGGCCGCTGCGTCTACCGCTGCGACAACGACGTGGTGGACCACCAGGTGGTGAACCTGGAGCTGGAGGACGGCGCGACGGCCAGCCTGACCATGACCGCCTTCACCGCCCACGAGGGCCGGCTGATCCGCATCGGCGGCACGATGGGTGAGCTCTTCGGGGACATGGACGCCCAGACCATCCGCGTGATGCGCTACGGACAGCCGGACGAGGTGATCGACCTGCGCGCGCAGACGGAGGATTTCAGCGGGCACGGTGGCGGCGACGCCCGGCTGATGAAGGACTTCATCGCGCTGCTCCAGGGCAAAGAGGTCCCCGGCGGCAGGCTTTCGTCCATCGATCGCTCCGTGGAGAGCCACCTGGTGGCGCTGGCGGCGGAGCGCTCGCGGCTGAACGGCGGCGAATCTGTGGAGATGTACTGAACTTGGATATACGCTTTATGGCGCAAAGCGGCGAATTGGGGGGGATCGACATGAAGACGGTCATCGGCGTCGATTTCGGAACCCGGGAGGCGAGGGCGCTGCTGGCGGACGCGGAGACGGGCACGGTCCTGCGCTCCGCGGCGGTGCGGTATCCCCATGGCGTGATGCCGGGGGACCTCGCGGACATCGGGGACTATGACGACGCCCTCGCGGCGCTGCTGGAGGCCATGGCAGCACCGGAGTACCGGCGGAGCATCGCGGGCATCTGCGTGGACGCCACGTCTCTGACCCTCGTGCCCCTGGCGGGGGACGGGCGGGTCCTCTGCCGCGTCCCGGGCTTTGAGAGCGCGGAGCAGGCCCAGGTCAAGCTGTGGAAGCGGCACGCGGCCCAGCCCCAGGCGGACGAAGCGCAGGCGCTGGCCCGGGCCATGGACATGCCCTTCTTGGGGCGCACGGGCGGCGTCATCTCCTCGGAGTGGTCGCTGCCGAAGCTGCTGGAGATGCGGGACAAAGCGCCGGAGCTCTACCGGGAGACGGACCTGGCCCCGGATATGAGTGAGTACATGACCCTCTGCCTCACGGGGCGGCTCACGCGGGCGGTGGGCTCGCTGGGCTACAAGGGACTGTGGTTCGACGACCTGGGGTTCCCAGAGGCGCGCTATCTGGACGCGCTGCGTCCGGGCTTCGCCGGGGAATACGCCCATTTGATGCGCGGCACGCGGCTGCGGCCGGGAGAGAGAGCCGGCACGCTCTGCGATGCCTGGATGAAGCGGCTCGGACTCGAGCAGCCGGTGGCGGTGGCCTGCGGGGCCATCGACGCCCACACGGGCATGTCCGCCCTGGGGGCCTTCGGCGAGGGGGATGTCGCCCTGATCGTCGGCACCTCCAACGTGGTGTGCATCCAGGCCGGGGCCCTGCGGGAGATCGGGGGTATCTGCGGCATCGTCCACGACGGCATGGCGCCGGGACTCTACGGCATCGAGGCCGGCCAGAACTGCGCCGGCGACATGCTCGAATGGTATGTGCGCAACGCCGTGCCGGCCCAGGTCGCCCGGGAGGCGGAGGACCGGGATGTCAGCGTGCACCAGGTGCTGTGCGAGCGCGTGCGGGAGCCCTGGCGCTGCGGGGTGTCCGTGGCGGACTGGTGGAACGGCAGCCGCTCCGCGCCTTGCGACCTGAAGCTGACGGGCCGGATCTCGGGGCTGACCCTGGCCACCCGCCCGGAGGACCTCTACCTGGGCCTGCTGCAGGGCATCGTGTGCGGCACCCGGTCGATCCTGGAGCTCTGCGAAGGCGCGGGCCTGCCGGTGAAGCGGGTGGTGGCGACCGGGGGCATGGCGCAGAAGAACCCGCTGCTGATGGGACAGTACGCCAACCTGCTGCATTGCGAGATCGCCGTGGGGGACATGGCGGAGGGCCCCGCGCTGGGCGCGGCCATCCACGCCGCGGTTGCCGCGGGCATCCATCCCACCCTGGCGGAGGCTCATGCGCACATGGGCGTGCGGCGGTTTACCGTCTATCGTCCAGAACCGGAGCGCGCCGAAGCCTACGAGGCGCTGTATCAGCGCAACCGGGAGCTGAGGGAAGAGCGGTAATCCCGCGTTCACCTCTCGCTCATGCCATTAACTTGGACATTGTTATAGCACCAGGCTCATTTCGTACTCCCACGATTGATGAATTCGTGGTGCGAACAGGCACGGAGAAAAGGCGTGTAGTCGGCAGATCGAAGCCGGCGTCACCATCATTGAAAAACTGGTGCAAAATGAATAAATCCCGGATTGGCCTTGAAAAGGTGGCTTGCCGTCACCAGCCCACAAAAGTCGGGGGAGCGATATCCAAAGCTGATGTCACAACCCACGTCAAGACGTCATGTTTGGATATTGCGTGGCGCCGAATCCCCGGAACAATCCTGCAAATAACAGGGTGTTCCGGGGATTTATTTCGTCTTGCTCATGGAATGGTTAATAATGAGTCGATGAGATTGCACCAATTTTGAAATACTATACTGAAAATGGGATTTGAACCCGGACGTCCGGAGTGCCATTGTACGTTACTCTGGAGCATCACTTTGCAGGGCTGACACGTTTTGACACGGCTATTGTAGTCTCTAACCATATTCAGTCATGATGCTCTTAATTTGGCATAGTTCAGGAACCTCGACCATGGCAGTGAACATGTCCTCCATAGTCAATCAAACAGGCATCGACGAAGCGCTGTTCAGCCTGCACTTCAACGACGGCACAGCCGAAGCCGCATTGCAGGATGACCTATCATATATGGCGAGACTGGGGATTCGCACATTGCCGACCTGCCTCATTCAATGCAAGGACAAAGCCCTGCTGATGCAGAGCTTCGCCTATGCGGATTATGTGAGCGCCATCGAAGGATTCTGAGGCTGCGGATTCAGCATCCAGTTTTCAAAGGTGCAGATGTCCGGGCTCCGGTCGATGAAGTCGCGCAGTTCCTCATTGAACAGGTCGATGGCCCGCTGCTGTGCCATGGTGTGGTGGCGGTTGGTGATTTCGTAGCAGATGCGCGGCGGCGGGGGCGCGGTCAGCCGGTAGTGGGTCAGGCGGGTGTCGTGGCTCATCTGGTGCACGATGGACATAGGCGCGATGGCCCAGCGGTTCGGCTCGTTCAGAAAGCGCTGGAGCGTCGAGCCGGTGTTGACCGTGACGCAAGGGTGCGCGTCCGGGCTCCAGTGGGCGTCGTGCCACTGCTGGTAATCCGGGCCCCAGCGCAGGAACACCTCATGCACTATGCGCAGATTCAGGACAAGTTTGGGTGGATCGATCAGTTTCAGGGAGCGGGCACCGATGACTCCGCCATAAAAATGATACTGATCGACGCATTGCTGAAGCACGACGGGTACGTCACGGCGGATGAATGGGCCGAGGCGTTTTTGAACAATCGCGACCGGTACCCGCTGTTTTACGTTCCGGTGCGCAATATGTTCCATAAGATCGAGGCGGGCCTGGTCAAGCCGGTGGACGCGGGCTATGGAAACATGCAGTCCTCGTCCAGCGCGATGTCCATTTCTCCCTTCGGCATCGTCAACGCCGGCAATCCCCGCCAGGCCGCGCTGGAAGCCTGGGAGGCGGCTGGATTGATTCACGGCGGTCCGAGCGCCTTCTGCCGGGATGGCGCGGCGGTGATCGCGGCGGCGGTCGCGGCGGCATTTGTGCCTGACGCCTCTGTGGACGACGTCCTGGAGGCCGCCACGGCTTTCCTGCATCCGCAGAGCAGCGCTGAGATGATCGATCGGATTCATCGGGTGCTCGCCCTGGTGGATGAAGCGGAAGGCTACGAGCAGTTCAGAGAGCGCTTCTATGAGAACTGCATCGAATGCCTGATCTGCGACTCTCGGGAGACGGTGCCCTGCGTGTTGGGAATCTTTAAGCTCGCGCAGGGAGACGGTCAGCGGGCATTGGAGTATGCGGCCAACTTCGGCAGGGATTCAGACACCATAGGCACAATGGTCGGCGCAATCTGTGGCGCCTATCGCGGCAAAGACGCCTTCCCTGCCGCCTGGATCTCCAAATTGGAGCAGTCCTTCGGCAAAGGCAGTCGATGTGAGCAAGGACGGGTATGATTTTGAAGCCAAGACCATGCTCGATCAGCGCACGCTTGCCAGCCAGCTTGAGGCGTTGATCATGAAGCGGGCAAGCGATGCGCGGGCAGTTTTGAAGAGCCTGGAGCTGCTCGGTGATTAAAACCGATCAGCGGCGATGAACGCGGCGCGACGGGTTTGAATGGTGGGCAGATGCCGCTGCCGGTCGATTGAGCCGCATGAGCGCATTGGCAGGAGTGAACTGCCCGGGGGGATGCGCCGGGTGGAGGCATTCGGGGAAATGTATGGTTACAAAGGAGGAGTGACGATGGACCGGCTGCCAATCCTGATAGCAAATGACCATGGCGGATATGCGCTGAAAACAAAGATTGTGGCGTGGTTGGAGGAACAGGGAATCCCGTGCGAAGACCTGGGCTGCGATTCTGAGGATATCGTTCGCTATCCCTACTACGCCGCGAAAGTCGCCGGCGCAATCGCCGAAGGGCGCGCGGAACGGGGCATCCTGATCTGTTCCACGGGCATAGGCATGAGTATCGCGGCAAATCGCTACAAGGGCGTTCGGGCGTCGCTCTGTACCAGCGTTACGGAAGCTGTGCTGACGCGGGCCCATCCACCCACGAGAACACCGCCTCCTCGGCGCGAAGAACTGCCTGTTTCTGCTGCAAGGCTGATAATTGAATCCTGTGGATGCCCTTAAAAGAATATCCCGCGCAAGCTCTCCGGCATGGACGCGAACATCATGACGGCTTCCTTCTCGGCGGGAACTTTGCTGTCAGACAGTATCCAGTCCTGGGACATGGCGATGGTCCCATAGCTGTACATCCGAATGCTGAAAACGATTTGTTCATCCAATGTGTCCGAGCCAAGCCTTTCCTTCGCGATTTCCATGTAGCGCTCGGAGTAGTATTCCTGCATATATCGCCAGAGGGGGTTCTGGGAAGCGTCCTCGAAGGCGCGCTTGAAGAAGATGTAGTTTTCCTTGGTCCGCTTGAGGCTTTCCGCCGCTTCGCGCACATCCAGTATATTCGTCTGAAAGGCATCTTCATAGAAGATCCACGCGACCAGGTCGGCCTTGTCGCGGAAGTGATAATAGAACGTGGTGCGGTCGATTTCCGCCAGCGCGCAGAGCTCCGTGATTCGGATCTTGTCGAGGCTCTTCCTTTTCATGAGTTCCTTGAGCTTGTCGGCGATCCAGTATTTCGTCAGATCCTTCATGATATCATCCTCTACACACCGACAGAATTTCAATTATGATGGAGATTCCTACATAATTGAAATTCTGGGTTCTTCACGGAAAGTTGTGGGATTGACAGAAAGGAGATAGACAAAAGGAGCATGAAAGACTTCTAATTGTAGCTGCTACACAAACAAGGAAGAAGTC
>CADCHI010000038.1 GCA_902801165.1 uncultured Eubacteriales bacterium | reverse complement strand
CCACCTGTTCCCATCCCGAACACAGAAGTTAAGCCTCAGCACGCTGATAGTACTTGGCTGGAAACGGCCCGGTAGGGTAGGTCGTCGCCGGATCCCATTGAGAGACATTCATGCGAGTGTCTCTCTTTTTTGTGCGCAAAGGACGTTTACCATAGAGTGCAGGCGCGAAAACGCCGCTTCCGAACGGTTTTCGGTTGCGCAGGCGCACGGGTTCTGCTACAATAAAAGTGAAGAAGATAGAGGAGAAGATGCAAATGGAATACTATGTGGATATCGCCGATATCGAAACGGTCCGGGCTGTGAACGATTGCTTTCCGATCGACGGCTTTACGACCAACCCCAATATACTGACCAAGGCCCCCAAGCCGCTTCCGGAGCTCTTTGCCGAGTATAAGGCCTATATCATGGAAACCGGCCAGAAGCTGTTCGTGCAGGTCACGGCGTCGAAGGCGGAGGAGATGGTCGCCCAGGCGGTGAAGCTGCGGGATTACTTCGGTGAACACCTGGTGGTGAAGCTCCCGGCCATCCGCGAGGGCTACCGCGCCTGCATACGCTGCAAGGCACTGGGCATCCCGGTGTGCGTGACCGTCGTGCACTCCACGATGCAGGCGCTGATGGCCGCAAAGGCCGGCGCGGATTACACCGCCCCGTATATCAGCCACATCGACAACATCGGTGCGGACGGCGTGCACTGCGTGGACGAGATCGTCAAGGCCTTCGATCGCTCCGGCTATACCTGCAAGGTGCTGGGCGCCAGCTTCCGCACCGTCGAGCAGGTGGATAAGCTGGCCATCGTCGGCTGCCACGCGGTCACCATCACGCCCGAGACCTTCGATATGCTGATCGCCCATCCCTCCACGGACGTGTCCATGGCGGGCTTCAACAACGTGTGGCGGGAGAAATTCGGGGATCGCCAGGTGACGGACTTCCTGCCGGAATGATGCAGGAAGACGTTAATGAATGTTCCGGTAGAGCGACGGGAACAGGCCACATTGCGCGGGCGCATTCTTTGAACAACACGGCGCGATAAACGATGTGCGGATTTGAGGCCGCGACGAAGGAGGGGGAGGTTTACATGAAACGAACGAAGGGATTTGCGGGGCTTGCGATCGCCATTGCCCTGGTGCTTGGAATTGTGGCTCCGGCCCTCGCGGAGCGCGTCTGGTACGGCACGATGATGGTGGACAACTGCGAGGAATGGGTTTCCCTGCGGGACGGTCCCGGCACGGGCTGCGGCAGGCTGGCCAAGGTGCCCCTGTACGCCATCGTGACCGACGCGGAGTGGGATTCCATCTGGGGCGACTTCATCTATTGCAACTATGACGGCCAGTACGGCTATATCCTCTCCCAGTACCTCGAGCCCTGGGCCGACCCGGAGCCGGAGGGCGAGACGCGCTTCGACAGCCCGCTGGGATTCTCATTCACCTATGACGCCGGCGTGTTTTCCGTGGATGCCGACAGCTCCGAGGACGGGCAGGGCCTGACGCTCTACCCCGCGGAGGGCGACGTGCCGGTGTACCTGGAGATCATGACGGGCGAGAGCCTGGGCGTGCCCCTCGACCGGTTTTTGGAGGTCAACGCCCCGGCGGACGCGGTATATGAGACGGACGCGACGGAGGACGGGGCCCGAATACGCAGCTTCCAAAAATCCGCCGACTACGATGTCAGCATCCTCCAGGTGTTCTACGCGGTGGAGGACGGCGACAGGAGCGTGGCGGTCATAGGCACCTGCCCTTCCGCCGGCGGGGAGGTGTGGCTCGCGCGCTTTGGCGCCGTGGTCCGCTCGATTGGTTTCACAAGCGCCCTGCCGCTGCGGGTGGACTGGGCCGAGGCGACGACCAACGTCCTCGTCGTGGACCAGGACGGGGATTATGTGACGATCATGGCCGACGAACCCGTCACCGATGTCGCGCTGCTGGCCCTGGAGCTGACGGACTTCGACGAGGACGGCAACGTCGCCTTTGACAGTGAAGTGCTCTACGAGCAGGACGCGCTGCGCCCCGACGAGCACCTGGTGGTGAAGATCGCTTTTTATGGCGATGTGCCGGGATACGGCATCCGCCTGATCGACGCGGCGGGCGAGGCGCGACAGTTCGCCATCGCCCTCAGCGGGCGGGACGGCTCGCTGCTGCTGGACGAGTTCTGAAGCCCGTTCAGGCGCGTGACACGAAGCGTCTTAACGCGAAAACCCGAGGTTTCCCATTGTGATTCAGGAAAAAATATGTTATAATTCGTTCATAACCCGGCGCCATGCGCGTGCCGGGCAATAAGGAGGAGAAACCGATGAAGAGACGTATCCTGTCACTGTGCGTCGCCCTGGCGATGCTGCTGGCGCTGGCTCCCGCCGCGCTGGCCGAGACCGTCACCGGCACCGGCACCGCCCAGGGTTACGGCGGCATGATCACCGTAACGATCACCCTGGAAGATGGTGTGATCACCGATGTGAAGGCGGAAGGTCCCGACGAGACCCCCGGCATCGGCGGCAATATCATCGACGAGTGGCCCCAGGCCTTTGTCAACGCCAACGGCATTGTGGACACCTACTCCGGCGCTACCTTCGCCGGCACCACTCGCCCCGGCTTCATCGAGGCGGCCCGGGCCGCGCTGGAGGACGCGGGCGTGAACCCCGACGACTACATGCGCGAAGTCGTGGTCGAGGAGGCCGACGACGAGGCCTATGAGGCCGACGTGGTCATCATCGGCGCGGGCGGCGCGGGCATGACCGCCGCCATCTCCGCCGCGGACGCTGGCGCGCACGTCATCGTGCTGGAGAGCCAGCCCGCCGTGGGCGGCAACTCCGTCAAGTCCACCGGCGGCATGAACGCCGCCAAGACCGCCGACCAGGACGAGAACGAGTTCGGCGAGGAAGCGGGCGTGGAGAAGACCCTCAAGGCCGCGGCTGACAGCTGGGCCGACAACGAGACCATCACCGCGCTGGCTGCCACCGTGCAGGAGCAGTGGGACGCCTACCAGGCCAATCCCGAGGGCTACTTCGACTCCGTGGAGCTGTTCGCCCTGGACACCCTCATCGGCGGCAAGGGCCTGAACGATCCTGACCTGGTGAACACCCTGGTGGGCAACACCGCCGACGCCATCGACTGGCTGCGCACCCAGGGCATCGACCTGACCGACGTGGCCTCCTTCGGCGGCGCGTCCGTCAAGCGCATCCATCGCCCCCTGGACGAGAACGGCAAGGTCGTCTCCGTGGGCGCGTACACCGTGCCGCTGCTGGAGCAGGCCTGCGAAGCCAGGGAAAACCTGCTGCTGCTCACCGACACCACCGCGAAGAAGATTCTGACCGATGAGAACGGCGCGGCCGTCGGCGTTGAGGCCGAGGGCAAGACCGGCAACACCGTCGTCGTCAGCGCTGGCGCGGTCATCCTGGCCACCGGCGGCTTCGGCGCGAACCTGGAGATGGTCGTGCAGTACAAGCCGGAGCTGGAGGGCTTCATGACCACCAACGCCGCGGGCATCCAGGGCCAGGGCATCGCCATGGCCGAGGAGCTGGGCGCGGCCACCGTTGACATGGAGCAGATCCAGATCCATCCCACCGTGCAGGCTGACACCGCTTCCCTGATCACCGAGGGCCTGCGCGGCGACGGCGCGATCCTGGTGAACGCCAACGGCGAGCGCTTCATCGACGAGGTGGGCACCCGCGACGTGGTTTCCGCCGCCGAGATCGCCCAGCCGGATTCCTTCAGCTGGCTGGTGGTCGACCAGAAGATGGTGGACGCTTCCTCCGTTATCCAGGGCTATATCAAGAAGGGCTTCATGTTCTCCGGCGAGACCTACGAGGAGCTGGCCGAGGCGCTGGCGATCCCCGCCGACACCTTCGCCGCCACCATGGAGACCTGGAACGGCTACGTGGCCGAGAAGAACGATCCTGACTTCGGCCGCACTTCCTTCGCCCAGCCGCTGGACACCGCGCCCTTCTACGCTGTGAAGGTCACCGCGGGCATCCATCACACGATGGGCGGCCTGAAGATCGACACCGAGACCCACGTCATCAACACCGACGGCGCGATCATCCCCGGCCTGTTTGCGGCGGGCGAGGTCACCGGCGGCGTGCACGGCGGCAACCGCCTGGGCGGCAACGCCGTGGCAGACTTCGTGGTGTTCGGCCGCATCGCGGGCGAGCAGGCGGCGGCCTATGCCGCTGAGCTGGCCGCGTCGCTGGCTCCCGCCGCGTAAAATCAATCAGGGACAGATAAACCAAAGCCGGGGCGGCCGTTGCGGCCGCCCCGGCTTCAATTTGTTGAAAGACAGTTTTTCAGGTTCTTCACGTTTCCTTGAGGGATTTTACCACCTCATCCGCCCCTTCGGGGCACTGACGAGGCTGTAACGCCAAGTCAAGGAAAACCAACGCTGAAATGGAGGATCAGATGCCGAATATGCCTCTTTCCGAATTTAGAAACAGACTCTTAGGGGGTGGTAATCCGCGGGAGAATATGATATCATGTATGCGTTTATATGTCGAAAGGGCAGGCCGACCCCCGGCCGTGGAGCGAAGCGGGAACCGGCGCGCAAAAGGAGTCGATGCACCATGTCTCAGATTGAGCCGAAGGCCGTGGACAGCAGGCTGTTCTACCGGCGGCTGACCCAAATCGCCACGCCCATCGCGTTCCAGAGTCTGATGCTCGCGCTGGTGGCGGCCTGCGACGCGCTGATGCTGGGCCGCGTGGCCCAGGAGCAGATGACCGCCGTATCGCTGGCCACCCAGATCCAGTTCGTGCAGAACATGTTCCTGATGGCGATCACCGGCGCGGGCTCGATCCTCGGCGCCCAGTACTGGGGCAAGCGGGACCGGGAGACGATCCAGAAGCTGTTTCACCTGATGCTGCGCTGCGCGGGGCTGCTCTCCCTGCTGTTCTGCGCAGCCTGCGAGCTGGTGCCCGGTCTGCTGATGCGCGCCTTCGCCCACGACCCGACCCTGATCGAGATCGGCAGCGCCTACCTGCGCATCGCGAGCTGGTCCTACCTGATCACCGGCGTCTCCCAGTGCTACCTGGCGACGATGAAGGTGACCGACCACGTGCATCCCACCGCCTGGATCAGCTCCTGCGCCGTGGTGTCGAACATACTGCTCAACGCGGTGTTCATCTTCGGCCTGCTGGGCGTTCCGGCCATGCAGGCCCGAGGCGCGGCGCTGGCGACGACGATCTCCCGGGTGATCGAGCTGGCGCTCTGCCTGGTCATTTCCTCCCGGGAGGGCTACATTCGCCCGGCGCTCGACAGGCTGTTCACCGGCAGCCGCCAGCTCACCCGGGACTTCGGCCGGCAGTGCCTGCCGCTGCTGGGCGGCTCGCTGCTGTGGGGCGTGGGATTCACCTCCTATACCGCCATCATGGGCCACATGGGCGTCGACGCCGCCGCGGCCAACTCCGTGGCCGCCGTGGTCCGCGACCTGGTCTGCTGCGTCTGCAACGGCATCGGCAGCGCGGCGGGCATCATGGTGGGCAATGAGCTCGGCGCGGGCAGGCTGGCCGAGGGCAAGGGCTGTGGCATTAAGCTGATGAAGCTGTCCTACGGGATCGGCCTCGCCTCCACCGCCCTGGTGCTGGCGGTCACGCCCCTGGTCGTGCGCATGGTCATCCTGACGGAGACCGCCCGAGGCTACCTGACCGGCATGATGTGCATCATGGCGGTGTACATGATCGGCCGCTGCGTGAACACGGTTACCATCAACGGCGTGCTGGACGGCGGCGGCGACACCGTGTTCGACATGTACAGCCTGGCGGTGTGCATGTGGGGCATTGCCATTCCGCTGGCCCTGCTGGGGGCGTTCGTGTTCCACTGGCCGGTGCTGCTGGTGTACGCCTGTACCTGCCTGGATGAGGTGGGGAAGATCCCCTGGGTCATGCTGCGCTTCCGCAAGTACAAGTGGGTCCAGAACCTGACCAGCCATTGAGGGATAGAGTACCTCATGGGCCCTTGCCGATAATTTGTGTTGCGCTGAGCCATGGTTTGGGGTATAAAAAAACAGGTAAAAGTTGTATGGCTAAACTGTGTTTACAGTGATTAGCTACAAATCGCGGCGCTGGCCGCCGAGGGGTGCGGAGCATGGACATCAAGGAACAGCATTACAATGATTTCTCCGGTCTGTCCGAGGACCAGCTGATCCCCGCCATCAAGTGGATGGCGGAGCAGATCCCGGGCGGCTTTTTCGTCTATCTGGCGGAGGAGCCCATGCGGCTGCTCTACGTCAACCAGGTCTGCATGAGGATCTTCGGCTGCGACACGCTGGAGGAGTTCAAGGCCCTGACCGGCTTCACCTTCCGCGGGCTGGTGCACCCGGACGACTTCGAGCGGATCCAGGCCTCCATCGACACGCAGATCGCCGATCCGGAGAACAAAAACCTGGACGACGTGGAGTACCGCATCGTCCGCCGGGACGGCGTGGTGCGCTGGGTGGACGACTACGGCCACCTCACGCACCTGCCCGGCTACGGGGCGGTGTACTATGTGTTCATCGGCGACATTACCGAAAAGCACAACGCCCAGGAGGAGACCCACCGGCGGACCAAGGTCTACGAGGGCATGAACGAGCAGTTCAACGCCCTGGCGGACGAGAGCCTGACGGTGTTCCGCACGAACATCACCACCGGCGTGATCGAGGAGGCCCGCGGGCGCGACCTGTACGACACGGACTTTACCGGCGGCTCCATCGCCGAGAGCGCCAAGGTGCGCTCCGAGAGCTTCCTGGTGCCCGGCGACCGAGAACGCTATGACGAGATCTTCAAGCTGGAACGGCTGGTGGACCGCTATTACAATGGCCTTGGGCCCGCGACGTTCGTGGGCTACTGCCGCCGCCAGTCCGGACGGCAGTGCTTCGTGAAGTTCTCCGGCTCCGCCGCCATCGACCCCGTCACCGGAGACGTGATCGCCTTTGGCGTGGAGACGGAGTACAACAGCGAGAAGGTCACCGAGGTGCTGAACCAGCGGGTGCTGGTGGTGGACGACGAGGAGATCGCCGTGGAGCACGCCCGGATGGTGCTGGACGATGCGGGCATCAAGGCCGACACCTGCCTGAGCGGCGCCGAGGCGCTGCACATGCTGGAGGTCGCCCACACCAAGATGGAGCCCTACAACCTGGTGCTGCTGGACTGGAAGATGCCGGACATGGACGGCGTGGAGACCGCACGGCGGATCCGGGAGCGCTACAGCAGCGAGACGACGGTGATCATCCTCACCGCCTACAACTGGGATGAGATCATGGACGAGGCGCTGCACATCGGGGTGGACAGCTTCCTGGCCAAGCCGGTGTTTGCGTCGAACGTGCTGGACGAGTTCGAGCGCATCGCCCGCAGGAACAACATGAGCCTGTTCAAGGCGAAGCAGCGGGCGGAGCTCGCGGGGCGGCACATCCTGCTGGCGGAGGACATCATCATCAACGCCGAGATCATGAAGCAGCTGATCTCCATGAAGGACGCGGCGATCGACCACGCCGAGAACGGCAGGATCGCCGTGGAGAAGTTCGCCGAAAGCGCGGAGGGCTACTACGACGCGATTTCGATGGACATCCGCATGCCGGAGATGGACGGCCTGGAGGCGACCCGGGCCATTCGGGCGCTGGACCGTGCGGACGCGAAGACGATTCCCATCGTGGCCATGACCGCCAACGCCTTCGATGAGGACGTGCAGCTGTCGCTGCAGGCGGGCATGAATGCCCACCTCTCCAAGCCCGTGGAGCCGGACAACCTGTACCGCATCCTGGAGGAGTTGATCTTCGAGCGGGAGGGCCGGTAAGACATAGCGCTGTAATATTCACCGCTTTTGACGCAAAAACGGAATCGTGGACACTAATGGGAGCAAAGAACGACCTCTCAGTCTGGCTGCGCCAGCCAGCTCCCCTGGGAGGGGAGCCAAGGATGGGCCGCTTCAACGCGGCAGCCTTGCCTCCCCTTTCAGGGGAGGTACCGAGCGCAGCGAGGCGGAGAGATCGTTGGGATTGTACATGATTTGAAAAATGGAACGCTTTCAGGTTGGCGGGTTTTGAAGGAGCACGCCGAAGCATTTCACAGTATTTCTCAACAGGAGATGGAAAAGATCCTTCGCCGCTCAGGATCTTTTATAATATCAACTGACTATATAGTGTTATTCTTTCCGGTTTCCGTGACCAATTGATTATTTCAGGAACAGCTCGATCACGGGCACCAGGCAGTCGGGCTTCACCGGCGGGATGTTCAGCACCAGCAGGTCGTCGCCCTCGGGCAGCGCCTCGCCGAAGTGCTCCATTTTGCCCTCGCTGAACAGCACCTCGCTGCCGTCGTGCAGGAACTGGGCGTAGTCCACCTTGCCCGCCAGCCCGTGCAGCTGGATGTGGGCGAAGGGATAGGCGAACAGGTGCAGGTACAGCCGCTTGCCGTCCAGGCTCTGGGTGAAGCGGCAGTCCGCGGGGGCGGTGAACTCCGGCTCGGCCATGGTGCAGCCGTAGATGGCGCGGCTGTTCACCTTCATCCAGTCGGCGTAGACCTTCAGCGCGGCCTCGGCCCGGTGGTCGAAGTAGCCCCGGGAGGTGGGCCCCACATTCATCAACAGGTTGCCGCCCAGGGAGACGGTGTTCACCAGCATGCGGATCAGCATCTCCGGGCTCTTCCAGGTCTGCTCGTCCCGGTAATAGCCCCAGGAGCCGGAGAAGGTCTGGCAGGCCTCCCAGTTGACCAGCTCGCCGGTCTCCTTGTGGCGGACCCACTCGGTGGGCTGGAACTGCTCCGGGGTGAAGATGTCCTGCTCGATGCCGGTGCGGTTGTCGATGATGATGCCCGGCTGCAGCCGCCGCGCCAGCGCCAGCAGCTCCTCGGCCTCCCAGTCGTCCTTGCCCTTGCCCTTCATCCAGGCCTTGTCGCCGGTGCCGTTCAGGTCCGGGTAGGAGAAGTCGAACCACAGCACGTCGATTTTGCCGTAGTTGGTCAGCAGCTCCGTCACCTGGTCGCGCATGTATTGGGCGTAGCGGCGCATGTCCCGGCCCTCGTTCTGCTGGAGGGCGTCGGGGTCGTCCCGGCGGGGGTGATGCATGTCGATGGTGAAGTCCGGGTGGTGCCAGTCGATCAGCGAGTAGTAGAAGCCCACCCGCAGGCCCTCGGCCCGGAAGGCGTCGGCGTACTCCTTCACCAGGTCGCGCCCGAAGGCGGTGTTGGTGATCTTGTAGTCGGTGTACTGGGAGTCGAACAGGCAGAAGCCCTCGTGGTGCTTGGTGGTCAGCACGGCGTACTTCATGCCGGCGGCCTTGGCCTGGCGGGCCCACTCCCGGGCGTCAAACAGGTCGGGGTTGAAGTACTTGAAGTACTTGTCGTACTTGTCCTCGGGGATCCGCTCGTAGCTCTTGATCCATTCGTGGCGGGCGGGCATGGCGTACAGCCCGAAGTGGATGAACATGCCGAAGCGGTCCCGGGTGAACCAGGCGGTGTCGCCGGGGGTCTTGCGGGTCACATAGCTGGTCATGGCTTGGCCTCCTTGTGTGTTACAGATGGGTTCGGATCTGGCCGATGTAGTCGCCGTCGATCACGTCGTAACGGTCCTCCGGCGGGTAGAGCGCGCCGCCGTAGAAGATGTCCCGGTTGTTGGCGGTGGAGGGATCGGTGTACTGGCGGAAGCGGGCGACGTGGATCTGGTCGCAGCCGGTGCGCTCCAGGATGGCGTCGATGTTCTTCAAATTGACGCCCGCGCCTGGCAGGATCTGGATCGCGCCCTGGGCGAAGTCCATCATCTCGCGGATGGTGTCCACGCCGTAGAACACGTCCGGGGCCAGGCCGCTGGTGAGCACGCGGTCCACGCCCAGCTCGATGAGCTGGCCCAGCATTTCCTTCCAGTCGGCGGCCACGTCGATGGCCCGGTGGAACACCTTCGTCCTGTCCCCGGCCATGCGGCACAGCTCCCGCGTGCGCTCCACGTCCAGGGAGCCGTCGGCCTTCAGGAAGCCGAACACCAGGCCGTCCGCGCCGTTGGCCATCAGCGCCTCGGCGTCGGCCAGGGCGGTGCGGTACTCCGCGTCGGTGTAGCAGAAGCCGCCCTGGCGCGGGCGTACCATGGTCATCACCGGCAGCTTCGACAGCCGCTTGGCGGTGATCAGCTCGCCGATGGAGGGCGTCAGGCCGCCGTGGAACAGGCAGGAATTCAGTTCGACGCGGTCCGCGCCGCCGCGCTCGGCCTGCAGCACGTCCTCAACGCTGCCGCAGCACACTTCAAGCAGGTATTTTCCCATGGGGATTCCTCCTCCGTCGTATCTTTATATCACCCACGCGGCGACGATCAGCGCCAGCATGGCAACGGCGGTGATGAGCTTGACCGCCGCGAGATTCTTGGCAAGGGCCAGCGAGACCCGCGCCGAGGACTTGCCGCCCAGCACGATGGCGCTGATGGCCGCCGAGGGCAGCAGGAACGCCAGGCAGTACAGCAGCACCGGCAGGCCGCCGCCGGTGCGGGCGGAGCCGAGCAGTTGCATCAGGTAGAGCTGGCCGGCGCACAGGAATTCGCCCCCGGCCACGATGAAGCCCAGCGCGATGGCGGCGGGCAGGAGCACCCGGCGCCGGGTCAGCGCGCGGATGACGCGCTGCAGGCCGCCCCTCAGCCGCCCGGGCAGCTGGTTGCGCACATTGCCCAGGTCGCCCCGGCGGGCGTGCCAGGCGTCGGACAGGTTCAGCAGGACCAGGCCGCCGCCCAGCAGCGTCATGATCCAGCGGGCCAGGGGGCGCAGCCAGTGGGGGTTGATCTGCTGGAACAGCGCCAGCAGCGCGAAGCCGATCAGCAGGTAGCAGGCCAGCTTGGCCCCCAGGAAGCAGGCCACCGGCAGCGCGCCGCGCCGGGACTCCAGCACCAGGGAGATGAACAGCAGCAGCATGGACAGGGCGCAGGGGTTGAAGCCCGCGACCAGCCCCGCCGCGACGGCTCCGGCCAACGAGAGGGCGGGGGCTTCGGCGGCGTCTGCCTGAGGCGCGTAGCGCAGCCCGCCGGCGGCGCGGCCCTGTCGGACCGCCTCCACCAGGGAGCGCTCGATGGCGTCCGCCCCGGCCAGGTAGCTGCCGCCGTAGAAGGCGATGGGGGAGACGCGGCGTTCGTCGGGCACGCCATAGGCCTCGAACAGCGCCTGGGCGTAGTCCGGATCCGCGCTGATGTCCACGCGGGTGACGACGACGCGGCTCTTCACGGTCTCGCCGCCCCGTTGCAGGGTCACCGACTCGGGCAGCGCGTCCAACGCCGCCTCGGCCCGGGCGCAGCTCTCACAGGCCGGCACGAAGAGGTAGAGCACCTCGCTGTCCGTGGTGACGTGCCACTGGAGGGCGTCCCGGGGCAGGCCGCTGTTGATCTGGGCCGCGCCCTGGTAGACCTCGCCGTCCACGATGACCAGCGGCAGCGACGCGGACTCCAGCCCGTGGGCCGCCAGCGCCGCCTCGTAGGCCGCCTGGCCGTCCTGGCGGACGACGTTCCAGCCGGTGTAGTCGCAGTCTGAGAGCTCGAGGCCCGTCAGGCCGCGGAACTGCTCGGCGAATTCGCCCTCGGGGTCGCAGCTCTCGCAGTAGTTTCGGTAGAAGTATTCGACGGTGTGGCCCTCGGCGCGGGCCGCGGCTCCTGATAGAGCCGCCATCAGCAGCGCCGCGAGCGCCAGCGCCGCCAGCAGCGCCAGCCGAAGACGGGACGCCGGGAACCGCCGGCTCATCCTTCGACCTCCCGCACCCGGAAGGCGCTCGCCCCCTCGGGCAGCGCGGCACGGACCGCGCTCTCCAGCGCGTCCACCGATCTGCGCTCGCCGCCGCTGGCCTCCTTCATGGCCTGGAGGGCACGCCAGCGCACCGCGCCGCGGTGGATCTCGCAGGGGGTGGGGTCGTTGAAGAACTCCACGCTCATGGCGATGACCCCGGCCTCCGGGAACTGGAATTCCTCCAGCGGCGCCTCGTCGATCAGCCGGTCCCCGGCCCACAGCTCGACCTGCCACGTCCGCTTGGGACGTTTTCTTCCAAACATCGGTCTCCTCCGTATCAGCCGTCCAGGGTGCCTTCGATCAGGGTGTGGAGCGCCCGCTGCCGGGCGATGGCCGCCGCGCCCAGGGCACAGCTCTCCTCGAAGCGCGCGCCGAGCTCGTACTCCGCGGTGGGGGGCAGCAGCTGGTTCTCCCGCAGGGCGTCGGGAATGTCGCCGCCCAATATGATTCGGTGGGGGTCCAGCACGGCGCGGATCAGCTGGAGCACGATGTTCAGGTGGCTGAAGAAGTCGTCCATCAGCATGCATGCCCAGGGGAGCCCCATCTTGTGGGCGGCGATGATGTCGCCCATGTTTTGCACCGAGGGGGCGACGCGCCGGGCCGAGGCCACGAGGCTCTCCTCCATCAGGTGTCCGCCGAGGCGCTCGTTGAGCCCCAGGGAGATGTCCTCGATCTCGCCGGCGGAGTTGCTCTGTCCCCGCACCAGCCGGCCGCCCACGGTGTTGGCGAAGCCGATGCCCGTGCGGCCCAGGTAGAGGTAGGCGGTGTCCTGGACCTCCGGGGCGGGCCCGCGGCTGTCCCGCTCCCAGGTCAGGCAGGCCTTCACGTCGTTTTCCACGACCACCGGCAGCGACAGCGCCTGGGACAGCGGGCCGACGAGGTCCACGTCGTGCCAGCCGAAGGCGCGGGAATCCAGTATGCGGCCGGTGGGCTCGTCCACCCGTCCGCTGAGGCTGACGCCCAGGCAGCGCACCTTCGACAGGGAGGGCGGGCCGAGGCGGAGCAGCTGTTCCCGCACGATGGCGGTGATCCGGGCAGGGTTCAGGTCGTCCAGTCCGATGGCGGTCTTCGCCGTGGCGCGGGACTTGCTGCTGAAATCCAGCAGGCACAGCCTGAGGCTGCGCAGGTCGATGTGGCAGCCCAGGGTGAACATGCCCTCGGGCACGGTGCTCAGGTTGATGGCCTTGCGGCCCCGGCCCGTGGCGCTGGTGACGCTGACTTCCCGGACCAGGCCCAGGGTGGTCAGCGCGTTGACGATGCGGGTGACGCTGGCGGAGGACATCTCGGTGATGCGGGCCAGGTCGGTGCGGGAGACGGGCTGGCAGCGCTCCAGCACGGTGAGCATCCGCTCGATGTTGTACCGCTTGAGATAGCTCTGGTCGAGGGCCTGCTCCGACGGCATGGGCGCGCCTCCTTTCTTCGAGTGGGGCTCCGGTGGCCCCTCCGGGCGGGCGAGCAGCGCCTTCCCAAGGGGAACGGGGAGCCGATGAAACCGACATATACACAATATATAGGAAGGGCTCCGGCCGGTCCGCGCCGCGCGACGCGTCATAAGCGGCGAAATACCGGGCCCGATGCGCATGTTTCCATATTCCCCTTCATTATAACATGATAAAAAGGTAAATGCAATATTTATTTCATCGTGAAAATATATAACTTTTTCTGCCGAAGGGAGGGCGGCGCGGGGCGGATGGAATTCCGCCCTGAATGTAAAATATCGCCCGCCCATACTTTTCCTATTGCGAATATTATTATAATTGTGTATAATATTTTCAAACAAGAAAAAATAGGGAGGCGGAACTGTGTCCAGAAGCAAGACCGATATCAGGATTCGGCCCAGCGTGGGGAAGCGGATTTGCAAGAGCCTGCCCTATTATGGGTTGATCCTGCTGCCGCTGATCTACCTGCTGCTGTTCAAGTACTACCCGATGCTGGGCATACAGATTGCCTTCAAGAAGTACAAGGCGAAGCTGGGCATCTGGGGCAGCCCCTGGGTGGGCCTCAAGTACTTCAACGACTTTTTCAGCTCTGCCACGGCGGGCACCATCATCTGGAACACCTTCTCGCTGAGCCTGTACTACCTGGTGGCCAGCTTCCCGTTCCCGATCATACTGGCCATCGCGCTGAACGAGTGCCGGTCCCGGAAGTTCCAGAAGGTGACGCAGATGGTCACCTACATGCCCTACTTCATCTCCACCGTGGTGCTGGTGTCGATGATCCTCCAGTTCACCGACATCTCCAACGGCTTCGTCAACCAGATCATCCGCAGGCTGGGCGGCAAGCCCATCAACTTCATGGGCACGGTGGGCTACTTCCGCTCGCTGTACGTCTGGACGGGCGTGTGGCAGAGCATGGGCTATTCGGCCATCGTGTACCTGGCGGCGCTGACCGGCGTGCCCCAGGAGCTCTACGAGGCGGCCAAGGTGGACGGCGCCAGCAAGCTGCGGCGCATCGTCTCCATCGATATTCCCTACATCGCGCCGACCATCCTGACCCTGTTTATACTGAACACGGGCTCGATCCTGTCCATAGGCTTCGAGAAGATCTACCTGATGCAGAACAGCATCAACACCCCGGTGTCAGAGGTCATCTCCACCTACGTGTACAAGATGGGCGTGCAGAACGGCAACTTCTCCTTCTCCACGGCCGTCGGCCTGTTCAATTCCCTGGTGAACCTGTTCATGCTGCTGGTCGTCAACACACTGTCGAAGAAGCTGACGGACGTCAGCGTGCTGTGACGGGAGGGAGAAGCCATGAGTGAAAAGAGAATTCTCCGCCGCCAGGGGCACGTGTACGAGACCCGGGAGGACCGGGTGTTCAACGTCATCGTCGCGCTGATCCTGATCCTGGCCATCGCCATCGTGGCCTATCCGCTGATCTACGTGGTCAGCGCCTCCTTCTCCTCCACCGACGCCGTGATGGCGGGCCGCGTGTGGCTGCTGCCGGTGGACCTGTCGTTGAAGGCCTATGAGACCGTGTTCAAGTACCAGGAGATCATGACCGGCTACAAGAACGCTCTGATCTACACCATCAGCGGCACGGCGGTGAGCCTGGTGATGACCACGCTGTGCGCCTTCTGCCTGTCCCGAAAGGACTTCTATGGCCGCAAGGTCGTGGGCTTCATGGTGCTGTTCACCATGATCTTCAACGCCGGCCTGGTGCCCAACTACCTGCTGATCAACAACACCCTGAAATGGGGCGACACCATCTGGGCGCTGATCATCCCCAACTGCATGAATGCCTGGTACGTCATCCTGATGCGCTCGTATTTTGAGAACTCCATTCCCAACGAGCTGTTCGAGGCGGGGGAGATCGACGGTTGCTCGCCGCTGCGGCAGCTGCTGAACATCGCCATACCGCTGTCCGGGCCGATCATCGCGGTCATCGCGCTGTACAGCGCCGTGGGCATCTGGAACAGCTACTACGACGCCCTGGTGTACATCCGCCGGAAGGAGATGTACCCGCTGCAGCTGGTGCTGCGCAACATCCTGATCCTGAACTCCATGGACATGTCCGTCACCGCGGACCTCAGGGACATGGCGTCCCGCCAGGGCATGAGCCACCTGCTGAAGTACGCCGTGATCGTGGTGTCCAGCCTGCCGCTGCTTTTGATGTATCCCTTCGTGCAGAAGTACTTCGTCAAGGGCATCATGGTGGGCGGCGTCAAGGGCTGACTTCAAGCGATTGTAATAGGCGGCAGCCTATGCAAAATAAAAGGAGGAAGAACACTATGAAGAAACTGTTGGTTCTGCTGCTGGCGGTCGCCATGCTGCTGAGCTGCGCTTCCACGGCGTTTGCCTGGGAGCCGGAAGCCAAGCTGGACGAGGACCTGTCCGCGTACAAGCTGTGCGATAACTTCGGCGACATCAAGCTCACCGTGGCCGTCACCGACCATGCGTCCATCTCGTCCTGGGAGGACAATGCCTTTGTGAAGTGGGTCGAGGAAGTCACCAACGTGGACCTCGAGTTCAAGCTGATCCCCTACGAGAGCCGCGCTGAGCAGCTGGGCCTGATCCTGGCCAGCGGCGACTATCCGGACATCTTCCTGGTGTGCGGCATGAACGACACCATGATCGCCAAGTACGGCATCGGCGAGGGCGCCTTCCTGCCCCTGAACGACCTGATCGAGACCAAGGGCAACTTCATCAACAAGATCTTTGAAGAGTATCCGGGCTCCAAGGGCCTGATCACCCAGCTGGATGGCAACATCTACAGCCTGCCCGTGGTCAACGAGTGCTATCACTGCACCGTCCCCACCAAGTTCTGGATGAACCAGCAGTGGCTGGACAACCTGGGCCTGACCATGCCCACCACCCTGGATGAGCTGCACGACGTGCTGGTGGCCTTCCGCGATCAGGATGCCAACGGCAACGGCGACGCCGCTGACGAGATCCCGCTGGCCGGCGACTATCAGGACGGCTGGTACACCAACGTGGAGATGCCCATCATGAGCGCCTTCACCTTCTACAACCTGGACCTGGATACCACCGTGCTCACCAGCCCCGAAGCCTTCGGCATGTACCTGGAGGATGGCACCGTGACCGTGCCCTTTGCCAAGGACGAGTTCAAGAAGGGCGTCGAGACCGTGGCTCAGTGGGTTTCCGAGGGCCTGATCTATGAAGGCTCCTTCACCCAGGACCTGGCCGGTCTGACCCAGATCGCCGAGGACGGCCGTCTGGGCGCTTCCTCCGGCGGCTACATCCTGTTCGCCAACCTGGGCGGCGACGTGTATCGCCAGTATCGCGCTGTGATGCCCGTGACCGGCCCCGACGGCTACGCCAGCATCCAGTCCTTCCCGCATGATTCCGTGGGCGGCCACGGCTTCGTGATCTCCGCCGACTGCGAGAACCCCGAGGCGGCCTTCATGATCGGCGACCTGATGTACTCCTACGCGGCCACCATGCGCGGCTACTACGGCATCTACGGCGAGCAGTGGACCGACGCCGAGGACGGCGAGGTCGGCATCAACGGCGAGCCCGCGAAGTTCCACCTGCTGACCCCCTGGCAGGAGTCTGAGCCCCAGCAGTATTGCGTGCTGCAGATGGTCACCTCCTTCCGCGACGCTGCCTTCCGCCTGGGCGAGCCCAGCGATCCCTCCGTGGATCTGTACAGCGGCGAGGGCCTGGAGACCCTGCTGTATCAGGTGACCCACGAGTACAAGCCCTACACCACCGATGAGAAGATCATCCCCCCGCTGAAGTTCACCGAGGACGAGAACGAGGAGATGTCCATCATCAAGCAGAACGTGGCCACCACCATCAAGCAGAACATGATCGCCTTCTTCAACGGCACCAAGACCGTGGAGGCCGATTACGACGCTTTCCTGGCTGACCTCGAGGCTCAGGGCCTGGGCACCCTGGTGGAGTTCTACCAGAACGCCTACGACGCTCAGTACAAGTAATCTGTGTTCTCTTTGGGGAGGCGCCGGCTGGCCTGGCGCCTCCCTTCCTATAGGCAAATCCATCCAAATTAAAGCAGAAGGAGAAAAGACCATGCTGCTGTGCGGCAATGACTGGACGATGGAAAAGGCCGTGTCCTACCTGAAGGAGGCGCTGCCAGTCGCGGACCGAATCACATTGAACGAAAGCGCGCTGCGCCGGGTGTCCGCCCACGCGCTGCGCGTGCGGGAGTCGACGCCCTGGGGCGCCAAGGTGCCCGGAGACATCTTCGCGGCCTATGTGCTGGTGCCCCGGGTCAACAACGAGGACCCGCAGTTCTACCACGCGGTGATCTGGCGGCAGCTGGAGCGCCGCCTCGCGGGCATGGACATGGCGCGGGCCGCGCTGGAGGTCAACCGCTGGTGCTACGAGCAGGCCACCTACCAGAGCACGGACGGCCGCACGGCCAACGCCCTCACGGTGATGCGCCGGGGCTTCGGCCGCTGCGGCGAGGAATCGGTGCTGCTGGTCAGCGCCCTGCGCGCCTGCGGCATCCCGGCCCGGCAGCTCTATTCCCCGTGGTGGAGCCACTGTGACGACAACCACGCCTGGGTGGAGGTCTGGATCGACGGCATCTGGCACTACATGGGCGCCTGCGAGCCGGAGCCCGTGCTGGATTCCGGCTGGTTCACCGCCGCGGCCTCCAAGGCGCTGCTGATCCATACCCGCGCCTACGGCGTCGCGCCGGAGGGCGAGCGGGTGGAGTGCCGCGTCGGCAGCACCAGCGTGATCAACCGCACGCGCTATTATGCCAGAACCCGAGTGTTGAACGTGCAGGTGGTGGAGAACGGCGCGCCGAAGCCCTGCGCCCGGGTGCGCTTCGAGGTGGCCAACATGGCCAGCTGGCAGCTGCTCTGCGACAAGACCACCGACATCCGCGGCGAGGCCAGCCTCGAGGCGGGGCTGGGCACCCTGCGCGTCCGGGTGGACAGCGGGGACCGGGCCATCGTCCGGATGGTGGACCTGAACCTGGAATCCACCTGCCTGATCGACTTTGGCCGCGCGACCATCTTCATGGAGGGGGAGGGCGCGTTCGCCCAGCGGCCTCCGCTGGAATCCCGCATCCAGCCCGCCGTGGCCAACCCAGCGACCCAGGCGGCCCACGCCCGATTCCTCGCCGAGGCGGCCCGGGCGCGCCAGGCCCGGTTCCCGGTGATCGGGACCCACCTGATCGACGCGGCCCGGGGCAACCGGCAGGTGGTGGGGGACTTCCTCGACGACCGGCGGTACGACGGCAACGATGCCTGGACGCTGCTGGAATCGCTGAGCGAGAAGGACCTGTGCGACGTCACCCCGGCGGTGCTGGAGGACGCCATGGAGGGCGCGCTGCCCTTCAAGGACCGCTATCCCCGCCAGATCTGGGCGGAGGGCGTGCTGTGCCCCCGGGTGGCGAATGAAATGCTTTATCCCGTCCGGCGGCGCCTGGCCGGGGCGTTGCGGGAATGCGCCGATCCCGGGGCGGTCTGGGAGGCGCTGTGCAAGCGGGTGAACCTGATCCAGATGGAGCCGAACGGCCTCGCGCCGGACCTGTCGGCCCTGCTGGAGTTCGGCTGGAGCTCCGAGGAGCTGCGGGACGTGCTGTTCGTGGCCGCCTGCCGGGCCCTGGGGTTCGCCGCGCGGCTCTCGCCGCTGAGCACCGCCAAGGAGATCTGGACAGAGGGCGGCTGGAGGGCGCTGCTGCCCGATGAGGCGGAGACCGCCGCGCTGCGGCTGGAGAACGCCGCCGGCCAGACGCTGACGGCGGGGGTGCACTTCTCCGTGGCGGTGCAGAAGCATGGCCTCTGGCAGACGCTGCGCCTGTACGGCACGCCTCTCGAGGAGGCCCTGGAGCTGCGCGTGGCCCCGGGCAGGTACCGGGTCATGACGGCCTCCCGGCAGATCGACGGCAGCGTGCTGGGCCGGGAGCGCTACTTCGAGCTCGCGGAGGGCCAGACGGAGACCTGCCGGCTCGTGCTGCCGCCGGACGACACCGCGAACCGGCTGCTCTACGCCGCGCTGCCGCCGCTGGTTGCATGGAAGGAGAGCGTCCCGGTGACGCTGCCGGCGCCCACCGACGGGCATCCTGCCATCGCGGCGTTGCTGGCCCCGGGCGAGGAGCCCACGGAGCACTTCCTCAACGAACTGCTGGAGGCCCGTGAGGCGCTGAACCGCCGTGGGGTCGCCCTGTGGCTGATGGCCAAGAGCCACGTGGAGCTTGCCAACGACAAGCTCCAGGCGGTGCTGCAGGCCTTCCCCTCGGCCATCGCCCTGCACAGCCCGGACGAGAGCGCCCTGCTGCAATGGCGGGAGCGGGTGAACGCCCGGGAGCTGCGGCTGCCGCTGGCGGTGGCCGTCGGTCAGGACGGAACGGGGCTGTTCGCCTTCGTCAACTACAACGTGGGGTCCGTGGCGACCCTCATCAAGATCATCGACGCGGAAGGAGCGCGCGACCATGAATGACGCAATGAAGCTGGAGGCCCAGCGCAATTGGTTCAAGCAGGCGGGCTACGGCATGATGGTGCACTGGGGCCTGTATGCGCTGCTGGCGGGGGAGCACCGCGGCAGGATCGCCCGGCCCTACAGCGAGTGGATCCAATCCCAATTCGCCATCCCCAACGCCGAATACGAGCGCCTCGCCGGCATCTTCAACCCCATCTACTTTGACGCGGACGCCTGGGTGCGATTGGCGAAGGACTGCGGCATGCGCTACGTGGTGGTGACCGCCAAGCACCACGACGGCTTCGCCATGTATCGCTCCCGGGTGGACCGCTACAACGTCGTGGACGCCACGCCCTTCGGCCGGGACGTCATCGGCGAGATCGCCGAGGCCTGTGACAAGCACGGCCTCAAGCTGGGGCTCTACTACTCCCAGGACCTGGACTGGCACGAGCCCAATGGCGGCGGCTACCGCTCCAACCACATCCGCTGCTGCGGCGTCACCTGGGACAACAGCTGGGACTTCCCGGACGCGGACAAGAAGAACTACGACGCCTGCTTCGAGGGCAAGATACTGCCCCAGGTGGAGGAGCTGCTGACGGGCTACGGCGAGCTGTGCCTGATGTGGTTCGACGTGCCCATGACGCTGTCGGAGGCCCAGAGCCGCGCGCTCTACGACACGGTGCGCCGGCACCAGCCAGCCTGCCTGATCAACTCCCGGCTGGGTAACGGGGCCTACGACTACGTGTCCCTGGGGGACAACGAAATTCCCGATGCCATTCCGGAGGACGCATCCGAGGCCGACCCGAACGCCATCGACGGCTTCAAGCGCAGCCCTTACGGGCTGTACGAATCCGCCTGCACGCTGAATGACACCTGGGGCTTTTCCGCCTACGACCAGAATTGGAAGACCCCGGAGCAGATCGCGGCCAACCGCGCGCGCCTGCGCGGGCTGGGCATCAACTACCTGCTGAACGTGGGCCCCGACGGCCTGGGCCGCATTACCGCCCCCGCCGTGGACCTGCTGCGCCGCGCGGCGGAGCTGTCCGAAAAGTGACGAGGGAGGAACCTGAGAGCATGACAACGGCACGGAGGACCGGCATAACGCCGATCCTCCGTGCCGTTTTATCCCGATGTTTTGAATTACTTCCTGATGAACAGTATGCCCAGGGTGCCCTGGCCGCAGTGGCTGGTGATGGAGCACCCGGCGCGGACCTCCAGGATCTCGTCGAAGGGCATGTGGGCCTGCACCTGGGCCTTGACCAGCTCGAACTGCTCCTGGGTGACGCCGGTGTGGGTGATGAAGATGCGCTTGGACCGCACGGCTTCGGGGCTGCGCAGACGGTCGTCCACGTACTGCTTCAGGCAGCGCTCGTAGGTGCCGCGGAACTTCTTGCCCACGATCATCTTGCCGTCCACCACCTCGATGCAGGGGCGCAGCTTCAACAGATTCGCGCCCAGCATGGCCACCATGGAGCAGCGGCCGCCCTTGTAGAGGAAGTCCAGCCGGTCGATGATGAAGGAGGCGTCCACCTTGTCGATGAGGCCCTTGACGTGGTCCAGTATGGCCTGCACGTCCTCGCAGCCATCCTCCACCATGTCCACGGCCTCGGCGGCCAGCAGGGCGATGCCGGAGGAGAGGTTGCGGGAATCCACGCAGTACACCGGCAGGCCCTTCGCTGCGGCCACGGCGTTGGCGTGGCAGGATGAGAAGTCCGCGCTGATGTTGAAGTGGATGACGGCGTCGCACTCCTTCAACAGCTCGGTGAATTTGGCGCGATAGTCGGCGGTGTTGACCGCGGCGGTCTTGGGCAGCGCGCCGCCGGCATCCACGTGGCGGAAGATGTCGTCCGGGGTGATGTCCAGGCCGTCGGTGTAATCCCTGTCGCCCATCGAGACGGTGAGGGGGATGATGGTGATGTGGTGCGCGGCGACGTACTCCGGGCTGAAATCGCAGGTGCTGTCCGCGCTGATTCGGATGATCATGGTCGAAAAGCCTCCATTTGTCCTTTGATGATCGGTCACTCCAGGGCCAGCAGGCGCACCAGCTCCACTCCGTCGATGGCGCTGAGCTCCTCCACCATGTCGTCCACGCTGCGGTTCAGCTGGGACAGGTCGATGGAGAGCATGATGTTGGCCATGCCGTGGATGGGCAGGCTCTGGGTGATGGTGAGTATGTTTGCGTTGCAGGCGGACACCGTGCCCAGCACGCGGGAGAGCATGCCCGCGCGATGGTTCAGCTGCAGCATCAGCGAGGCCTTGCGCCCCACGGTCAGCTGGCTGGGCTCCAGGATCCGGTCCTTGTATTTGTAGTAGGTGCTGCGGGAGATGCCCACGGCGTGCACCGCGTCGATCACCTGCGCGCAGGCGCCGGATTCCAGCAGCCGCCGGGCCTCCACCACCTTGATGAAGTAATCCGGAAGGGCGGATTTTTCCACGATCAGGTAGTCGTTCAGCATGGGTTCTCCCTCCTTTGCCGTCGGATGACCGTTTGGGCGAGGCGCGCCGTTCCGACGCCGCCCCTTATATTATTATATGCGACAGACGCGCGTCCGTCAATCCCGGACACCGGAGGTTTTTGAAAAACCGTTCCTCAAAGGTTTACAAAACCGATCGGCCGTGGTATAATAAAGAGTGCAAATCCGGCAGGGGTTCTCGCAGCGAGGGAGGGAAGCAGTTATGCCGCAGAAGGGCGTCAAGGTCGTCGCGCAAAACCGCCGCGCCCGGCATGATTACTTCGTCCTGGAGACCTGGGAGGCGGGGATCGAGCTGAAGGGCACGGAGGTCAAGTCCATCCGGCTGGGCAAGTGCAACCTGAAGGACTGCTACGCCGCGGTGAAGGACGGCGAGATGTTCGTGTACGGCATGCACATCAGCCCCTATGAAAAGGGCAGCTACTTCAACACCGATCCGCTGCGGCCCAAGCGCCTGCTGATGCACAAGGCTGAAATCCGCAAGTGCCATCAAAGTGTGATGCAGCAGGGCCTGGCGCTGATTCCGCTGAACGTCTACCTGAAGGACGGGCGCATGAAGCTGGAGCTGGCGCTGTGCAAGGGCAAGAAGCTGTACGACAAGCGCGACGACATGGCCAAGCGCGACGCCCAGCGGGACATCGAACGCTCCCTGCGCGCTCGGGGCTGATTCCCCGGCAGGGATTCACGCAATTTCGGAAAGGAGATTTCAGTTCACTCTTTCCGCCACGCGGGGCCGTATTTGGTTTCGACGGGGATGCGGAGGGACAGAGAAGCGAGCGGCGGCCCTGAACCGCCCAACAACGGGAACTTAAATGAACTGACAACTACGATAACGTAGCTTTCGCCGCTTAATAGGCGATCGTCGACCCTGAGCGTCCTGCCGCGCAGGCCATCGACGTCATAATAGCAGGGAACCAGCCGCCCTAAGCTTTGCGGACGGCGGGACTTTATGAAGCTACTGAAACCGGCATCCTGTCTGCGGGAGTCCGGCGGAGGGAATGTCAAAACACAGACTGCGCTCGGAGATGCTCTGGTCTTCTGGTCTTCGGACAGGGGTTCGACCCCCCTCGGCTCCACCACCTCTGAACGCTAACTTTGATACAAAGTTGGCGTTCATTTTTTTGCTTGCTTTGATATTGGAATCCTGCAAATATGGCCTTGTCAGTCCCGCCTGCGCCCCGGTTTCTGCAATTCTCAGGCTTCAATCCGCCAAATCCTCGTTTTCAGCCCTCTCGCTTCACTTCAAGAAAGTTCGGATTTTTGCCTTTCCCGGCCTCAAAAACCGCCTTTTCCCCCGAAAAATGCACCCTACTCGGGACGATTACTAACTTGTCAACGAATTAAATCGTCCCGAGTATAGCTAAATCTTTGATAAATGGTGTGTGCTTTTTTGTACTCGGGACGAATTAAAACGTTGACGAGTTAAACTCGGGACGATTCCTAATCGTTGACAGATCAGGTTCGTCCCGAGTATACAAGTTGCACAAAATACGCCTATTCAGATTTCCACAGCCCGTGCAGGTTGCAGTACTCATACGCCGCGACCACTTCATCGCCCTCGGTGAGCGCGAAGGTTGCAGCGGGCTTGTCACCGGGCTTCAGCGCTTTGCGCTGGCGGCCTTCCCTGGTTTCGAGAAGGATCCACTGGATGTAGTGGGCCTCCAGCATGGGATGCTCCACAGAGCCGACCGTGACGGTGACGGTCCGCCCGTTCACCTGCACGACGGGCACGTGCTTCTCCCCCGCCGCGTCCGTGGTGTTGGGCGTGAGGGGCTTCATTTCCTCGCCGCAGCAGTGGCAGCGGACGCCGGAATCCTGAATGTGGGCAATGATGTTGCCGCAGTGTTCGCACCTATAGAATGTCATGTCATTTCCCTCCTTCGGATCAATCAGTAGTTCTCCACGTTCACTTCAAAGTAGCTCTGGGGATGGGCGCACACCGGGCAGACCTCCGGGGCCTGGGTGCCAACCACGATGTGTCCGCAGTTGCGGCACTCCCATACCTTGACCTCGCTCTTTTTGAAGACCTCCTGCATCTCCACGTTTTTCAGCAACGCGCGGTACCGCTCCTCGTGGTACTTTTCGATGGCGGCGACCATGCGGAACTTCGCGGCTAGCGCCGGGAAGCCCTCCGCCTCGGCGGTGACGGCGAAGCCTTCGTACATGTCTGTCCACTCGTAGTTTTCGCCATCCGCGGCGGCGGCCAGGTTCTCCGCCGTGGCGCCGATGCCGTTCAGCTCCTTGAACCACATCTTGGCGTGCTCCTTTTCGTTGTCGGCGGTCTTGAGGAAGAGCGCCGCGATCTGCTCGAAGCCGTCCTTCTTCGCCCGGGAGGCGTAATAGGTGTACTTGTTGCGGGCCTGGGATTCGCCGGCGAAGGCGGCCTCCAGGTTCTTCTCGGTCTGCGTGCCGGCGTAGGGGTTCTTCTTCGGGGCCTCCGGCTCCACCTTCACGAACTTCGATGCGGGCTGCTTGCAGCGGGGACAGGTGAAATCGTCGGTCATCGGGCCTTCGTGGATGTAGCCGCATACGGTGCATTTCCAGATTTCCATGGTGTTATCCTCCTTTGTCGGGATCGGTTCGTTGAATGAAACGGCGTCCAGCAGGAAGCGCACGTCCTCCGCGGGGAAGCCGGGCGCTGAGGCATATTGCTCCAGCAGTTCCGTCAGCAGCGCCCGGGCGTTGCCGCTCTGGGGCAGCATGTAGCCCGCCTCCCGAAGCAGGTCCTCCGCCATGATGCGGCAGGACTTCTCCGCGGCCTTCGCCAGTTTCCCGGGCAGGCCCGCGGCCAGCCGTTCCTGCGCGACCTTGGCGGATACCAGCTGCCGCAGCGCCGCGACGACGGAGTCATCCTTTGCCTGCTGGGGTGGGTACTTCCGGGGCACCAGGCTGATGGCCTTGGCGGGGCAGGCCTCCGCGCACGCGCCGCAGCCGATACATTTCTCCATGTCGATCACGCTGTTTTCGGTGTCCGACGCGCCCGTGGGACAGACGTACAGGCACAGGCAATCCTTCTCACAGAAGCGAATGTTTCTCACGGCATATCTATCGCCCATGACGTCAGCCCCCTATCCTTTCAAGCTTGCGGCCGGGCACCTTGCACACCGGGCAAAGCTCCGGCGGCGTTTCACCCACGTAGACGAAGCCGCAGATGGTGCACACCCAGACGCCGGTATCCCTCAGCATGGCCTCGCCCTCCCGCACGTACCGGGTGAGCAGAGACTGGAGCATGCGCGTTACCTTCTCGCTCCACACGAGGCTGCGCAGCGCGCCGCGGTCCCCGGTCCGACTGGAAACCGCATTGGCGGCGGGGTAGCCGCCGGACAGATCCTGTTCGATCTTGTCAAGCAGCGCATCGAAGGTCGTATTGGCGATGGGCTCCGCCCGTCCTCGGAGCCAGTCCGCCAGCCGCATAAACGCGGCAGCCTGGTCGGCCTTGTACTGCTTCTCGCAGCCCCGGGCCAGGTTGGAGCACACCGCGCTCAGCTCCATGGCCGTCAGCGGACGAAGGTCAGTGGGGAGTGCGGACACAGCGGCGATCGGTGCGGTCTGCTGTGTGCCTTCGGGCCGAAAAGCCCCCTTGGCCGCGCCGCACAGGGGACACTTCCAGTCGTCGGAAAGCGTGTTCCAGGGTGGGCTCTGAGCTTCGTCATAGATGTAGCCACAGATCGAGCATACGTATCTCACGGGGGATACGCCTCCTTTCACAGGTCGGTCGTGTCGGTTCCATGTGCCGCCCTGCGGCAAGCGGGACAGATATAACTGACCTGCAGGTCGTAGGACAGCAGTTCCTCGTCGGTCTGAGATTGGAGCAGCTCGGTCAGGTCTTTGAAGCATATATCGGCCAGCTTGCCGCAGACGCGGCAAACCAGATGATCGTGCCGGGTCATCTTGTCGTATCGGTCCGGATACCCTTCCACACAGACCTTGCGCACGCGGCCTTCGCTGTGCAGCTGGGCCAGGTTGTTGTAGACCGTCGCCAGCGCCATCCTGTGCCCGCTCTCCCGCAACACCATATGGATCTGCTCGGCGGTCAGGTGATCAGACGAATGGGCAATGATATCCAGAATCAGTTGAGCGTTCTTAGTCACGGAACTCATCCTTTGGAATTATTCTAATTCCATTATAGCGGTAATATGGATCGTAAGTCAATCATAACCTTGCGCGGAAGGAGTATTGGGAATCCACTGTTTGGCAGAGATATAAAGAAAAGCCCAGTGTAACATTAAAAGCCAGTTTCAGGTTTTTATCACACAAAGCACTTTTTAATTGACATATGCCAACAAAAGTGCTATTATACTTTTGACATATGTCAGGAAAGGGGACTCGGTATGGCCAGAACACCCAGATGCCGACGCATACGCTGCTACCCGGATTACTGGAGCTTTGCGCCGCAGGATGAAGGGCAGGCAGAAGTCATCGAAATGACGCTCGACGAATACGAGTGTATACGGCTGATGGATCGGGAGAAGCTGACACAGGAGCGATGTGCCGAGCGCATGGGCGTGGCCCGCACCACCGTCACCAACATCTACGAGAATGCCCGGACCAAGCTGGCAGAGGCGCTGGTGGACGGCAAAATCCTGCGCATCGGCGGAGGCAGCTATCAGCTGGAGGACCAGGGAACGGAGCATATCGACCTGAAAGGAGAAAACATTATGAGAATCGCAGTGACCTATGAGAACGGAGAGATCTTTCAGCACTTTGGCCATACGGAGCAGTTCAAGCTCTATGATGTGGAAGACGGAGCCATCGTCAATACCCAGATCGTGGATTCCAACGGCAGCGGGCACGGGATGCTGGCGGGCTTTTTGAAGGAAGCCCAGGTGGACGCGATGATCTGTGGCGGCATCGGCATGGGCGCGCAGATGGCGTTGAATGAGGCAGGCATCAGGCTGTATGCCGGGGTGCAGGGTTCCGCAGACGAAGCGGCGAAGGCGCTGGCGGAGGGTCGATTGGAATACGACCCTGACGCCCGATGCGATCATCATGGGCATCACCATGGCGGTGACTGTGGACACGACCACTGTGCTGAGCATCACTGCAGTGGAAACTAAAGCGTTCATGCAGATAAGCGAGGCTTACGGCGATGATTCACACAAATTGGTACACAAATTTGGACAAAAAAGATGCGGAATAAATGACACCAACAAAATGGCTATGATGTAAAGCCGAGGAGCCGGAGGCGACGAGGCTTT
>CADCHI010000037.1 GCA_902801165.1 uncultured Eubacteriales bacterium | reverse complement strand
TGTTTAAGGGAATAGCAGACTATTCGCTACCGCGTGGTAGTGCCATCCGGGCAGGCGGCGCCCCATCCCGATCCATGATCGTGATGGGGCGTTTTTGCGGAGCAAAAATCGAAAACCCCAGGTTTTCGACCTTCCGTAGATTATGGGCGGCCCGTCTGCGTATGCGGAAATCAGAAAATAGAAGATAAAATCAAAGCAGCGCCCTGATCGGAAGTCTCCGAACGAGGCGCTGTTTCATTTGAAATTGAACCGTGCGCAGGATATGCCGGCGCTGCCTCACCGCACGGTGATGTGGCGCTGCATGCCGTAGATGTGGTACTGTACGGTGATGTTGCGAACCGCGTCGGCGGGGGCGGTGGTGATCAGCTTCAGGTTGACCTGGCTGGCGCTGCGGGCGGGGATGTCGCTGCCCTCACCGGTCAGGGCGTAGACGGCGATGTCGCCCTCCACGGCCTCGGCGCTCAGGTCCAGCCACTCGGCGGGGAACAAGCCCCGGTTGGACAGCTTGAGCGTGATATCCACGAGGGTATAGGGGGACGGGTCCTCGCCAGGGAGGGCATCCGCGAACACCTGGGGCGCGGAGCCCGACGCCAGCAGGTCGCGTATGGAGCTATAGGCTTCGGGGTATTCCGCCGCGTTGGCGGTCTGGATATAGATCTGCGCGGAGAGCGTGCCGCCGGCAAGGAAGACGGCAGTGAAGCCGAGCAGCAGCGTGAGCAGGATGGCGAGGACCAGGGTGAGCTTTCGCATAGGGCAGGGGACCTCCGGTGGAAGGATCGGGTTGGCAGCCGGCGCGCCGGTCTTGCGGTGCTGCCGCCCGTCGGCGTTTCGGCGGTGCCGTCAACCATTATAGCACAGCCGGGCGGGGCAGACAAGGGGAGGACGGGCGCTTCGGGACAGGGGAAAGTCTGAGAGGCGCGTCAATACGAGTATGTGCCTTGGGTTTATTCTTCCCGGCGGCGCGCGGGATTAACCATTCGGGCACTTCTTGCCTAAGTCTCTCAATCGTAGCGAAAAGTGTGGAAAAAACGGGGCGTTTGGGTGAGTTTTGAGTTGACAATATAGCAAAGTGCCTTTATAATAAGTATGTTAGTTGTCTGATTTGTCGCAATGATGAATAAATCAGGCCGAAATTATGAGTAAACGAGGAGGATCATCATGAGGAAACATCTGATCGCGCTGCTGTTGGTGGCAGCCATGCTGTGCGCCATGGCCATGCCGGCGCTGGCTGAGAAGGCCGAGGGCTGGAACAATGTGAACGCCGAAGGCTATGAGTATCCCGATTATTCCGGCAAGACCCTGTCCTTCATGTGGTGGGGCTCCGACACCCGCGCCCGCATGACCGAGGAAGTCATCCACCTGTGGGAGGAGAAGACCGGCGCGACCGTCGAGTTCGAGTGGTATGACGGCGGCACCTACTGGACCCAGTTCCAGGCCAAGATGGCGGCCAACGACCTGCCCGACGTGTTCCAGATGGGCAACAACTGGCTGACCTACTACGACACCATCGAGCCCCTGAACGCCTACATCGAGGACGGCACCATTGACACCACCGCCATCAGCCCTGCGATGCTGGCCACCACCATCAACCAGGCCAACGGCGACGTCACCGGCATGTCCAACGGCACCAACGCCCGCTGCTTCGCCTACAACCCCGCCCTGTTCGACGAGGCCGGCGTTGCCTATCCCACCGAGAACTGGACCTGGGACGACTTCGCCGCGGCTGGCCGCGCCATCACCGAGGCGACCGGCAACCCCGCCATCACCACCCTGGAGTACAACTCCCTGGCTTTCTCCACCGTCACCCAGTGGAAGGAAGGCTACAACTTCTACGCGATGGACGGCTCTGACTTCGCCTTCGAGGGCGACACCGAGCCCCTGGCCTTCATCTTCGACCTGCTGACCACCCTGCAGAAGGAGGGCGTCATCGCCGACTACGGCATCCAGAACGAGATCGGCACCAACATCGAGGCCGACTGGATCGCCTTTGGCGACGCCGCGATGATCATGCTGTCCTCCAACCAGTTCCAGGCTCTGAGCAACGTGGCTGCCGAGAGCGGCATCACCCTCGAGCTGGCCACCATCCCGCGCGTGTACGCCGATGGCCAGAGCGGCATGGTCGTTCGCTCCAGCCAGGAGATGAGCATGTGGAAGGGCTCCGAGGACAAGGAGATGGCTGCCAACTTCCTGAACTTCTTCGTCAACAGCATCGAGGCCAACGAGATCCTGAACTGCGAGCGCGGCGTCTCCATCAACAGCGACGTGCTGGCTGACCTCAAGGCCAACGCTGAGCTGACCAACGAAGTGACCGCGAAGGTTTACACCATCATCGACCTGATCGGCTCCTTCCCGGATGCCGCGAACTCCAGCCCCGCCGAGCCGGCCGCCAACGAGGAGATCTCCGACGTGCTGAAGAAGACCTACTTCCAGGGCCTGGCCGAGGGCAAGTTCGCCAGCGCGCAGGAAGCCGCCGACCAGTTCTGGGCCGAGGCGCAGGAGATCTGGGCGAAGTACTGATCTTCGCAAGCCACGCTTGAAGCTTCCTGAATAAACGACCGCCGGGCGCCCTGAAACGTCGTTTCAGGGCGCCCGCTATTTCAAAGGGAGGGTATGCGATGCAAGCCGAAAAGCGGTCCGGCAAGACCGGTTTTCTGTACAAGGACAACGTCGTCGGCTACATCTTCGCCGCGCCGTTCATCATCAGCTTCCTCTGCCTGACGCTGATCCCGATGGCGCTGTCCCTGTATTATTCCTTCTGCAACTACAAGATCGCCGCCGTGCCGGAGTGGATCGGGGTGCAGAATTTCGCCAATCTGCTGCGGGATTCCACCTTTGGCCACTCGCTGCTGGTGACGATACAGTATGTGATCATCGGCGTGCCGCTGAAGCTGGTCTTCGCGCTGTTTGTGGCCATGCTGCTCACCAAGCCCACCCGCATGCAGGGCTTCTATCGCGCGGTGTATTATATCCCGTCGCTGATCGGCGGCTCCGTGGCGGTGGCCCTGGTGTGGAAGCAGCTCTTCGGCAGCCGCGGTCCCGTGGTCAGCCTGATCAAGTCGCTGGGCGCCACGGGCTTTAACTTCTTCGGCTCCACCACCTGGGCCTTCGTGCCGCTGGTGTTGTGCAACGCCTGGCAGTTCGGCTCGTCGATGCTGATCTTCGCCTCCGGCCTCAAGCAGATCTCCAAGGAGTACTATGAGGCGGCGGAGATCGACGGCGCGGGCGCGGTGAAGCGGTTCTTCTCCATCACGCTGCCCATCCTCTCGCCGATCATACTGTTCAACCTGATCATGCAGCTGATTTCCGGCTTCATGACCTTCACCCAGGCGCAGATCATCACCGACGGCGGCCCGAACTACGCCACCAACTACATCGCCCTGAACATCTTCAAGGAGGGCTTCGCCTTCCAGCACATGGGCTATGCCTGCGCCCAGAGCTGGGTGATGCTGCTGATCATGGCGGCCATCACGGGCATCATCTTCAAGACCTCGTCCCACTGGACGTTCTACGAAAGCTGAGGTGACGACGCGTGCAGAGAAAGAGAGCAATCCTCAATGTGGTCTACCACGTGTTCGTCGTCGCCTTCGGGCTTTTGATGATCTATCCGGTGCTGTGGATGATCCTCTCGTCCTTCAAGCTGAAGAGCGAGATCCTCGGCAACAAGGCCCCCTTCCTGCCCAGCGTATGGGTGTTTGAAAACTACCCCAACGGCTGGCAGGGCAGCGGCAGCCTGACCTTCGCCACCTATTTCAGGAATTCCATCATCGTCTCCTGCCTGGGCACGCTGGGCACGGTGATCTCCTCCGCCATGGTGGCCTACGCGCTGGCCCGCGTGAACTTCAAGGGGCGCAAGTTCTGGTTCACCGCCATGATCATGACCATGCTGCTGCCGGGCCAGGTGCTGATGATTCCCCAGTACATCATCTGGAACCGCCTGGGCCTGGTGGGCACCTTCGTGCCGCTGATCCTGCCCAAGTATCTGGGCTGGCCCTTCTTCATCTACATGATGATGCAGTTCATCCGCGGCCTGCCCAAGGAGCTGGACGAGGCGGCCATGATCGACGGCTGCAACAAGTATTCCATCTTCAGCCGGATCATACTGCCGCTGCTGGGGCCGAGCATCATCACCACCATCGTCATTTCCTTCTACTGGATCTGGGACGACTACATGGGCCCGCTGCTCTACCTGTCCAAGCCCGCCCTGTACACGGTCTCCCTGGCCATCAAGGGCTTCGCGGACGCCCAGGGCACGAACTTCGGCCCGATGTTCGCCATGTCCTCGCTGTCGCTGATCCCGGTGTTCCTGCTGTTCCTGTTCTTCAACCGGTACCTGATGGACGGCGTCACCGCCGGCGCAGTAAAAGGCTAAGCGGAGTGCCTCCGCTGGCAATCGCTGCCGCAAAAAACAAACCCGACCTGGAGCGCCACTGATTCAAGCGCTCCAGGTCGGGCCTTTCATTTCTATAATGCCCTTACATCGACACCATCCGCCTGCCCCGCAGATCATGGGGCAGGCGGATGCGTTGGAATTGTACATGATTAGAGTGCGTTTCTAAAATGAGGCATGTACAGTTTCGAGCGGATTGGGCTGCATTTCAAGGCGATTTCCCCCCGCAGGCTTAGTGGGGCTAAGTCAAGGGAAATCAACGCTGAAATGCAGCTCAGGACGCCGAAAATGCATTTCGCCGAATTTAGAAACAGACTCTAGGAAAACGAAACGTTTTCCGGGTCGGCAGGTTCAGAAGGAACACGTCGACAATCATTTGTCAATAAATGGTCGCGGCAGCGGCAATTCCTTTTCCCTTTTCATAGAGCCTGCCGGCCCCATCTCGCTGAAAACAGCCCACCGGGCTGTTTTCCGGGCGCTCGATGTCCCTTTTCCCTGATTCATCGGGCTGTTTTCCGGGCACTCGATGCCTGTTGCCTGTTCCCTCTACAACTCAGGCATCCCCCAGCACCAGCACCCAGTCCTCCCGGCTGGGCGGGGTGAACAGGCCGTCCTTCGGCAGCAGGAACGGGCTGAATCCGCCGAGCTTGGGGTGATACCAGAACGCTTGGGGCTTGAAGGGCAGCGCGTCCAGCCTGACGCCGAAGGGCTTGCCGGTAAAGGTATAGATCACCGCCGCCCTGGGGGTCAGGAAGCACAGGTTCCGGTCGTCCTCGGTGCCGGAGTCGTCCGCGAGCAGCTCCTGGGCGTTCCGGCCCTGCTGCCATTCCACCCGCTCCATCAGCGTCCGCAGGTGCCGCATCTGGAAGGAGCCGGGGGAGTGCAGCGCCACGTCCCAGCGCTGCCGCACGCCGAAGGAGCCCTCGGAGGCGCCGTCCCAGAACTGCATGATGGCGTTGTGGCCGTAGGTGAAGCCCGCGCCGCCGGCCAGCAGGCACCACCAGGCGTAGCGGCGGACCTCCCGGTCGGTCCAGTAGGGCTTGCTGGGATCGTGCAGCCCGTGGGGGATCTCCTCATAGGAGGGCTCGCCGTCCAGGGTGGGCTTGTCGTCCCGGGTGAAGTCCCGGAACACATAGCGGTAGCTCTCCTCGGCCATCCACTCCTCGTCGCTGACGCCGTTGTCGTCCCAGGCTCCGAGGGTACGCTGGGTGCGGTCCCGGTGGCCGGACTGGAACATGTGGAAGTCCAGCCAGCCCGCCCCGGCGAACCACTGGGTGGAGGAGCACCGTCCGAAGGGATGGAAGCCGATCAGCTGGTCGGGGGCATGCTTGCGCAGGGCGCGGCCCAGTGCGGCGAAGGTCTCCGGCGCGTCGCTGCCCCGCACGTCGCCGCCCAGGAGCCACAGCACGTTCTCAAAATCGCCGAAGCGGTCCGCCAGGAACTTGGCGTACACGGGCGCGTTGCCCGGGTTCAGGCTGCCGTCCTTCGCGAAGCATCCCCAGGCCGGGAGCAGGGCCATCACCAGCCCGAGCCGTTCGGCGATCCTCACGGCCCGCTCCACGTGGTTCCAGTATTCAGACGCGGCGTCCGGCCTGCCGAAGTCGTCGTCGATCAGTGCCTTCGCGCCGTCGGGCGAGGCGTAGTTATTCTGGTGGACCAGCGTCGCCTGGATCACGGTGAAGCCCTTCATGGCCCGGTTTCGCAGGTAGGTCTCGATCTCCGCGTCGGTGAGGTTCTTGAACAGCAGCCAGGCGGTGTCGCCGAGCCAAAAAAAGGGCTTTCCGTCCCTCAGAAAGCCGCGCTTGCGTTCGTTTATGGTCAGCATGGGTTGCCTCCTGTCAGATTTTATCGTCGGGCGACGCACTTCTCCGGGCCCAGGCGCTTTTGCAGGAAGCGCCACAGCTCGTCGGGGGAGGCGCTGGCCTGGCCGTCGGGAAGGATGAAGGCCCGCTGGGGGTTCACATAGAGGTAGATGGCGTCCGGGCGGCGGAACGCGCCCCAGAGCTGGGCCCAGTCCAGCTCCACGGCGGGCTCCTTCTTCTGGTCGTTGGTGACCTTGACGCCCTCGGTGCCCAGCGCCAGCGAGTAGACCGCCGGGGCGCTCTTGAGCCCCTGGCTGGCGACCTGGGCCTCGATCTGGATGAAGTACAGCCCGAACACCACCAGCGGCACCGCGATGCCCAGCCCCATCAGCACGCCGGAGGCGGATTCGGACAGGGGCACCACGCCCAGCAGGCCCGACAGCGACACGGTGATGAGCAGCATGGCGATCAGCACCGGCGCGTACCAGCGGCGCTGGCGTCGGAAGGTGTCAAAGGCGCAGTAGCGGCGGAAGGACTTCGCATCCAGCCGCACGTGAACGGTGATTTGCTTGGCCATAGCTCCTCCCAGTATCATTCCTCCACGGGCACGTACAGCGCCCGGAGGCTGGAATCCAGGTGGGCCCGAATGGCGGCGCGCACCCGGTTGACGTCGCGGCTCTTCAGGGCTTCGGTGATCTCGGCGTGCTCCACCAGAGTACTGCGGTGCCGGTCCAGGGCCCGGGGCTGCCGCTTGTGGGCGTCGGAATCCTCGATCAGGTGATGGGGCATGAAGATGTGCATGAAGCTCTCGTACTGGACGAACAGCGAGGAGATGTTCATGTACTCCAGCAGCGCCTTGTGGAAGCAGAGGTCGTCCAGCCAGAACTGGCTGATGCTGTAGGCGCTGTCGTCCTTGAGCAGGCGCTGCTGCTGCACCAGGGCGTCCTCCATGCGGTCAATCACGGCCCTGGACTTGGCGTCCGGATAGTGGCGGGCGATGATCTCCGCGCAGTAGCCTTCGATCATCATGCGCACGTGGTAGGCCTCGATGATGTCCGCTTGGGTGGGGGAGTGCAGCATGAAACCCCGGTTGGGCAGGATGTCGATGTAGCGCTCCTGCGCCAGCCGGTTCAGCGCGTCCCGGACCGGTGTGCGCGAGATGGACAGCTGGGCCGCCAGCTTGGTCTCGCTGTAGATCCTGTTGAACGCCAGCTCGCCGTCGTAAATCATCCGCCGGATGTGCTCGTAGGCGATGGTATTCAGGGTTTTGTATTCGGACATAGGGCACCTCTGCTCAATTATGTCAGTTATTATAGCATCAATTGAGGACCGCTTCAAGGGAGCAAGGGCAAAAATGAGATATAAAATCCGGAAATAAATCCATTTGGGACAACAATTGCAGCCAAATGCATAAAGATTAATCGCAAATGGATGGTCGGTTCGTTAAATAATTTACCGAATAGGGTCGCACACTTGACATTCTAACGCGGATGTAATATACTAATTATAAATTCAGCACACCGGTATACCGGTTTAACGAAAGGGCCGGGGCTGAGAAAACAAATGAAACTATCGAAAGGGATGGTCACCATGGCTGAAAACAAGTATTTGCAGTGGCTCTCGTCCAAGACGCCCTCCGTCTACTGGCACGACAGCGCGATTGTTGAGGAGCTGGACGTCGCGATGGCGAACGGCGCCGTCGGCATGACCACGAATCCCTTTTTGATCGGCGCGACGCTGAAGGCCCAGCCGGATTTCTGGCGCAGCGTGCTGCCCGGGGTGTCGGACGACGTGCAGGGCGACGCCCGCGCGGAGGAGTGGATCGCCCAGGTCACGGGCTGGCTGGCCAAAAACAAGCTGGGCAGGCTCTACGGCACCGCGCCCTACGCCGGCTATGTCTGCGCGCAGACCAATCCCTGCCGCCCCGGCGACACCGAGGGCATGATCGCCACCGCGAAGCACTATGCCTCCATGGCTGAAAACATCGTCATCAAGTTCCCCGCCACCCACGGCGGCCTCGAGGCCATCGAAGCCTGCGCGGCGGAGGGCCTGAACACCGCCGCCACCGTCAGCTTCACCGTGCCCCAGGTGCTGGCCATGGCCGAGGCCTACCAGCGCGGCCGCGAAAAGGCCATCGCCAAGGGCATCAAGCCCGGCATCGGCATCGCCGTTTTGATGGTGGGCCGCCTGGACGACTACCTGCGCGACGTCATGAACGACACCCGCGTCAGCGCCACCGAGTCCGACGTCATCTGTGCCGGCACCGCCGCCATCAAGCGGGCCTACGGCATCTTCAAGGAGAAGGGCTACGACTGCGTGCTGATGCCCGCGGGCTGCCGCGGCGGCTATCACATCAGCGACCTGGCCGGCGCGGACATGGTCATGTCCATCGCCCCCGGCATTGCCGCCAAGCTCCAGGACAACACCGAGTTCGTCGAGAAGATCAATGACCCCGTGGACCCCGCTGTCATCGAGCGCCTCAGCGAGATGCCCGAGTTCATCAAGGGCTATGACCCCGACGGCATGAAGATCAACGAGTTCATCACCTTCGGCTCCTGCAACCGCACGCTGGACCAGTTCGTGCAGATGGGCTGGAACGTGCTGAAGGGCATCAAGCTATAATTGGAAATTGAGAATTAAAGGAAGTTCGGTGGGGCAGGGGAGCTGAACCTGCCGCGCAAGGAACTGCTTCATGAGAGCCCGAGGGGGCCCGACGAGGCGCCCGATTCCCTATCAACGGAATACAAGCGCTGCGGCGCTTGAAAATAAGGAGGATACCACAATGAAGAAACTGCTTGCGACGGTACTCTGCCTGATGCTGGTACTGGGCTGCACCTCCGCCATGGCGGCTGTGTTCCCGGCCACTCCCACCGTGTACATCGGCTACGGCGCCGGTGGCGGAACCGACACCGCGGTGCGTCCTGTGGTTGCCGCGATGGCTGACTACCTGGGCGAGACCATCAACTGCTCCAACATGGAAGGCGCGAACTCCGCCGTGGCGTGCGACTACGTCCTGGAGCAGCCCCACGACGGCACCAGCATGTTCGCCACTGGTACCGGCGGATTCTCCTCTTACCCGATCTACGCCTACTCCACCTCCAGCTGGCAGGATTGGATCTCCTTCCATCCGTACTCCGGCCCGGCCGTGGTGTTCGCCAACAAGGACGCTGGCGTGACCAACACCCAGGAGCTGTTTGACTACCTGGCTGCCGGCAACAAGTTCGGCGTGGGCGCTTACGGCAACGGCCCGCACACCCAGTTCGAGGCCATCTGCGCCGCCAAGGGCGTGGCTTCCCCCGAGTACAGCCTGTTCGGCTCCTGCGCCGACACCGCCGTTGGCTGCATCGCCGGCGACGTCATGGTGGGCGCTGGCTCCCTGTCCGCCGTCATCGACTACCTGAACGGCGACATGCTGGTGCCGATCTTCGTCACCTGCGCGGATCCCTTCGAGTTCACCGGCATCGGCGTGACCACCCCCTCCGTCACCACTGAGGTCGAGGGCACCGACGGCATCCCGAACCTGAACGAGACCTGGCCCATCATGATCCCCCGCGACACTCCCCAGGAGATCGTCGACAAGCTGGTCGAGGCCTTCAACGCCGCCATCGAGACCGACGCCGTGAAGGAATTTGCCGCCTCCAAGGGCTTCAACATCATCGGCCTGACCGGTGAGGAAGCCGACAAGTTCCTGTCCTACTCCATCTCCGGCTACTCCTGGACCCTGTTCAACGCCGGCCTGGGCGAGGGCAACCCCGCTGACTACGGCATCCCGACCCTGGAAGAGTACGATTGGGACACCGTGAAGCTGACCTGCGAGGCCTACAAGTAATCGACACTCTCATCCTGAACGCTGTTTGGGTTTGATTCCCTGGGGCGTCGCGGGCATCGCGCCGCGACGCTCCAGACATTTCCGGGTCCAATCGTCGCATTCAGGAATCGGGCTCTGTCGGGTTGGTCCCGGATTTCGCAAAAGGAGTGAACCAAATGGAGGAGAAAAAGAACAGGAATGCCGCGAAGGATTTTTTCTGCGGCATACTGCTGGTTCTGTTTGGCATTTATGTCATCATTGATTCCCTGAACATGAAGGTCTACAACACCTTCCTGGACGCCCCCGGCTTCTTCCCGACGATCATCGGCGGGGTGCTGGTGGTGCTGGGCGCGGTGCTGGCCTTCATCGGCTTCAAGCTCGGCGGCGCGAAGGAGCTGAAGGAGGTCTGCAACGGGGCGTTCCTGAAGCAGTTCATCACCAGCGACTCCACCATCCGCGTGGTGATCCTGGTGGCCATGATGGTGGTTTACATCTATGTGCTGCTGGGCCGCGTGCACTTCATCATCGCCACCTCGATCTACCTGATCGCCAACTTCCTGTACCTGAAGGCGACCAAGCAGTGGTGGCTGGGCATTATTATCGCGGTGGCGATGTCCGTGATCGTGTTCTACGCGTTCAAGCTGGGCTTCGGCATCACCATGCCTTAAGGAGGTGCGCGGAACATGAGTGAATTCCTGAAACAGCTTAGCCTGGTGGGCCAGGCGGCGGGCGGCGTATTCGAACTGTCAAACCTGTTGATCGTCGCCGGCGCGGTGCTGCTGGGCCTGGTGGTCGGCGCGATCCCCGGCCTGACCGGCACCATGGCATTGGCCCTTTTGATCAACCTGACCTATAAACTCCCCTCGGACCAGGCCGTGGCGTTCATGCTGGGCGTGTACGTGGGCGCGGTCTCCGGCGGCCTGTTCTCCGCCATCATGCTGAACATCCCCGGCACGCCCAACGCGGCAGCGACGGCGCTGGACGGCTACCCACTGGCGAAGTCCGGCAAGGGCGGCAAGGCGCTGTTTGGCGGCGTGTTCGCGTCCTGCCTGGGCACCCTGCTGTCCGTGGTGATCATGATGGTCGCCACCCCCTTCCTGTCCAAGATCGCGCTGAAGTTCGGCAAGTGGGAGATGTTCCTGCTGGCGCTGTTCGGCATCACCATCTGCGGCAACCTGTCCGTGGACTGCTCGCCCCTGAAGGGCTGGCTGGCCGGCTTCATCGGCTTCTTCGTGGCGATGATCGGCGTCGAGGCGATCTACAACTCCGCCCGCTTCACTTGGATTCCGTCCCTGCGCAGCGGCGTCGAGCTGATCCCCGCCCTGATCGGTATCTTCGGCATCGCCGAGGTGCTGTCGGTTCTGCAGGATCGAACGCCATTCCAGGTCAACTCCGACATGGGCACGATACTGCCGGACAAGGAAGAATTGAAGAGCCTGCTGCGCCCGCTGCTCCGTTCCTCGCTGATCGGCTGCGGCATCGGCGCGATCCCCGGCGCGGGCGAGGACATCGCCGCGTGGCTGTCCTACTCCACGGGCAAATCCCGCGACAAGGACAAGGCCAACTTCGGCAAGGGCAGCTTTGCCGGCCTGGCCTGCTCTGAGACCGCCAACAACGCCTGCATCCCCGGCGCCATGATCCCCATGCTGACCCTGGCCATCCCCGGCTCCACCCAGGCGGCCATGTTCCTGGCGGCCCTGAACCTGCACGGCGTGCAGCCCGGCCCCATGCTGACCGTGAAGGCCCCCGCCTTCATGTACACCGTCGGCCTGACCCTGGCGGTCGCCGCCATCGTCATGGTGGCCCTGGCCCTGGTGCTGACCAAGCCCATGGTCAAGATTTTGCAGATCAACCGCAAGGTGCTGATGCCCATCATCGTGTCGCTGACCGTCGTGGGCGCCTACGCCTCCCGCTCCAATCTGTTTGACGTCAAGCTGATGCTGGTGTTCGGCCTGATCGGCTTCTTCCTGAGGAAGATGAACTTCCCGCTGGCGCCGCTGACCCTGGGCCTGATCCTGGGCAAGACGGCGGATACCAACTTCCGCCAGTCCCTGACCATGGGCGGCAATGTGCTGACCCGCGTGGTGGGCGACATCCTGCTGGTGGTCGTGGTGTACTCCCTGGTCTCCGGCGCGATCAAGACCATCAAGGGCGTCAAGGAGGATCTGGGCGGCACGAAGGGATAATGAGTTTGGCGTGTGGAGAGTGGAGTTTGGAGTTAAAGAATGCCGGGCCACGTCGTAGCCTTATTTCAAAAGAAATCCGTAAGGATTTCCACCTGAACTCCACACTCAACACTCCAAACTCCACACTAAAACCCCAACATATCAAATGAAAGAAGGTCTTTCCAATGAATGTCAAGGATAAGGTCATCATGATCACTGGCGCGGGCGGCGGCCTGGGCAGCGAAATGGCGCGCCTGCTGTGCGACAACGGCGCGAAGGTGGTCATCGTGGACCTGGACGCCGAAAAGGGCCAGGCCACCGCGGACGACATCTGCGCCAAGGGCGGCCAGGCCTGGTTTATCAAGGCCGACGTCACCAGCGAGGCCGATTGGAAGGCCGCGGTGGATTTCGCCGTGGAGAAGGGCGGACGCTTGGACGTGCTGGTGAACAACGCCGGCATCAACATCCGCAAGCCCGTCGAGGAGATGGTGATCGACGAGTGGATGACCATGATGAAGGTCAACACCGGCTCCACCTTCCTGGGCACCAAGTACGCCATCCCCGTGATGCGCAAGCAGGGCGGCGGCGCGATCATCAACACCTCCAGCGTGTGCGGCCTGGTGGGCCACAAGTTCACCCCCGAGGCCTACACCGCCACCAAGGGCGCGGTGACGCTGCTGACCAAGGCCATCGCCTCCCGCTACGCCAAGGACGGCATCCGCTGCAACTCCATCCATCCCAGCACCGTGGACACCCCCCTGGTGCGGGAGAGGCTGAAGGACCCCCAGTTCCACGCGGAGCGCGTGGGTGAGGTGCCGCTGGGCCGCCTGGCCACCGCTCAGGACGTGGCCAACGCCGTGTTGTACCTGTGCAGCGAGGAAGCCAGCTTCATCAACGGCATTGCCCTGCCGATCGATGGCGGCGTGACCTGCTATTGATTTGACGCAAGGCGACAAATCAACAATTGAGAATGAGGAATTGAAAAGGCATCGCCGGCTATCCATAATTCTCCATTCCCAATTCTCAATTCTCAATTCATACAAGGAGATGTTTCCGATGAGCTATTCTGAAAAAGAGCTTCACGATCTCAGGAAGATCGCCGCGACGCTGCGCGGCAACCTGATCGAAATGATCCCCCCGGGAAAGGTGGGCCATCTGGGCGGCAGCTCCTCCATCATGGACGTGGTGGCCGCGCTGTACTTCAAGCACATGAAGGTGTTTGACGATCCCAAGAACCCCCTGCGCGACCGCTGCGTGTTCTCCAAGGGCCACGCCGTGCTGGCGCAGTACGCCGCCTTTGTGGAGCTGGGCTATGTCAGCCATGAGGACCTGCACAAGGTCAAGACCCTGGACGGCACCCTGCAGGGCCACCCCGACATGGACCACACCCCCGGCATCGAGGCCGTCACCGGCTCCCTGGGCCAGGGCCTGAGCGTGTCGCTGGGCATGGCCTTCGGCCTGCGGGTGGACAAGAGTGAATCCCGCGTGTTCTGCATCGTCGGCGACGGCGAGCTGGACGAGGGCCAGATCTGGGAGGCCGCCATGGCCGCCGCGGCCCACAAGGTGGACAACCTCGTGGCCATCATCGACCGCAACGGCGTGCAGGCCACCGACACCGTGGACAACGTGCTGCCCAACGGCATGCTGAAGGAAAAATGGGAGGCGTTCGGCTGGAACACCATCGAGATCGACGGCCACGACATGGCCCAGATCCTCGAGGCGCTGGATGCCGCCAAGGCCTGCAAGGGCAAGCCCACCGCCATCATCGCCAACACCGTCAAGGGCAAGGGCTTCCCCTTCGCCGAGGGCAAGGCCGCCTATCACAACGCCGCGATGAACGAGGAAGAGTACAAGATCGCCCAGGCGATGGTCGAAAAGATGAAGGAGGAGGCGTAAACCATGAGCAAGATGAATATGCGCAAGGCTTATGGCGAAGCCCTGCTTGAGCTCGGCCGCGCCAATGAAAAGGTGGTCGCGCTGGAGGCCGACCTCGGCAAGTCCACCATGTCCAATATGTTCGGCGGCGAATTCCCGGAGCGCTATTTCCAGATGGGCATCGCCGAGGCCAACATGATCTCCGCGGCGGCGGGCCTGGCCCTGACCGGCCACACCGCCTTTGCCAGCACCTTCGCGGTGTTCGCCTCCGGCCGCCCCTACGACCAGATCCGTTCCTCCGTGGCCATCCCGCGGCTGAACGTGAAGATCTGCGGCTCCTCCGCCGGCCTGTCCGACTTCGGCGACGGCAAGACCCACCAGTCCGTGGACGACATCGCCATCATGCGCGTGCTGCCCAACATGAAGGTGTTCTCTCCCGCCGACTACTATGAGACCAAGAAGATCGTCAAGGCCATGGCCGAGATCGACGGCCCCTGCTACATCCGCGTGAACCGCAACGACGTGCCCGTCGTGACTGGCGAGGACGATGTCTTCGAGTTCGGCAAGGTCCGCGAGATGAAGGACGGCAAGGACGTCGTGATCTTCGCCACCGGCTTCATGGTGTACCAGGCTCTGGAGGCCGCCAAGCTGCTGGAGGCCGAGGGCATCTCCGCCAAGGTCGTCAACATCGCCACCATCAAGCCCTTTGACGCCGAGGGCGTGCGCGCCGCTGCCAAGGGCATGAAGGCCGCCGTCACCGTGGAAGAGGCTTCGATCATCGGCGGCATGGGCGACGCGGTGCTCGAGGCGCTGGCCGAGGGCGACGCCGACAGCCGCGTGCGCACCCTGCGCATGGGCATCATGGACTGCTTCGGCACCTCTGCCCAGAAGTACGACGAGCTGCTGGTCGAGTACCACCTGACCCCCGCCGATATCGTCGCCACCGTCAAAAAGGCGCTGGCGTAAGGCGAAAACGGACTGCCATTTATGAGACGCCGGACTCTCTCGGTCAGCGTTGCTGACAGCTCCCTCGGGGAGGGAGCCTTCCTCCTTGAGGGAGGCGGCCCGAAGGGCCGGAGGGAGTCCGTCTCCACAATTCAAACTGAAAGGATGTAATGCAAAATGAAAATCGGATTTATCGGACTGGGCATCATGGGCAAGCCGATGGCGAAGAACCTGGTGAAGGCCGGCTACGAAGTGATCGTGGCGGACAAGTTTGCCCCCAAGAACGTTGAAGAGGTCGTTGCCGCGGGCGCGAAGGCCGCCGCGAGCAACATGGATGTCGGCAGCCAGGTGGATGTGCTGATCACCATGGTGCCCAACTCCCCCAACGTGAAGGAAGCCCTGTTCGGTGAGGATGGCGCCGCCAAGACCCTGAAGAAGGGCGCGGTCGTGCTGGATTGCTCCTCCATCAACCCCATCGCCTCCCGCGAGATCGCGGCCGAGCTGGCGAAGCTGGGCATCGACATGCTGGACTGCCCCGTCTCCGGCGGCGAGCCGAAGGCCATCGACGGCACCCTGGCGTTCATGGTGGGCGGCAGGCAGGACCTGTTCGATCAGTATAAGCCGATCCTGGACGTCATGGGCGCCTCCGTGGTGCTCTGCGGCGATGTCGGCGCGGGCAACGTGACCAAGCTGTGCAATCAGACCATCGTGGCCGTGAACATCGCGGCGCTGGCCGAGGCCATGCAGATGGGCCAGATGTGCGGCGTGGAGCCCGAGAAGATCTTCAATGCCATCAAGGGCGGCCTGGCCGGCAGCACCGTCATGAACGCCAAGGCTCCGATGATGATGGACCAGAACTTCAAGCCCGGCTTCCGCATCGACCTGCACATCAAGGACCTGAGCAACGTCGTGGACGCCGCCAAGACCGTGGACGCGCCCATCCCGCTGACCCAGATGGTTCTCGAGATGATGAAGGTCCTGCATCACGACGGCGACGGCAGCTGCGACCACAGCGCCCTGCTCAAGTACTATCAGAAGCTGACCGGCGAGACCCTGCATCATTAATTCAAAATACGCATAAGGGGCCAGGACATCCTGGCCCCTTTTTCGGAAGGAAGTACCACAAATGACTGACATCTTTTCCCTCGAAGGCAGGGTGGCGCTCGTCACCGGCAGCGCCCAGGGCCTGGGCAACGTCATCGCCCGGGGCATGAAGGAGGCCGGCGCGAAGGTCGTGCTGAGCGACGTGAACCCGACCACACTCCAGGCCGCGGCGGCGGAGTTGGGCGTACCGGGCTACGCCTTTGACATTTCCAACGAGGCCCAGGTGACTGAGGCCGTTGCGAAGATCGAAGCCGAGGTCGGACCCATCGACATCCTGGTGAACAACGCGGGCATCCACAAGCGCAACCTGCTGATCGACATGCCGGTGGAGAACTGGCGCAAGGTCATCGACGTGAACCTGTCCGGCGCGTTCATCGTGGGCCGCGCCGTGGCCCGGGGCATGATCGCCCGGAAGTACGGCAAGATCATCAACATCGCCTCCATCAACGCCATGATGGTGCGGCCGAACATCGGCAATTACTGCGCGGCCAAGGGCGGCATCGTCACCCTGACCAAGTCCATGGCCACCGAGTGGGGCGAGTTCGGCATCAACGTCAACGCCATCGGCCCGGGCTATTTCCTCACCGACCTGACCAAGCCCCTCTCCGAAGACCCCGAGTTCGACGCCTGGGTCAAGAGCGAGGTGCCACTGCGGCGCTGGGGCGATCCGAAGGACCTGGTGGGCCTGGCCGTGATGCTGGCCTCCCCGGCCTCGAATTACATCTCCGGCCAGACCATCTACGTGGACGGCGGCTGGCAGGCCTGCCTGTAACCAGGGGGCTCTGCCCCCTTGACCCCCGCTTAGGGGATTGAATCCCCTAAGAACCCTCAATTACGCGCACAAGTGCGCGCGAGGGGAAGGTGGCGCGTAGCGCCGGATGAGGTTTTATTGTTTCCTGGCGCTGTGAAGCAGCGCCAATAAGGGATTTTCAAGGGACAATGTCCCTTAAACAGGGGGCCCAGGGGGACGGCGTCCCCCTGGGGGGCCCCAAGGAGGGCAACTATGGCAAAGTATCAGCTGCTCACAGCCACGTCCATGGGCGTGCGCATCACTCCGGCGGACCATCAGCCGGCGGGCATCGGCAACCTCTACACGATGACCTCCACCAGCGCGGAGAGCAACGTGCTGAACGTGGCGGCCTCCCTGGGCATGCGCACCAAGGTGCTGACCCGGTTCGTGAAGGACAGCCCCATCGCGGCGTTCATCAAGGGCGACCTGCGGCGCAGGAACATCGAATTCGAGGGTCCGGACATCGTGCAGGAGGGCCCCTGGGGCTGCCGGCACCAGTTCAACATCGCGGACACCGGCTACGGCATGCGCGGCCCGCGGGTGTACAACGACCGCGCGGGTGAGGTCGGCCGCGGCATCTCGGCGGAGGACTTCGACCTGAAGCGCATCTTCGAGGACGAGGGCGTGGAGATCGTGCACATGTCCGGCCTGTTCGCGGCCATGTCCCCCGAGACGGGCAGGACCTGCCTGAAGCTGGCGGACTACGCCAAGGCCAACGGCGCACGCATCAGCTTCGACATGAACTACCGCGCGTCTTTCTGGAAGGGCCGCGAGGCGGAGCTGCGGGAGATCTTCTCCTCCATCGCCTCCCGGGCGGACATCCTGATCGGCAACGAGGAGGACTTCCAGCTGGCGCTGGGCATCCAGGGCCCCGAGGCCGGCGGCAAGGGCCTGGCGGCGAAGATCGAATCCTTCAAGGAAATGATCATGCGCGTCAAGGCCCAGTACCCCAACGCCACCACCTTCGCCACCACCCTGCGCGAGGTCGTCAACGCCAACCAGCACAACTGGGGCGCGATCCTGCTGATGAACGGCGAGTGGAACGTGGTCGAGCCCCGGCCCATTTTCGTGCTGGACCGCATCGGCGGCGGCGACGGCTTCGTCTCCGGCCTCGTGTACGGCATCCTCAAGGGCTGGAAGGCAGAGGACTGCCTCCACTTCGGCTGGGCCACCGGCGCCATGGCCACCACCATGGTCGAGGACTTCGCCACCCCCGTGGACGAGGACCAGGTCTGGAACGTCTGGGCGGGCAACGCCCGTGTGAAGAGGTGAGCGCATGAAAGCAAATATCGGCCTGATCGGCCTCGCCGTCATGGGCGAGAACTTGGTCATGAACATGGAGAGCAAGGGCTTCACGGTGGCGGTGTTCAACCGCACGGTGGAGAAGGTGACCCGCTTCGTGGAGGGTCGCGCAAAGGGCAAAAACATCATCGGCTGCAAGTCCATCGAGGAGCTGTGCGCGAGCTTGGAGAAGCCCCGCAAGGTGATGATGATGGTGAAGGCCGGCAAGCCGGTGGACGAGCTGATCGAGCAGATCCTGCCGCACCTGGAGCCGGGCGACATCATCATCGACGGCGGCAACGCCCACTACCCGGACACCATCCGCCGCTGCGCGTATGTGGAGGGCAAGGGCCTGCTGTACGTGGGCACGGGCGTGTCCGGCGGCGAGGAGGGCGCGCTGAAGGGACCCAGCATGATGCCGGGCGGATCTCCCGCGGCGTGGCCCCACGTGGCCCCCATCTTCCAGTCCATCTGCGCCCATGTGGACGGCGCGCCCTGCTGCGACTGGGTGGGCGAAGGCGGCGCGGGCCACTTCGTCAAGATGGTGCACAACGGCATCGAGTACGGCGACATGCAGCTGATCTGCGAGGCCTACCAGCTGATGAAGGACTACCTGGGCATGTCCGACGACGAGATGCACGACGTATTCACCGAGTGGAACAAGGGCGACCTGGACAGCTACCTCATTGAGATCACCCGGGACATCCTCGCCTACAAGGACGCGGACGGCAGCCCCATCGTGGAGAAGATCCTGGACACCGCCGGCCAGAAGGGCACCGGCAAGTGGACCGCCATCACCGCGCTGGACGAGGGCATCCCGCTGACGCTGATCGGCGAGAGCGTGTTCTCCCGCTGCCTGTCCGCCATCAAGGAGGAACGCGTGGCGGCCTCGAAGGTCTTGAAGGGCGTCGCCCCGAAGTTCGAGGGCGACAGTGCGGCCTTCGTGGAGGACATCCGCCAGGCGCTGTACGCCAGCAAGATCGTGTCCTACGCCCAGGGCTACCAGTTGATGCGCCAGGCGGCCAAGACCTACGGCTGGAACCTGAACTACGGCGGCATCGCGCTGATGTGGCGCGGCGGCTGCATCATCCGCTCCCAGTTCCTGGGGCGCATCAAGGAGGCCTTCGAGCGCGATCCCGAGCTGACCAACCTGATGCTGGAAGACTTCTTCCGCGACGCGCTGGAGAGGGCCCAGGGCGGCTGGCGGCGCGCCTGCGCGGCGGCAATGCTGAACGGCGTGCCGGTGCCGGCGTTCGCCTCGGCGCTGAGCTACTACGACGGCTACCGCTGTCAGCGGCTGCCCGCCAACCTCTTGCAGGCCCAGCGCGACTACTTCGGCGCCCACACCTATGAGCGCGTGGACCAGCCGAGGGGACAGTTCTTCCACACCAACTGGACCGGCGAGGGCGGCAACACCACCGCCGGGACCTACAACACCTAAAAAAGAAACGGCGGAGCCGCCCGGAAAAGGGGGCGGCTCCGCTTCGCGCAAACTGTTATTGGAGCAAACTCTATGAGCAAGATCTATCAAATCTATGGCGGCGACGCCCACGCATTGACCCTTTCGCTGCTGGATGCGGCCAACGCCATCGAGCGGGTGCCCGCCGGCGGCTCCGTGGCGCTGAAGCCGAACCTGGTGATCGCGGGCACACCGGAGAGCGGCGCGACCACCCACCCAGGGGTGCTGTCCGGGGCCATCGAATACTTCCGGGATCACGGCGTGAAGGACATCAGCGTGATCGAGGGCAGCTGGGTCGGCGACGAGACCATGCGGGCCATGCGCCGCGCTGGCTACGACAAGGTGTGCGCCAAATACGACGTGCCCTTCTACGACCTGAAGAAGGACAAGACCCGGCCGGTGAACACCGCCGTGGGCAAGATCGACGTGTGCTGCCGGGCGCTGGACGCCGGGCTGCTGGTGGACCTGCCGGTGCTGAAGGGCCACTGCCAGACGGTGATGACCTGCGCCTTGAAGAACCTGAAGGGCTGCCTGCCGGACCGGGAGAAGCGTCACTTCCACGCCATGGGGCTGACGAACCCCATCGCGGCGCTGGGCGCGGCGCTGAAGCCCGGGCTGATCATCGTGGACAGCATCTGCGGCGACCTGAACTTCGAGGAGGGCGGCACGCCGGTGCAGACCAACCGGATGTACCTCGGCACCGACGCCGTGCAGATCGACGCCTATGGCGCGAGCCTGATGGGCCTGCGGCTGGACGAGGTGCCCTATATCGAGCTGGCGGAGGAGTACGGCGGCGGCAGCACCCGCTTTGAAATGGCGGACATCGTGAACCTGAACGCCCCCACCGACGCCGCGGGCTATCCCAAGCCCTCCGGCATCGTGGCCAGCCTGACCCGGAAGGTGCGGCAGGACCGGGCCTGTTCCGCCTGCTTCGCCAACCTGGTGCGCGCACTGTACGCCAGCGGTTACGGCAAGAATCTGGACATCTGCATCGGCCAGGGCTGGCAGAACAAGGCCTTCGATGGCCTGGGCATCGGCAAGTGCTGCAAGGGCTCGACCCGGTGCGTCATGGGCTGCCCGCCCTCCGCCGGGGCCATCGCCGACGCGCTGGAGGACATCGCCTACGAGGGCGTGAAGTAGGGAAGGCAGGACAACATAAGATTCTTCGCTTCGCTCGGGATGATTGCGAATCTCAGTCCCGTCATCCTGAACGAAGTGAAGGATCTTTTGTTTGCTATAATACAGTGCTTCGCGCCTATTCGATGGCCACGGTGCGGACCGCGCCGCCGGCTTCGCCGGTGATCACCCGTACGCCGCAGGGCCCGCTGTAGACCTCCCTGCCGTCGACCGTGGCCACAGCCCGCGCGCCGTCACTCTCCAGGCGATAGGCATGGCCGTTCCAGCTGGCGGAGCAGGCGCAGGGCAGGCCGCCGCACAGGCTGAACCGGACCTCGCCGTTCCACAGGCCGATGCCCCACAGGCGCTCGATGCTGCCCAGGGCGGCGAGCATCGTAGGGCCATAGGCGTCCTGGAAGGGCTCGTCGGAATCGGGGCCGATGGGTGCGTGGCTGCGCATGCCCACCCGGGAGGGCGTGCCGGTGAAGGGGTCGAACTGCTGGGTGAAGGCATAGCCGCCCTCGGCGATGGCCCGCAGGAGCCTGCGGCCCAGGCGGGTCACCAGCTTCTCGTAGCCGTAGTTCTCCAGGGCGAACAGGGCCCGCTGGAAGGTGAGCCCCTCGCACTGGCCGCTCCAGTTGTTCTCCGGGGCGTTGAGAAAGGCGGGGTCGTCCGCGGCCACGCTGGGCAGGGGCAGCTCCGTCCAGAACTCAGAGGGATTCAGCAGGTGTTCGGCGACAAAGCGGTCGGCCATGGCCTGGGACACGCTGCCCCAGTACATGCAGCGCAGCGTGTTGTGGCAGAGCACGTCCACGGTGTTTCCGCGCTTGTCCCGGTCGAAGAGGGCCCCTCGGGACTCGTTCCAGAGCCGCCCGCGCAGGCTTTCAGCGATGGCGTTGGCCCTGGCGCGGCAGGCGGCGGCCTCCGATTCCCGGCCCCGGATGCGGCTGATCTTCGCCAGCGCGTCCCAGTTGGCGTAGGAGAAGGAGGTGATGTCCATGGAGGCCATGGGCACCACGGCGAAGCCCTCCGGCGGGGCGTCCTCCGTCCACCAGCAGGGCGCGTCGCCGTAGCGGACGGCGTTGTCCTCGCCGGTGTCGTAGACGCAGAAGGAGGACAGCAGCCCGTCGCCGCTGACGGCCCGGGTGTGCCACAGCCAGTCGTCGAAGCGCCGCAGGCAGTCCTCCAGGGCGTCCAGCCACTGGGCATCCCGGCCCAGGAGGTAGTACAGGTTCAGCGCGTGGGCCGGGAAGCAGTAGCCCTGGAGCTTGTTGAACTGGGCCTCGACCCTGTCCTCCAGGCGCTGTATGGAGCCGGGCAGACGGCCGTCCGAACGCTGGTGGCGCATGAACAGCAGGCTGTTGTTCACGGCGGCCTCCGGGTCGTGGAGGGCAAACATCTCGCCGCCCATGGGCTGGGTCTCCAGCCAGATCTTGTCGTAGCCGCCGCCTTCGACCAGCACGCGGTCGCCGTGGAAGTCCTTCAGGTTCAGGCGGCTCTTGCGCACCGCCTCGTCGTAGACGCGCTGTATGGCCGGGTCGGCGCAGGTGAAGGTGGTGGAGGCTTCAAACCGCATCGGTCATTCCTCCCCCGCGGGTGAAGCGGAGAGCGCCAGCAGACCGTCCCGCTCCTCCACGGGATAGAAGCGAGGGCGCTCCAGCAGGTGCTCGTTGGGGCTGTGCAGCACGAGGAACAGCTGTCCCTCCCGGCTTCGGAAGATCATGCCGTGGCCGCCGTCCTTCATGAACAGGGGCTGGACCTGCTCCCAGGGCCCTTCGATGCCGCCGGACAGGGAGCGGGCCTGGGCCTGGGTATAGCCGCCCTCGGAGTAGCTGGCCCACAGGCAGAGGAGGGTGTCGTCCGCCAGCCGCCAGAAGAACGGGCCGTCGGTGACGTAGCCCACCATGCCGGAGGAGTGGCGCTTGCTCCTGCACCAGGGGGCCTCCGAGGCGTGGAACATCACGACGGGCTCGCCCGCCGGGGCGCGGAGGTCCTCCGTCAGCGGCATGGCGCAGATGGCGCCGTCGCCGATCTGGATCCACTCGTGGCAGAACACCATGTAGGGCCTGCCGTCCGCGTCCGCGAAGAAGGTGCCGTCCAGGCACTCCCAGTCCGGGGGCGTCACGGGGCCGTCCGACCAGGGCACGAAGGGCCCCATGGGGCTGTCCGCGCGAAGGATGGCCGTGCCGCGGTGGCGGGTCTCGCTCTTGAAGGTGGCGAACATGTAGAACGCGCCCCGCCAGGGGTGGATCTCCGGGGCCCAGTAGTTGCGGTCGGCCCAGAAGGTGCCGTCGTTTTCAAAGCAGGGAACGGGACCGGCCCATTCCTCCAGGTCGGCGCTGACGTAGACGTCAAAGCCGGTGGCCGGGCCCCAGCAGGTGGGCCCCCGGGTGCCGTAGAGGTAGTATCGCCCCTCGTGGACCAGCACGAAGGGGTCGCGCAGGTTGATGTCTGACAGTCGCATGGCGTACCTCCTGTGAGTTGATGGTTGAGCGACTTGTGCCGCCGAGAATCAGGGATTTGACTATGCTTCATTATACCATATTGAAGAGGGATGGGGAAGGGGGAAACCGAAGGATGGGCTTTTCTCGAAACAGGTTCTCAAGGCCTTCCCCCTTGGGGAAGGTGGATTTCGGCAGAATAGCTCGCTATTCTGCCGAAAGACGGATGAGGTCGAATTTCCGCGAGATATGTGAAGGGGACCGAAGGACGGTTTTCTTGGCGACAATCAGCCGGGAATCCACCGCAAAACCCCGCACCGGCAGGGCACATATCGAATAAAACAGACGATGCGAGTGATGCGTATACCTCAGAAGCGCGGGAAACAGATTATCACAATCTAACCTTTTTCTCCCCGGCGCTTGACAGAAAAACGGCGCGGGCGTATGCTTGTATCAGCGGCCGTGCGCAGGCGCGGCATTTCACGAAAAAAACATCGAGGCCACTCGCGGGCCGGGAAGGGGTATTTATGGATCGTATTATTGACATTCGCAGGGGGGAGGACACGATCCGGCTGGAGGCGGTCGCGCCGGGAATCATCCGCTGCGTTCACACCCGGGAGGCTCGGGTGGCGGCTCCGAGCATGCTGGTGGAGCCCTCCGCCTTCCAGCCCCAGGGGGATTATTGGACCCTGGAGCGGGATGAAAAGCAGGTCCGGCTGACCAGCGGGGAGTTGACGGCGGCCTACGACCTGTCCACGGACCGGCTGACCTGGCTGCGCGCGGACGGGACGGCGCTGCTGCGGGAGGCCGGCCACGAGCTGACCGCCCAGGATGTGATCCGCTACACCACCGGCGGGGAGCCGCCGGTGATCGAGCGCGTCAAGACCGTGGACGGCGAGCGCAACTTCGTCAAGAACCAGCGGCCCGTGGTGGACCGCCGGGCCTGGCGGGCCAAGCTGTGCTTTGACTTCGCGCCAGACGAGGGCATCTTCGGCCTGGGCCAGGGCGAGGAGGGCGTGTGGAACTACCGCGGCCAGAACCAGTACCTCTACCAGCACAACATGCGCATCCCGATGCCGATGTTCCTGTCCAGCCGGGGCTATGGCCTGTTCGCGGACTGCGGCTCGCTGATGACCTTCCAGGACGACGCCTGCGGCAGCTACCTGTTCCTGGACACGGTCAGCCAGCTGGACTACTACGTGGTCGTCGGCGAGACTTCTGATGGGCGAAACGCCTTCGACGCCATCGTCGACGGCTTCCGCCGGCTGACGGGCCGCGCGGCGCTGCTGCCGAAGTGGGCCTTCGGCTACATACAGTCCAAGGAGCGCTATCATTCCGCCGCGGAGCTGGCGGAGACCGTGCGGCGCTACCGGGAGCTGAACGTGCCGCTGGACGGCATCGTTCAGGACTGGCACACCTGGGAGGAGGATCGCTGGGGAGAGAAGCGACTGGACCCCGTGCGCTTCGGCGACACGAAGGCGCGGATGGAGGAGATCCACGGCATGCACGCCCACGCCATGGTGTCCGTGTGGCCCAACATGAACGAGGGCACCGTGGACTGCGAAGCCTTCCGGGAGGCCGGGCTGCTGCTGGATGACCTGTGCACCTACAACGCCTTTGACGAAAAGGCCCGGGCGATGTACTGGCAGCAGGCCAGGGAGGGCCTGTTCGACCAGGGCTTCGACGCCTGGTGGTGCGATTCCACCGAACCCTTCTCCGGCCCGGACTGGGGCGGCGCGACGAAGCGGGAGCCCTGGGAGCGCTTCGCCCTGGTGGGCGGTGAGCACAAGCGGTTCCTCGACCCGGCTGTGGCGAACCTCTACGCCCTGGTTCACGCCAGGGGCATCTATGAAAACCAGCGCAGGACGACGGAAGAAAAGCGGGTGCTGAACCTGACCCGCTCCGGCTACGCGGGCAGCCAGCGCTACGGCGCGATGCTGTGGTCCGGCGACATCTCCGCCCGGTGGTCCGTGATGCGCGGGCAGATCGCCGAGGGTCTGAACATGGCCGCCAGCGGCTACCCCTGGTGGACGCTGGACATCGGCGGCTTCTTCGTGGTGAAGGAGAACTGGCGGGCCCGGGGCTGCGGCTGCGAGAACGACCCCACGCCCAAGTGGTTCTGGAACGGCGAATTCGAGGCGGGTCTCGAGGACCCGGGCTTCCGGGAGCTGTACGCCCGCTGGATCCAGTTCGGCTGCTTCCTGCCGATGTTCCGGTCCCACGGCACCGATGTGGCGAGGGAGATCTGGAACTTCGGCAAGCCGGGCGAGCGCTGCTATGACGCCATCGAGAAGTTCATCAAGTTGCGCTACCGGCTGATGCCCTATATCTATTCCCTGGCCGGGAACGTGTGGCGGGGCAACGGCACCATGATGCGGCCGCTGTTGTTCGACTTCCCCGGGGACGCCCGGGCGGTCGCGTCGAAGGACGCCTACATGTTCGGCCCGGCGTTGCTGGTGTGCCCGGTGACGGAGCCCATGTACTACGGCCCGGGCGGCAGGAAGCTGGACCGGGAGGAGAAGTGGACCTGCTACCTGCCGGAGGGCTGCGACTGGTATGACTTCTGGGACGGCACGCGCTATGCCGGCGGCCAGAGCGTGCGGGTGGACGCGCCGCTGGAGCGGATGCCGCTGTTCGTCCGCGCGGGCTCCATACTGCCCATGGCGGGGGAGGACATCCAGTACGCGGACCAGCCGCTGACCCGGCCCATGGAGGTGCGGGTGTACGCCGGAGCCGACGCCGCCTTTGACCTGTATGAGGATGCCGGGGACGGCTACGGCTACGAGCGGGGCGAGTACACCGTGACCCGCCTGGCCTGGGACGAGGCGAGCGGCACGCTGAGCGCCCCTGGAAAGGACGTTCACGTGACGGTGATCCGCTGACGATGGAATATGAGTGCGGGACGGGGATTATTTTGCGAAAGCGCGGAATGGTTCTTGATTGTCCCGCACTTTTTCGATACAATAGCATTGTGGTAATCTAACCGGAAAAACCTGGAGGATACGATTTATGGCGGAGATTTTGCGGGAGAAAAACCTGTTCCACCTGAGAAATGAACACATCAGCTATGTGCTGTGCGAGATGCCCGGCGGCATCCTGGCGCACCTGTACGCGGGGCCGAGGCTGTCCGCCGTGAACGCGGCGAACCTGCTGCGCCACGCGGGCGTGGCGACGGACCACAGCTTTTCTGTGCAGGAGTGCATGCTGGACCGGCTGCCCCAGGAGTACCCGTCCTACGGGCTGGGAGACTACCGGGAGGGTGCGGTGACGGTGGCGGCCCCGGACGGCAGCCGCGCCGTGGACCTGCGGCTCGCCTCCACCGAGGTGCTGGAGGGCAAGCCGGCGCTGGAGGGCCTGCCCGCCACCCGCGGGGGCGGCTGCGCCACCCTGCGGCTCGCGCTGCGGGACGGGCTCACCGGGCTCGAGGCCGAGCTGTGCTATACGATCTTTGACGACTGCGACGCGGTGGCCCGCAGCGTCCGGCTGGTCAATGGGGGCTCAGCGGCGCTGACCGTCACCCGGGCGTTCAGCCTGTGCCTGGACCTGCCCGACGCCGACTGGGAGCTGATCACCCTCTCCGGCAGCTGGGCCCGGGAGCGGGACATCGTGCGCCGGCCGCTGTGCCCCGGCGTGCAGGGCGTGTTCTCCAGGCGCGGCGCGAGCAGCCACCAGGCGTCGCCCTTCATGGCGCTGGTCCGGCCCGACGCCGGGGAGGCGCGGGGCGAGGTCATCGGCCTGTCGCTGATCTACAGCGGCAGCTTCGCCGCCCGGGCGGACGTCTCCCAGTTCGGAACGGCGCGGCTGCTGATGGGCATCGACGACGCGGACTTCGCCTGGCGGCTGGAGCCCGGGGAGGCGTTCCAGGCCCCGGAGGCCGTGATGGTGTTCTCCGAGGAGGGCCTGGGCGGCATGAGCCGACAGTTCCACCGGCTGTGGAACGCGCGCCTGCTGCCCGAGCGCTGGGCGAGGCGGCCCAGGCCGGTGCTGCTGAACAGCTGGGAGGCCGCCTACTTCGACTTTGACGCCGACAAGCTGGTATCCATCGCCGAGGCCGCCGCCAAGGCGGGCGTGGAGCTGTTCGTGATGGACGACGGCTGGTTCGGCCACCGCGACGACGATACCACCTCCCTGGGCGACTGGTTCACCGACCGGCGCAAGCTGCCCGACGGGCTGAAGTCCCTGGGCGACCGGGTCCGGGCGCTGGGCCTGCAGTTCGGCATCTGGATGGAGCCGGAGATGATCTCCCCGGAGAGCGAGCTGTACCGGGCCCACCCGGACTGGTGCCTGCACATCCCCGGCCGGGAGGGCATCACCTCGCGGCACCAGTTCGTGCTGGACATGGGCCGGGAGGACGTCCAGGCCTACGTCTGCGAGGCCGTGACCCGCACGCTGCGGGAGAGCGGCGCGGCCTACCTCAAGTGGGACATGAACCGCAACATCACCAACATCGGCTCCGCCGCGCTGCCGCCGGAGCGGCAGGGCGAGGTGCTCCACCGCTATATCCTGGGGCTCTATGCCGTGATGGGGCGGCTGACCGAGGCCTTCCCGGAGGTGCTCTTCGAGGGCTGCGCCGGGGGCGGCGGCAGGTTTGACGCCGGCATACTGGCCTACATGCCCCAATTCTGGTGCTCCGACAACACCGACGCCCTGTGCCGGTGCCGGATCCAGTACGCCACCTCGCTGGTGTTCCCGCCCTCGACCATGGGCAGCCACGTCAGCGCCGTGCCCAACCACCAGACCGGGCGGGTCACCCCGATGGAGAGCCGCTTCGCCGTGGCGCTGGGCGGCTGCTTCGGCTACGAGCTGGACCCCCGCCAGCTGACCGAGGCGGACCGCGCGGCCATGCGGGAGCAGATCGCGATGGCCAACCGCACCCAGGCGCTGCGCCTGAACGGCACGTTCTACCGGCTGCTGTCGCCCTTCGAGGGCAACGACACCGCCTGGATGACGGTCTCCGAGGACAGGACAGAAGCCCTGGTGACGGTGGTTCGGGCCCTGGCCCAGCCCAACGTCATGCCGCCGCTGGTCAAGTTGGCAGGCCTGGACGCCGGCAGGCGCTACCGGGACGTTGCGACGGGGGAGATCTACGGCGGCGACGAGCTGATGAAGGTGGGCCTCTGCTGCCCGCTGTCCCAGTGCGACGCGGCCAGCGCGATGATTGAATTGAAGGCGGTGGATGAGGCATGATGAATCGATACGATCCCCTGGGCGGGGGCTTCCTGCGGCTGGGCCGGCGCGACGCGGGCGAGCAGGTCTGCAGGCTGTGGTGGTCCGGCTCCGGCGTGCGGACGAAGGTATGCTGTGACCGGCTGGAGGCGGAGTTCGCCGTGCCCGAGGCGGATACCCACACGCCGTGGGTGGCCGTGACCGTGGACGGCACGCCGGTGGCCCGCATCCCGCTGGCCCCCGGGCGACGGCGCTATGACCTGCTGGGCCGCCTGGGCGCCGAGGCCGCCCACGAGGTGGCCATTGTGCGGGACAGCCAGCCCTCGGATGCCGACTCCGGACCGCTGGAGCTGCTGGCGATCTACACCGACGGGGTCCCGGAGGCGCCGGCGCCCCGCGGACGGCTGATCGAGTTCGTCGGCGACAGCCTGACCGTGGGGGAGGGCACCCTGGGGCCGGAGAGCGCCATGGAGTGGCGCATGGCCCTGATTTCCAACCAGTTCGCCTATCCCACGCTGGTCAGCGAGCGCCTGGACGCCGAGAAGCGGGTCATCGCCCTGGGCGGATGGGGCGCGCACGTCTCCTTCGACATAAACTACAGCCACACCCTCGGGCACATCTACGACAGCCTGTGCGCCGTCGTGCCCGGCGGGGAGGCGGCCTATGATTTTGAAGCCCAGATGCCCGCAGACGCGGTGGTGATCAACCTGGGGACCAACGACTTCTCCGGCCTGAACAAGGTGCACACGCCGCCCACCGGGGAGCAGCTCGCGGCCTTTACCGCGAGCGCGGAGGCGCTGCTGGCCCAGCTGCGAAGGCGGAATCCCGGCGCTGTGCTGCTGTGGGCCTATGGCCTGTGCGGCAATGGCCTGGAGGAGCCCATCAAACGGGCCGTGGAGGCGCGCCGCGCGGCGGGCGATGGGAAGGTATCGTTCCTCGCGCTGACCGACTGCGGGAACGACCACGGCAGCCGGAGCCATCCCAGCCGTCGGGCCCATCGGCGGGCGGCGAAGGAGATCGCCGCGGCGCTGGAGGAACTGCTGCACTGAAATGACGCGATGGGCCCCTGCGCTTCCCGCGGGGCCGGGAGACACGGAAGGGAGTGGACTGGCATGGATATCGAAATGAGCTACCGCCGCTGGATGGAGCGCGCGGACGAATCGCTGAAGCCGGAGCTGGCCGCCATGGAGGGCGACGCCGCGGCGAAGGAGGATGCCTTTTATCGGGACCTGGCCTTCGGCACCGGTGGCCTGCGGGGCGTGATCGGCGCGGGCACCAATCGCATGAACGTGCACACCGTGGCCAAGGCCTCCCAGGGGCTGGCCGACTATGTGGTAAAGCGCTTCCCGGAGGAGAAGCGGCGCATCGCCGTCAGCTACGATTCCCGGATACTTTCCGATGAATTCGCCCGGGTGGCCGCAGGCGTGTTTGCCGCCAACGGCATCCGAGCGGAGGTGTACCCCCAGCTGATGCCCACGCCCTGCCTGTCCTATGCCGTGCGGGCGCTGAACTGCGCGGCGGGCATCATGGTCACGGCCTCCCACAACCCGGCCAAGTACAACGGCTACAAGGTGTATGGCCCCGACGGCTGCCAGATCACCACCGAGGCCGCGGCGGAGATCCTGGCCGAGATCGACAAGCTGGACGTTTTTGACGGGCCCCGGCGCATGGACTTCGACGAGGGACTCTCGAAGGGCCTGATCGGCTGGATCGACGCCCAGGTGGTCACGGACTTCATCGAGGAGGTCAAGGGCCAGTCGCTGCTGGGCGGCGAGGCGGTGGACAAGGGCGCGGCCATCGTGTATTCCCCGCTGAACGGCACGGGCTTGAAGCCGGTGCTGCGCACGCTGAAGGAGAGCGGCTACACCCGCGTGACCGTGGTGAAGGAGCAGGAGCAGCCCGACGGACACTTCCCGACCTGCCCCTATCCGAACCCGGAGATCCGGGAGGCGATGCAGCTGGGGCTGGAGTACGCCGAGCGCCTGAACGCCGACCTGCTGCTGGCCACCGACCCGGACTGCGACCGCTGCGGCATCGCCGTGCGCGGGCCGGAGGGCTTCCAGCTGCTGACCGGCAACGAGACCGGCATGCTGCTGCTGGATTACATCTGCCAGCGGCGGATCGCCCTGGGCCGGATGCCCGAGAGCCCGGTGCTGGTCAAGACCATTGTGACCACCGACATGGCCCAGCGCATCGCGGAGAAGTACGGCGTGGAGACGGTGAACGTGCTGACCGGCTTCAAGTACATCGGCGAGACCATCGGCCGGCTGGAGGCCCAGGGCCGTCCCGACCGCTACATCTTCGGCTTCGAGGAGAGCTACGGCTACCTCAGCGGCACCTACGTGCGGGACAAGGACGCCGTGGACGCGGCCTTCCTGATCTGCGAGATGTTCGCCTGGTACAGGACCCGGGGTGTCAGCCTGCTGGAGCGTCTGGAGCAGCTGTACGCGGAGTTCGGCTACTGCCTGAACACGCTGCACAGCTTCGAGTTCGAGGGCTCCGCGGGCTTCGCGAAGATGCAGGGCATCATGGCGGCGCTGCGGGGGGAGATTTCCGAGCTCGGCGGCCGCGCGGTGCGCAGGGTGCTGGACTACGCCCCCGGCCTGGACGGGCTGCCCAAGTCCGACGTGCTGAAGTTCCTGATGGACGGCGCGTCCGTGGTGGTGCGCCCCTCCGGCACCGAGCCGAAGCTGAAGCTGTACGTCAGTGTGTCCGCGCCGGACCGGGCGCAGGCCGCGCGGGCCGAGGCCGTCCTGGCGGAGGACTTGAAGCGCTTTATGGCGTAAACGTGGAACCAAAGGCGCCCGTGGGACGTCCAAGGGTTGTTTTCCAATGATTTCCGGAAGGACAGAAGAGGAGGAATATCCATGAAGAAGTTTGTTGCCGTACTGCTGATCGCGCTGCTGAGCCTGGGCGCCGTGGCCCTGGCCGAGGAAAACGCCGCCGTCGCCAACCCCTGGACCGAATGCGACGCCCAGACGATGCTGGACACCCTGGGCTTTGTGATCAACCTGCCCGAGGACGCGGAGAACGCGACCTACCGCATGAACACCGAGCTGAGCCTGGCCGAGGTGGACTTCACCTGGCAGGACATGGCTTACACCGCCCGCATGCAGCCCACCGACGCCTTTGAGGACATTTCCGGCCTGTACTACGTGTGGGCCTACGAGGAGGCCTGCGAGATCGGCGGCTGCGAGGGCAGCATGCTGCGGGGCTACGACGAGGGCCTGACCATTGACCTGTGCCTGTTCTACGACGTCGTTCCCGGCCTGATGTATTCCGTCTCCGCCTCCGGCGAGGACCTGGACGGCTTCGACATCACCGCCGCCGCGCAGGCCATCTACGCGCCCGTGCAGACCGAGGCGTAACGACAATCGCAGTATGACTGCGACGGGGGTATATTGAAGGGACTGTCTCAAAATAAACAACATTGCGGAATCCATTCGTAGGGACGGCAGAAATGCCGTCCGCGGGCGCCAATTATGGCGCCCCTACGATGCTTTCTGAATCATCGCCCGATGATTCTTTCGCAATTCGATATTTTGAGACAGTCCCTTTTCGGATAATGGTCCGAATGAGATTCTTCGACTTCGGCTTCGCCTGCAAATTGGTACACAAATTTGGACAAAAAAGATGCGGAATAAATGACACCAACAAAATGGCTATGATGTAAAGCCGAGGAGCCGGAGGCGACGAGGC
>CADCHI010000036.1 GCA_902801165.1 uncultured Eubacteriales bacterium | reverse complement strand
TATATTTGTATGTCCATTTTGCAGGTTGAGTGCTATATGGACTGTCCACTTCCCGGGATGGTGCTAATTCTCTGTGTCCATCCTACAGGGAGTATTTTATATAGCGAAGGATTTAGAGGCCGAACTCCGCTGGCAACTATCATAGCACCGCCCGGGAAAGAACACTTTGCCCCCATGCTAATTGTTGATTAACCTGATCATTGCCGATGGAACGGCGAAGGGGCCGCCTCAAAACAAACAACACTGCGCAGCCTATCCGAAGGATGATAGAAACGTTGTAGGAGCGCCAATTATCAGCGCTCCTACGGTGAATGTTAAATATAAAGAATGCAATCCAGGTTCTTGATGCTATCCCTGCGACGTTTTCATGTTAGAAATCAATCTCATATTCGAGTATGCGACGTGCTTCATTCTGCACTTCGGCTACAACGGTGGTATTTCCTGAGATTTTCATCGACTTTAGCATGGCATCAATCTTAACCGCATCCTTTTCTCTTATCCCTGATGAGTTGCTCAGTTCGATATTAAAACGCTGTTGTTGCAGTGGAGAAAGTGGATCCATTCTCAACTCAATCAGATTGGTGATGTTGATTTCTTTTTTCAGATAGTATAGTTCCGGCCTGATCGGAGCATGCCCGGGAAATCTCATCTCAGCTTCAATGCTTATGGATGCAAGTGAAGAATCGCTGACTGAGCGGCTTGCTTTTGCGTCTACGCCTTCTTTTCCGGCCTTCGCTGCGAGGGTTGCATCAATGGATTTTGATGAGATAGATTTGTTTTTTTCTTTGTAGGTAATCTTAAAGTGCGTTGCCCCGAGCGACTGTGCGATTCGCTGTAGTTCAGCTACTCGTCGCATTTTCATGAACGAGAAGTAATCATCCAGCGATATGTAATGGTTTCTGTCACAGGGATCGACATAATACACATTGTTTTCAAGTTCTGGATAGAATGTCAGGCCAAAGTCATCAATCTGATCCCGATAGATTGTAATTGCGGACATATCATCCAGAATAGTTTTGAATCCAATAGAGCCTTTGCAGACTGGATTATCGGCATGAGCCTTATCCATCTCCGCTATAAGGATCATTTTGGGCATAACGAACTCAGCTCGCTCGAAGTCATCCGGGAACAGCGGTTTCAATCTTTCAAGATCAGCTTTGCGTCGGGCTTCCGCCTGATTTGCCTGTATTCTGTCTGATACAGTCTGAATATCAGAAAAATCAAGCCTTCCATCCCCATTTTGATCGATAGCCTTTGCAATATCCTTGCCGGTTTTATCGATAAAACCGGAGACTCCTTTTACAGCGTCGTTAAACATTTTTCCCAAATCGATACCCATGAGATCACTCCTTCACGGAAACTGAACATCAGGCTGTTGCCAATGAATGCGTATATCTTTAAGCTCTCCACTTAATTAACCAGTGATCGGAGGAGGTCAGGCATTGATGCCCTCGCTCATTGCGTCACGCCCCCTGCACGAAGGCGATGAACGCCTGGGCCTCCTCGAAGGTGCGCAGCCGGGCGGTGTACATGTAGCGCCCCATCTGCGGCCAGTTCATCGGCGGCATCTCCTCCTGCATCATCATGTCCGCGCCGTAGCGAGCCATGATCTCCTCGTGGGTGCGGGCGTAGGTGTGGCCGTCCTTGCGGCTGGCGTAGACGCAGTAGAAGTGCTCGTCGGCCTCTGGCAGGCGGCGGGCGTCGAGGGTCACCATGTCCGCGTAGATCTGGTACACGTCGGTGGAATGGGCGAAGTCCATCATGTCCGGGGTGTAGCCGCCGGCGGGGCGCATGTTCACCTCCAGGGCCACGAAGTCGCCCACCTTGCCTAGGCCCTTGCGAGCCTTGGTGAGGCGGAAGAACTCCAGGTGCACGAAGCGACGGTCCACGCCGAAGGCCTTGACGGTGCGGCGGCCCAGCGCGCGCAGACCCTCGGGCACCTGCGGGCAGGTGTAGTACATCAGGTCCAGGTCCTTGTTCACGATGTCCATCACCGGCGGCCAGACGGTCATGCTCTCAAACAGCGGCTCGCAGCGAGAGTCCAGGATGGCGTCGTAGGAGCAGATGTCGCCCTGGATGAACTCCTCCATCACATAGGGGGCTGCCGGGAGGTCGTCATAGAAGGCCTCGAGGTCGGCGTCGTTCTCCAGCTTCCAGGTGTTGGTCGCGCCGACGCCCACGTCCGGCTTGACGATGACGGGATAGCCCACCTCGTCGATGAAGACGCGGCCCGCCTCCCGGGTGGAGACGACGTGCTGACGGGCGGTGGGGATTCCGGCCTCCAGGTACAGCTTCTTCATCAGGGACTTCTCTTTGATGAAGCCGATGCGGTCGGAGCGTATGCCGGTGGTGACGTTGAAGTCGGTGCGCAGCCGCGCGTCTTGCTCCAGCCAGTACTCGTTCATGGATTCGATCCAGTCGATCCTGCCGTATTTGAAGGCGAAGAAGGCCACGGCGCGGTAGACCTGGTCGTAATCCTCCAGGCTGTCTACCTTGTAGTATTCCGTCAGGGCGGCCTTCAGCGGGGCCTCCAGGCCGTCGTAGGGGGCATCGCCGATGCCCAGCACGTTCGCGCCGTTGCGCTTCAGGCGGTCGCAGAACTGCCAGTAGGTGTGGGGAAAGTTCGGGGAGATGAAGATGAAGTTCATGCGATTACGCTCCTTTGTTGACTGATGGAAGGACGGTTGGGAGAGGGAGCGGGGAGGGGAATGCCGCCTCCGGCTGTCTGTTCCTTCTCATTACCGGATTATTTCTCACCAAGCATGTACGGCAGGAAATACCGCATCTGCTTGAACCACCAGGGCCAGTCGTGGTTGACGTCGAAGCCCCAGAAATCGCACCAGGCGTTGATGCCCTTCTGCCGGAAAACGCTCTCGAGGAAGCGGAGCGTGCGCACGCCGCCCTCCTCCCAGGCACCCTGGCCGCAGCAGAGGATCATCCTGCGCTCGTTATAGAGGCGGATGTAGGGGTGATCCGCCGGCAGGTTGGGCAGGAAGCGCTCCGGGGAGTTGTCGTAGAGCGTGGAGTCCATCCAGCCGTCGAAGAAGTAGTCCGCGTCGTAGACGCCGGAGAGGGCGATCACGCCCCGGAACAGGTCCGGGCGGCGCAGGAAGGTGATGACGGCGTGGTCCGCGCCCATGCTGAAGCCGGTGACGGCGGGTGTTTCAGGGTTGCGGCTGGCGATCAGGGGCACGACCTCGTCCACGATATAGTGGAAGTACTGCTCCTGCCGCGCGGCGCGCCAGGTATTGTCGCCGCCCCGGGCCGACCAGCTCTCGGCGTCCACGGTGTCCACCACGAATAGCTGGATCCTGCCGCCGTCGAGGTAGTCGGCAAGCTGGTCGATCATGCCGAAATCCTCGTAATTGCGGCACATGGAGTCCTGGGTGGGGAAGGACAGGAACGGTACCCCGCCGTGGCCGTAGACCATCACGTGCATCTCACGGTCCAGCGCGGGGCTGTAATGGGTGATCTCTTCTCTGTACATAGCATTGCCTCCCGGATGAATACCTCTATTGTACCACGCCCGGGCCCGGGTGTCCAGCGGCAGACGCGCCGCGGGCGGAAGGGGATATATCGCGTTTTCCTCTATGGAGCCATAGGGAAAAGCGATAAGCCCGATTTGCGAGGCTGGCCGCCGTTTCGCCCGCGCCTGTCCTGGGTGGGCCGGCGCGGCGGAATTCTGGGTGTATTATAATTAAGCACTTTGCGAGAGCGAAGATGTGGTCCCTTAGCTCAGCTGGATAGAGCGTCTGGCTACGGACCAGAAGGTCAGGGGTTCGAATCCCTTAGGGTCCGCCAAAGAAACCCGTTATCTCCCTTGTGGGGATGACGGGTTTCTTCTGTGTTGGCCCTGGGGGATATGCGAAGCCCATCATGAGCCTGCGAAAAAACGACTGTGACGGTTCTGTGAGCATTCGCATGATATACTCTTTCCATAAACAAGAGGCAAACAAATACCGCTCATTGAAGTTGGGATGGAAGGATGGTTTATCATGAAGAAGATCGTCGCACTGCTTATGATCGCCGTTTTGATGCTTACCGGCACCGCCTTCGCGAAGGGCAATTACCTGGGCACTATGACCGTTGTCAATTGCGAAAAATGGGTCACTCTGCGTGAAAAGCCCAGCACGCACGCCGACACTGTGACCAGGATCCCCTGCGGGGAGAGCGTTGAGGCCTATTCCTACAGCGGCCGGTTCGCCGAGTGCTACTACTACGGCCTCCACGGTTACATCCTGACGAAGTACCTTTCCGACGGCAATTCCCGCGACTACCAGCGCTATGAGTATGGCGATTCCACCGAACAGAACGCCGATTACGACAATTTCCTGGGTTCGATGCGCGTTGTCAACTGCAAAAAGTGGGTCTCGCTGAGGTCCAGCCCCAGCACCAAGGCCTCCACGGTGGTTCGAATCCCCCTGGGAGAATATGTCGAGGCGTACAAGTACAACAAGAAGTTCGCGGAGTGCTACTACAACGGAATGCACGGATATGTGCTGAACAAATATCTGAAGTAATATCGTTGGCGGGTCAGGATTCATTGGGCTCGCGAAGCCCGGAAGGCAATCCGTTTCATTGTGGAAGGATTGCCACCGGATACAGAAAGAAGGACAGGATCGATGAAAAAGACAATTGCTTTTCTGATGGCGCTCTGTTTCATTTTTTGCGCGGCCGCGCTGGCGGAAGAACCCGCCGACGGCGCACTGTACGCGGGCATCGACCCGTGGGGCAATCCGCTGTCCGTGACGCTGACGTCAAAGGATGCGCTGTCCGGCGTCTGGAGTCAGAATTTTGGCGGCAACCTGTTCACACAGGCCTTTGACAATGCGCAGGATGGCTTTTCGATGGAGGGCGCGCTGGGCGACAGCGACGCCATCACCTGCCGCTATATCGGGACGATGGCCCTGGACGGCGATGCGCTGACCGTCATCTTCACCGATGGCGAAGTGACGGAGGTCAGCAGCGAGGGCGGCTCCACCAGCTACCATGTCGCGGCGCTGGATGAAACGCAGCGCTCCGCAATTCTGGTTCCGGCCGTTCGAGGCGACTACAGCGGCGTGACGACGCTGGACGCGGCACATGTCGAGGCCTTTGCCGCAGAGGCGCGCCGGCTGTACCTGAACGAGGACTGGGACGCGATTGCGCAGCTGATCGACTACCCGATCACCATGGTTCCGGAGGTTGTAATCGAGAATGCGGACGCCTTCGTGGCATTCATGGCGGACAAGACCGTATTTGAAGACGACATGGAAGCGATGACGGCGGAAAATTGCGTCGGCATGATGAGCAACGATCAGGGCATCTGCATGGGCAGCGGTGAACTCTGGCTGCGCGACATTGCCTTCGATGGCATCGAGCAGGTGGGCGAACCGGCGCTGCGCATCGTTGCGATCAACGGCCTGGCGGATTGACAAACGCGCCATAATATCGGCAAAGACAAAGAAACCCGTTATCCCCTGTGAAGGATGGCGGGTTTCTTCCGTGCCGGCGCCGAGGAATATGCGGGTCTATTGCGAATTTACGAACGATGGGTTTCGGCCTGCGGCGCGAAGCGATGCTTTGCTGCCTCAGATTCTACGATCGAGGACGGCGCGCGTGCCTGTCAGGCGCTTCGGATCGGCGACAATCAAAGCTCAGTGCAAGGCCTCCTCTCGCTTGCGTTCACATTTCTTGCAGGCGTCATATCCGATGGCTTCCGCGTTCCTGATCGAAACCTTCCTCGGATCGTACATATTGCTGCACGTCGGCGTGCCGTGGCGCTTCTTGCCCCCATCCGTCGGGACGTAAACCGTATCGGGGAATGTCGAAGGATCGCCCCTTGTCACGGGCATCACCTTGTCCAACTCCTGGGGAAGCATACCCCAGATCAGCAGCGTAAGGGTATCGTCATCCATGGTTCCTGTCGCGGGCAAGCCGTTTGCCTCCTGAAAGGAAAGGACGGCAGCCTCGACTTCCTCCGTGAACTGGGCAGTCTTGGCCCTGCTGTCCAAAAATCCCTGGTCCTTCAACAGATTGATGATTCCCTTGACAAATCCGCCCGCGTCTCCGAGCTGGATAAAGCAGGTACACTCGGCGTTCCCGCAATCGCAGGGGATGTAGGATAGGCTCCTCGTCGATGCGCGGGCGGGCAAAGAGACGAGGATTGTGAGCAGGATCGGGAGTAAAAGATGCCTTTTATGTACCACGATGATACCTTCTTTGCCGGTCTGGAATGTAACTGGAAACTCCATATAAACCCTATCAATGCTATCATACCACAAACACTTCGGTCAAACAAGCGCGATGGCGAACGCGGCTGATTCAAATCGCGTTTCCCCGCAGGGTTCGGAGACGGAGAAAAAACGGGTCTTCACGGAAAGTAGTGGGTTAGCGACTCCCTCCGTCTCGGCTGCGCCGAGCCACCTCCCTCAAGGAGGGATGCCCTGTTGTCTGCTTTCGTCGCCAAAAGGCTCCCTCTCCGAGGGAGCTGGCACGCGCAGCGTGACTGAGGGAGTTTAACGTAATCCCGCATCTTTCCGTGAAGAACCGAAAAAACCGCCATTTCGGCACGCGTAAAATTCCCCCTTGGATATTGCGGCAAATGATGGTATAATAAATGCATTCACCGCTCACGACAGCTTCGCCGACCGACCCTTGCAGAGGAGGAGAATGTCGCATGTGTGTATGCTCTGTTTTCCCGGTCATCGACCTGCCGGGTACGGGCCGCAACATCCAGCGGCTCCGCGAGCAGGCGGGCGTGACCGTGCGGGAGCTTCAAGCCTATTTCGGGTTTGAATACCCCCAGGCCATTTACAAATGGCAGCACGGCGAGTGCCTGCCCAGCGTCGACAACCTGCTGGCGCTGGCCCGGGTGCTGGAAGTGCCCATGGAAGACCTCCTGGTCTACGACGACCGGGAGGTCTCGTATTTTTGGACTCTTCGCGGATCACTGAAAATCGCCCGTTACGCTCTGGTGTCCGTGATGAGCCCATTCAAACGCATCCTGGCCGCCCATGATCTGCGGGCGGCCAGGATGGCTTCGGTGTATGTTTCAAGAGAAATGAAAGCCCGGGTTTTGCCCCTTGGATCTGTGGGGGCAAAACCCGGGTAAAATTGTGCGGTAGCAGATGCCACCCGGCTCAGCCGGGCGCGGTAGCAGATGGCACCCGGCTTAGCCGGGTGCCGGGAGAAATGCCGCGAATATCTTCCATGACGAGCGGGTGTCCGCGACGCCTCGCGGAAGGTTGTCCGGATTGACGCCCGGGCGGGCGTGGCTTCCACGTTGACCCGTGGATGGGTTGCCGTCGAATCGACGGTGCTTCGGTTGCGCTTGTCGGACAGTTTCTTGCAGATGAAAATGAATGAAAGATGCAGTCATGGAAACCGCTGCGGCAACTGTGCCCAGGGGCCGTCTGATGGTCGTCGCGAAACCCATTCATGACAGGCCGGTGTCCGCGACCGGTTCAGTGCGTCAGATTGAATGGAAAATGAAAAGATGCAGTCATGAAAACCGCTGCGACGATCGGCAGGGATGCGGCAGAGCGTTCTCTTGGAAGGCTTGCCGTGCCCCTCAGCACGCAATCAGTATAGCGCTGCCGGAGCCGTTTGTCATTAAACCAGTGGTTTATTGCGCACTTTTCTGTTTCAGTGTATACTCATGCCAATCCCAGGGAAGCGCCGGTGGAACCGTCCGAGGGGACAGGGGCTGGCGAAGCGAACGGGAGGGACGGACGATGGGTTGGGGTGCGCCCAAGGAAGCGCCCGCTGCCTCTGCACGGCGGCGGGTCAGCGCCGGGAGCCCTTGCGCAGCCTGAAATGATAGGGAAACGCGGACCCATCGAAAGCCCTGCCGGACGCGGCGCCGCAAAGGCTCCTGTTGCCAAAGCGAAAGGAGGTGTGTGAGTATGAGCTATCGTGGAGTGAAAAACACGGCTTTGCAGCGGAATCTGCGCAGGCGGCCGGAGCTTGCGTTCTCCGACGTGCCCGCGAGCTTTTGCGGCGGCGCAAGGCGAAGACTGCACGGGAAGGGAGAAGGGGAGCGGACTGTCGCCCGGGGGCGCGGCTGTTCCGCGGATCGGCGGCCCATCGTGCGCCTGTCGGCGTCGTTCGATCCCAGTGCGCGGACGGGCCTGCCGAAGGATTCCCAGCGCAACTTCATGGGCGGCATGTCCTATGAGGTGAATCCGCTGGATACGCTGAAGCTGATCAGCGCGAGTTCCATATTCGGCGAGCCCCAGTACTACCGCGACGGGGACGGGGCTCGGGCGACCGTTCTGGACGGCCGGTACGGCATTGACGCGGCGTTTGCCCGCTACAGCCTGGAGGCGCTGGACCCCTACCTGGGCCTTAGGACCTCCGAGGTGATGGAGCAGGCCATCGACGCGGCGCTGGACTGCGACTTCGGCGCGGTGCTGGAATGGGCGCTGGAGCTGCGAACGCGATACATGATGCGCCTGAATCCCCAGGTGATCATGGCGCGGGCGGCGGTGCATCCAGGCCGGGCGGCCTACACCCGGACGCATCCCGGCCGCTTTGCCGAGATCGAGGTGCAGGTGATGGCGCGGGGCGACGATGTCTCCAACCAGCTGCGCTACTGCCTGGCGATGAACGGCTCCAAGCGGGGCATCCCGGCCATACTGAAGCGGTCCTGGGCGAAGTGCATCGGCGAAATGGACGCCTATACCCTGGCCAAGTATGGCAACGCCGGCATCGGCCTGGTGGACGCGGTGCGCATCTGCCACGCGAAGGGCCCCTTTGTGGATGTCCTGATGCGGGAGGGCAGGGTGCCCATGCCGGAGGGACAGGACACCTGGGAGCGACTGCGGGCCTCCGGCAAGGGCTGGAAGGAGATCCTGGAGGCAATCCGCATGCCCCACATGGCGCTGCTGCGAAACCTGCGGGGAATCTTCTCCGAGGTGCAGGACGCCGAGGTGCGCCGGACGGTGCTGGAGCAGCTGGAGCGCGGCGTGAAGCATGGCAAGCAGTTCCCGTTCCGCTACCTGTCCGCATGGAAGGCGGTGGATGAGACGCGGCAGGCCTGGGTGAACCCGGTCAAGCGCAGCCTCGAGGCGTGCATCGACCGGGCCTGTGAAAACCTGCCCGCGCTGCCGGGACGCTGCGCCTTCCTGACGGACAACTCCGGCTCGGCCTGGGGCGCGTGTACCTCCGAGTGGGGGACGATGCAGGTGGCGGAGATCGGCAACCTGAGCGCCGTCATCGGCGGAATGCGCGCGGACGAGGGCGTGGCATTTCCCTTCGGGGACAGGCTGGTGCCGGTGCCCATCCACAGGGATGAGGGCGTGCTGGAGCAGCAGCGGCGCGTGAGCGCCTCGGGCCGGACCTGTGGCGGCGCGACGGAAAACGGCATCTGGCTGTTCTTCCGCGACGCCATCCAGGAAAGGCAGCACTGGGACAGCATATTCATCTATTCGGATATGCAGGCGGGCCATGGGGGCCTGTTCGGCATCCACCCCGAGGATTACGCAGCCCTGGGCTGCAGCATCCGCGGCCAATACATCGACGTGAACCGGCTGGTGCAGCTGTACCGGCAGCGGGTGAACCCGAAGGTGAATGTGTACTGCATCCAGACCGCGGGCTACACCAACGTGCTGGTGCCGGAATACGGCTACCGCACCGCGATCCTGTACGGCTGGACCGGCAGGGAGCTGGTGTTCGCCGACGCCATGCGGCGCATCTGGGACGATATGGAAGCCAGAAAGCCCTGAAAACTCAGCGTTTTCAGGGCTTTCAGATCACTGACAAACCCTGCATCGTCTTTTGAATGCAGGGTTTGTCAGTGATCTGAAGTTACCGGGACCGGGTTGTGATACCCGGTCCCGGTAACTTTATCATGTTTCTTCACGGAAAGCTGCGTCATTTCTCGATGAGCGCCTCCATGGGCATCGGACGCACACCCTGGGGAATGGGTGGCACGTAGCCTTCGGGGCCGACCCGCCGGCGGTGCTCCGCCTTGGCGCGCTCGAGCAGCTCGGGATCGGTGAGCAGGGAGACTGCCTCCGCGGCGAGGACCTTCGATGCGTAGCGCATCATGCTGTGAGCCTGCACGCTCTTGCCCTGGGCGGTGACCTGCCAGGTGTGCCCAGGGGTTCCCCGCGCCCAGGTGGCGGCGTGGATCTGCGCCGTCGGGCAGATCCAGCTCACGTCGCCCACATCAGTGGAGGAGTGCATCAGCACGTCTCCCTCCCTGTAAGGCAGTACGCCCAGGCAGAGCGGCGCTTCGGGGTTTGCATCCGGCTTCCCGGCCAGGCTTCGGAGGGTCAGCTCTCTGGCGAACTCCAGCGAGGCAGGCTCCGGCTCCGGCGGTGGGATCTGTCCCATGATCCTGTACAGGTCCCGCTGAATGGCTTCATTGGGGATGACGTTGGAACAGGCCTTGATGAACGTGTGCTCCACATGGGTCCCCGTCATCAGCGCGGCGCCCCGGGCGATGTCGCAGACCCGGTCGAACAGCTCGCGAACCTGGGAGTTGAAGGGCGCGCGAATCAGGTAGAGCACCTCAGCGTGGGGCTGAACCACGTTAGGGGAGATGCCGCCGCTGTCGGTGATCGCGTAGTGGATCCGCGCGTCGGAGACCATGTGTTCGCGGAGGAAGTTGACGCCGACGTTCATCAGCTCCACCGCGTCCAAGGCGCTCCGGCCCTGCTCGGGATAAGCCGCGGCATGGGAAGCCATGCCGTCGAACCGATAGAGGACCTGTACGTTGGCCAGCGTGCTGAACACGCGCACCTCTGTCACATCCTTCGGGTGCCAGCACAGCGCGGCGTCCAGCCCGTCAAACGCGCCGTACCTGGCCATGAAGCCCTTGCCGGAGCCGCCCTCTTCCCCCGGACAACCATAGTAGACCACAGTCCCCGGGCAACCGGTGGTTTCCAGATACCGCTTTACCGCCAGGGCCGCGCCAAGGGAGCCGACGCCGAGCAGGTTGTGGCCGCAGCCGTGACCTGCCGCGCCGATGGGCTCGGGGCTGGTGGCGCCTGCCCGCTGGGAGACGCCGCTCAGCGCGTCGAATTCGCCCAGCAGGCCGATGACCGGCCTGCCGCTGCCAAAGCGGCCGGAGAACGCCGTGGGAATGTCGGCGAGGTTTTGCTGAACCTCAAACCCCTCCGCGCGCAGCGCGTCGATGAGCATCTTCGCGGATTGATGCTCGGCAAACGCCAGCTCCGGATGTTCCCAGATGGCGTCTGCCAGGGTGTCGAGGAACGCCGCTTTTTCGTCGACGATGGACAAATAGCTGAAATCAGCCATGCTTCCGTACCTCCTTCTGCGCGCTCGGGCGCAGGGTTATATCATGCTTCCGGATCAGCAAAGCGCAACAGCGCCGTTCCCTCCGACGGGTAGTCGACTGCGTCCAGCGTCCGGTCGAAGCGGTCGATGGCCGCCAGGTAGGCCTCCTTCGAGGGGAAGAGGGGATGGGCGCCTGCGAGGATCCGACGAGCCGCAGCCGCGCCGTTTTCCAGCAGCAGCCCTGCCGTGACGGCGAGGCAGCGGGCAGGCAGCACGCAGGCCAGGTTCCGGTCCCGGATGGCGTAATCTGCCCCGTGGGACAGGCCCTGAGCTCCGCTGCAGTGGGGATGGACCGCGGGCATGATGGCGGAGACGTCGCCCATGTCCGTTGATCCCTTGCTCCACGTGTCCGTGAAGATCACCGAATCCGGTCCGGAGATCTGCCGCATGGCCTCCGCCATGACCTCCGCCAGGGCAGGGTCGTTGTTCAGCGGCTGATAGCCCGGCGCGTCCTCCAGAGTCACCCGGCAGTCCATGGCCGCCGCTGCGGCGGCCAGCGCGCGGTTGATCTTCCGGTTGGCATCGGAGATGCACTCGTAGCTCGCGCCGCGCACGTAGCTCTCCATTCGAACGGTATCGGGAATGGAATTGACGGCAGTGCCACCCTGGGTGATGATGGGATGGAACCGAATGTGCTCCTCATCCACGAAGGTCTCCCTCAGCGCGTTGACGGCGTCCAGCGCCAGGTTGGCGGCATACAGCGCGTTGCGGCCCCTCTGGGGCGAGCCTCCGGCGTGGGCGGCCGTTCCGTGGAACGTGATGTTCTTCACGATGCAGCCGTTGTTGCCCCGGTTGAATTCCAGGGTCTTGCCCTCGGGAAGGTTGCCAGTATGGATCATCATGGCCATGTCCACCCCGTCGAAATAACCCCGTGCGATAAACTCCACCTTTCCGCCGTAGTAGCGGATCACGCCCTTATGCTTCAATTCATTGCGGTAGCCAAGCTCGATCAGCTCCTCCGCCGGCACGCTCATCAGCCGGATGGATCCGCACAGACCGTCCAGCGCGCCCGGTTCCTTCAGCGCCGCGGCGACGCCCAGCAGGGTCGCACTCTGGCAGTGGTGCCCGCAAGCGTGTACCGCGCCGGTCTCCGGGTCGTGCTCCGGATGGTTCCACACGATCAGCGAGTCCAGCTCGCCCAGGATTGCCAACCGGGGCCCGGGGCGGCCGGTGTCCAGGTCGGCGTAGAAACCGGGGATGTCCCCCGCCTTGACGAGGGTATAGCCCAGGTCTTCAAACCGTTCAGCGAGGTACGCGGAAGTGTTCCACTCCCGGTACCCCGGCTCCGGGTGTGCCCAGATGTGGGCTTCCGCATCCAGAATCAGATTTTCGCAGCGCAGGACCGAGTCGGACAGTCTCTTCGATATCTCGTTCACGGTGCTTTCTCCTCCTCTTTGGCACGAATCAGGGTGGCCCGGTATGCGTGAGTCCCGCCGCCCGCTGCAGGGACAGGAAGGAATTGCGATACCATGGTGAAATATGCAGGAAATCATGCAAAAATCAGGCCTAAAGCCGTTGAAACTTAACCGTATCGCAACATAACCGGCGTATAATGATCCTGTGACAGGGGCATAGCCCTGTAATTATGGCGGATTTCATGCAAATAAAGAAGAAGGAAGGTATCCTCCATGAGGACGGAACACGATTCCATCGGCAGCGTGCAGCTGCCGGACGAGGCCTATTACGGCGTGCAATCCCTGCGCGCGTGGGAGAATTTCCCCATGACCGGCAGAAAGCTGAATCCGATCATGATCGACAGCCTCGTGGTGATCAAAAAGGCGGCGGCGCTGGCCAATCAGCGTGCCGGTGTGTTGAATCCCGGAATCGGCTCGGCCATCGTCCGGGCCTGCGATGAGATCCTGAGCGGCCGGCTGAGGGACCAGTTCATCGTCGATCCGATCCAGGGCGGAGCGGGCACGTCAGCCAATATGAACGCCAACGAGGTCATTGCCAACCGTGCCTGTGAGATCCTGGGCGGCAGCAAGGGCGATGGACGGGTCCATCCCAACGACCATGTGAACATGGCCCAGTCCACCAACGATGTGTTTCCCTCCGCCGGAAGGCTCGCGGCACTGCGGATGTCGGAGACACTGCTTTCGGCGCTGGATCGGCTCATCGCCGCCTTTGAGCGCAAGGCCTTGGAATTTGCGAAAGTGCCCAAGCTGGGGCGCACACAGCTGCAGGACGCGGTGCCCATGTACCTTGGGCAGGAATTCAGCGCCCACGCGGATGCGCTTCGTCGCTGTGCCAATCGGATCCTGAGGGAGCGCAACGAGCTGTATGAACTCAACCTCGGAGCCACGGCGATTGGAACCAGCATCAATGCCACTGCGGGCTATCTGAACTGCGTGCTGGACATCCTGGCGGATCTGACCGGCATGCCGGTGAAGGCGGCCGACAACCTCATCGATGCGACCCAGAACGCGGACAGCTTCGCGGCGATATCCTCGGCGGTGAAGAACTGCGGGCTGGTGATGTCCAAAATCGCCAACGACATGCGCCTGCTCTCCAGCGGCCCCTGCGGCGGCATCGAGGAGCTGCAGCTGCCGGCGCGCCAGCCCGGCTCCTCCATCATGCCGGGGAAGATCAATCCCGTCATCCCGGAAGTGGTGACGCAGGCGGCCTTCCTGGTGGCGGGCAACGACGTGACCATCTCCATGGCCGTGGAGGCGGGGCAGCTTGAGCTCAATGCGTTCGAGCCAGTGATGTTCCACTGCCTGTTTGAATCCCTGGAGGTGCTGACCGCCGCCGCGGAGACCTTCCGGGAGCGCTGCGTGGAGGGGATCGCCGCCGACGCGGACCACTGCCGGGAGATGTTGATGGCGTCCACGGTTATTGCCACCGCCTTATGCCCGGAGTTTGGCTATGAGCGGGCGACGGCCATCGTCAAACGGGCCAGCAGGGAGCGCAGGACGGTGGTGGATGTGGCTTCGGAGGAGCTCTCCATCCCTCGGGAGGCCGTGGAGCGGATCGTCGATGAAGCCCTGGAGGCCCATCGATGAATCGATCGGGAGGGAATGCGATGCTGCTTTCAATCATTGCCCACCGGTGCGGGCCGGGGCGCTATCCGGAACAGAGCCTGGCAGCCGCGCGCCATGCCCTTGCGCTGGGCGCGGACCGGGTGGAGATGGATGTGCGCTATACCCGGGACGGCGAGCCGGTGATCTGCCACGATGAAAACACGGAGAGGGTGTTCGGCGTGGACGGCCTATGCCGGGAGATGACCCTGGAGCGGTTCCGGACGCTGCGCCACGTGGACGATCCTGGCTGTCCCGCGCATACGCTTGAAGACGTCTTTGATTCCCCGGTGCGGCCGTTGCTGCTGCACTGCAAGTTTTCAGGCCCGCTGCTGGCGGACCTCGCCGGGCGCATCCGTGACCGGAACCTCGCCGGAGATTGCGTGCTGGGAGTGCAGGCGGCGGAGGATGTGGCCATCGTCCATGCTGCCTGCCCGGAGATCCGCGTGCTGGCGTTCATGCGGCAGATGGAAGCGTTGACGGATTTCCTGAGCGGCGGCGCGCAGTTCATCCGCCTGTGGGAGGACTGGGTGACGCCGGAGCGCGTCCGTTGGGTCCACGAGGCGGGCAAGGGCCTGTGGGTGATGGCCGGCAAGCCGGAGGAAGGCTTGGTGGGCGTCACGGATGTGGACCGGCTGCTGGAATGGCGGAAGCTGGGCGTGGACGGCATCCTGATCAACGATGTGGCGTGGGCCATCGGCGTGCTGCGCCTGGGTGGTCAGGCATAGAGAGCGGCGATTACTGCCGATCCTCGCTGCGCAGCTTTTCCATGAACGCGGCGATGCGGCGGATCCCCTCCCGCAGGATCGACTCGTCGGAGGGGTAGGCGATGCGCACATATCCTTCGCCAGAGGGGCCGAAGGCAGAGCCCGGCGACAGGGCGACACGCTCCTCCTCCAGCAGGCGCATGGCGAAATCTTCGGAGCTCAATCCGGTCTCGCGGATGTTGACGAACAGGTAGAATGCGCCTTCGGGGGTGCGGGCGGAGAGCCCGGGGATGGCGTTGATGCCCTGGACGATCACATCCCTGCGGGCCCGGTAGGCGGCGTTCATCCGTGCCACGTCCGCCTTGGCGGTGCGCAAGGCGCACAGCGCGCCCTGCTGCACGAACGCAGGCACGCAGCTGCACAGGTTTTCCTGGATCTTGGGGATGCAGCCCACCACTGACGCCGGCCCGGCTACCCAGCCCACGCGCCAGCCGGTCATGGCATAGGTCTTGGAGCAGCTGTCGATGACCAGCGTGCGCTCGCGCATGCCCGGGGAGGCGGCGATGTTGAAAAACGGCGCGTCGCTGTAGAACAGGTACTTGTAGACCTCGTCGAACAGCACCCAAAGATCGTGCTTTACGGCGACGCGCGCGATGGCCTCCAGCCGTTCCCGGGAGGCGACGCCGCCGGTGGGGTTGGCCGGCGTGTTCAGCAGGATCACCCGGGTCTTCTCCGTGATGGCGCGCTCCAGCGCCGAGGGATCGAACTGAAAGTCGTCGGCCTCCCGCACCGGCACATAGACCGGCACGCCCCGGCAGATGCGCACCTGATCCCGGTAGTTGGTATAGGAGGGATCGGGCAGTATCACCTCGTCCCCAGGATCGACCAGCGCCAGCAATGCCAGCACAAGGCCCTCCATGCCGCCGCTGGTGACGGCGATCTCCCCGGCGGGATCGTAGCATATGCCGTCCCAGGCGCGCAGGTTGTCCGCGATGGCCGCGCGCAGTTCAGGCAGCCCGGCATTGGGGGTGTAGTGGGTGTCGCCCCGGCGGAGGGAGGTCACAGCGGCCTCGACGACCTGGGACGGTGTATCAAAGTCCGGCTCGCCGAGGCTGAAGAAGATCACGTCTTCCATCAGGATGGCCTTTTCATAGATGCGGCGGATCGGCGATGGCGGCATGTGGGCGATGGCGGAAAGCCTCTTCATGATTCTCCGCGCGGCTGGATCGCGCCCTCCTCTCCGAAAGATAGGCCACGGAACGGGCTGTCCAGCACGAACGCGGCAAAGGCCTCGATGGCCACGCGCATGCCCGCTTCATCGATTTTGAAGTCCGGCCGGTGGGCGAGGGCCGTGCACCCCAGTGCTTCGTTTCGGGTGCCGAAGCGGAAAAGCGCGCCGGGCACGCGGGTCAGGTACCAGCTGAAATCCTCGGAAGACATCCTGAACGGCAATTCCTCCAAGAGAAGCCCCGAGGCGGCCGCGGCATGGCGGAAGCGGGCCACCACGCCGGAATCGTTGATGACCGCGTGGGCGCTGACGTGCCAGTCCACCTCCACGCTTCCGCTGGCTGCCCTGGCGATCTCAGCGCACAGGGCCTCCACCTTTGCCTGGACCCGGCCGGCGAAGGATTCGTCGAAATACCGGAAGGTGATGTGCATCCGGCAGGTATCGGCGATGACATTGTGGGCCGTGCCCCCCTCGATGCGGCCCACGGACCAGATGTATGGCGTGCTGCCGGCCGTTTCGGCGACGGCACGCTTCATGGCGTCATAGGCCTTCACGCCCATGGCGATGGCATCGATTCCGCCGGCTGGCAGCGCCGCGTGGGCGGAACGCCCGTGGAAGGTGATGACGATGGGCGCGCAGGCGGCCATGTAGGCCCCATCGCGAATGCCCACCCGGCCGACCGGGAGCATGTTTTCGCAGTGGGTGCCCAGCACGCAGGCAACGTCGTCCAGCACGCCATTCTTTATCATCACCTCCGCGCCGCTGACCTCGCTCTCCTCGGCGGGCTGGAAGATCAGCCTGACACCGCAGGGAAGCTCGTCCTCCCGGGCCTTGAGCAGCCGGCCCACGGCCAGCAGCACCGCGGTGTGGGAATCGTGGCCGCAGGCGTGCATCCTGCCCGGGATCCGGGAGGCGTAGGGCAGATCAGTCGCCTCCTGCACGGGCAGGGCGTCCATGTCGGCGCGCAGGGCGATGATGGGCACCCTGCCGGACTGATCGCCCAGGAAGCCGCAGACGGAATTGCGGCAGTACCGGTCCGTGTGTGGAATGCCCGCCTCCTCCAGCGCCCTGCGGACATAGGCCGAGGTGCGGTCCAGGTCAAAAGCGATCTCCGGGAACATGTGCAGCTCCCGCCGTTGGGCGACGACCTGTTCGAACTGGGATTCAGTGACGTATCTCACGGCCGGAAGCCTCCTTACGCGTCGATTCCCCGACGGAGCCCCTGGCCCGGGGTGAGGCCGGTGAACCTGTCGCCGATTCGGATCCACGCCCCGTTGAGCATGACCCGGTCGATGCCCACGGCCGTCTGGGCGGGGTCGGCATAGGTGCCGCAGTCGGACACGGTTTGCGGGTCGAACACGACGACGTCCGCCCGGAAGCCCTCCCGCAGCAGGCCACGGCCGGCGATGTTCATCTGGTGGGCGGGCAGGCCGGTCATCTTGTGGACGGCCTTTTCCAGGGGCATCAGGCCCAGCTTGCGATTCATCCGGAGAAAGCGGACGAAGGCACCGCTGGTCCGGGGATGGGGCACGCCCACCATTCCGTGGGAGAACATGTCCACGGCCGTGCTGTCGGAGACCACCGAGACGTCGTCCCGCATGGCGATCCGCAGCGCGTCCGGCCGGTGCATCGTGAAGTAGCAGCCCGAGGCGGTCAGATCGCTGGCGAGCATCACCCTGCGGTAGGCCTCCACTGGCGCAACGTCCAGTTCTTCGGCGATGTCGCTCAAAAACCGCCCGTCCCAGGCAGGCGCGAAGCCGCTGGTCGAGGTGACCAGCACCCGGTCGGCCCCGATGGAGAAGTGAGGGTCTGACTCGATCTCCGGGACGAGCTGCCGATACTGCTTGGGATCGGCCAGCACCTGGCGCTGCGCCTCGTGGCTCAGCCGCCGGAAGTGACCGGGCAGGCAGCTGGAGAGCGGCGTCGCGGAGGCAAGATAGGGGTACTGGTCGAAGTCGAGGCGCACGCCCCGGGCGATGAAATCGTCCGCCAGCGCCAGCAATGCGTCGGCCTGTCCCCACAGCCCGCTGTCCATGATCTTGAAGTGGGAGATGTGGACGTGCGCGCCGCTCTCCAGGCCGATGCGCCCCACCTCCCGAACGGCTTTGAAAACGTGGGCTGCCTCGCTGCGCATGTGGATGGGTACCACCGCCCCGTACTCCGCGGCGATTCGCGCCAGGGCGATCAATTCCTCGGTGCCAGCGTAGATTCCCGGCACATAGATCAGCCCCAGGGACAGCCCGAAGGCGCCGGCCTCCAGCTCCCTCCGCAGAAGTGCCTGCATCCGCACCAGCTCGTCCGGCGTAGGCGCGTCGGCCCGGGGGTTTTCCATGCACATGTTTCGCAGTGCGCCGTGGCCGACGAAGGTGCCCACGTTGTTGGCGCACCGCCCGGTGATCTCCTCCAGGTATGCCGCCGTGTCCATTGCCTGCGCCCACGAAAGCCCGCCGGGGAAGTGGGTCCGGGCAGCCTGTTCCAGCTTGGGTTCGTGCTCGGGCGGCGAATGGGGCACGAAGGAAGTGCCGCAGTTGCCGCACAGGCAGGTCGTTACCCCTTGGTGGACGTAGCTTTCAAACTGCGGCGCCCCGTAGGGCGTCAGGTCGGAGTGGGTGTGAATGTCGATAAACCCCGGGCAGATGATGTGTTCCGAGGCGTCAAATACCTCCGCTGCGGGCAGGATGGACTCGCAGACGCGCGCCACGCGCCCGCCTGAGATGTACACGTTCGCCCGGCGCGGCCGGTCTCCACTGCCGTCGATCACGATGCCATGGATCAAAGCGTGGTCAAACATGGATGAATCCTCCTAAAAGGCCGAATATCTATTGACGCGGCATGCCTGACGAAGTATACTTAACCTGATGATAACAAAGGAGGCGGACCCGCTATGCTTGGAAAGATAGGGGACAGGACCTACCGCTGGATCGTCGTCGCCGCGTGCTTCCTGATCGCCTTTACCGGGCTGGGCTTTTGCAGCGGAACGAAGTCGCTGTACCTGGCCCCGATCACGGAGGCCACGGGGCTCAAGCGCAGCGTGTTTTCATTGTCGGACAGCTGCCGGTACGTCACCACCGCGATCGTCAACCTGTTCTTCGGCGCTCATCTCGCGCGCTTCGGCGCGCGCAAGCTCCTCGCCGCAGGGTATCTGTGCCTGATCGCATTCACGGCGATCTACGCCACGGCCAGCGCCGCGTGGGCATTCTGCCTGGGCGGGGTCTGCCTGGGCATGGGGCTGAGCTGGATGGGCACCGCCATGATCGGCCACGTGATCAGCGCCTGGTTCCGGGAAAACCGCGGCACGGTCATGGGCGTGGCGCTGGCGGCCAACGGCGTGGGGTCGGCGCTGGCGACGCAGATCGTATCGCCCATCATCAACCGCCCGGGCGACGCGTTCGGCTACCGCAAGGCTTACCTGCTCACGGCAGTGCTGCTGGCGGCCATCGGCGCGGTGATCCTGCTGGTGTTCCGGGAATATCCCTCCGGCGGCAAGCCCGCGCCGGCGTCCAGGTCGCGGCGGCCCAGCCAGAGCTGGAGCGGCATCAGCGCGCAGGAGGCCTTTCATTCGGGCTACTTCTTCGCCGCCGTACTGTGTGTGTTCCTGACGGGTATGTGCCTTCAGAGCGTGAGTGGCATCGGCGCGGCGCACATGCGGGACATGGGCCTGGAGAGCGCCTTCATCGCGGGCGTGGTGAGCCTGCATTCGGTGACACTGTCGCTGGCGAAGATGCTGGTGGGGTACCTGCACGATCGGATTTTCCTCCGGCGGACGCTGACGCTGTGCTGCCTGCTCTCGGTGGTGTCCATCATCCTTTTGATGTGCGTCACGCCGGGAGCGGAGTGGGTCGCGATGGTGTACGGACCGATGATGTCGCTGGCCCTGCCGCTGGAGACCATCATCCTGCCGCTGCTCGCGGCGGATCTGTTCGGCGAACAAAACTTTGAACGGCTGATGGGGATATTCATCTCCGCCAGTACGACCGGCTTCGCCCTGGGCGCGCCGCTGTCGAACCTGTGCTTCGACCTGACGGGCTCCTATCGGCTGATGCTGATCATCGCAGCCCTGATCATGGCGGGCGTCACGCTCGCCTATCAGTTCATACTGCCCGCCGCCGGGCGCAAGCGCGCGGAGGTGGAAGCCCGGGCAGACGGGAGCGGAACGAAGGAGGTTTATTGAAATGTCGGATCATTCTATTCGGTTTCTCTACCTGTCCCAGGAGGATCTGATCGAGGCCGGCGCCTTTGACCTGCCGATGGCCATGCAGGCCGCGCGGAAGGGGCTGCTGGACTACAGGCAGGGTCGCATCCTGTTCCCGGACAAGATCGTTCAGATCTTCAAGCAGGAGACCCAGGAGCGGATCAACTGCCTGCCCGCCACGCTGCTGGACGAGAAGATCTGCGGCGTGAAGTGGGTGTCGGTGTTCCCGCCCAACCCGGCGCGGTACGGCGTGCAGAACCTGTCGGCCATCACCGTGCTGTCGGAGATCGAAAAGGGATTTCCCGTCTGCGTGATGGACGGCACGCTGTGCTCCAACATCCGCGTGGCGGCCATGGGCGCGCTGGCGGCGGAACACCTGGCCCGCCGGGATGTGAGGACCATCGGGCTGATCGGGGCCGGCGAGCAGGCGAAGATGCACCTGCTGGGCATGAAGTCTGTCCGGCCGGGACTGGATACCTGTTATGTGGCCGCCAAGGAGACCCATGAAGAGGCGGACTTTATCCGGGATCTGCAGCCTCTGCTGCCGGATATGCGCTTTATCGCTTGCAATACGGTGCTCTCCGCGGCCATCGAATCCTCGGACATCATCGTCACTGCCACCAGTGCCCAGGCGCCGCTGCTCAAGGCCGCGTGGATCCGCAAGGGAACGTTCTACAGCCACATCGGCGGCTGGGAGGAGGAATTCGCAGTGCCGAAGCTGGCGGACAAGATCGTCTGTGACGACTGGGAGACGGTCAAGCACCGCACCCAGACCCTCAGCCGCGCCTACAAGGCAGGGGAGATCACCGACGGCGACATCCACGCCAACCTTGTCGATCTGCTGGACGGCTCAAAGCCCGGCCGGGAGAACGACGACGAATTCACGTATTTCAATGCCGTGGGTCTGGCCTACGTCGACGTCTCCATCGCCTATGCGATGTACCAGCGCGCGCGGGAAGCGGGCGTCGGCACCGAAATGGCCATGCAGCAGAGCATGATCTTTGAAAAGACGAACCTCCGGGACAAGATCCGCCTGTGACATTGTCCATCCCGAAGGTGGGAGGACGGCTTTCCGGCCGGGATTGAGGCGTACCGGGCCCCGATTTCCACAATGGATCCCCGCGCATACGCGGAGCGGCACATGTACCCGCATGAAGAAGGGATGCGCCGCTCCGGGTGCGTGGGGATGCTTCCTGCTGCGCCGGTATTACCTCCGGCGTGGCAGCTTTATATTTCAAAGAAGCTGGCGATGAAGTCCATCGTCAGGCGGCAGCCGGTGACCAGACTGGCCAGTTCCAGGGTCTCCTCCCGGGTGTGGCAGCCCTGGCCTTTCACCGCGGACATGCAGATGGCGGGTATGCCGACACCGAGGGCACTGTTGGCGTCGGTGGAGGAGGAGGCGTGAACCGGCTCCACGCCGATGATCTCGCTCACGGACCGGTCCGCCATGGCGATCAGGGCCTGGTGGGCGTCCGGGTCGACCCCGTTGGCGCAGGAGCGCTCGCCGACCAGCGTCACCTCCACCCCCACGCCCATGGCGCGCCAGGCATCCACCACGCGTTCGAAGCACTTCCGCATGAACTCCAGGCATTCGAAGTCATCGGAGCGGTACTCGTAAAGCATTTCCGCGCGCTGGGCGATGGTGTTGACGGACGTGCCGCCGGAGATGGTCCCCACGTTGTAGGTGGTCTTTGTGCCCGGCTTGTCGGGCACCTTCACCGAGTAGAGCGCGTCGATCATCGAGGCCAGGCTCCGGATCGCGTTGCGGTTTCCGAACGCCCCGAAGGAATGGCCGCCCTCGGTGGTGACTGTCACCCGATACCGGTGGGAGCCCACCGCCCGGGTGACCACCCGCTCGAAGCGGATGCCGTCGAAGGTGACCAGGTGCTTCAGACGATCGCCGTAGTCCTTCACGATGGCCTTGCTGCCCTTCAGGTTGCCCAGCCCCTCCTCGCAGGAGTTGGCCACGAAGAGCAGGCTGTGCTTCGGGCGGATGCCCCGCTGGAGGAAGTACCGGACCACGATCATCATGACAGCCAGGTTGGCGGTGTCGTCGCACACGCCCGGGCAGTAAAAGGTGTCCGTGTCCTCCCGGAAGGGCAGGGGCTCGGTGTCCGGAAAGACCACGTCCGTGTGGGCCATGAAGACCGTCGTGCCCGGGTCCTCCGCGGGCAGCTCGCAGACCACGTTCAGCGCCTCGTCGATGTGGACCCGTTCAAACCCTGCCGATTCAAACCAAGCCCTGCAAAATTCCGCGCGCTCCTCTTCGTGATGGGAGGGCGCGGGAATGACGCTCAGGGCGCGGATCAGTTCCTTCAATTCATCCTGGCTTTCCAGGATGTACTTTTGCATATCCTCGTTCAGATTCATGGCGTTTCCCCACTTTTTTGTTTTTCAGATCAATGGGCGGCGGGGCGGAAGTCGCCGGAAAGCCGCCGCCCGGGAAGAAGATGGGATTACAGCTCCACGATGCCGATGCCGTCGCGCAGGGCCAGGCGGGTGCCGTAGGGCGCGCTCATGTCCCGCAGGCGCTCCAGGATGCCGCCGTCGGGCATGGGCCGCGGCCAGCCGCCCGTGGAGCGCGGCGCGTCGAAGTTCAGCTCCACCGGCAAAAGCTCCAGTTTGCGCAGCTCGCCATTTTCCATCTCGAAGTACGGCACGACGCTTTCGAACATGATCTTCCGGTAGTACAGGCCGCGCTTGCCACCGTTGGAGCGCTTTTCGAACATGCGATCCAAGCCGTCAGCGGGGGTCAGGCCCTCCTTTTCGAACATGTCCGCTGGCGCGTTGGGCAGGGTTTCCAGCTGGATGATGAAATCACCCAGCGAGTAGAAGATGGGGCGGCCCTTGTAGATTTCGATGGGGCGCAGCAGGTGGGGCCCGGTGCCGAGCACCGCGTGGGCGCCGGCGTCGATGCATCGGTGGGCAAATTCCACGTAGAACTGATCCGGCTCCTCGTTGGACAGGGCGGGAATCTCGTGGGAGTGCATGGCCACCAGGATACAGTCCGCCATGAACCGCGCCTCGCGAATGGAATCCTCCACGCGGCGCATGTCCGCCTCGTTGACCCGCGTCTGCTTGCCGGGGGCGTCTCCCCGGGTGAACCGCAGCGCGCCAAAGGCGCGCTGGCCCTCCGGCAGGGCCGGGCTGTAGCCCTGGGCCCGGGAGGCGTCGTCGGCGGCGTTGATCATGATCGAATCCGCGATCCGCATCAGCTTATCAAGCTCCGCCTCCGGGAGGGAATAGATCGTATCGTGCCGGATGGCGTTCAGGCCCGGGCGCGCCGGGACGCCGCGGGCGGGGTTGCCGGCGGGGGCGTCCGGATGGAAGGAGGAACAGGCGCCGATCAGCGCGAACCTCCCCGACGGGGTGTCCAGATAGGAAGGCGCAGCGGCCTCGGCCAGGGAGCGCCCCGTTCCGGCGCAGACCAGCCCGGCGCGGCGGATGTACTCCAGCGTCCGGATCAGGCCCTTGTGGGAATAGTCCATTGCGTGATTGTTGGCTGTGGACACGGTGTTGAAGCCGAAGGCGCGTACATCCTCCAGCACCTCCGGCGGCGCGCAGAACCAGCTGCCACCGCTGACCGCGGCCCCGAAGGTCTCGCCGCGGTGGATGGTGGTTTCCAGGTTCAAAAACCGCAGGTCGCCCCGGCCGATGAAATCCCGGACGGCCTCAAACCCCTGGTACGCGCCGGGCAGGCGGCGAAAGACCATGCCGTCCCCGGCAGCGGTGATGCGCATGACACTCATGGGTCCTCCCTGCCTTTCCGAATTTGATGGGTTCGACCGATCAGCCCTTGACCGCGCCTTGGGTGATGCCCTCGACGAACATCTTGTTCATGCACAGGAACAGGATCAGCATCGGCAGCATCGCCAGCATCGTGCCGGCCATCATCAGGTTGTACTGGCTCGCGCCGGCGCCACCCATGGACTGCAGTCGTACCACCGCCACGACCAGCGTGGTGAACCGCTGGTTGCCGGCCAGCATCAGGTTGGGGATCAGGTAGTTGTTCCAGGAGGCCCGGAACGCCATCAGCGCGATAGTCGCAAGGATCGGCCGGGACAGTGGCAATATGATCCGCCACCAAATGCCGAAGAAGCTGCAACCGTCGATCTTGGCGGAGTCGTCCAGATCCTTTGGGATGGTCTTTAAATAGCCCATCGTCAGGAACAGATTGCTGGCGCCGGCGGTGCCAAACTGCACCAGTGCCAAGCCGAAGTGGTTGTTGATCTTCAGCTTCGTGGTGATCTGCAGCAGCGGGAAGATGGTGATCGTGCCCGCGCCGATGAACATCGTGCACATGAACAGCCAGTACAGCAGGTTCCGCCCGGGAAAGTTGCCGCGCTGGAAACAGTAGGCGGACATGGACGTGAAAAACACCACCAGCACCACCGTCATCAACGACACCTTCAGCGAGTTGACGGTGTAGTCCGCATAGGTGGTCCGGGTGTCAAGCGTCGTGCCGCTCATGCCCCAGACGGTCTTGAAGTTGTCAAAGGTGGGAGCCTTTGGAATCAGGTTGATGCCGCCCTTGGCGATTTCAAAGTTCGTCTTGAAGGAGGCGGAGAGCGTGTACAACAGTGGGATCAGCGTGATGACCACTATGATCACCAGAAATGCGTAGAGCGCGATCTTTGCGCCGAGGCTCATGTGGTGCATCAACGCATGTCACCTCCCGTAGATTTGGCTGTTCTTCTTCGTCACCCGCAGATACAGCAGCGTCACCAGGGTCAGGATCACGGCCGTGACTACCGTCAGCGCCGCGCCGTAACCGTAGTCCATGGCCGAGGAGCCGCCCTCGCCGAAGAACCGCTTGTAGATGTAGGTCATCATCACTTCGGTCTTGCCGCTGGGCTTGCCGTTGGTCAGCGTCAGCACCAGATCCGTGACCTTCAGGGAGCCCAGGATGGCGTTCATCAGCACCATCTGCATGACCGGCCCCAGCATGGGAATGGTGATGCGCAGGAACTGCTGTGTCTGGGAGGCGCCGTCGATGGCCGCGGCTTCGTACAGCTCCGCCGGGATGCTCTGCAGGCCCGTCATGAAGAACAGCATGTTGATGCCGAAGTTCTGCCAGATGGACACGATCATCAGCATGATCATGGCCGTCGTGCCATTCGAGAACCACTTGATGCCCGTGCCGCCCAACAGCTTGATCGCCGAGTTGACCACGCCCTGGTTGTGGTTGAACAAATAGGTGAACACCACGCCGATGACAGCCACCGACAGCATCGACGGCATGAAGAACACCGAGCGGAAGAAGTCCCGGCCCCTCAGCGGTCGAGTCAGCACGAAGGCCAACACCAGCGCCAGCGGAATCTCTACCAGCAGCTTGCCGATGGCAAATACAAAGGTGTTCTTCACCGCCAGCCAGTACTTGTCCGAGCGGGTGAACGCGCGGACGAAATTGTTCAGACCCACAAATCGCACCGCGCCGTAGCCCTTGTAGCTGAAAAGACACCAGCGTATGATCCAGCCCAGAGGAATGACCACAAACACGATCATGCCCAGTACCGAACCTGCGATCATCAGATAGCTTTGGATCACTTCTTTTTTATCCCAGTGATTCCGTAATTTTCTGTCCACAATCAAACCTCCCGTCCTGTTGGATTGAAAGTACCGCAGCCTTCACGGATAACCGGTTTATAACGATTTTTATTATACTACTTAACATATTATTGTGCAACAGTTTTCTCTCCAAAAATTAAAAGAATCAGCAAAAATGTGTGATGCAAAGTGCAATTATGTACACATTGACCGATCAACTGTGGACAATTGATAAAATATGACGAACGTTTGTGTTAAAGAATGAAAAGCCGGATTTGAAACGCCTGGAAAGTGCTTAACCTGTTTGTTTCACTTGACATTCCCTGTATTATCGTTATAATGAAATCGCCGGGGCCGAATGGAATGTCCGTCGGCCCCTGAATCGCATCGTCGGGATGCTTCGGACGAATCAAACCAGGACGGGGAGGAATGATTATGGGTCATTTTCAGATCGGCTGGGCGGAAGCTGACATCACGCCGGACAAAAAGGTATCCCTGGTAGGGCAGTTCGCGGAGCGGATTTCCGAATATGTGGAAAAGCCGCTGACCGCCACCGCCATGGCCGTCACCACGGACGATGAGCAGTTGGTGCTGTGCAGCTGCGACCTGGTGGGCATCTCCTACACGCTGGTGGACGCCGTGCGCGCAAAGCTGGAGGGCAATGGCGAGGGACTGGATCCCATGAAGGTCATCCTGTCCGCCATCCATACCCACACCGGTCCGGGCTACACCGGGCGGGGCAACTCCACCCGTAAGCTCAGCGGCTCGAGCACGTCCTTCCGCGCACTGATGGAGGCGGAACTTCCGGCGGGCAAGAAGTACGTGGAGAGCGCCAACATCACCCAGAACCCGGAGATCGCCACCGAGGACGAGCTGCTGGAGATGCTCTCCGACCGGATTGCCGGAGCTGTGCTGGAGGCGTGGAGGAACCGCGCGCCGGGCGGATTCAGCAATGCCTTTGGCCGCGCGGCGGTGGGCATGTGCCGGCGGGCCTGCTATTCCGACGGCACCGCCCAGATGTGGGGAGACACGGACATGGCGGTGTTCACCCAGCTGGAGGGCGGCAACGACTCGGGCATCGAGCTGCTGTACGTGTTCGACGGGGAGAACAGGCTGACGGGCATCGTGGCGAACCTGGCGTGCCCGGCGCAGTGCGTGCAGCACCGGCTGTTCGTGTCGCCGGACTTCTGGGGCGAGGCAAAGATGCTGGTGCGGAAGCACTTCGGAGAGCACGTGTTCCTGCTGCCGCAGTGCTCTGCGGCAGGGGACCAGTGCCCGGTGGACCTGATCCGCTGGGTGGAGCCGGAGAGCGACGTGAACGACCCGAACCTGAAGCGGAACAATCCGCCGAAGCGGAAGGCGGATCCGTCGATGTTCGATCTTGCGGGCATGCGGAAGGCAGGCAAGCGGATCGCGAACGAGATCATCGAGGTATACGAGGAAGGGCTGGACGCGCCGCAGACGGACCCGGAGCTGGTGCACCAGGTGCACATGATGCAGCTGCCGCTGAGGCGGACGACGCTGACAGAAGTGAACACGGCGCGGAAGGCGGTGCGGGAATACCTGCGAGAGAAGGACGGAGACGTGGACTTCAACGACGCGGCGGCGCTGCAGGTACACCTGGGGATCCTACGGCGTGCGGAGCTGCAGGACCGTCTGGACATCGTGGACACGGAGGTGCACGTGATCCGGCTGGGGACGGTGGCGATCGCGACGAACCCGTTCGAGCTGTTCCTGGACTACGGGAACCAGATCAAGGCGCGGAGCCTGGCGGAGCAGACGTTCCTGATCCAGCTGGCCAACGGAACGGAGGGTTATCTGCCCACGGAGAAGGCGGAGAAGGGCGGCCACTACAGCGCGTTCCTGTCCAGCGGCCTGGTGGGCCACGTGGGCGGCGAGCAGCTGGTGCGCCAGACGCTGAAGCAGATCAACGGGCTGTTCAAGGCGTAGGAAATGCCAGCCCATGCGGTTGGCCTTTCAAATCAGAAGACAAAAACAGCATTAATTCATAAATAATTAATGCTGTTTTTGTTAATAGTGCCCATATTCGAATTTATAGTTGACTTTTAATGTAGATACGTTTAAAATATAGTTATGTCCACGGCAAGAAATGCCGGACAAAGACAAATGAAGGATACAGGAGGTTAGTGGCAATGAAGAAGATTCTGGCATTGGTTCTGATGCTGGCGATGGTCCTGGGACTGGGTTCCGCCGTGGCCGTTGCCGAACAACCGGTTGAGACCGTCCAGTACTACTGCTCCATCGGTGCCTACCTGATCAAGCTTCAGGAGGAGGTCGACAAGTGGAACGCCACCACCGGCGCTGAGCAGGGCGTCTACATCGAGATCATCTCCAACATCAACACCTACAGCACGGACTGTGAAGCCCTGATGCAGGCCGGCACGTTCTTCGACCTGGTCGACAAGGGCACCGGCAATCCGAACTGGATTCAGCAGGGCTGGATCAAGGACCTGAATACCATCGACGATGAGGAGTTGAAAGCCTGCATCGACGGCTACAAGGATTACATCGTCAATGGCATCAACATTCAGGAGGGCCTGCTGTACGCGCTTCCCCTGGAAGTTGTGCCGATCAAGATGGCCGTGAACACGGACCTGTTTGAGAAGAACGGTCTGGAGCTGCCCAAGACCTGGGCCGACGTCGTCGAGTGCGCGAAGGTCATCACCGAGAACGGAAATGGCGAGGAGTTCGGCTTTGGCTGGTCCACCTGGGCCGCCTGCTTCCAGCGCCTGGTCTTCAAGGAGTCCATGAGCTCCACTGGCTTGGGCTGGTATGACCCGAACACCGAGACCTATGACTTCTCCAGGTTTGAGGTTCCGGTGAAGGCAGTGGCCGAAATGTTCCAGAATGGCTACATGCTTGGCGCGGACGACCTGGGCATTGACGAGATCCGCGCGCAGTTCGCGGCGGGCAAGGTCGGCATGTTCCCGGCCCCGGCGTATGACTACGGCGTGTACACCGCCCAGTTCCCGGCCGAGTGCAACTGGACCGTCATCGATCCGCCCACCATCGAAGAAGGCGACGCGCCTTACAAGGGCGTGTACCTGGATCGCGTGGGCTGCTCCATCTGCGCTCCCGCGTATGACAATTCCTCTGACGCGCACAAGGCGGCCGTCGTGAAGGCCTTCTGCTTCCTGAACAGCGACGAGTTGAACAGCGCCATCTACTCCATCGGCGGCATGATCCCCTACAAGGTGAGCGTCATCGAGAACACCGAGCTGAGCCCCGAAATGGGCCCGCAGTTCGCCATCTTCTCCGACATCGCCAACTACACCAGCATGTCCCTGTTCCCGGACAAGCTGCTCCCGCTGGAGGGAGACACCTTCTCCGTGGTCATGGACGAGATCATGCGTGGCGACCTGGAGTGGGACGAGGCCGTTGCCGATCTGAACGAGCGCTACAACGCCGCGTATCAGCAGCTGAAGGATGAAGGCGACATTGACCTTTCCATCTATCATTACGAGTACAACATCGCCCGCTAAATCACCCTGACGGACGGGAACCGATATCCGGTTCCCGTCTTTTTTCGGCACGATGCCCTTTTAATGGACGGCCCCAACTGGGTTTTGCCCCGGGGCCGTCCGTTTGGCCTGCGCATGGCAGAATTCGGACCGCCGGCAATGATCTGCCTGTGGGCGATGAACCCTGTGAAATGGCCGCGTTGCCCGGAGAACGCTCGCCTGACAGGCGCAGGCCGCCGGAATGGATTGCTGCAAGAGGAAGGATATCATGCGGAAGATACACTATGCGTGGTGGATCTGCGTGGGAAGCGCGCTGCTCATGTTCTGCACGGCCGGCCTCGCGGTCAACGCCTTCACCATCTACCAGCCCTTCATCCTTCGGGAGAACGGCTTCACCAATGCGCAGTCCTCCTTCCTGATCACCGTCAGAAGCCTTGCCGCGTTCCTGACGTCCATCCTGGCCGAGCGGTATTACCGACGCCTGCCGCTGCGCGCCGGCATGGTGCTGGCCGGCATGATGAGCGCGCTGGGCTTTGTGGTCTACGGCACCACGCGCGCGTATGCGGGCTACTGCATCGCCTCCATGCTGATCGGGGCGGGCTTTGGCCTGGGCAGCATGACGCCCGTCGCACTGATCATCAACCGCTGGTTTGTCAAGGACCGGATGCTGGCCGTCAGCATCTGCTCCGCGGTGACGGGGCTGGCTACCTTCGGCGTGCCTTCCCTGCTCACGATGCTGATCCGGCAGTTCGGCCTTCGAACCGCCTTCCTGCTGGAAGGCGCGGCCATCGCGTCACTGATGCTGCTCAGCGGCGCCTTGCTGAGAAGCGACCCGGGCTGCATGGGGCTCACGCCCTACGGTGAAGGTGAGCAGGCGGCTGCCCGGCAGAGGCTCTACGGCAATGTGCTGCTGGACCGGAAGGATCGAATGCTGCTGGCCCCGATGGCGATAGCTGCCGGAGCGACCACCAGTGCCGCCTATGGTCATCTGACCGTTTACATGGCCTCTTTCGGCTACAGCCCGGAGGAGATCGCCATCGCGGTCACGATCTCCGGCGTGGCGATGGTGGCGGGCAAGCTGCTCTTCGGGGTCGTGGCCGAGCGCATCGGCAACCGGCGAACCAATGTATGCTTCGGCGTGGCCCAGATCGCGGGCATGGGGCTGTTATGCCTGGCTGGACGGGGGAGGGCGGTGCTCTATGTCGCCATGGCGGTCTTCGGTGCGGGACTTGCGCTGACCACGGTGGGACTGACCGCCATGGCCGCCGACTGGAGCACGCCGGATCACTATCGGCCCACCGTGGAACAGCTGCAAACCGGCTATTACGCCGGAGCCCTGTTGTTTTCCCCGGTGCCCGGGCTCATCGCCGATCGCTGCGGCGGCACCTATCTGCCGGCCTTTGTGATCTTCACCGGCTGTGCGGTCTATGTACTGGCAGCGACGATGCTTGTCTATCGCCGGAAGCAGAAGCAGCTGGAACAGGACTGAACGGGAGAGGTGGAGGAAAGGCATGTATACAGGTGTTTTTTAGTAGCGGCGATACGAGAGTAATTCCTTTAGGACGGCGTTTATGGCCATGACTGAACAGATAAGGTCGTTGGACTCAGATTCTTCAGTCGATTGTGCCTCATGAACTGGTCGATGGCGTACTCCAAAGTGACTCGTCCAACGCCCTGAACTTACTTCATATTGATCCTTGGCATCTAGAGTGTGTTTCTTTCCGAAGGTTTGCTGGCGGCAAATCAAGGGAAATCAACGCAGAAATGCAGTTCGAGGTGCCGAAAATGCATGTTCGGGATTTTAGAAACACACTCTAGATTCCCTCCTAAAAATCTAGTCGTCAAAATCTAGTCACCAGGCACTTTCAGGGGAGGGACCAAAACAATGAAAAGCCCTGAAAACTCGGCGTTTTCAGGGCTTTGTCTCTCCTGACATTATTTGTACCATCCGCCAAAAACCAAATCTAAAACCGGTTTTTGGGGTGGTTTTTGGCTGATTTCAAATATTCTGAGGCACCATGAAATGGGGCCGTTTTTTATTAGATGATGCAACATCAAGTCTATACACAAAAAACGGGTTCTTCACGTTTTTCTGGGGAAACCCCTCTCAGTCAGCCTGCGGCTGCCAGCTCTTCCCCTCACGGGGGAGAGCCAAGCACTGAAATATAAACTTGCCTCGCCCCCGTGAGGGGGAGAGGTGCCCGAAGGGCGGAGAGGGGGCATCTATTCCCCA
>CADCHI010000035.1 GCA_902801165.1 uncultured Eubacteriales bacterium | reverse complement strand
CAAACAGGGCAAAGTCCAGGGGTTCTCTCCGAACATTTTGATATGCGTCCATGTGCTGGACAGATATGTAGTATGCCGTGTTGGGTGACAGCGTCAGATTGGTGGTCACGGCTTTGCCGCCCGAACCGGCAGAACAGCCTTCACCAATCATATCCATGCCGAAATCATCATAGACATGCAGCCATGCATAATAGGCATTGTTCGTCTTGTTCACCAGGGTTACCTGATATTCCTGGGCATCGCCGGTGTGAAAGCACATCCAACCGCGTTGGCCATCGGTCACCGTGCCGGTTATCTTCGTGTTCAGAGGGATCTCCGGCGCGTCGAACTGGTTGGTGGCGAGTACAATCCCGGAATATGCGCCGCCTTCCGCTTCCGCCAGCGCAGGTGCCGCCAGCGCGAACAGCAGGGCGACCATGAGAATGGCCATGATGGTAGTCTTGATGTGCTTCATAACGATCAACGCTCCTTCGTTGGTTTAGCCTGCCTGGCAAAACAGACTTTTTGATACAGATCGAATCGAATGCAAACCGCACCCGTTTACAAGTATATAAACATTATACACTGACTGTATCAATAAGTCTACCTCTGCTGCCATTATTTTGAAATTGTGCCTGTCCCTCGTTGTTTGCACATTCCCACTTGAGAAAAGTGACGCCATTGTTTCCGAGCGGTCTTGCCTCGGTAAGCTTTTTTAAGATGCCGCTGCAAACACGGGCTGCCCACCAACGCCTCACCCCCGAAAACACTGGACGCGCTGTACATCATCCTGTAGTGCCAGGTGGAGGATATTCTGAAATACGTGCCGCCGGAAAAGCAGTGACCATACACTTCTAATCCTCGCATTCCACCGCGATTACCAGGGCGAAGAAGCAAGTAATGCTCTGCGCCCAGGACCTTGTGTATCTGTCTGCCCAGTACAGAATCAGCGCCGCGATCTCGCCACATGTGAACCGAATAGTACAGCTTCGGCTTCACGCCTACAGGTGTGCGGACAGTCGTCTCATGCAGTATGAGACCGCCGTTCATGGGACATCCGCTGCTGGTCTCGAAGTAAAAGCTCGTGCCATAATCCCGGTACAGGGTCACATTATCGGAGCGCCAGTGGAAGTTGTCCCGAAGTGCTTTGCTCAACGCCCGGCGGGTGATAGGGGAGTTTCTGACCTTCCTGATGACCTTTGCAGCGGGAACAGCGTTGATGTGCGCCTGAGGATTCTGAGGGCGGTACAGGTACCGGATTGATTCTCCAGTATCCATCAGGGTTGAGAACACTTCGCAGGGCACCTCTATCCGTTGGCGGAAACCTTTCAAGGCGCCATCCGAGTATTCGGAAAGCCAGTCGAAGGTGAAGTGGAGCCGGTTATCGTAATTGTGGATGCTGACGTGGTTCCCGCAATCGGAATCATAGAGGGTTCCGGGATTGCCGCTGAGAACCTGTTTCATTCTTTCCCGCAGGATCAGAAACCGGCCCCGGCGTCCATGCCTGCGGCAATAGGTGGAAACCGCGATGAAGTCATCGTCTGCTGACATCTTGATCAGGACATTGGGTATATTGGGATTGTCCATGGGTTTCATCCCTTTCCTGGTGATTACAGAGATGCACCCGCAAAATTACGTTCTTGTCGGTTTTCTTTCCGTGCCTCCTGAAAGCACGGCGATAATAATGGGTTTGCTGCATTCTGATCTACAGTGGAAGGATTCCCAAATACTGAGAACAAAGACTTCAAAGCCGGTTCCAACTTGATCATGTGGATTACTTCTGGGTACGATGGGTACGCTGTGGGTACGATGAGAAAAGGGTTCATACCCACTGAAAGCCTCGATGACATCGGCACTTTGGATCAATGGGTACGATGGGTACGCTGTTTTTCAAACCCTTTATATATAGTTTTTATTTTACGTGTAAGTATTATTTAACTACATGTATGTATTGTCTAACTACATGTACGTAGTTATCATAATTTTTTTATCTATATATTAATAGAAAAGTATCGTACCCATCGTACCCAAGAGGCCTATTCCCCCGTATTTACCGGGGTTTTCCCCGGGTACGATTACCGGGTACGATGGATTTTCGAGCGTACCCATCGTACCCAGGATCATATAGTTTCAAATGGTTTTTATCTGGATTCCATTTCCTTCTGTAGGTGGGCTTCTCCCGCGTATACCGGCAATCCATATCACCACCTCTTCCTTGGCGTATTCCCGGGGTTCGGGGTATAGGCACTACACCTGATACTGACAAACCATCGGGCACTTGTTAAAATGATATCTGCCTTCTGTAAGCGATATTTACTCCTTACCAAGCAGCTTCTGGATGTTTTTCGCCGTGGCTTCGTCAGTGAACATGGTCAGATACGGAATACATGCGTTTAGCCTTTCCCTCTTGATATTGAGATAGCCCCTGATTCTCCGCCAACAAAGTGTTTCTCCGGGATCCAACTGGTTAACCGCCCATACAAGCTTCCGTGCCCAGAACTGTTCGATAGATTCCGATTTTTGTACGATAAGTTTCCTGCAAAGTGGCATCTTCTGCAGACGCTTGGATGTAGTGGATAGAGCAACACCATCTCCGCGTCCCCTGGGTGCGAGAACAACCTTGTCCTGATACACCAGATACAGGCACAGATAATTCCGCACGGTGTGTTTGCTGACACTCAATTGCTTTGCCGCCAAGGCAATCATTCGGCTGCGCTCCCGTTCATTTGACAAGAAAGGCAGGATGCTCGCCACAGCCGTAAAACGCTTGTGCATGTCGCTGATCGCTTCGGGAGACAGCACATCCATATCCCGAAAGCCATATTGCTTTGGATCCAGTTCATCCTCACACCGGATATATCCATCCAGAGCCTCAATGCCTTTCCAGGTCGGCATGGTCAGCTTCTTGCAGTCGATCACCAGCACTTCATCGTCGTGGCATTCCAATACGCGGAGGATATCATCATCCTTCTTCCACAGGGTGTTCTGCATCTATCACAAGCCCCCAATCTGTTACGCCATGTCGCAGCCAGTATTCTCTGGACGCATCCAACAGCTTCAATGTCATCGGCTTTATGAGAAAGCGTCGGTAAACGCACTCTCTGACCATTAACTCTCCGTCCGTTTTCAAGCAAACGAAATCAGAAGTATAATCTCCCAATGACAAACCATCCAGTGGAACATTACACCTTATCTCAGCAATATCTTCTCTCTCTGACAGTCTCTCAGCATAAACACGCTGTATGTCATCATAAGTACGACATACTTCAGCACATTTCGCGATTTGCCTCTTTTCACACCTGCCCTTGAAGTTCCTTTTTCTCATGTTTCAGCCTCCTTCCACGCAAAAATCATCTTCCCAGATTTGTCCCCATTTCCCCCCATATTTGTGCTCATTTCATCGAAATTCCCCCAAAAAAACGAAATTTCACCTGTTTGTTTTTGGGAAACACCAAAAATATAAAAGCCTGAAAAACACTGGTATCACGGTGTTTTCAGGCTTTCTTCATTTTCCCAAATCCACGTTTCCCCAAAAGTACTATGTCATGGGGCAAAGTCATTTGTCCTCCAAGGGGCAAAATACTCTGACCTCTGCTTTTCCTGCTTCAAGTCCCTTTCTCACCCTCTATGCTCCTCCATTTCCCTCCCCCTTCCCCCTGCGACCCCTAACCCCCTCCCGGTTCCCGATTTGGGAATCCTCGTGGATACACCGTGGGAATCATCGTGGTTCCATCGTGGTTCCCGATGCTGTTCCCATTACTGTTCCCAGCCCTATTCCCTGCTGTGGTTCTCTCTTCCCGAACCCACTCCAATGGGCTGGAGCCCCTGGTATTACGGTATTTTGAGGCTGTATGAGGTTGCTCCGTGGACATCGAAGGAGGTTCCAATATGGGTTCCCACGATGGGGCTGATACTGCTCCCTAAAAAGGTTCCCGCGATGCTTCCCAGATTGCTCCCGCACGGTTTCCTTAAGGTTCCCGGGCTTTGTTTTGGGAATAAAAAAGGCTCCGGAAGCGGTGTCTGAGCACGGTTTCCGGAGCTGATTTCTATGATGTTTTTGCGGGATCAAAGGGAATACTTTTTTGCCCCAAACAGGGAAAACGGGGTTGCCCCTTGACATGGAGATCATTCCCACTCAATGGTTCCCGGCGGCTTGCCGGTGATGTCGTACACGACGCGGTTCACGCCGGGGACCTCGCCGATGATGCGGCTGACGCACTTCTTGAGGACGGGATAGGGGATCTCGGCGGCCTCGACGGTCATGGCATCGTCGGAGGTGACGGCGCGCAGGCCAACGCAGTAGCCATAGGTGCGGTCGTCGCCCATGCAGCCCACGGTGCGCACGCCGGTGAGCACGGCGAAGGACTGCCAGATGGCCTCGGACAGGCCGGCGTTTTTCAGCTCCTCCAGGTAGATGGCGTCGCAGGCGCGCAGCAGGTCCAGCTTCTCCCGGGTGATGTCGCCGATCACGCGCACGGCCAGGCCCGGGCCCGGGAAGGGCTGCCGCCAGACCATGTCGTGAGGGATGCCCAGGCCCTCGCCCACGGCGCGGACCTCGTCCTTGAACAGCAGGGACAGCGGCTCAATGATGTGGTCTTTTTTGAAGAGGCTGTCCTTGGGCAGGCCGCCCACGTTGTGGTGGCTCTTGATGGTGGCGGAACCGCCCATGCCGCTCTCGATCTTGTCGGGATAGATCGTGCCCTGGAGCAGGAAGTCCGCGCCGGTCTTGCGGGCCTCCTCCTCGAACACCCGCACGAACAGCTCGCCGATGATCTTCCGCTTGCGCTCCGGCTCGGTCACGCCCTTCAGCGCCTCCAGGAAGCGCTCGGAGGCGTCCACGTGGACCACATTCAGGCCCAGGTTGTCCCGGTAGGTGCGCATCACCTGCTCGGCCTCGTTCAGCCGCAGCAGGCCGTGGTCGACGAACACGCAGGTCAGCTGGTCCCGGCGCAGCGCCCGGCCCGCGAGGGCGCAGGCCACGGAGCTGTCCACGCCGCCGGAGAGTCCGGCAACCACCTTGCCGTCGCCCACCGCGCTTCGGATGTCCTGTACCATGCGCTCGATCATGTCCTCGGCGCGGTAGTCGCCCGCGCAGCCGCAGATGCCGAAGGCGAAGTTGCGCAGCATCTTCACGCCCTCCACGGAGTGGCGCACCTCGGGGTGGAACTGCACGCCGTAGATGCCCCGGGAGGCATCGGAGAACGCCGCCACCGGGCAGTGATCGGTGCGCGCGTCGACGGTGAAGCCCTCAGGCGGCACGCTGACGCGGTCGTTGTGGTTCATGAACACGGCGGTCTCCCGGCTGACGCCGGCGAACAGCGGCGCGTCCTCGGTGAAGAGCGTCGTGTGGCCGTACTCGCCCACCTCGGCGGATTCCACCTTGCCGCCGAACAGGTAGTTGATCAGCTGCATGCCGTAGCAGATGCCCAGCACCGGCACGCCCAGCTCAAACACCTCCCGGCCCAGTCGGGGCGCGTTTTCGCCGTACACGCTGTTCGGCCCGCCGGTGAGTATGACGCCCTTCAGGCCATCGTCCCGCCAGGTCTCGATTGGGGCCGCATAATTCAGAATCTCGCAGTACACGCCCGCCTCGCGGATGCGCCGGGCGATCAGCTGGTTGTACTGGCCACCGAAGTCCAGTATGATGATCTTCTCCCGAATCGCCAATCCCATTCCCCCTCTTCTGCCGTGCCAACGCCGACCGTCCAGGTTCCGTCGGCGCCGCCCGATAAATTTGTGAATAATCATACCACCCGGCTGTGCTTCCTTTCCCGTTTCTTCCTGTTAAAATTGGGAAACAGTCGGGTGATTTTCCGCCCTGCCGGCGCGTCGCTTCCGGATCGCGGGGCTTCCCGGCCCAGCCGGCGCGATATTTGTAACTTTATTTGTACTTTTACGCCAATTGGATTGACAATACCGTTTCCGTTGAATTATGATATGGGATAGCTATAAAGATGTCTGTGTGACTGTGACACACACTGCGATTTGGAGGGACATAACATGCTCAAGAAGGGACGCAAGCGCGAGGCCAAGGGCCTTGCCGTGCTCTATTTCATCATCGGCCTGGTCATTCTGTTCATCATCCTGGCGGTCATCTGGTTCGCCCTGGCCAAGCTGGATTATTCCGACAGGCTGGACCCCGAAGCCTCCGTGCGGCCCTATGTCGAGGCCACCGCTGAGCCCGAGCCCGTCGAGACCGGCCTGCCTTCCGACCAGGTGCCCGAGTACGTGATGCCCGAGGACGAGGTGGACCTCACCGTCACCGAGGCTCCCACGCCGGAGCCCACTCCCGAGCCGACGCCCGAGCCCACGCCGGAGCCCACCCCCGAGCCGACGCCCGAGCCCACCGCGCTGCCCGCTGACCAGTGCGCCCAGCCGATGACCGACCGCGACGCGCTGGAGCGCCTGCCCGGCATCGCCTCCGAAAACGGCATGATCGGCATCACCGAGTGCTTCGTCTCCCCCGCGGACGACAACAAGCTGATGTACCTGAACGGCTACGGCTACGTGAACGAGGAAGGCTTCGACGGCACCAAGGCCAAGAGTTGGCTGGTCATCACCCAGGTGGCCTCCGGCCAGAAGATCGCCTACCCGCTGACGCTGACCAATGGCGTCTCCGGCCTGCCCCATGACGCCGCGGTGTGCCAGAACGCCACCGCCAGCGACTTCGAGGTGTACCTGGACATCAGCGCCTACCAGGAGGGCATCTACTCCATGGCCCTGGTCATCGGCTTCCAGTCCCCCGAGACCAACGCCGTGCAGTACAAATACTATCCCTTCAGCGGCGACGTCAGCTTCACCGTGCTCGACGGCCGGGTGGTCACCCCCGTCACCCCGGTGGACTACGAATAAAGCGACCCGATTCATCAACCGCCCCGGCAGGCCTGCCGGGGCGGCTTTTTGTCGTCCGGCGTCCGTCAAATGGTGTGCGCGTTTTGACAATTCGTTGCGCCGCCGTCTGTTTTTGGCGTCGGGATATTCCCTTTTTTCTTTGTGAGGGGTATAATGACACCATCAACCGACAGCGGCCCGGACGGCCGCCCCACCCAGGCGGCGCGTGCCGCCGGAAAACGTCGGGCAAGGAGGAAATACAAATGAAGAAAATCGCCAAGAACGGCGTCGCCATCGCCATCATCGTGTTCGTGCTGGCGGTGCTCGCCGCCCAGAGCTTCACCCGGGTCCCGGTGGGTTCCACGGGCATCATGGTCACCTTCGGCCGGGTGCAGGACGGCTCCACGCTGTCCGAAGGCCTGCACTTCCACCTCCCCTTCGTCCAGGAGATCATCTCCCTGGACAACCGCGTGCAGAAGCTGGAGCTGAACACCGAGGCCTTCTCCAAGGACATCCAGACCATCAGCGCCAAGCTGGCGGTGAACTACCGGCTGCGCCCCGAGAAGTCCTTCTCCGTGTACAAGACCCACGGCACGATGTTCGAGCAGAACATCATCATCCCCGCCACTCACGAGGTGCTCAAGAGCGTCTCCGCCCAGTACACCGCCGAGGAGCTGATCTCCAAGCGCGCGGAGTCCTCCGACAAGATGCGGGACGAGCTGGACGCCAAGCTGACGGACATGGGCATCACGGTCACCGACTTCAACATCATCGACTTCGACTTCAGCGAGGACTTCATCAACGCCGTCGAGGCCAAGCAGGTGGCCGAGCAGCTGAAGAAGAAGGCCGCCATCGAAAACGAGACCGCCATCGCCCAGGCCGAGCGTGAGAAGCAGGTCGCCATCAAGCAGGCGGAGGCCTCCGCCGAGCAGGTGCGCATCGAAGCCGAGGCCCAGGCCAACGCCGTGAAGCTGGCCGCCGAAGCCGAGGCCTTCCGGCTGGATTCCATCGGCGGGAACCTCACCGACCTGACCATCCTCAACACCATCGCCGAAAACTGGGACGGCAAGCTGCCCGCCGTGCTCGGCAGCGAGCTGTCCGGCCTGCTGGATTTCCGCGGCCTGCTCTCGGGAGGCGCGCAGGAAGGAGTGCAGTAATATGTTGGAATACAAGATCCTCAAGACCAAGGTCAACGAAGCCGAGGTGGAGCTGAACCGCCTCGCCGAACAGGGCTGGCGCGTCGTATCGACGGATTTGATCCAGGGTGTCAGCCTCACCCAGAACGCCACGCCCATGGTCATCACCCTGGAGCGCGAGCAGCCCGGGTTGTAAAGTTCTGACAAATTCGCGCCGCGAAGGGGTCTTCCTTAGCGGCGCGCTTTTATTCCGACGGATTATCTGGTATAATGGAGCGGGAATACACCCCCGGCGGATCGCCGCCGCGTCGGTTTTCATTCCTCGATTTAACGTAGTCTTCCTTGACTTTATCTTAGTAAAGTGATAAACTGATAAAGCAAAATAACTCCCGGAGGTGCCTATGAACCCCACCGAGTATCCGCTGAAGCCCGAGGAGCGCGTGCTGTTCGCGCTGCGCGACCTGTACAGCAGGTTCGGCTACAGCCAGTTCAAGATGAGCAAGTTCGAGGAGTACGACCTGTACGTGCGCAACAAGGACTTCCTCGTCTCCGACGGCGTGATCACCTTCACCGACACCGACGGCCGCCTGATGGCCCTGAAGCCGGATGTCACGCTGTCCATCATCAAGAACACCCGCCAGGCGCCCGGGTGCGTGCAGAAGGTCTATTACAGCGAAAACGTCTACCGCATCTCCGGCAGCACCCGCTCCTTCAAGGAGATATTGCAGACGGGCCTGGAGTGCATCGGCGACGTGGACCTGTACAGCCTGTGCGAGGTCATCTCCCTGGCGGCCCAGAGCCTGAAGCTGATCGACTCGGCCTGCGTGCTGGACCTGTCCCACATGGGCGTGGTGTCGGCGCTGGTCGACGCCCTGACCCCGGACGGCGCGCTGCGGGCCGAGGCCCTGCGGTGCATCGGCGAGAAGAACGCCGACGGCGTGCGGAAGCTGTTCCCCGAGGGCGACATCGACGGGCTGCTGGCCCTGATCTCCGCCCACGGCCCCGCCCCGCAGGTCATCGCGGCGCTGCGCCCCTGGTGCGCGGCCCCGGAAGCCGCGGCGGCTCTCAATGAGCTGGAGGCCGTCACCGGCGCGCTGGCCGCCAACGGCTGCGAGTGCATCCAGGTGGACTTCTCCATCGTCAACGACATGAACTACTACAACGGCATCGTGTTCCGGGGCTACATCGACGGCATTCCCGCGGGCGTGCTCTCCGGCGGCCAGTACGACACGCTAATGCAGCGCATGGGCCGCAGCGCCCGGGCGGTGGGCTTCGCCATCTACATGGACCTGCTGGAGCGGCTGAACGCCGAGGCGCGGCCCTACGACGTGGACACCGTGCTGCTCTACGACGACGGCGCGGACGTGATCGAGCTCACCCGGGCCATACGGCTGCTCGCCGACTCCGGCCGCAGCGTGCTCGCCCAGCGGGCCGTGCCGGAGAAGCTGCGGTACCGGCAGCTGCTGCGATTCAAGGACAGGGGGATTGAGATCATTGAAAACCATGCTTAACGTCGCCCTGCCCAAGGGCCGCCTGGGCGAGAAGGTCTACGGCATGTTCGCCGCCGCGGGCTTCGAGTGCCCCAGCATCCTCGAGCCCAACCGCAAGCTGGTCTTCGAAAACGAGGAGGCCGGCGTGCGCTACTTCTGGGTCAAGCCCTCGGACGTTGCCATCTACGTGGAGCGCGGCGCGGCAGACATCGGCGTGGCCGGCAAGGACATCCTGCTGGAGTACGCGCCGGACGTGTTCGAGCTGCTGGACCTGAACGTGGGCAAGTGCCGCATGGCCGTGGCCGCGAAGAAGGACTTCCGGGACAACCCGGAGCGCACCCTGCGGGTGGCCACCAAGTTCGCCCGCATCGCCCGGACCTATTACGCCGGGCTGGGCCGGGACATCGACATCATCCACCTGAACGGCAGCATCGAGATCGCCCCGATCCTGGGCCTGTCGGACGTGATCGTGGACATCGTGGAGACCGGCAAGACGCTGCTGGAGAACGACCTGGAGCCGCTGGAGACCATCGTGCCCATCTCGGCGCGGCTGATCGCCAACAAGGCCAGCTTCCGCTTCAAGTCCGCCGCCATCGAGGCCGTGGCCGAGAGGCTGAAGGGCCAGGTTCCCGAAAACTGACAAATATCGCAATAGAGATTATTTCCCGCGAGGTGTTCCCTATGATCAGGATTATGAAATACGGCGAGGTTGCCAATTCCGAAATCTTTGCCCGGGTGGTGCCCGAGGTGGACGTAGCGGCCATCGTGTCGGACATCATCGCCGATGTCCGCGCCCGGGGCGACGCCGCCCTGCTGGACTACTGCGAGAAGTTCGACAAGGTGAAGCTGAGCTCCCTGGAGGTCTCCGCCGAGGAATTCGACGCAGCCTTCGACGCCATGGAGCCGGAGTTCATCGACGTGCTGAACACCGCCGCGGCGAACATCCGCCAGTTCCACGAAAAGCAGGTGCGCAGCAACTTCATCATCACCGAACGCGCGGGCGTGGTCATGGGCCAGAAGGTCAGCCCGCTGGACCGCGTGGGCCTGTACGTGCCCGGCGGCACGGCGGCGTACCCCTCCACGGTGCTGATGGACGCCATCCCCGCCAAGATCGCGGGCTGTGGCGAGATCGTCATCACCACCCCGCCCGGGAAGGACGGGAAAGTCAACCCCGCCATACTGGCCGCCGCGAAGGTGGCCGGCGTGGACCGGGTGTTCAAGGTGGGCGGCGCCCAGGCCGTGGCCGCGCTGGCCTACGGCACGGAAACCGTTCCCTGCGTGGACAAGATCGTCGGCCCGGGCAACGCCTTCGTGGCCGAGGCCAAGAAGCAGGTGTTCGGCCGGGTGGCCATCGACATGATCGCCGGTCCCAGCGAGATCCTGATCGTGGCGGACGGCAAGAGCAATCCCGTGCACGTGGCCGCGGACCTGCTCTCCCAGGCCGAACACGACAAGCTGGCTTCCGCGGTGCTGGTGACGGATTCCATGGACCTCGCCCAAGCCGTCCAGGCCGAGGTGGAGCGCCAGGTGCGCCTGCTGCCCCGGGTGGAGATCGCCTCGGCGTCCATCGACAACAACGGCAAGATCATCGTGGCGGACGACCTTGACGCTGCCATCGACATCGCCAACGCGCTGGCCCCGGAGCACCTGGAGCTGTGCGTGGACAACCCCTTCGACTACCTGGACAAAGTGAAGCACGCGGGCTCCATCTTCATGGGCCGCAACTGCCCCGAGGCGCTGGGCGACTATCTGGCGGGGCCCAACCACACCCTGCCCACCGGCGGCACCGCGCGGTTCTACAGCCCGCTATCCGTGGACGACTTCGTGAAGAAGTCCCAGTACACATATTTCACCCGGGAGGCCCTCGGGGCCGTGTCCGACAAGATCGCCCGCTTCGCCCGCAAGGAGGGCCTGGAGGGCCACGCCCGCAGCGCGCTGTCCCGCTTTGAAAAATAACGGAACAGGTTGAGGATAAAGCGCGCGCAAATCGCGGCTTTCAATTCTCAATTCCCAATTCTCAATTCTTCTCGAGGTGTGACATGAGCAGATACCTCTCCGAAGCCTACCAGTCCCTGGAGGCCTATACCCCTGGCGAACAGCCCCAGGACATGCAGTATGTCAAGCTGAACACCAACGAGAGCCCCTATCCCCCCTGCCCCGAGGTCATCGAGGCGGCGGCGCGGGAGGCGGGCCGGTTGCAGCTGTATTCTGACCCGGTGTGCGCCAACGTGCGCGACGCCATCGCGGGACTGTACGGCGTGAAGCGGGAGAACGTCTACGTCTCCAACGGCTCCGACGACATCCTGAACTTCGCCTTCATGGCCTTCGCGGGCAGGGGCGGCAGGGCGTACTTCCCGGACATCAGCTACGGCTTCTACAAGGTGTTCGGCGACCTGTACGGGGTGGACTACACCCAGATCCCGCTGGAGGCCGATTTCACCATCGACCCGGAGAAGTACCACCACCGGGACGGCATGGTGGTCATCGCCAATCCCAACGCGCCCACGGGCCTGACCCTGACAGTGGACGAGATCGAGGGCATCCTGCGTTCCAATCCCGACCGGGTCGTGCTGATCGACGAGGCCTATGTGGACTTCGGCGCGGAGTCCTGCTTGCCCCTCACGGCGAAGTACGACAACCTGCTGGTGTGCCAGACCTTCTCCAAGTCCCGCAGCATGGCCGGCGCGCGGCTGGGCTTCGCCATCGCCAGTGCGGGCCTGATCGCCGATTTGGACAGGATCAAGTATTCCACCAATCCCTACAACGTCAACCTCATGACCTGCGCGGCGGGCGCGGCGGCGATCAAAAACAACGGCTATTATATGGATAATTGCCGGAAGATCGAAGCCACCCGCGCGGAGACGACGAAGCGCCTCGAGGCGCTGGGCTTCACGGTGCTGCCGTCGAAGGCGAACTTCATATTCGCCAAATCGGACAGGATCGGCGGCGGGGAGTTGTATCAGGAACTCAAGAAGCGGGGCGTGCTGGTGCGGCACTTCACCGCGGAACGCATCAAGGACTTCAACCGCATCACCATCGGCACGCCGGAGCAGATGGATACACTCATTCAAAAGATCGTGGAAATACTGGAGGCGTAGCACATGCGCGAGGCAGAGATCATCCGCCGCACGGCGGAGACGGACATCCGCTTATCCCTGAAGCTGGACGGCACGGGCAAGGCCGAGATCGACACCGGCTGCGGCTTCATGAACCACATGCTGACGCTGTTCGCCAGGCACGGGCGCTTCGACCTCGTGGTAAAGTGCGTGGGCGACACGGACGTGGACGACCACCACACCGTGGAGGACATCGGCATCTGCCTGGGGCAGGCCTTCGCCGAGGCTTTGGGCGACATGGGCGGCATCACCCGCTACGGGCACATCATCCTGCCCATGGACGAGGCGCTGATGCTGGTGGCCGTGGACATCTCCGGGCGGGCGCACCTTTCCTATGAGGTGGACATCCCCACCCAGAAGATCGGCACCTTCGACACCGAGCTGGTCAAGGAGTTCTGGCTGGGCTTTGTGCGCAAGGCCAACGTGACCCTGCACATCCGCCAGCTTTCCGGGGAAAACAGCCACCACATCGTCGAGGGCATGTTCAAGGCCGCCGCGCGCACCTTCCGCGCGGCCGTGGCGGTTGACGCCAGTTTGAACGGCGAGATCCCGTCGACGAAGGGAGTTCTGTAGGGGACGCTCGGGGGATTGAAAAGCGCCTCGTCCGAATCTTTGATTTGACTTGGGCGTTAAGGAATGACGGACGGCAAGCGTTGCCGTAGGGACGCCATAATTGGCGTCCGTTCCGGTCGAAACGGGATACCCGGACGCCAATTATGGCGTCCCTACGATGGGCTTGCAGCTTAAGTTGATGGCATTGCCCCCGAGGGAGCGGCGGATCACCGCGCGGCGGTGAGACGGATGAGGTGGAATATTCACCGGGAGTGTAACACATGATCGCAATCATTGACTATGGCGTGGGAAACCTGTTTTCCCTGTCCCACAGCCTGACCAGCATCGGCGCGGAGGTCGAAGTGACCGGCGACGCAGAGAAGATCCTGAGCGCCGACCACGTAATCCTCCCGGGCGTCGGGGCCTTTGGCGACGCGGCGGCAAAGCTGCGCGAGACGGGGCTGGACGATGTGGTGAAGGAAGTCGCCGCGAAGGGCGTGCCCGTCATGGGCATCTGCCTGGGCATGCAGCTGCTGCTTGACAAATCCTTCGAGTTCGGCGAGCACGCGGGGCTGGGACTGATCCCCGGCGAGGTGCGGCCCATATCGGAGGTCATCCCCCCCGACTACAAGATCCCCCACATCGGCTGGAACGCGCTGAACGTGGTGAGGAATCATCCCATCTTCCGGGACATAAAGCCCGGCGACTGCGTGTACTTCGTCCACTCCTATTACGGGGCAAAGTGCCCCGAGGTCATCGCCACCGCCGAGTACGGCGCGGACCTGACCGCCGCCGTGGGCAGGGGCAACGTGGTGGGCTGCCAGTTCCACCCGGAGAAGTCCGGCGACGTGGGGCTGGGCATCCTCAAAGCGTTCTGCGAATGGGACGGGCTGGACCCGCTTTCATGAGTCGCCGCACAGTATTGTGACGCCGGATCGGCCTACAAACAGCCTTCCAGCTTCCATGATTTCAAATTCGGAAAGGAACAATGGCATGAACATATTCCCCGCCATCGACTTATACGAGGGCAAGGCGGTGCGGCTGTACAAGGGCGACTACCGGCAGATGACGGTCTACGACCCCGAGCCGCTGAACACCGCCAAAAAGTTCGAGGCCGCGGGCGCGCAGTACCTGCACATGGTGGACCTGGAAGGCGCGAAGACCGGCGGCACGCCCAACGCCGAGACGATCAGGAAGATCGTCGAGAACACCCACCTGTTCGTGGAGCTGGGCGGCGGCATACGGTCCATGGAGGTGGTGGAGAAGTACCTCTCCCTGGGCGTGCGGCGCGTGATCCTGGGCACGGCGGCCATCACCGACGGCAACTTCGTCCGGCAGGCGGTGGACAGGTTCGGCCCCGCCATCGCCGTGGGCGCGGACGTGCGGGACGGCTTCATCTCCATCAAGGGCTGGACCGAGCAGAGCGACATGACCCTCGGCGCGTTCATGGACAAGTTCCAGCACATGGGCGTTCAGACGGTGATCTGCACTGACATCAGCCGCGACGGCGCCATGCGGGGCACCAACCGGGAGCTCTACGCCGAGCTCCAGCAGAAGTGCGCCATGAACATCGTGGCCTCCGGCGGGGTGTCCACCATGGAGGACATCCGGGCGCTCGCCGCCATGAAGCTGTACGGCGCCATCATCGGCAAGGCGTACTACACCGGGGCTATTGATCTCAAGCAGGCCATTGAGGAGGCGTCCCGATGATCACCAAGCGCATCATCCCCTGCCTGGACGTGAAGGACGGCCGGGTGGTGAAGGGGGTCAACTTCCTGGGCCTGGCGGACGTTTCCAGCCCGGTGAAGCTGGCGGAATACTATTCAAAGTGCGGCGCGGACGAGCTGGTGTTCTACGACATCACCGCCTCCGCCGAGGGCCGCGCGCTGTTCACCGACATCCTGCGGGAGGTGGCCTCGAAGGTATTCATCCCGCTGACGGTGGGCGGCGGCATCAACACCGTGGACGACTTCGCCCGGGTGCTGAACTGCGGCGCGGACAAGGTGTCCGTGAACTCCGGGGCCATCCGCAACCCGGACCTCATCCCCGCGGCGGCCAAGCGCTATGGCAGCCAGTGCGTGGTGATCTCGGCGGACGTGAAGCGCGTGGACGGCCAGTTCCACGTGTTCGCCAAGGGCGGGCGCGAGGACACCGGCATGGAGGCCATCTCGTGGATCAAGCGCTGCGTGGACAGCGGCGCGGGCGAGGTGGTGCTGAACTCCATCGACACCGACGGCGTGAAGGGCGGCTTCGACCTGGAGATGCTGGAAGCGGTGTGCGACGTGGTCAGCGTGCCGGTGATCGCCTCCGGCGGCGCGGGCAAAATCGAGGACTTCGTCACGCTGTTCAAGGTGCTGCCGAAGGTGGACGCGGGGCTGGCGGCCTCCATCTTCCACTTCGGCGAGGTGGAAATATGCGATTTGAAGCAGGTATTGCGGGACAACGACATCATCGTGAGGCTGTAGAGGCTTTGAAGATATCTCAAAACAGAAAGCAACCCGTAGAAGCGGCATAATTGCCGCTGGGAGCGGACCTTCCGCCGCGGGCGCCATTTATGGCGTCCCTACGGTCTGGGTTTGCAGGAAATCCATGCGGTTACGTCTGCTTGATACAGCCCCTGTACCTTGGAACAGAAACAATTGCTGGAGCGCTCATCGAGCGGCAGCTTTTCCACATCATGAAAGAGGTTATGAACATGATAGACATCAACACCCTGAAATTCGACGAGAAGGGCCTGATCCCGGCCATCGTGGTGGATGCCGAGAGCAAGAAGGTGCTGACCCTGGCCTACATGAACCGGGAGAGCCTGAAGATCTCCATGGAGAAGCAGCTCACGACCTTCTGGAGCCGCTCCCGGCAGGAGCTGTGGCTCAAGGGCGAGACCAGCGGCAACTACCAGCACATCGTGTCCATCACCGCGGACTGCGACAGGGACGCGCTGGTGGTGGAGGTCAACAAGCACGGCCCCGCCTGTCACCTGGGCACCGATTCCTGCTTCACCAACCCCGTGTTTGAATCCGATGAGAACCACGCCTTCACCCTCGAGGGCCTGATGGAGCTGATCCGCGGGCGCAAGACCGAGAAGAAGGAAGGCAGCTACACCACCTACCTGTTCGAGAAGGGCCTGGACAAGATCCTGAAGAAGGTCGGCGAGGAGTCCACCGAGGTCATCATCGCCGGCAAGGCCGAGGACAAGGCCGAGACCATCTACGAGATCGCGGATTTGACCTATCACGTGATGGTGCTGATGATCCAGATGGGCATCTCCCTGGAGGACATCCACAGGGAACTGGCCTCCCGCCACGTGATCGACAAGAAGGTCAAGCAGGAAAAGATGGGCGGCCAGCAGGGCTGACGGCCCATTGCAGTCGCAACTTAACGCAAATCCCCGTGCCGTTGATTCCGGCACGGGGATTTGTGATTCGACGACTTTTATCCGTTGTCCCTCTCGTAATCCTCCCGGGTGAAGAGCATCGTCCGCGCGCCATCCTTCTCCCCAAAGGCGTGGAAGCCCGCCCGGGCGTAGCCCCGCAGCGCGGGCAGGTTGTCCGTGGGAAGGTCGCAGCGCAGCACGGCGATTTCCTCCCGGGCGAAGGCGCGGGCAATCAGCAGCCGCAGACCCTCGGCGCAGAAGCCCTTGCCCCGGTGCTTCGCCTCGATCAGTATGCCCGCCGTGTGGGCCTGGGTCTCGTCGTCCCGGAACCAGCACACCTCGCCCACGAAGCAGCCGGCTTCCTCGTCCCACAGCAGGGCCGAGAAGAAGTCCGGCTCGTTCATCAGCCACACCTGCCGCCACCAGCGCCAGTTGTCCCGGGGAAAGTCGATGCAGCCGGTGGCGGGGTCGTAGCCCTCCGCGCCGTCCAGGTCCCTGCCCCGGTTGTAGGCCATCGTATCGGGATCGGCCAGCAGGCCCTGGCGGTAGGCCATGTCCCTGAGGCCGGGGATTTTCAGCGCGAGCCGCGTCATTCCATCACCTGTATGAACATCGTCTTGAGGTACTTCGTCTCCACCGACTGGGGCAGGATCGGGTGGTCGTAGCCCTGGGTGCGGAACTCCACCAGCCGGATGCGCTTCTTCGCGTCCCGGGCCGCCTGGTTCACGATGTCCTGGAACATCTCCGGCAGCACGTGCTGGCTGCAGGAGCAGGTGACCAGGAACCCGCCGGGGCGCACCAGCTTCAGGCCCCGCAGATTGATCTCCTTGTAGCCGCGGATGGCACTCTGGACCGCCGCCTTGTTCTTGGTGAAGGCGGGCGGGTCGAGGATGACCAGGTCGTACTGTTCCCCCCGGTCGGTCAGCTCCCGGAGCAGGTCGAAGCAGTTGTGTGCCTCGAAGGTCACATTCTCGAAGCCGTTGATCCGGGCGTTCTCCCGGGCGACCTCCAGGGCCTCCTCGGAGATGTCCACGCCCAGCACGCTCTTCGCGCCGAACTTCGCCGCGTGCAGCGCAAAGCTGCCGTTGTGGCAGAAGCAGTCCAGCACCTTCGCGTCCCGGCAGAAGGGCGCCATGGCGGCGCGGTTCTGCTTCTGGTCCAGGAAGAAGCCGGTCTTCTGGCCGTGCTTCACGTCCACCAGGAAGTGGATGCCGTTCTCCACCATATCCACCTGGTCCGGCACCTCGCCCCGCAGCAGGCCGGTGGTCTGCTCCAGACCTTCCAGTCGACGCACGGGCACGTCGCTGCGCTCCCAGATGCCGGCGGGCTCAACGATCTCCATCAGCAGGTCGCACAGCATGTCCTTGATGCGCTCAATGCCCAGCGACAGCGATTGCAGCACCAGTATGTCGCCGAACTTGTCCACCACCAGGCCGGGCAGGAAGTCCGATTCGGAGTAGATCAGGCGGCAGCTGTCCGGGTCGCACAGCAGCTTGCGGTACTCCCAGGCATCCCGGATGCGGCGGGCGAAGAACTCCCGGTCGCAGGGCTCGTCGTTGCGCGTGAGCACGCGCAGGGAAATCTGGCTCTGGGGATTGTAGAAGCCCCGCCCGATGAACTTGCCGCGGAAGTCCGCCACGTCCACGATGTCGCCGTTCTCGAATGCGCCCTCCACCTTCTCGATCTCGGAGGCGTAAATCCAGGGATGTCCCCCGCGCACGCGGGTCTCCCGGGTCTTGCGAAGCGTAACCGTTGCCATATCGAATCCTCTTTCCCCGTCCCTCGGGCGGTGAATTGACGCCCCGGAACCCCGGCGGACCATGTCGCTGCGCCTCCGGACGCTGTTGTCGCAACCATCATAGCACAGAGTTGTAAAATCTGATTTGTACCAAATCAGATTTTAAGGCAACAGGCATCAGGCAACAGGCAACAGTCAGAATGCTATTCAATCATCGCTTGTTCCTTCATTCATTTCCGGATTGCCCGTATCCCCTGAAAGCCCCGCTCGCCCCAAGCCATTCCTGTTCCCTGTTCCCTGCTCCGCCCGTTCCCTCAAACTATCTGACCGCTGCCTGTTACCTCAAAACTATCTGACTGTTGCCTGCTGCCTATTGCCTGTTGACTAAAAACCCATTTCATGGAACTTCCCCCTCCCCCGCTCCGTCCAACCAGCAACAATAAACCCGAATGGGAGGGAAAGAGCATGAAAAAGAACGTAATCCTGATCGCGATTTTGATACTGACCGCAGTGCTGCTGGCGGGCTGTGCCCTGCCGATGCTGCTGCTGGGGCTGACCGGCGCGCGCGACTTGGAGGGCGGCGAAATCTTCTACGAGGATCTCGAAGCGGACGGCGTCTACCCCATGGAGGCCGCCGCGTATGAGTACGAGGTCTACGCTACGGCGATGCCCTTGGCCGGCAACTACTACGGCCAGATGGACGACTTCAACACCGAGGAATACGCCGCGATCGTCGAGAACGGCTTCCGGCAGGTGGCCACCGATCCGCTGAGCACCTTCTCTGCGGACGTGGACACCGCCTCCTACTGCAACCTGCGGCGCATGCTCAACGACGGCTGGACGGCGGAGGAGATCCCCACCGGCGCGGTGCGCATCGAAGAGATGCTGAACTACTTCCGCTACGACTACGCCGCGCCGGAAAACGGGGATCGCTTCGGCGTCACCGCCCAGATCGCCCCCTGCCCCTGGAACCCGGAGAACCAGCTGCTGCTGTTGGGCGTGCGGGCCGCGGACGCCCCGGAGATCGCCGAGGGCGGCTCCAACCTAGTGTTCCTGATCGACGTCTCCGGCTCGATGCACAGTGAGGACAAGCTGGAGCTGGCCCAGCGGGCCATGACGATGCTGCTGGACGAGCTGACGGAGCAGGACACCGTGTCCATCGTCACCTACGCCAGCGGCGAGGAGATCATCATCGAAGGCGCGAATCCCGTCCGTGACAAGGCGGCCCTGATCAGCGCCATCGACAGCCTGGTCGCCGATGGCTCCACCAACGGCGAGCGCGGCCTGGCCCAGGCCTACGAGGTGGCCCGGCGCTACCTGCGGCCTCACGGCAACAACCGGGTGATCCTGTGCTCCGACGGCGATTTGAACGTGGGCATCACCAGCACCAGCGACCTGCACGACTTCGTGTCCCAGCAGAAGGAGAGCGGCGTCTACCTGTCTGTGCTGGGCTTCGGCGATGGCAACTACAAGGACACCAAGATGGAGACCCTGGCCGACGACGGCAACGGCAACTACTACTACATCGACTCCATCCTCGAGGCCCGGAAGGTGCTCTGCGAAGAGCTGACCCAGACCCTCTACGCCGTCGCCGACGACGTGAAGTTCCAGATCGAGTTCAATCCCGCCCGGGTGAGCGCCTACAGGCAGCTGGGATACGAGAACCGCGCGCTGGAGAACCAGGACTTCGAGGACGACGCCAAGGATGCCGGTGAGGTCGGCGCGGGAGCCTGCGTCACCGTGCTGTACGAGCTGGTGCCCGCGGTGGAGGGCGAAGCGCAAAGCGGCCTTCGCTACCAGGACAGCACGCTGACCGAGGCGGGCCTTAGCGGCGAGTGGCTGACCCTGTCCACCCGCTACAAGGAGCCCGGCGGAGACGCGAGCATTCTCCAGACCAACATCATCGACGACGCCTACGTGACCGACGCCCCCTCCGGCGACTTCCTGTTCGCCAGCGCCGTAGCCGAATTCGGCATGCTGCTGAACGACAGCCGCTACAAGGGCGACACCGATTACGCCTCCGTGCTGGAGCTGCTGAAGCAGGCCCCGCTGAGCGACCCCTATCGCGAGGAGTTCTTCTCGCTGGTGAAGATCGCGGAGCGCTCTGAGGCGCTGAACGGGTGAAATGGAGGCTTTGTCCGGCGGCATGATGGGACTGTCTCAGAATAGAAATCATGCAGGAAAAGGAACCATCACAATCGTAGAGGCGGCATAATTGCTGCCCGCGGACGCCATTTATGGCGTCCCTACGGGAATGGGAGCGCCTTTCCCGCTGGGCTTGCGGCGCATCGCCACCCCCGGCGGCAGCCCAATCGTTTCTATAAATACTCTCACAACCTGTCCCTGCGGCTGTGATTTTCGATCACAGCCCTTTATTATTTTCATAAACTGTGGTAAAATACTGTCCATGAGCAAACGACACATGGGAGATTATTCATGGATCAACAGCAGACAAGCAAGCGCCTGAACAAATATCTGGCCGACAGCGGCTATTGCTCCCGCCGGGAGGCGGACCGCCTGATCGAGGAGGGCCGCGTCCAGGTGGACGGCCGCCGGGGCGTGCTGGGCGACAGGGTCCAGCCGGGCATGTCCGTCACGGTGGACGGGCGTCCCCTCTCCGGCGAGAGCGAAAAGCTCTACATCCTGCTGAACAAGCCCCGGGGCATCGTGTGCACCGCCGACCCCCGGGAGCCGATGAACGTGGTGGACTACATCGGCCACCCCGCCCGAATCTTTCCCGTGGGACGGCTGGACAAGGACAGCGAGGGCCTGCTGCTGCTCACCAGCGACGGCGAGATCGTCAACCGCATCCTCCGCGCCGCCGGCGGCCACGAGAAGGAGTATGAGGTGACCATCGACCGGCCCGTGACCCCGGAGTTCGTCCAGCGCATGATGGCGGGTGTGCCGATCCTGGACACCGTCACGCTGCCCTGCAAGGTGCGCCGCACCGGCGAACACAGCTTCAACATCGTGCTCGTCCAGGGGCTGAATCGCCAGATCCGCCGGATGTGCGAGGCCCTCGGGGCCAACGTCACCCACCTGCGCCGCATCCGCGTGATGAACCTGAGGCTGGGCAAGCTGCAACCCGGCCAGTGGCGGGAGCTCACCCCGCAGGAGCGGGAGGCGCTCTTCGCCCAGCTGGACAGCCGGGAGCAGCATTAAGGCCAAGCCAAAGGGAAATCAATGCAGAAATGCAGTCAAAAGCACTGGAAATGCGCTTCAGGCTTTTTAGAAACAGGCTCTAATCCATTACAAACGCAGTGACGGCGCACGGCAGGACCTGCCGCGCGCCGTCACGGGGGAAAACATGCGCAAGAAGAAGAAAAAGAGGTTCCTGCCGGGAAGGGTCCTGCGGGGGCTGCTGCTCATCGTCCTGACGGAGATGGTGTTTACCGCCGTCGCCGGCTACCTGCCCTTCGCCCGGACCCCGGCGCTGGAGGACGATTCCGAAATCGAAGCCCGCGCCGAGGCGATGCAGCGGGATGTCGCAACCGCCGACCGCGCCGCCATACTGGAATCCAGCGCCGACGCCCTGGACGAGCGCATCCGCATGATGGCCCGGGCCGAGCGGGAGATCATCATCACCACCTACGAGTGTCACGACGGCGAGAGCACCCGGGACCTGATGGCCGTGGCCTGCCACATGGCCCGGCAGGGCGTGCGGGTGCGCTTTCTTGCCGACGGCATCGCCGGGCGCATGGACATCATGCCCAACGCGCTGTTCCGGGCCGTCGCCCAGTGCCCCAACGTGGAGATCCGCTTTTACAACCTGCTCTCTCCCTGGACGCCCTGGCGGCACATGGGCCGCATGCACGACAAGTATGTGATCGCCGACGACTTCGCCTACCTGCTGGGCGGGCGGAACATGTACGACGGCTTCCTGGGCAACTACCCCACCCACCGGCACTACAGCCAGGACCGGGAGGCGCTGGTCTACAACGGCGCCTCTGGCACGCCGGAGAGCGGCGGCAGCTCTCTGTTTGCGCTGAAGGACTACTTCGAGGCCATCTGGAGCCTCCCGGAAACCTCCGTCTACGCGCCCGACGCGCCGGAGCCCGAAGAGTTGGAGGCCGACCTCGAAGCGCTGGAGGCCCGCTTCCAGAAGATACGGGCGGAGAAGCCGGAGCTGTTCGAGGACGCCGATTATCCGGCCATGACCCTGCCCACCGACGGCATCTGGCTCGTCTCCAACCCGACCACGATTTACGCCAAGCAGCCGGTGGTCTTCGCCCAGCTCTGCGCGCTGATGAACCGTGCCAAGGAGGACGTGGTCATCCACTCCCCCTACGCCGTGCTGAACGGCGTCATGCGCGACGCCCTGGCCGACATCGCCGCCAGGGTGCCCGTGACGCTGATGGTCAACGCCGTGGAGAACGGCGCGAACGTGGTCGGCAGCAGCGACTACCTGTACCACAAGCGGGACGTGCTCTCCACCGGCGTCCGCCTGCTGGAGTACGCCGGCGGCATCTCCTACCACGGCAAGTCCGTCGCCATCGACGACGACCTGTCCGTCATCGGCTCCTACAACCTGGACCTGCGCAGCACCTACGTGGACACGGAGCTGATGCTGGTGATCCGGGGTGAGGCCGTCAACGCCCAGCTGCGCGCCCACATGGAGGCACTGCACGCCGACTGCCTGCGGGTGATCGACGCCGAACACAGCGAGGCCCCGGCGGGGCTGAACGTCGAAGCGCTGTCCGCGGGCAAGCGGATCGCCCTGCGCGTCCTCGGCGCGCTGCTCCAGCCCTTCAGAAACCTCGTGTGACGATTCTGTGACGGATGCCGAAGTATAATAATCCCAACAAAGCAAAAACACCGCCGAGCACGGTGAAAAGGAGGATGTACCATGAGTATCAACGAAAATGATGTCTTCGCCCCCATCGGCAATGAGAAGATCGAGCTGACCCCCGAGATGCTGGACCAGGTGACCGGCGGCAAGCTGAACGTGCGCGTGATCCAGGTGCACGGCAACCACGTCAACATCCGCAGCAAGCCCACCACCGACAGCAAATCCCTCATCAAGATGAACGACGGCGACGACCTGTTCTTCCTGGATGAGACCATCTTCGACGCGGACGGCTACCTGTGGGGCAAGGTCCTCGCAGGCGACCAGGTCGGCTGGATCCGCAAGGACCTGGTGCGCAGCAAGAAAAAGAAGTAAAACCCTATCGCAAAAGGCGCGGGAGCGGCAATTATTCGCCGCTCCCGCGCTTTTGGCATTGACTCCTGTGCCTCTATGTGTTATTATCATGTTACTAATTTGTTTTTATTTTTTTATTTCGTATGAGGAGGCACGGCCATGAAGAGAATCCTGACACTGCTGCTGGCGCTGGTCCTGCTGGCCGGCGCGGCGCTGCCCGCGGCGGCGGAGGCGGCGGACCTTGTGAACTGGGAGGGCTTTGAGCTGCGCCCGCTGTACTACGCGGTCCGCAAGCGGGACGATGGCGATTCGACCCTGAAGGTGTACATGCGCGTCATCAACAACACGGACCGGGCGATCTACCTGAAAATCGAAAGCGCCAACGTGGACGGCGTCTCGGTGGATGGCATCGGCATACTGAACTGCAAGGCCCACACCGATACCGGCGATGAGTCTCTGGAGTATTGCCTGTTCACGAACAACGGCGCCGGGGACGCCACACTCCAGAACCCCAAGACGGTTTCGATGATACTGGTCATGGATGACTACGAGACCTACGAGCGGCTGCACACCGAGTTCGTCACGCTGGATTTGGCCCCGCTGCCCAGCGAGGTCACCGTCGCGCCGACCTCCACGCCCGAGCCCCAGGCTTCCGACTTCCAGACGCTGCAAAAGGGCAGCAAGGGCGACGACGTGAAGCGGCTCCAGCAGCGGCTGATCGACCTGGGCTACCTGAACGACACGGCGGACGGCTCCTACGGCCCGAAGACCGAGGCGGCGGTCCGGGACTTCTGTTCCCAGAACGGCCTGCCCATCGATGGCACCGCCACCCCCGAGATGCAGGCGCTGCTGTTCAGCGACGCCGCCAAGCCCTACGCCGAGCCCTGGATTCCGCTGACCATCGGGGCCAGGACCGAGTGGCGGGACAAGAACTCCGACACCTTCTCCTTCCGCACGCAGGTGGTAAACAATTCCAAGACCCGCACCGTCAGGGGCTTCGAACTGGAATTCTACCCCACGGACGTCTGGGGCAACCGCCTGCTGGGCGACGGCATCACCCGCAAGTTCACCACCACGACCACGGTGGGGCCGGGCAAAACCGCCTACACCCTCTGGGCCGTGCTGGGCGCGAGCTTCTACAACGCCGACGTGATCCACATGGCCATCACGAGGATCGTATTTGACGACGGCGAGATCCGCGATGACCCGAACCCCGTCGAATACACGTGCACCCTGCACTGAGGCTTCAAACCAAAGAAAACGACTCCCTACAACTGAAGGGACTGTCTCAAAATATCGAATTGCGAAGGAATCATCGGGCGATGATTCAGAAAGCACCGTAGGGGCGCCATAATTGGCGCCCGCGGCGGAAGGTCCGCTCCCGGCGGAAGGTCCGCTCCCGGCGGAAGGTCCGCTCCCAGCGGCATTTCTGCCGTCCCTACGAATGGATTACGCAATGCTGTTTATTTTGAGACAGTCCCTCGTTTATCCTGTCGTATTATTCGTACAGCGGGAAGCGCGTGCACAGCGCGTCCACGCGCTCGAGGATCTCGGCCTGCCGGGCGTCGAAGTCCGTGGCGGCCAGGGCCAGCAGCTCGCCGACCTCCACGGCCTCGGCCTCCTTGAAGCCCCGGGCGGTGATCGCCGGGGTGCCCACGCGGATGCCGGAGGTCTCGCTGGCGGAGCGGGGATCGCCGGGGATCTTGTTCTTGTTCACGGTGATGTGCACGCGGTCCAGGCGCTCCTCCAGCTCCCGGCCGCTGATGTCGGCCTCCTTCAGGTCGATCAGCATCAGGTGGTTGTCGGTGCCGCCGGAGACCAGCTTCACGCCCTGGGCCAGCAGCGTGTCGGCCATCGCCCGGGCGTTGACCACGATCTGGTGCTGGTAGTCCTTGAACTCCGGCTTCAGCGCCTCGCCCAGCACCACGGCCTTGGCGGCGATGACGTGCATCAGCGGGCCGCCCTGGGTGCCCGGGAAGATGGCGCTGTTGATCTTCTTGGCGATGTCGGCGTCGTTGGTCAGGATCATGCCGCCCCGGGGTCCGCGCAGCGTCTTGTGGTTGGTGGTGGTCACCACGTCGGCATAGGGGATCGGGCTGGGATGCTCGCCGGCGGCCACGAGGCCCGCGATGTGGGCGATGTCCACCATCAGGTACGCGCCAACCTCCTTGGCGATGGCGCCGAACTTCTCAAAGTCGATGATCCGGGGATAGGCGGACGCGCCGGCGATGATCATCTTCGGGCGATGCTTCAGCGCCAGCTCGCGCACCTGGTCGTAGTCGATCAGGCCGGTCTCCGGGTCGCAACCATAGGAGACGGAGTTGTAGATCTTGCCGGAAAAGCTGGCCTTCGCGCCGTGGGTCAGGTGGCCGCCGCAGCTCAGGTCCATGCCCATCACGGTGTCGCCGGGCTGGCACAGGGCCAAGTACACCGCCGAATTGGCCTGGGAGCCGCTGTGGGGCTGCACGTTGGCGTACTTCACGCCGAACAGCTGCTTCGCGCGCTCGATGCAGACGTTTTCCACCTCATCCACGTATTCGCAGCCGCCGTAGTAGCGGTGCCCCGGATAGCCCTCGGCGTACTTGTTGGTCAGCACCGAACCCATGGCCGCCATGACCGGCTCGGTCACGATGTTCTCCGACGCGATCAGCTCCAGGTTGCGGCGCTGGCGCTGCAGCTCCTTCAACATGATGTTGCCGATCTCCGGGTCGTACTGGCGAATGAAATCCATGCTCTCCTGTACCATTTTGATATCCTCCCCCTGTCGTATTCGCGGAGCCCCGCCCGGGCCGCCGAACAAAAAACGGCCGGCGCAAATGCCGGTCGCGGAGGGGCCTTCCCCGTGCGAATGCCCGATGGAAAGACCTGCTCTGTCCTTTTGCCTGAGAGATTCGCCCCGCGCGGCAAGCCCCGCGACGCTTTCACCTTCGGCCCCCGCCCGGCGGGTGTCTCCAGAGTGCCGTCCGCATACAGTCCTCATTCCCTTCGGAACGCCTGAGAGTGTCTCTCCTTCGGCGGGACGCGTGTCCGCTCTCCTGCATGCATCAAACGGCTTATATTCGATTGGTCCCATTTTAGCACTCGCCGCCGCCCGCGTCAATGAAGAACAGGTAAAAAGGAACTGTCTCAAAACAACCACCTTGCATAGCCCATCCGCAGGGACGGCAGAAATGCCGTCGGCGGACGCCAATCATGGCGTCCCTACGCCGCATTCTGAATCATTGCCCAGTGCTTCCTTCTCAAAGCGCTGTTTGGGGACAGCCTCCCGCAACGGTCTGCTCCCGTCATGTGTCCCGGAACAGCCCGCCGCTTCCGTCATTCCTCAGTGCGGTAGACGCACTCGCCCATGACGAAGGTGGCGCGCACGTTGAAGTCCGCGTCGGCGATCACGATGTCGGCGTCCTTTCCCGGCTCCAGGGAGCCCACGCGGCCGTCCATGCCGACGGAGCGGGCCGGATACAGGGAGGCCATGTTCACCACCTCGTAAAGGGGCAGGCCGGTATGGGCGCGGAAGTTGCGCACAGCCCCATCCAGCGTCAGGCAGCTGCCCGCGATGGTGCCGTCCGGGAAGCGGCAGCGGATGCCGTCCACGATCACCGTCTGGCCAGACTGGTCGTGGGGGCCGTCCGGCAGGTGGGCCACCTGGATGGAGTCGGTGATCAGCACCAGGTGATCCCGCTTCTGCCGCGCCATGATGCCGAACAGCATCGGGCTGACGTGGAAGGTGTCCGCGATCAGCTCGCAGTACACCCGGTCGTCCGACAGCGCCGCGCCGACGACTCCGGGTTCCCGGTGGTTCAGCGGCGTCATGGCGTTGAAGGTGTGGGTGGCATGGGTGACGCCCGCCTCGACGCCCGCCAGCGCCTGGGTCGCGGTGGCATCGGTGTGGCCCATGGAGAGGACCACGCCCAGTTCGGATGCGGCGCGGATGAAGGGCAGCGCCCCCTCCACCTCCGGGGCGACGGTCATCAGCTTGACCACGTCCGCCCAGGGCCGCAGCTTCTCCACGTCGGGCCGCTGGATGCTGCTCTCCGCCTGGGCGCCCTTGCGCTTCGGGTTGATGAAGGGGCCCTCGGCGTGGCAGCCCAGCACCCGGGCGCCCCGCCAGCCGGATTCGGCGCTTTCAGCCATGGCCCCGCGGATGGCGGCGAAGCACCGCTCCAGCACCGGCCAGTCCAACGTCATGGTGGTGGGCAGCCAGGACGTGGTGCCCCTGCGAACCAGCTGTTCGGACATCGCCCGCAGCTCCGGCCCGTCGCCGTTGGAGGCGTCCCAGCCCATGAAGCCGTGGCAGTGGACGTCCACGAGCCCCGGGGCCACGTAGCCGCCCCGGGCGTCGACGACCTCCGCGCCCGCGGGCACGGCGTCCACGAGCCCCGCGACGCGCCCGTCGTCGATGGCCAGCGCCCTGCCCCGAACCTCGCCCTCCGGGAGTAGTATCGTGCCGTTTGCGATATATTTCATGGATGTCACCCCGACTGTATTATTCGTTGTTGTGAATATCATAGCACTTTTCATGCAAAAAGCCAAGGGACGCGCTTGGCGTCCCTTGGCTGGGGTTGGGATGTGTGTGCATGCCGTATCCGGAAAAGATTCTTCGACTCCGGCTTCGCCTCCAAATTGGTACACAAATTTGGACAAAAAAGATGCGGAATAAATGACACCAACAAAATGGCTATGATGTAAAGCCGAGGAGCCGGAGGCGACGAGGC
>CADCHI010000034.1 GCA_902801165.1 uncultured Eubacteriales bacterium | reverse complement strand
CCTGAAAGGGGAGGCAAGGCTTCAGCGTTTCGGTCAGACGTAGGTATCCACAAGCGGCAGCCGCTATTCCTTTTCCCTTTTCCCTTATCCCTTTTCCCTTGGCGTCAGCTCCGCAAATTCCAAGTTACCTGTCTGTCCTGATGCCCTCGGCCCTGAGGGCTTCGAGGCAGCGGTCCAATAGGGCGGTAGCGATGCCCCGGCGGCGAAAATCCTCAGCGATGGCCATGTGGTAGATGTAGCCCCTGCGACCGTCCTGGCCGGACAGGATCACCCCCGCGAGGCGGTCATCCTCGAGGGCAAAAAGGAGGTGGCTGGGTTTCGCCGCAAAAACCGCGCGATGCCCTCCCGGGAGTCGTCCAGGTTGTTGAAGCCCATGTTCTTGCAGGACATCCACAGGGCGTACACCGCGTCGTAGTCCGCGGGGGGCATCGTCCGCATCGTCATAGCCGGCCCTTTCCAAACACGCCATCCTCCGCTTGAAGGATGGCGTGTCGGCATGTTTTTATTCAGGATTCGTCATTGGGCCGTCGGCGCGACGCGCTCCAGCCTTACTTTCAGGTCGGGCACATCCTCGATCAACGTCACCCAGATCTTGTCAAAGCTCATGTCCCAATACTGGTGGGCGAACCACGTGCGCATGCCCTTGATCTGTCGCCAGGGGATATCGCCGTGCGCGGCGATGAAGCCGTCCGTCACGTGCGTGGCCAGTTCGCCGATCTGTTGAAGCGGCATGGACAGGGCGTTGCGCATGATGAAGTCCGCGTAGAAACGCTCCTCATCCCTGCCAAAGTAGGCCAGCGTCTGGGCGATCTCGTCGCAGTATTCGATCATACGCGCCACGAGTTGTTCATCGCGGGTCACGCGCCGTCACCCCTTCCCCTACGGATAAAGCCTGCATTGATCCGCCTGGATGCGCCCGAGGAACGCCTTGTCCCGGTGATCGGTGGTAATGAGGTCCAAGGGCTTGCCCAGGCCCTCACTCAGGTCGGCGTACAGCCCGCCCATCTGGAAGGCGCTGCGAATGGCCCCGCAGTCCACGAGGAGGTCGATGTCGCTGTTCTCCGTGGCCTCGCCGCGGGCATAGGACCCGAACAGCGACAGGCTGTTTACACCATGGGCGCGGGCGATCGGCGCGGCGATGCTTTTGATCTGCTCTATCGTGTAGACCATCGCGCTCACCCCCTTCGCACTCAGTTTACCATAAAACCCAAGAGGGGTCAAGCGGTCAAACGTACTTCACGTCCGCGTCGTTCTCCTCGGTCACGGGGGGCAGGCCCTTCTCCAAGCGCTCGCGGTAGTCCTGGATGGCGGCGTGCAGGGCCTCCTCGGCCAGCACGGAACAGTGCACCTTCACCGGCGGCAGCCCGCCCAGGGCATCCATGACCATCTTGTTGGTGACCTTTTCGGCCTCGGCCAGCGTCATGCCCTTGACGATCTCGGTGGCCTTGCTGGACGTGGCGATGGCCGCGCCGCAGCCGAAGGTCTTGAACTTCACGTCGGTGATCACGTCGTCCTCAACCTTGATGTAGATGCGCATGATGTCGCCGCACTTGGCGTTGCCCACGGTGCCTACGCCGCTGGGGTCCTCCATCTCGCCCATGTTGCGGGGATTCATGAAGTGGTCCATGACCTGCTCGGTATACTCCATATTCCAAACTCCCTTCGGTAGTATCGATCTATCTGTTTGGGAACGCGCCGGCTTGATGACGAACCCTCCTCGGTTTCCCGGACACAGGATTTCCACCCCGGTCCCATCCCCCGGCCATCTTCAATTCTCAATTCCCAATTCTCAATTCCCAATTAAATATGGCATGCCTCTTCCTCGGTGCCGACGGTCTCCACGCCCTTGAGGAAGTCGCTGTAGAGGGGGCTCATGTCCCGCAGCCGCTCCACGATTTCCTTCAGGCTGTCCACCACGTAGTCGGCCTCCTCCAGGGTGTTCTCCTCGCACAGGCTCAGCCGCAGGGAGCCGTTGGCGTGCTCATGGGAGACGCCGATGGCCAGCAGCACGTGGCTGGGATCCAGCGAGCCGGAGGTGCAGGCGGAGCCGGAGGACGCCGCGATGCCCCTCAGATCCAGGTGGAGCAGCACGCTCTCGCTCTCGATGAAATAGAAGGACAGGTTCACGTTGCCGCACATGCGCTTCGTGGGATGGCCGTTCAGCTTCACATAGGGGATCTCGTCCATGATGCGGGCGATCATGTGGTCCCGGATGGCCGTCATCTTCGCCACTTTGCCGGGGATATCCTCGGTGGCCAGCTCGATGGCCTTGCCCAGGCCCACGATGCCGGCCAGGTTCTCGGTGCCGGGACGCTGGCCCCGCTCCTGGGCGCCGCCCTGCATCAGCCGCTGGATGCGCACGCCCTGGCGGATGTACAGCGCGCCGATGCCCTTGGGGGCGTGGAACTTGTGGCCGGAAAGGCTCAGCAGGTCGATGCCCTGGGCCTGCACGTCGATCTCCACGTGGCCGATGGCCTGCACGGCGTCGGTGTGGAACAGCACGCCGTGCTTCTTCGCCACCGCCGCCAGCTCCGGGATGGGCTCGATGGTGCCGATCTCGTTGTTGGCGTACATGATGCTCACCAGCACGGTGTCCGGGCGGATGGCCGCCTCCAGCTGTTCGGGCGTGACCAGGCCCTCGCTGTCCACCGGCAGGTAGGTGACCTCGAAGCCCTCCTTCTCCAGTTGCTGGCAGGTGTGCAGAATCGCGTGGTGCTCGAAGTTCGTGGTGATGATGTGCCTGCCCTTCTTGATATTGGCGTATGCCGCGCCCCGCAGGGCCCAGTTGTCCGCCTCGGTGCCGCAGCCGGTGAAATAGATCTCCCGGGGCTGCGCGCCGAGGGCCTTCGCCACCTGGCCACGGGCCGCCTCCACCGCCTTGCGGGCCTCCCGGCCAAAGCCGTGCACCGACGAGGGGTTGCCGAAGATCTCGCAGAAATAGGGCTGCATCGCCGCCATGACCGGCTCGGTCACGCGGGTCGTCGCGCCGTTGTCCATGTACACTCTCATGTCGTCTTATCCTCCTGTGCCTGCTGGCACCTGTAATCCTCTATCATGTCCCGCAGGGTGATGCCGTCCACGATCCGGTTCAGCCCGTCCCGCACCTTGATCCACACGATCCGCGTCGGGCAGTCGCAGCTCTTGCCGCAGGCGTCGTCCTCCTCCAGGCAGTCCACCAAATTCAGGCCGCCCTCCAGCGCCCGGAGCACGTCCCCCACGGTGATCTCCTCCGGCTTCCGCGCCAGCATGTAGCCGCCCTGGGCGCCCCGGGTGCTGGTGACCAGCTTCTCCCGCTTCAGCACCGCGATCAGCTGCTCCAGGTAGGCCTCCGGGATGCCCTCCCGCTCCGCGATGGCCTTGATCGGCTGCGGCCCGCCGTTCGCGTTCACGGCCAGGTCGTACATCGCATGGATGCCGTAGCGGCCCCGCGTCGACAGCTTCATTGGGCTCACCTCCGCTTCCTCCCGTCGGCGGTGCTCCGCCCTCCGGGGAATTCCGAGCTTTTCACTCGGGATAGCATGGGTATTGTATCACGACCGGCACCGTTCGTCAACCAATTCCGACTGATTTTATTGGATTTTAACCATAGGCCACAGGGCGTCCTTCAGCGCTGCAATAGAAGAGGGGCCCCGCCGAAGCGAAGCCCCACTGCTTGAATAGCAGTCCTTATTGCATCACATACCAGATCTTGTCGATGGTGTTGATCTTGTCCTCCTGGGTCTCGCCCCGGATGATGGACTCCACCAGCGGGATAGCGTGGCCGCCGTTGCGATTGGTGGTGTCGGCGCAGTAGAAGGTGTCCGTGTCCTCATCGTAGCCGAACAGCCAGATGGCGTGGGGCGCGCCGGTGTCGTAGATCACCACGCCCTCGGTGTGGTACTGGAGCACGTTGATCAGGTAGGCCTTCTTGTCCGCGGCGTTGCGGATGTCCGCATTGCAGGTCACCCGCACCTGGCCGATGGAGAAGTTCTGGCTCAGGCCGTACTGCTTGGTCCAGGCGTAGTGGCCCACGCCGGTGTCCGTCACCTGCAAATAGGGGCTGCCCCGCTGGCAGGAATAGTTGCGCAGCATCATCGTCGCCGCGATCAGCGTGCAGGTGTGGGCCACGGACTGGGTCAGGTAGACGTCGTCCGCGGGGTGCGAGCCGTAATAGACGCCCTCGGCGCTCCCGCTTCCTCCCATGGCAAACAACATCAATAAAGCGCAAAACAGCGCCAGCAATCTTCGCTGCAATCTCATGGCGATACCTCCAAAGAACTCCCATACCCTAAAGGATAATGGAAGCCCGCCCGGATTGCAAAGACATTCCCTCAAACAAAAATTGCCATTTATCGGGCATGTGGTGACAAAACTTAGTTTCGTAATACCTTGTGGACGAAGCCGGGACAACCCCGTAAAGAAAATGTGCCCATGGGATATTTTCGCAACAATCTTCGTTTCGGTATAAGTAATGGGATTCTCCGTTCCTATAAAATAGAATTTGTCTGAGTCAGGGAAAAGGGAATAGGGAAAAGGGAATAGGAAAAGCTGTTGCCACGCAGAAGCGAAGCCTTCTTGGCTCCCCTCCCAGGGGATCTGGCTGAAAGCCAGACTGCCGACGGCTCGAATCGAAGATTCGAGCCGCGGCACCGCAGGAGCAGACTGAGAGGTCGTAGCCCTATACATTCTGAAATAATGAAGTGTTTTGTCGGGTGAACGACCTCTCCGCCTCGCAAGCTCGGCACCTCCCCTGAAAGGGGAGGCAAGGCTGCCGCATTTCAGTCAGACGCGGGTATCCCCAAGCGGCAGCCACTATTCCTTTTCCCTTTTCCCTTATCCCTTTTCCCTCGGCTTCAGCTCCGCAAATTCCTAGTCGTCCTTCTTCCACGGCTTCGGCAGTTTTGAATAGTTCATCTCACGCCAGCAGCATTCTATCGTTGTCCAGCTTCTTGCCGCTGGCCTCGCGGAAGCGCTCCAGCAGGTCCTGCACGGTGAGGGCGCCCCGTTCCTCGCCAGTGGTATCAAACACGACGCGGCCCTGGTCCATCATGATGGTGCGGTTGCCCAAATCCAGCGCGGACTGCATGTTGTGGGTGATCATCAGGCAGGTCAGGTCGTTTTCCTCCACGATGCGGGTGGTCAGCGCCAGCACCTTCTCCGCCGTGCCCGGGTCAAGGGCGGCGGTGTGCTCGTCCAGCAGCAGTAGCTTGGGCGTGCTCAGGGTGGCCATCATCAGCGTCAGCGCCTGGCGCTGGCCGCCGGAGAGCAGCCCCACCGGCTGCTTCATGCGGTCCTCCAGACCCATGTCCAACAGGGCCAGCCGGTCGCGGAAGCGCTGCTTCTCCTTCTTGCCGGCGGTGCTCATCCAGCCGCCCTGGCCGGCGGCCAGCACCAGGTTTTCCTCGATGCTCATCCCCGGGGCGCTGCCGCGCATGGGGTCCTGGAACAGCCGCCCGATTACCTTCGCCCGCCGGAACTCCGGCAGCATGGTCACGTCCACGCCGTCGAGGATCACGCTGCCCGAATCCACGAAGAAGCTGCCGCAGATGGCGTTGAACAGCGTGGACTTGCCCGCGCCGTTGGCCCCGATGATGGAGATGAAGTCGCCCTTGCGCACGTGCAGGGTCAGGTCGTTCAGGGCCAGCTTGGCGTCCGTGGTGCCGGGATTGAAGGTCTTGCTCACATGGTTCAGCTTCAACATCACTGCATCCCCGCCTTTCCAAACTTCACCGCCAGCCGCCGCCTGAACAGCGGGAACTGCTTCTTCAGATACGGGCCGGAGATGGCGATCACGACGATCACCGAGGAGATCAGCTTCAGCATGAACGCCGGCAGGTTGAAGCGCAGGGCCACGGTGTAGACCAGCCGGAACACGAACGCGCCCAGCACCGCGCCGACGGCACGCAGCGGCACGCTGCGCCGGCCGAGGAACACGCCGCCGATCAGCAGCGAGGCCAGGGCCACCGTCACCATGCCGGAGCCGATGTCCACCGTCACAGACTTCTGGCTCTGGGCCAGCAGGCAGCCGCTGAGGGCGGTGAAGGCGTTGGAGATACACAGTCCCACCGTGGTGGTGAACACCGGGTTGATGGAGGAGGAGCGGACCATGTCCGGGTTGTCGCCGGTAGCGCGAATGGCCAGGCCCAGCCGGGTGCGCAGGAACAGCGACAGGAACAGGATCACCGCCGCCACGGCGATCAAGCCGATGATCAGCGCGTACTGGCCGGAGAGCGCCGTGCCCTTCAGGGCCGCCTTCAGCTTGGTGAACACCGTCTCGGTCTTGTTCATGTTCAGCAGCGACGAGCCGCCCATGATCCAGATGTTCACCGAATACAGGCCCGTGTTCACGATGATGCCCGCCAGCAGGCTGTTGACGCCCATGCGCGTCTGCAGCACCGCCGTCACCAGGCCGGAGAGCATGCCCGCCCCCATCGCCGCGGGGATGGACAGCCAGGGGTGTCCCGAGATGGCCACCACCGCGCCCACCGCCGCGCCCAGGGCGTAGCAGCCGTCGGTGGACAGGTCGCACACGTTCAGCATGGAATAGCTCAAAAACAGCGCCAACACCGTCAGCGCGTTGAACAGCGCCAGCTCCAGCGCCGTCTGGCCCAGGCCCAGTATCATCGGTAGTGACATGTCGTTCGTCTCCAATTCAATTTGGTTCTCTCTGCGCTCCAAGACGCAGCGCAGGGCATGGGCGCCGCCGTGCGGCGTCCCATGCCCTTCCCCGTGCCTGCAGGGAGTGACTTTGCTCTGTCTGTGATTACTCGAAGTCCTCCGCGGTCACCACGCTCTGGATGGAGGTGCAGAAGGGCGCGAACGCCTCGCTGACGGCGTCGAAGTCCAGGCCCAGCGCCTCGCAGGTCTCGGTGTTGATGGTGGCGGTGCCGTTGTCAAAGGTCATGACCGCCGTCTCGGCCGGGGCCGCGCCGTCCGCCAGGATGGCCGCGATCATGTTGGCGGTCTCGACGCCCAGGTTGGCGTAGTCCACGCCGTAGCCCAGGAACGCGCCGTTCACGGCGAAGGAGTCCGCGCCGGTGTAGTGGGGAATGCCCGCCTCGCTGAGGATCTCGTAGATAGAGAGCTCGGCGGCCATGATGGTGTTGTCGGTGGGGGTGAACACGGCGTCGACGCCGTCCGCGGCCGCGGCCTGGGCGGCCAGGATGACCTCGGAGGTGTTGGTGCCGGTGTAGTCCTTGTAGGCCACGCCCTTCTCATCCAGGTAGGCCTTCGCGCCGGCGATGGGCGTCGTGGAGGCGTCCTGGCCCACGTCGTAGAGCAGGCCGATGGTCTGCGCGTCGGGATTGGCGGCGAAGATCAGGTCCAGCACGGCGTTGGTGTTCAGGAAGTCCGAGGTGCCGGTGATGTTGGCGCCGGGAGCCTCCAGGGACTCCACCAGCTCCACGGCCAGCGGGTCGGAGACCGCCGCGAACACCACGGGGATCTGGTTGTCCTCGGTGGCGGACTGCATCTGCATGGCCACGGGAGTGGCGACGCCCACCATCAGGTCCACGTCCTCGGCGATGAAGTTGGCGATGATCTGGCTCATGACGCTGGCGTCGGCGTTGCAGTTGTCGTAGTCCACCTCGAAGGTGATGCCCCGCTCCTCGCCGATCTCGGCCAGGCGGCTCTCGATGTTCTCCACGATCTGGTTCAGGGAGGCGTGGTCCACGTAGTTGCAGATGCCCACCTTGTAGGTCGCGCCCTCGGCGAAGGCCGCCATGCTCAGCAGCATGGCCAGTGCGATGACGGTGCAGATGATCTTCTTCATTTTTGTTTCCTCCTGTCGGATGATTTCCTTCACGCTTCTCCGGGGAAAATATAAACGCCCCACATCCCCTGTCGGGGATATGAGGCGGAATAAACTTTCCGTGGTGCCACTCACATTGATCTTGCGATCCACTTTGCCCGTACTATCATACGGCGCGGATTGATAACGGGCCCGCATTCCCGTCCCTCCATACTGACTTGCGCGTTCCGAAGGGCCCTGAAAAGTCCATTCAGCGAATCCGTCATGCCGCATTTCCACTGTCGGCGGCTCTCTGAGATGACTGCAAAGACGCTTACTACTCTTTTCTTCCCGGTTTTTGTGAAGTTGGTGACATTATAATGCAAGCCCGGGCGTCTGTCAAGCCCTTTCCAAATATTTTTTTCATATCCAGCCGGAATGTTCGGTTTTTCCGTCGATGGCGCGCCGGGATTCCAGCGGCATGAGCGGCAGGAAAACCGGGCATACTACCCGGCGTAAGAAAACAACGACGTTTGAAAGGACGATCCACATGAACAGACAGCAGCTGCCGCCAATGGGCCCGGAGCCGGACCTGGCGGCGCGAATCACCGAGGTGCGCATGGCGGAGCGCTCCCGGGGCCATGAGCAGAGGAACGCCAGGGAGGCCCGCCCATGAGCCGCCAGCCCTTCACGCCGGACCGCTACCGCGAGCTGGTCGCCAGCCACACGCCGCCCTCCCGCCAGCTGCGGGGCTACCTCCGGGCCTTCTGGGTGGGCGGGACGATCTGCGTCTTGGGCCAGGCGCTCACGCTGTGGGCCGAAAAGCTGAACCTGGGCGAGATCACCGCGCCGATGTTCACCACCAGCGCGCTGATCTTCCTGGGCACCACCCTGACGGGCATCGGCGTCTACGACCGCATCGGCAAATACGCCGGCGCGGGCTCCGCTATCCCGGTAACGGGCTTCGCCAACTCCGTGGCGGCCCCGGCCATCGAATTCCAGCGGGAGGGCGCGGTCATGGGCGTCGGCGCGCGGCTGTTCACGCTGGCCGGGCCGGTGCTGGCCTACGGCATCGCCAGCTCCGTGCTGGTGGGCATCGCCTACTGGCTGGCGAGGGGGTGGGTGCTGTGAGCCGTGCCGGACAGCAGACCTTCGTCTACGACCGCCCGCCGGTCATCGCCGCCCACGCCAGCGTCGCCGGGCCGAAGGAGGCCCAGGGACCCCTCGCGCCGTGGTTCGACGCGCTGCTGGAGGACGACCTGCTGGGCCAGAAGAGCTGGGAACTGGCGGAGATGGAGATGGTGCGCCGCTGCGTGATGGACGCGCTGAACCAAGCCCGGATGCCCGCCGAGTCGGTGCAGGCCCTGCTGGGCGGCGACCTGAACAACCAGATCATCGCCTCCTCCTTCGCGGCTCGGGCCCTGGGCATGCCCTTCCTCGGCCAGTACGGCGCCTGCTCCACCTTCGTTCAGGCGCTGGCGGTGGCCTCGGCGCTGATCTCCGGCGGCTTCCTGGACAGCGCCGCCTGCGTGGCCTCCAGCCACTTCTGCACCGCGGAGCGGCAGTTCCGCTTCCCGCTGGAGCTGGGCACCCAGCGCCCGCCCCAGGCCTCCTGGACCGCCACCGCCTGCGGCTGCGCGCTGCTGAAGGGCGAGGGCGAGGGGCTGCGTATCACATCCGGCACCCTCGGCCGGGTCATCGACCTGAACATCACCGACGCCAACCACATGGGCGCGGCCATGGCCCCGGCGGTGTTCGACACCCTCGCCGCTCACTTCTCGGACATGGGCCGACGAGCGGAGGACTACGACCTGATCGCCACCGGCGACCTGGGCTGGATCGGCCGGGACCTGCTGCTGGAGCTCTGCGACGCCGCGGGGGTGTCGCTGCCCCCGGACCGGCTGATCGACTGCGGCGCGAGCCTGTTCTACCGGGAGCAGGACGCCCACGCGGGCGGCAGCGGCTGTGGGTGCGTGGCATCGGTCTCCTGTGGCTGGCTGATGAAGCGGCTGGAGCGGGGCGAGCTGAACCGGCTGCTGCTGGTGGGCTCCGGCGCGATGCTCTCCCCCACCAGCAGCCAGCAGGGCCAGAGCGTGCCCGGCATCGCCTGCGCCGTGAGCATAGAGCGCGGGCGGTGAGCGCGGCCCCTGCCCGGAGGTCGCTTCGCCTCGGGGCGGCCCGATGAATATGGTCGAAGATTTGCTGCCGTGCCGGCTCATTCCCCATCGAAAGGAAGGTTTCACATGGACACATTGTGGCTGTTTGTCAAGGCCTTCGTGGTCGGCGGCCTGATCTGCGACGTCGGCCAGCTGCTGATCATGCGCACCAAGCTGACCAATGCCCGCATACTGGTGCTCTTCGTGGTCTCCGGCGTGCTCCTGACGGCCTTGGGCCTGTACAAGCCGCTGGTGGACTTCGCCGGGGCCGGGGCCACGGTGCCGCTGACGGGCTTCGGCTATTCGCTGGCCATGGGCGCCATCGAGGCGGTGAACCGATACGGCTTCTGGGGCGCGTTCGTGGGCGGCATCAGCCGCACCGCCGCGGGCATCACCGCCGCCATCGTGTTCGGACTGGTCAACGCCTTGGTCTTCAAGCCCCACGCCAAGCCGTGAGGAAAGGCGATGCTTCGCCAAGAAATGGAGCGGAGCCCGTCAAATCAAAAAAACGGATTATCCATCCCATTGCGGCGTCTTCGGACGCCGCTATTTTTTCCGTCCCTTAAGAAAACTATTCGCGACACGCCGCAAACTATGGACAAATACGTTTCATCTATGTTATAATTTAAGTGGGGTATTTTGCCCTGAAGGGGATGCCCGCGGCAGGCCGCCGCGGCGTTCCACATCGCGCAGTTGGAAGGACGGACCTCAAATGCCTGACAATCATGTGAAGTTTCATTCCTTAAACGGCAAGCGGCGGATCCTGGTGGTGGAGGACGAGGCCATCAACCGGGAGCTGCTGGGCTTCATCCTCCAGGATGAATACGAGCTGCTCTACGCCGCCACCGGCACGGAGGCTCTCAGCGCCGTGCACGCCAACGCGGAGACCCTCAGCCTGGTGCTGCTGGACCTGAACCTGCCGGATATGCACGGCATGGACATCCTGCGGGAGATCAAGGCGGACTTCCAGCTGGCGCGGCTGCCGGTGATCGTGCTGACCTCCGACCGGGAGGCCGAGGTGGAAAGCCTGACCTTCGGCGCCATCGACTTCATCTCCAAGCCCTACCCCATGCCCGAGGTCATCCGAGCCCGCGTGCTGCGCACCATCGAGCTCTCCGAGGACCGGGACATCATCCTCTCCACCGAGCGCGACCAGCTGACGGGCCTGTACAACCAGGAATACTTCTACCGCTACGCCGAGCAGTACGACACCTTCCACAGGGACGTCGCCATGGACGCCATCGTGATCGACGTGAACCACTTCCACATGATCAACGAGCGCTACGGCAAGGCTTTCTCCGACGAGGTGCTCAAGCGCATCGCCGAGCACACGCGGGACGAGGTCAAGGATTCCGGCGGCATCGTGTGCCGGCACGAGGCGGACACCTATTACATCTACTGCCCCCACCGGGCGGATTACGCGGCCATGATGGACCGCATCAGCGCCGACCTGACGGACGAGGCCCATGCCCGCACCCGCATACGGCTGCGCATGGGCGTCTACTCCGAGGTGGACAAGGGCATCGACATCGAGCGGCGCTTCGACCGGGCCAAGCTGGCCGCCAACACGGTGCGCAACAGCTTCACCAAGGCCATCGCCATCTACGACAATGACCTGCATGAGTCCGAGCTGTTCGAGGAGCACCTGCTGGACTGCTTCCCCGACGCCCTGAAGGAGCATCAGTTCCTGGTCTACTACCAGCCGAAGTTCGACATCCGCCCCGCCGAGCCGGTGCTAAGCAGCGCCGAGGCGCTGGTGCGCTGGAAGCACCCGGAGCTGGGCATGGTCAGCCCCGGCGTATTCGTCCCGCTGTTCGAGCGCAACGGCCTGATCCAGCAGCTGGACAGCTACGTCTGGCGGACGGTGGCCGAACAGATGCAGGACTGGAAGGAACGGCTGGGCTTCACAGTTCCCGTGTCCGTCAACGTGTCCCGGGTGGACATGTACGACGAGGACTTCGTGTCCAACATGCAGGCCCTGATCACCGAGCACAAGCTGGACCCCCATGAGATGCTGCTGGAGATCACCGAATCCGCCTACACCGAGAATTCCGACCAGATCGTCGACACCGTCAAGCGCCTGCGGGACGCCGGCTTCAAGGTGGAGATGGACGACTTCGGGGCCGGCTATTCCTCCCTGAACATGATCTCCGCGCTGCCCATCGACGCGCTGAAGCTGGACATGCAGTTCGTCCGCAACGCCTTCCGGGGCCGCAAGGACACCCGCATGCTGGAGGTCATCCTGGAGATCGCCGACTCGCTGATGGTGCCCTCCATCGCCGAGGGCGTCGAGACCGCCGAGCAGATGTTCGCGCTGAAATCCATGGGCTGCGACATCGTGCAGGGCTACTACTTCTCAAGGCCGGTTCCCCGCGAGGAGTTCGAGATCTTCCTGGCCGCCCGCATCCGCCAGATGCGCGAGGGCCCCAAGGCGGCAGTGACGAAGGCCGAGCCCCGGCGCATGCGCAGCGCCGCGGACATGTTCAGCTACGAGGTCATGCACGACCCGGTCACCGGCCTGTACAACCGCCGCGCCTTCGACCTGCTGATGGAGGAGGCGGCCAGCAGCCACATCGCGCTGCTGCTGGCCGAATCGCGCTGCGACGGCGAGCCGGACGACGACGCCCGCGACCATGCCATGTGCCGGGTGTCGGAGGTCCTGTGCAGCTGCTTCCGCCCGGTGGACTTCATCTGCCGCATCGGCGAGGACCGCTTCGCCGTGCTGATGACCCGGGTGAACCGTTCCCATGAAGACCTGGTGCTCAGCAAGGTGGAACAGATCAACGACCGGCTGGCACAGGCCGAGGACGGCGCGGTCCCGGTATCGCTGCGCTTCGGCGTGGCCTTCTGCGAACGGGATGAACCGGCGGCCATGCTGTTCGAGGACGCCGCGTCCGCCCTGGCGGAGCTCCCCGAGGACGATCCCGCCCGGTGCGCCTTCCACTGAGTGACATTCAAGATGATATTGAGACAGCCTCTGTCGTCGCATAAAAGCCCCGCAGGCCAAACGGCCTGCGGGGTTCGGTTTTCAAATCACCGCGTCCTTCCCGGCGCTCACTCCACGGGCTTGAAGCCCTCGCGGGCGGCATAGCTGGTGTGCAGCAGCTCGTGGGCCTTGTGGGAGTTGGGCTCGCCGAGGAACTTCTCGTACAGCTCGACGATCTGCGGGTTGTTGTGGCTCTGGCGCACCGTCTGGCGCTCGTCCTCGCTGTAGAGGGCCTTGGCGCGCTTCTCCTTGTAGGTGTCCAGAATGTCGATGTCCTCGTTGGGCAGGAACACGGGGCGCACGTAGGGCTGGCCGCCGCCATTGATGCAGCCGCCGGGACATCCCATGATCTCGATGAAGTGATACTTGCTCTTGCCCGCGCGGATCTCGTCCAGCAGCACCTTGGCGGACCTCATGCCGGAGGCGATGGCCACGTTGACCACGGTGCCGTTGATGTCGATGCTGGCCTCGCGGATGCCCGCGTCGTGGCCGCGCACGGCGTGGAACTCGATGGGGTCGTGCTCCTTGCCGGTGAGCTTGAAGTACACGGTCCTCAGGGCCGCCTCCATCACGCCGCCGGTGACGCCGAAGATGACGCCCGCGCCGCTGTAATCGCCCATGATATCCTGGTCCCAATCCTCCTCGCGCAGGCGCTGGAACACCAGGCCGTTGCGGCGGATCATGCGAGCCAGCTCGCGGGTGGTGAGCACGGCGTCCACATCCGGGATGCCGTCCACCTTCTCCTGCTCCCGCTCCTTCTCAAACTTCTTGGCGGTGCAGGGCATGACGGACACCACGAACACGTCCTTGGGATCGATGCCGTTCTGCTTGGCCCACCAGTGCTTGATGATGGCGCCCTGCATCTGGTGCGGGCTCTTGCAGCTGGACAGGTGCGGCAGCAGGTCGCCGTAGTTGAACTCGGCGTAGTTGACCCAGCCGGGGGAGCAAGAGGTGATCATCGGCAGCACGCCGCCCTCGGTCAGGCGGTGCAGCAGCTCGGTGCCCTCCTCCATGATGGTCAGGTCCGCGCCGAAGTTCACGTCGTACACCCGCTCGAAACCCAGGCGGCGCATGGCCGCGGCCATCTTGCCGGTGACGGGAGTGCCGATGGGATAGCCGAACTCCTCGCCCAGCGCCGCGCGCACGGCGGGGGCCGCCTGGGCGATCACGTGCTTGCCGGCCTTGAAGGCGGCGTCCACCTTGTCGATCTCGCTGTGCTCCATCAGCGCGCCGGTGGGACAGACGTTCACGCACTGGCCGCACTGGATGCAGGGAGAATCGGCAAAGCTGCGGTTCTCCGCCGGGGAAACCATCACGTTGAAGCCGCGGTTCTCAAAGCCCAGGATGCCCAGGCCGTGGGCGTTCTTGCAGCGCTCCACGCAGCGGCCGCAGAGGATGCACTTGCTGGTGTCGCGGGTGATGCCGGGGGCCACCCGGTCCACGGTGCGCTCGGAATAGCTGCCGGCAAAGGCGTCGTCCCGCGCGCCCACCAGCTGGGCCGCGTACAGCAGCTCGCAGTGGCCGTTCTTGTCGCACTGCTGGCAGTTCTTGTTGTGGTTGGAGAGCAGCAGCTCCACGCTGTGCCGGCGGGCTTCCACCGCGGCGGGCGCGCCGATGCGGATCTCCATGCCCTCGGACACGGGATACACGCAGCTGGCCACCAGGCCGCGGGCGCCCTTGACCTCCACCAGGCACACGCGGCAGGAGCCCTGGTTGCACTCTCCGTGATTGAAGGTGCACAGGGAGGGAATCTCATAGCCGCAGGACTTGGCGGCCTCGAGGATCGTCAGGCCCTCTTCGACCTGATAGGGAATCCCTTCGATTTTGATATTCAGCATGACCTTGCACCTCCTTTAGCGCTTCTCGATGGCGCCGAACCGGCAGACGCTGATGCAGGAACCGCACTTCACGCACTGGGAGGCGTCGATCTTCAGGGATGTCATCTTGTGGCCCGGGGCGACGTAGTCGGTCTTGTGGATGCAGTCCACGGGGCAGCCCCTGTGGCACATGCCGCAGCCGATGCACTTGTCCGGATCGATCCAGTACTCCATCAGGCTCTTGCACACGTGGGCGGGACACTTCTTGTCCACGATGTGGGCGATGTACTCATCCCGGAAGTGGGCCAGCGTGGAGTTGATGGGGTTGGCGGCGGTCTGGCCCAGGGCGCACAGGGAGTTGGCCTTCACGGTGCGGCTGAGCTCCTCCAGCTCGTCCAGGTCCTTCATTTCGCCGCGGCCCTCGGTGATGCGGGTCAGGATCTCCAGCATGCGCTTGGTGCCGATCCGGCAGGGGGAGCACTTGCCGCAGGACTCGTCGCAGATGAACTCCATGTAGAACTTGGCCACGTCCACCATGCAGTTGTCCTCGTCCATGACGATGGCGCCGCCGGAGCCCATCATGGAGCCCTTCGCCACCAGGTTATCAAAGTCGATGGGCTCGTCCAGGTATTCCTCGGTCAGGCAGCCGCCGGAGGGGCCACCGGTCTGGATGGCCTTGAACTTCTTGCCGTTCGGAATGCCGCCGCCGATGTCGTAGATCAGCTCGCGGAGGGTGGTGCCCATGGGAACCTCCACCAGGCCCACGTTGTTGACCTTGCCGCCCAGAGCGAACACCTTGGTGCCCTTGGACTTCTCGGTACCGACGCTGGCGAACTTCTCCGCGCCCTCGCGCAGGATGGTGGGCACGCAGGCCAGGGTCTCCACGTTGTTGATGATGGTGGGCTGGCCCCACAGGCCCTTCACCGCCGGGAACGGCGGGCGGGGCCTCGGCATGCCGCGCTTGCCCTCGATGGAGTTCAAGAGCGCGGTCTCCTCGCCGCAGACGAACGCGCCGGCGCCCAGGCGAAGGTGGCAGTCAAAGCTGAAATCGGTTCCCAGGATGTGCTCGCCCAGCAGGCCCTGCTCCTTGGCCTGCGCGATGGCGATGCGCAGGCGCTTGACGGCGATGGGATACTCGGCGCGGACGTAGAAATAGCCGTTCTGCGCGCCGATGGCGTAGCCCGCGATCACCATGCCCTCGATGACGGCCAGGGGGTTGCCCTCGAGGATGGAGCGGTCCATGAACGCGCCGGGGTCGCCCTCGTCGCCGTTGCAGACCACGTACTTCTCGTCGCTCTGGGAGTTCAGCGCGAACTGCCACTTGCGGCCGGTGGGGAAGCCCGCGCCGCCGCGGCCGCGCAGGCCGGAGGCCAGCACCTCGTCGATGACCTCCTGCTGCGTCATGGTCAGCGCTCGCCGCAGGCCCTGGAAGGCGCCCATGCCCAGCGCCTCTTCGATGTTTTCGGGGTTGATGACGCCGCAGCCGTGCAGCGCCACGCGCCGCTGCTTTTTATAGAAGTTGATCTCGTCCTGCTTGGAGACCTTCTCGCCGGTGGAGGGCTCCTCGTACAGCAGGCGCTCCACCACGACGCCGCCCTCGATGTCAGACTTGACGATCTCCTCGACGTCCTCGATCTTCACCAGGCGGTACAGGGTGTCCTCGGGATAGATCTTCACGAAGGGGCCCTGGGAGCAGAAGCCGAAGCAGCCCACCTGGTTCACGGTGGCCTTCTCCGTCAGGCCCTTCTCGGCCAGCACCTGCTCAAACCGCTCGCGGATCTCCGCGGAGTTGTTGGAAAGACAGCCCGTACCGCCGCACAGCACGATGTGCCGCTTGCCGTCCGCGCCGGTGATCTTGTCGTTCAGGCACTGGGTGCACGAGGCGATGCGCTCGTTGAGCTTTTCCACCGTATTGATCATGCGTTGGCACCTCCCATCGCGGCCTTTTCCTTTTCAGCAATCAGGTACTGCTGGGCGATGATCTCGCGCACCTGGCTGACGGTCATCTTGGGATACACCTTGCCGTTGATGCTCACCGCCGGGGCGATGCCGCAGGCGCCGATGCAGCGCAGGGCATCCAGCGTGAACATGCCGTCGTCCGTGGTCTGGCCGGGCTTGATGCCCAGCTCCTCGGAGAACTTGTCGATCACCTGCTGGGCGCCCTTGACATAGCAGGCCGTGCCGAGGCAGCAGCCGATGACAAAGCGGCCCTTCGGCGTCAGGGAGAAGAACGAGTAGAACGTCACGACGCCGTAGATCTCCGCCACGGAGATGCCGGTCTCCCGGGAGACGATCTCCTGCACCTCGAGGGGAATGTATCCGTACTCGTTCTGGATGTCGCTCAGGATCATCATCAGCGGCGTCTTTTCGTTGGTGTACCGCCGACAGATCTCCTCGATTTTGCTGACAGCGGCGGAATTCAGTTTTGCCATGGCAAAGCCCTCCTCGTCGTATGGTGTGCTGATGGCAGGCCAAAGCCGGGAGAGGGCGCTCCCCCGTTCTACGGCCTTCCGTATTCAATAATCCGATCGCCCGGTCCCGCCGGGAGACGGTTATTATCATTCCATTAACTTCCGATTGCCATTTTAGTCTCGACTAATTAATCAGTGCTCATCTATTGCAATTATAGCATGTTCATACAAAAAAGGCAACCGTTCAGCAGGATTTCCAGCGGATATAACACAATCTGACGCCGGGCCCCGCAAAAACCGCGAAAGCGCGCAAAAAAAGAGACTGTCTCAAAACAAAAAAACGCGAAGGAATCATCGGGCGATGATTCAAAATGCACCGTAGGGGCGCCATAATTGGCGCCCGCGGCGGAAGGTCCGCTCCCAGCGGAAGGTCCGCTCCCAGCGGCATTTCTGCCGTCCCTACGAATGGATTCTGCAATGTTGTTTGTTTTGAGACAATCTCTTTCCGCCATCTGCGGCATCATTCCGCGAAGGGCAATTCCGTTGCATCTCCATCGGCTGCCGGGGCCGCCGATTCGCTGTTCACCGGAAAGGTGAAGTAGGTGTCGGGATAGGGCTCGTCCCGCAGCGTGAAGTGCCACCACTCCTTGGAGATGGGTTTGAAGCCGTGGGCCGTCATCACGTCGCGCAGCAGCATGCGGTTGGCGTACTGGGCGTCGGTCACGCCCCGGTAGTCGGCGTGGCTGCGCTCGCCGAAGTAGTCGAAGGTGCCGCCCATGTCCACGTCCTTCCCCGAGGCCATGTCGAACAGGGTCAGGTCCACGGTGCTGCCCCGGCTGTGGCCGGAGTGCTTCGCGATATATCCCTGAGGAAACAGCGCGGCCTTCTCCAGCTCGGGATAGAAATACGCCTTCATCCGCGCGTCCCCGGCGTCCCGCGCCCATTCCACGAAGCGGTCCACGGCCATCTGGGGGCGGTAGGCGTCGTAGATCTTCAGCCGGTAGCCCATCCCGGCCAGCTCGTCGCTGGCCTCCCGCAGGGCGGTCGCCGCCTCCTTCGTCAGCAGGGCCACCGGCTCCTCGTAGCCGTCGATCCTGTCGCCGACGAAGTTGTAGGTGGAATAGTACCGGATCTCCAGGATGGCGTCGGGAACCGCCTCGCTCAGCAGCACAAAGCCCGAGGCGTCGCCGGACAGCCGGACGCCGTCGACGACGATCGCCTCCGGCACTGGCGCGGCCTCCACGCGGGCTCCGCCGACGCCGCACAGCGCGCCCATCAGCAAGACAAGGAGCAGGGAAAACAGCCTCAATTTTCGATTCATAGGTCCCTCACGCGCCGCTCCCCCGCCGGATTGCCCGGTCGGGGGAGCGCGTTCTGTCCGTATTCAGAAGATTCAGGAATAGAACTCGGTGGTGGTCGGGTTGGCCTGGATCAGCACGGAGCTCTGGTGGAACGTCTCGATCAGCTCGTCCGCCGCGGCGTGCACGGCGTCGAGGTCGGTATCGCTCAGATAGATCACAAGCGTGTACTCCTGATACTCGGTGTCGCCGTCCACCCAGCCGCCGTTGGCCTCCTGGATGGTGTAGCCGCCGAAGTGGCTGAGCAGGATGGCGCGGGCCCTCTCCATGGTCTCGGCCTGGGTGAACACGGGCTTGTTGGTGTCCCTGTCGTTGGTGCCGAGGTACATGACGTACTGCACGTCCTCGCCGGCCTCCGCCTCGACCTCGGCCTCAGCCTCGGCGTCGGAGGGCACGCGCTCCTCCGCCAGCTCCTCCAGCCAGTGGAACTCGCCGGTCTTGACGACATCCTCGCCGTAGATGGTCTTCCAGTCGCCGGCCATGGAGATCACGTTGAAGCCCTGGCCTTCCCACTTCTCCCGCAGGGCCGGGCCCTTTTCGGAGCTGCCGTAGTCGCGCACGTCGTCGTCCGCGATCAGCATGAAGGCCGCGCTCTTGTAGGCGTTGTTGTGGATGACGTAGTTGTGCATGCTCACGTCGCCTGAGGAGTTGCCGAAGGACAGCACCGGCTGGCGGCCGATCTCCTGGGCGATCTGGAGCACCTTGTTGGTCTTCAGGTTCTTGATCAGCAGGCGGTCCGTGCGCACCACGTCGTCCGCGGGGGTGAACACGTAATCCAGGCCGGCCTCGTCGCCCTGGTTAGTGGCCTCCAGCTCCACGTCCATGCCGATGATCTGCTCATAGGGGATGTCCACCATGCCCTCGATGAACACGCGGCAGATGAAGCGGTCGCTGCCGGAGCAGACGTAGCACTTGAAGCCGTTGTCCTGGAGGTACTCGATGACCTCCACCATGGGCAAGTAGTAGGCCTCGCCGTAGGTCATGCCCTCGAAGCCGTCGCACTCGCGGACCAGGATCTTCGTGACGAAGTCCTCGAACTCCCGCAGCGTCATGCCCGAATAGGCCCGCGCCGCCTGGATGGCGTGCTGCATGGCCATGTCCTCGGGGAAGGAGTTGTCCAGCGCGCAGTCGCGCAGGGTGCGGCCCACCTCCAGCATCGCGGCGTCCGGCTCGATGGTCGGGTCCTCCAGGATGCGCCAGGCCAGCATGTAATACTCCAGGTAGGTCGGGTACAGCTCGCCCATCAGCGTGCCGTCCATGTCGAAGGTGGCGATGCGGTCCATCTCCGGGATGAAGTCCGGGGAATCCGGGTCCGTGACGGCCTCGACATAGTCGATCAGCGTGTTCAGCGCCGGGGCCTCGGGGTTCCAGTTGGGGAAGGCTTCCTCATAGAGGGCCTCCGCCTCGGGCGCGCCTTCCGCAAGGGACAGGCCCGCGATGGCTGTCAGGGCCAACACCAACGTCAACAGAAGTGCCAGCTTCTTCACTCTCTTGTTCCTCCTCTTTTCTATCCGCCGAAACGGCGGGGTTCCTTGGGCAGTTTTCGGGCGGCCCCATGGCGCGGCCGCGCAAAAGCCGAAATGCCGGTAATACTCTCTTCTCCGTCCCCCGCCCTTTTTCCTGCAAGGCGATTTTCCGACGCGCAAATTAACGAAATGAAGCGCGCGCACCGGCCCCCCGTCGGCCTGCGTTCGCCCCGCCCGCGCCCGATTTCTTTACTTGACAATCGCCAGCACAGAGATATATAATGCACAGGTCGCAGATAAGGAATGAGTAGAGTCATTCCGGGTAAATGACAGACCCCTCCCCATGGGAGCAAAGGCCGAACGGACAGCCGGGGTCGAATGCCGATGCGGGGTATAAACTCGCACGCAGCTTTCGCTGTATTTTATTGATTGAGTTAAAAGCTCAGTTTCACCGCGCAGTTCGCGCACATCCGGGTGAGATGGTCAATAAGAGTAGTAAAAGTAAGTCCTTTACTGTATAGACTCTGACAACCTATCCTTATCTCTTAATATCGCAAGATATTTGGGGTGGTGTGTGCTTGTGCACGCCACCCCGTTTATTTACCCAGCCAGCCTGCGACAAAAAACAAAACGGAGGATGATACCCATGAAAAAGCTCTTTGCCCTCGTCCTTGTCCTGATGCTGGCCGCCTGCGCCTTCGCGGAAGGCAACTACACCGATGAAATGAAGATCCCCTACGCCGTGGACCTGAGCCCCGAGGACGGCGCGGACAGCGTCGAGCGCGACGGCGACCATCCCGGCAGCCTGTACTTCAACCAGCTGGACTTCTACAACATGGAATCCACCGACACGCTCACCATCCTGCCCCACTTCCAGACCCTCCAGCAGACCAGCGAGTGGAGCTGCGGCGTGGCCAGCTCCCTGATGGTGCTCAACTGGTACGGCAAGCTGGGCGAGTTCAACGAGCAGACCCTGGCCGAGCTGCGTCCCCAGGGCGCTGAGCCCGGCGCCACCAGCCTGAGCGAGATGGTCGCCATCTTCGACGGCGTGGGCGGCTTCGACTGCTACTCCGCCATCGACGCCGGCGAGGACGTGTACGAGATCTTCACCTTTGATTACATCAAGGAGACCCTCGCCGCGGGTAACCCCATCATGATCGGCTGGAACGACTGGGGCGGCCACTGGCAGGTCATCATCGGCTACGACGACATGGGCACCGAGACCACCCAGGACGACGTGATCATCGTGGCGGACCCCTATGACACCACCGACCACAACCAGGACGGCTACGGCGTGTACGGCGCGGAGCGCTTCCTGTACAACTTCACCTTCTACAACTTCTTCGAGGGCGACGAGCTGAACGACATGTGCTTCCTGGTGGCCGTGCCCCAGGCGTAAGCCACCGCAGGATGTTGACAACGTCAACATCCTGACAGATTGTTGAAAAACCTGCATGGCAAGGCGACAAGCCTGCAAAAAAGGGAGCTTACCCGGTCGTAAGTGACCGCATTTTGCAGGCGCAGCCAACACAGCAAGCAAGAATCTTTGCCTGTTCTTCTTCGTCGGCAGAGATTCTTGCGTTTGCAGGCTTTGTCAGCGGTCTGCGGCGCCCCATCGCGCTATATAGCGCGAGGGGCGCCTTTTTGAATTGTACATTGTTTTCCGGGTCGGCGGGTTCTGTTGCCGCAGGCCAAGAGTGTGTTTCTAAAATGAGGGATGTGCAGTTTCGAGCAGATCATCATTCATTTCAAGGCGATTTTCCGCAGGTTTACTGGAGGTAAATCAAGGGGAATCAACGCAGAAATGGAGGATTAGATGCCGAAAATGCATCTTTCCGAATTCAGAAACAGACTCTATCGAAGCGTTCAGGAACGCGCCGACCATCTTTTGTGCAAAGCGCTGAACACCCCGTGCCCGCAGCGCCTCTGCGCGGGATAGCACCCCCGCGGAGGCGCTCTGTGGCGGCTCCGCTTGGCCATATCATAACAATTATTTATGCATTCATTATGTCCGATTAAGAATCCCTGTGCGATGTTTACACACTCTTCCCGCAATTCATCGGAATGTCGATTGACCGTCTCCGGATTCTCTGGTATCATTAGCGATGGTTATAGTGTTCAAATCAATGTTTATTCGGAGGATCCATCATGACTCTCTATGAAGCGCTGTCCATGACGGGAGGGCTGGGGCTCTTCCTCTATGGCATGACCGTAATGTCCTCAGGCCTGAAGGCCGCCGCGGGCGACCGCTTGCGGACGATTCTCGAGAAGGTGACCAGCAACCGCATCATGGCGGTCCTGATCGGCATACTGATCACGATACTGGTCCAGAGCTCCTCCGCCACGGACATGATGGTCATCGGCTTCGTGAACTCCGGGCTCATGAACCTGTTTCAGGCCGTGGGCGTCATCATGGGCGCGAACATCGGTACCACGGTGACGGCCCAGATCACAGCCTTCAACCTGACGGCCTTCGCGCCGCTGATCCTGTTCATCGGCGCGGTGCTGGCGCTGTTCATGAAAAAGCAGGTCGTGAAGCACATCGGCAGCGTGATCCTGGGCTTCGGCATGCTGTTCGTCGGCATCGGCATGATCAAGGCCTCCATCAGCTCGCTGTCGGACGACCCGAAATTCATCGGCCTGCTGTCGGCGCTGGACCACCCCGCGGCGGCGGTGCTGTTCGGCGTGGCGTTCACGGCCCTGCTGCAGAGCTCGTCCTCCTCCACCGTTATCTTCCAGGCCTTCGCCATGCAGGGACTGCTGACGTATCACCAGTGCGTCTACCTGGTCATCGGCGCGGCCATCGGCTCTGTGACGCCGAACCTGCTGGCCTCCCTGACCACGGACCGCAACGGCAAGCGCACCGCGCTGCTCAACCTGATCTTCAACCTGTGCCGCGCGGCGCTGCTGATCCTGGTCATCAACCTCGTCCCTGCCATACTGACGGGCATCCAGAGCCTGTCCCCCGGAGACATCGGGCGTCAGGTCGCCAACACGCACACGCTGTTCGCCATCTTCGCCGTGCTGGCGCTGCTGCCCTTCTCGGGCTGGATCGTGAAGCTGAGCCAGAAGCTGCTGCCCCCGCTGCCCTCCGAGCAGAGGGCCATGGAAGAGCAGAAGCTCGTCTATCTGGTCAACGCGGAGAAGAACGTGCCCGCCGTCGCCATGAAGCAGGCGCTGCTGGAGGTCAACCGCATGGGCAAGCTGGCGCGGGGCAACCTGGCGGACGCGCTGGACTTCTTCTTTGATCCGACGAATGCCGAGCTTCACCAGAAGATCGTGGAGACGGAGGAGACCATCGACTTTTTGAACCACGCCATCGAGGACAAGCTGGTGGATCTGCGGGCGCTGGCGCTGCCGGACCGGGACGTGTTCCGGCTCTCGCGGATGGTGCTGGTGGTTTCCAACTTCGAGCGCATCGGCGACCACGCGGAAAACATCATGGAATTCGGCGACCGCATGACCAAGGAGAAGGCGGTCATCAGCGAGATCGCCATGCAGGAGCTCCGCACGATGGGCGACGCCGTGCTGGAGACCATCGACGTGTCCATGGTCGTATTCGAGGAAGAGCGGTTCGACCTGCTGCCGAAGGCCGAGGAGCTGGAGCAGCGGGTGGACGACATGCAGACCGAGTACATTCAGAACCACGTCGACCGGCTCATGCATGACAGCTGCGATCCCCTGGGCGGCGTGATCTTCACCGACATGTGCACCGACCTGGAGCGCTGCTCGGACCAGGGCATCAACATCGCCACCGCGCTGCTTCCGCCCCGCGGCTGACCCTTGAGGAATACTCCGCCGGCTGTGCGAAGGCATCCGTTCGCGCTGGCCGCACAATATCCCATATGGCAGAACGACGCCGTCCCTCGCGGGCGGCGTCGTTTTTGATGGCATCCCCATCTGATACCAATATTATAGAAAACGCAACATGAAAGGTGGTTCATGGCGCGGCATTTGTGGTATAATGGTTTTCCGGGTCGGCGGGCATTTTGACAGTCGTCGCCGCGCCAACTCCAAATCATCGCCCATGTCCCCGGCACGCCGCCGGCGGCTTTTCAAAAGGAGTTTGCGAACGCATGTTGTTCAACAGCTTCGGGTTCATATTCCTGTTCTTCCCGATATTCCTTGTCATTTATCGGCGCGCGCCGCGCCGCTTCTGCCAGCCCCTGCTGTGCGCGGGCAGCCTGGTCTTTTTCGCCATCGGGGCGCGGGCCGCGCTGTGGCAGCTGCTCCTGCTGGCGGGCATGACGGCCTTCGGCGCGCTGGGCTGCGCGGCCTTTCGCCGCCCGGCGTTGCGCAAGCGGGGCCTCTTTGCCCTGTGGGTCGCGGTCACGGCCGCGCCGCTGGCCTGGGTGAAGCTGGCGGGGCTGATTCAGTCCGACGCGCCGGCGCTGCCCCTGGGCCTCAGCTTCTACACCTTCCAGCTGATCGCCCTTTTGACCTACGCCTACCGGGGCGGCGAGACCACCGCCCTGGGCGTGGCGACCGGCACGCTGATGTTTCCCAAGCTGATCTCCGGTCCCCTGGCCGACCCGGAGGCGCTCCTTCGGGAGGTCGCCGCCCCCCGCCGCAACCGCAGCCGGCTGGACGACGGCCTGGAGGCGTTCATACTGGGCCTGGCCTGCAAGGTCGTGGTGGCGGATCACCTGGCCGGCGTGCTGGGGCAGATCCGCACCTGGGGCGTCCGGGCGGTGTCCCCGCAGCTGGCCTGGATCGGCATGATCGGCTACGCGCTGCAGCTGTACTTCGACTTCTGGGGCTATTCCCGCATGGCGGTGGGCGTGGGCCTGATGCTGGGCATCCGCCTGCCGGAGAACTTCGACCACCCCTACTGCGCCACCAGCGTCGCGGAGTTCTGGCGGCGCTGGCACATCACCCTGGGCCAGTGGTTCAAGGTCCACGTGTACATCCCCCTGGGCGGCAGCCGCAGGGGCACCGCGCGCATGGTGCTGGCCACGCTGGCAGTGTGGCTGCTCACCGGCGTGTGGCACGGCGCGGGCTGGAATTACGTGCTGTGGGGACTGATGATGTTCCTGCTGATCCTGGGCGAGCGCCTGCTGTACGGCAAGGTTCTGCGCCGGCACCCCCTGCTGGGCCACATCTACGTGCCGCTGATGATCGCCCTCTCCTGGATATTCTTCATCACCCCCACCCCGGCGGAGGCCGGCGCCTACTTCCTGCGCCTGGTCGGCCTGGGCGGCGTCGGCCACAGCGCCGGCGACTGGCTAGACGCGCTGCGCTGGTGCTGGCCCTACCTGGCCATCGGCGCGGTGATGAGCACGCCGCTGCCCTCCCGGCTGTGGTCGAAGCTCTCCGGCAGGGCCGTGGCCTGGGTGCTGCTGTTCGCGCTTTTCTGGGTATGCATCTACTTCCTGGCCACGGCGGCCAGCGACCCGTTCCTGTATTTCAGCTTTTAGAGGGATGACATAAATGCGCAAGAAGAAGAAAAGACGCTATTACGCCCTGCCCTGCATGGTCGCCATCGCGGTGGTGGCTGTCCTGGCCGCAGGCAGCGGCTTTGTGCTGCGCCGCACGCTGCTGAAGGGCCTGCCCCAGTACGACGGCCAGCCGGACATCGCCATACCCATGATGCTGCTGCAGGACAGCGGCCCCCTGCGGGAGGCCCGGGCCCGTGCGGAATGGGAGGCTGCCGAACAGGAAGCGGCCCAGCAGGCCCAGACGGCCACCGCCGTTCCCACCGAAGCGCCCGCCACTGAACCGGAGACCACCGCCGCGCCTGCGATTTCTGCCGCGCCCCCTGAAGCATCGACACCCGAACCGGCGGCAGTCGTAGTGTTCTCCGAGGCATCGACCGCAGAGTCTGAAGCAGCCACAATCGCCGAGCCGGCAGTCACCGCCGCGCCCACTGAGCTTCCCACCGAAGCGCCGACCGCGATTCCCACCGAGGCACCCACCCCGGAACCCACGCCGGAACCCACGGAGGTTCCCGCCCCCACCGAGTTCCCTGAGAGTTTCTTTGACCACACGCTGTTCATCGGCGATTCCAAGACCGACGGCATGCGCATGTGGGGCCGCCTGGGCCAGGCCCAGTACTTCTGCGGCACCAACTTCAGCGTGTACAACATCTTCGACAAGAAGGCCTCGGACGCCGACTTCAAGAACGCAAGCCTGGACAAGGTGCTCGCCTCCCACAAGTACGACCAGATCTACATCCTGCTGGGCTACAACGAGGCGGGCTATCCCTTCGAGAGCCTGATGGACCAGTTCCGCTATGTGATCGCCCGGGTGCACAAGGCCCAGCCGAAGGCGCGGATGATCCTCCACGGCATCATGCACGCCAGCGCCCGCGTGGGAGCAAAGTACAGCTATTACTCGGTGGAGAACCTCGAGGCCGTGAACGACGGCCTGCGCCAGCTGGCCGAGGACACCGAGGGGCTGTTCTACGTGGATTGCAACGCCCCCTTCTGCGGCGAGGACGGCTACCTTCTGGCAGATGTCAGCGCCGACGGCGAACACCTGACGCCGGAGTACACCGCTCAGTGGGCCCAGGAGATCCGCCGGCAGGCCATCACTGACTGAGCGCCGACAGAAACAGCAGCCATTATAGCGGAAAGCATTCCGCTTCCCCGATTACGCGCCATTCAAAAACCGCGGGAATGCCCTATAAGGCGTCCCGCGGTTTCTTCATATATTCTTCTGTGTTGGAACGGTTTGCCCTGGATGCGGCGGAATCATCGGCAGTTGACTGCCGATGCCAGCGGCACGGGCGCGTCAATCCCGATCCCTGGCGCAGTCAAAGGACACGTTCGGAGGATTCTCGCCCCGCTGCTTGGCCGGGATGAACCGCTTCCAGAAGTCGTCGAACAGCCGGAAGATCTCCTTGTGCTTGGCGTAGATGAAAGAACAGCGTGATGATCACGTAGGCCGCCGAGATGATGTCCGTGAAGGCCCAGAGCACATCCGCCTGGATGTTGTAGAAGATCACGCAGGGCAGCATGTAGTAGATCATGTACAGCGGCATCATCCTCTTGTTGGTCTCGGTGTCGCCGAAGGCGTAGTTGACGGACTTCTCGCAGGTGTAGTACATGCCGATGATGGTGGTCCAGGCGAACACCGCGATGGCGATGGCGGTCAGCTGGCCGCCGATTTTGCCGTAGGCGCTGGTGAAGGCGAAGGTGGTCAGCGCGCCGGAGGTGGCGTCGGAGGCCATGTAGGAGCCGGTCATGATGATGGTGAAGGCGGTGATGGAGCACACGATCATGGTGTCCAGGAACACCTCGCCCCATCCCCACAGGGACTGGCGCACGGGGTGGTCGGTCTTGGCGCTGGCGTGGGCGATCATGCCGTAGCCGGTACCGGCGTCGTTGGAGTACATGCCGCGGGCAACGCCGTACTGTATGGCGTCGCGGACCGTCGCGCCGGCGAAGCCGCCCGCCGCTGCCGCCGGGGAAAACGCGGACTTGAAGATCAGCGCGATCACAGAGGGGATGGCCCGGAAGTTGATGATGACCACGCCCAGGCCCATGATGACGTACAGCACCGCCATGATCGGAACCGCCTTGGACATGACCGCGGAGATGCGCTTCAGGCCGCCCCAGATGGTCACCAGGCAGGTGACGCCCAGCACGGACACGGACACGAGGCTGGGGATGCCGAAGGCCTGGTTCAGGGAGCTCGTCACGGCCTCGGTCTGCACGCAGCAGGTCCAGGGCCCGAATATGAAGCAAAAGAACGCCAGCACCACCGCGCCTTTCTTCTAGCCGAAGGCGTTCTTCATCACGAAGGAGCGGTCGCAGACGTACTCGTCCATGGACTTCTTGTAGTGCTCGCGGTAGCGCTGGCCGATGATGATCTCGCAGGCCTTGGTGGACATGCCGAAGAAGGCCGACACCCACATCCACACCAGCGCGCCGGGGCCGCCGGACACGATGGCCGTGGCCACGCCGGAGATGTTGCCGGTGCCGATGGTGTTGGCCAGGGCCGTGCACGCCGCCTGGAAGCCGGAAATCGTGCCCTCGCCCTCGCCCTTGTCGAACATCTTGGCGAAGGTGTTCTTGAAGTTGAACCCGATCTTCCGCTGGTAGGCAAAGGCGAATCGGATGGACAGCAGTATGCCCGTGCCGACGACAACCACCGTCATGGCGTTGCCCCACAGTAGATCGTCCAGCCAGTACAGGAAATTGGTGATCGCTTCCATGGTATCTCTCCTTCGTGTTGTTGGTGTGATCGATCTATTGAAATACATCGAGGCAACAGGCATTAGGCAACAGGCATTAGTCAGAATGCCGCTTCCGCGTTTTCAACCAACCCAGCGATAAAGAGCGGCAGCCACATTTTGACTAGAGTGTGTTTCTAAATGTCCGCGGGTTTACTGGCGGTAAATCAAGGGAAATCAACGCAGAAATGCAGTCAAATACGCCGAAAATGCGCTTCTGGCATTTTAGAAACAGACTCTAATGCCTATTGGCTGTTGCCTGTTGCCTTAAATTGGAATTTGTTCCGCAAATTCCAATTGACTACCTCCCCACCTTACAGAACAGCTCGCAGTTCCTGCAATACTTGATGATCTTCTCCGGGTGGTCGCACACCTCGGGCATGAGGCCCTCCTGGGCCTCGGCCTCGTTCTTGAGCATCTGTTCGTTGCAGGCGGCGCGGTAATAGCTGCCGTCCCGCCCGGGCAGGAACTCGATCCCGGTCTCCTCAGGGGTGTAAATCACCTCGTCGAACGCCCTCTGCGGACAGTGCGCGAGGCACGGCGCGTCGCAGCCGGCGCAGGGGTCGAAGTCGATGGGGCCCGTGGGCGGCAGCTCCAGGCTCAGCGTCACGGCGCGCAGCCGCACCCGGGGGCCGTATTCCGGCGTCACCAGCAGGTTGTTCCGGCCGATGCACCCCAGCCCCGCCTGGATCGCCGCCTCCTTGAGGTAAACCCCGCCGCGCTCCACGTGGTAGCGCTTGGGATAGACGTGGACCTCCGGAAAGGCCTCCGCCATCCAGCGCTTGAATTCCCGGGAGATGCTCAGCAGGCGCTTGTTGCCCGGCGGGTCGATCTCGCCGCACCACCAGTCCATCTCCGGCCTGTCGGCGGGATGCGCCACGGCGTAGACGATCACCGAGCGGGCGTCGTCCTCCCAGAACACACTGCCGTGGGGCAGGCCCGTGGTGATCTCCTCAGCGAAATGGTCCCGGCTGTGGTCCTTCATCCTGGGAAAGAGGCGCTCGGAGGGCCCGTTTCGCAGGCTGTCCACCGCGGCGACGCCCGCGCAGTCCGCGCCGAGGTCGCGCAGCTTCCCGAGTATCCTTTCCTTTGCTTCAACCAAATCTTTCACATCATTACCCCTGTCCGCCACCGATTATCCCCGCGATCCAGCGCCGTCGTTCGTTCCTGTATGGTGTTAGTCAGGAAATGGGGTGATGAAGCCCAAGCCGTCTTACAAGGCCAAAAGACCAGAGGAGACGGTATTCCTGATGGAGTAGAAACGGTCGACAATGGAAACGTTGAGCAGCAGGCTTTTCAACCGGGTGAACGCACCGTCAATCTGGCGGAAGGCAAACCCGAACAGTGCATTATAGCGGTTCAGGTATTTGGTTGCTACGCCACGATAGAAGGCATACCTTCTCTTGATGAAGGAATGGAAACTATTGACAGTGTTGAGGTTGAAGAAGCTGTGGTTCTGCTCGGTCAGGACGTTTTTGACGCTGCAACCCGTGGTCTTTTCCAGCGTGGCATAGCCACGCAGACCGTCGCACAACGCTAAAGTATCGCAGGAAACGTGTTCGCTGAATACGTCCTGTAATTCCTGAGAGGAGGGCTTCGCACGGTTGACCGTCAGTGCCATAGCGGCGCCTTTGCGTTCGATTCCGGTGCAGATGCAGACATATTCCTTGGAAAGTCCGGCTTTCTGGGCGCTTTCACCGTGCTTGCGCGGCTTTCGGTTGACGTTCTCCGGCAATTTCTTGCCCTTGTAGGAATCCAGAACGAAGGTCTCGTCCAGTTCGGAAACGCCGCCGAGTTTTACTGTGTATTCGGTTTGCACGTCTTCCAGGGACATCAGGAACTTGTGCCTCATGTGAAACGCGCAATCGTGCGATATACTCAGTCGCTTGGCTGAATAGCTGATGGACTCCCCCGAAATCGTGTCCTGAATCAACTCCTCCCATGTCTCGCTCGGCTGATGCGAGTTCGACATCAGGGTGTTGGTCGTCGACACAAAGGTTTTCCTGCATTCCTTGCACCGATACTCCTGCTTGCCGCATTTATGACCGTTCTTAACGATGCTGCCGCTTTGGCAGTAAGGGCAGTCTGGCCGATGGGCGGTTGTACTCGCTGCAAACAGCTTGCTGGCCGTTTCCAGCAACTGTTCCACCGATTCGTCTGTCAGTTTCTTGATCAGATGTGTCAACTTCAACCGATTGTCAGTAGTCATTTGGATTATCTCCTCTCTTGATAATCCCATTGTACTACTCTTACTGTCCAAAAGAACTCCCTCGACCGACTTATCACCCTATTTCCTGACTAACACCATTATTTTATTTAACAAGAGTGGCGAATTATTGACACAACGTCCTGTTAATGCTATAATCCTGTTAAATACAGCTATCATCTTTTGCAATGAACCAAATGATTGTTGTCATGCCGCCGGGAAGCACCGGCTGGAGGTGAGCGCTTGAGGCCACAGCGGACGATCGGGCAATACCGGGCGATGGACCTGGGAATGTTCGCCCTCATGCTGGCGGTATTCGAATCGCTGGTGGCGGTCGCCGCCCGCCGCTGGTTCCCCAACGAGCCCTACACCGTGTCGGTGACGCCCGCGATCACGGCCATCGTGCTGATGCGCTGGGGGCCCTGGGCAGGCCTGCACGCCGCGCTGGGCGGCGCGGTGTTCTGCCTGGTGTCCGGGGCGCGCGCCGGTCATTTCGCCGTGTACATCCTGGGCAACCTGTTTTCACTTTTGGCGCTGGCGCTGATCAAGGCGCTTTCCCCGGAGGGCATCCGCCAGAGCGTGGGCAAATCCCTGCTGCTGGGGCTGTGCGTCACGCTCCTGATGCAGTTGGGCCGGGCCGTCGTCTCCGTGATCCTGGGTTCACCGGTCGCGGCGGCGCTGGGCTTTTTCACCACCGACGCGATCACGCTGCTGTTCACGCTGGTGCTGGTCTGGATCGTCCGTCGGCTGGACGGCATGTTTGAGGAACAGAATCACTACCTGCAAAGGCTTAACCGGCAGGAAGAAGAGGAAAGAGGAGGATTTTATGAGAGATAAGGGAGCGGATTTTCTGATTTACGATCAGGCCAGCGGCACTTATCGCGAAAGCCCCGAACAGATGGTGCGCGACGATGTGGAAAAGCACTACTGGCTGCACGTGGGGCGCACGATCCTCAAGGACTGGCGTCTGTACTTGATGCTGCTGCCCACGATCCTGGTCTTCCTGTTCTGGCGCTACCTGCCCATGTACGAGCTGCTGGGCGCGTTCAAGGTGGGCGACCAGGTCAAGTCGGTGTCCGAGCAGTACTTTGCCGGCTTCTCCTACTTCAAGACGCTCCTGGTCGGCGGCGGCACCGGCGGCCTGTCCCTGGAGTTCTGGCGCGCGTTGAGGAACACCTTCCTGCTGAGCTTCTACGGCCTGCTGTTCGGCTTCCCCATGCCGATCATACTGGCGCTGTTCTTCAATGAGGTGCGCTCCAACATCGCGCGCAGCGTGTACCAGGTGCTCACTTACCTGCCCAAGTTCATGTCCACCGTCGTCATGACCTCGCTGGTGATGATGCTGGTGAAGCAGGGCTCGCTGACCAGCGGCGCGGGCATCGTGTCCCGCTTCCTGGCGCGCATCGGCCTGATCTCCAACGAGATGGCCAACTCGGGCCTTCTGAACAACCCCAACTTCTTCCGCGGCATCTACCAGATCAGCGGCATCTGGGAGACGGCGGGCTACGACAGCATCGTGTTCTTCGCGGCCATCATCGCCATCTCCCCCACCAGCTATGAGGCGGCGCAGATCGACGGCGCGGGCAAGATGGCCCAGATGCGCTACGTGGTGCTGCCCAGCATACTCTCCACCATCGTCATCATGCTGATCATGCGCATAGGTTCGCTTTTGAACATCGGCTACGAAAAGGTTCTGCTGTTGTACAACAACAACACCTACGTGACCGCCGACGTGGTCTCCACCTTCGCCCAGCGCTACGGCCTGGCAGGCGCCCAGAAGGGCATCGCCTCCGCGGCGGAGATGATGAACAACGTGGTGGGCATGCTGCTGGTCATCGGCGCGAACACGGTGGCCCGCAAGGCGAGCAACGTGTCGCTGTACTAAGGAGGGCTGGGCATGAAAAGAAAACTGGAAGCCTCTGAGCTGATCTTCAAGATCATCGCCTACACGCTTTTGACGGTGTTCGCCCTGGGCTGCCTGTACCCGTTCGTGTACGCGGTGTCGGCCTCCATCAGCGGCCGCCACGCGGTGGACTACGGCGAGGTGGTGCTCTTCCCCAAGGACGTGCAGTTTGACGCCTTCCGCCGCATGTTCAACGACAACATGTTCTGGAATTCCTATTCCAACACGCTGTTTTTGACGGTGTACGGCACGCTGTGGGCCCTGGGCGTGGCCATTCTGGGCGCCTACGCGCTGTCCAAGAAGCGGCTGCTGTTCCGCAAGTTCTTCAACTTCTACCTGGTGTTCACCATGTGGTTCTCCGCCGGCATCGTGCCCCAGTACCTGAACTACCTGGCCACCAAGAAGGTGTTCAACTCCGTGGGCATCATGGACGACAAGTGGCTGGTGGTCATCGCCATGGGCATGGCGGCCATGAACATCATCCTGCTGCGCAACGCCTTTGAAAACGTGCCCAGCGAGATCGAGGAGGCCGCCATCGTGGACGGCGCCACCGAGTTCGGCGTGCTGTCCAAGGTGTTCATACCGATGTCGAAGTCGACCATCGCCACCGTGGCGCTGTTCTTCGCCATCTCCCGCTGGAACGGCTATTTCTGGGCGCGCCAGATGATCTCCAACTCCCACGAGCATCCCCTTCAGGTCTTCATTCGACTGACGCTGGAGGATTACACCAACTCCGAAACCATGGCGGGTTGGAACGAGGTCTACGCCTCGGATTCCGTGATCTACGCGCTGATCGTGTGCTCCATCGTGCCGATCCTGATCATCTACCCCTTTATCCAGAAGTACTTTGCCAAAGGCACCAACGCCGGCGGTGTAAAGGAATAATCCATTTAAGGAGGAAAAACATTCATGAAGAAACTGCTTTCGATCCTGCTGGTCCTGGCGATGCTGCTGTGCAGCGCCGCGATGGCTGAGGGCACGGTGCTGCGCATGGCCACCGGCTACAACAGCACCAAGACCGGCATCGCCTTTGACGCCGAGACGGCGGGCAGCGGCGTGACGCTGGCCGACGGCAACACCTACAACACCGGCGACCTGAAGCCCACCTGGGTGGAGCTGGAGAACATCCTCGGCATCAAGTTCGAGGACAAGTACCAGGGCAACAGCGCCAACAAGGAGTTCGAGTTCTGGAAGGACCGCCTGAACGAGGTCGACATGATCAGCGGCACCGCCGCCACGCTGTCTGAGTACGGCGAGGCCGGCAGCCTGGTCAACCTGGCCGAGCACATGGACAAGCTGCCCAACTTCCAGGCCTACCTGGATGCCAACCCCATCGTGCGCCTGTCCATCACCGGCAACACCTCCACCGGTGCCATCTACTTCAGCCCCTACTTCGACGGTGTCAACGACATCGAGCGCATGCCCCTGATGCGCGTGGACTGGGTGCAGAAGCTGCTGGACGGCGAGGGCGAGTTCGCCGCCGACGCCTGCAACGACCTGGCCGCCGCGGTCTATGAGCCCTACATGCCCACTTCCGGCACCGTGGAGATCGAGACCGTGACCGCCGATGGCACTGCCACCGAGATCGTCACCAAGAACTATGACGCCGCGGGCAACATCGTGGCCGTCATGAACGAGAAGGGCGCCATGAACGGCGTCGAGGCCGTCAACATGCTGCGCGCCTACATCGATGCCGCCTATGGCGGATACTACGGCACCGAGCGCTCCAACCTGTTCATCGGCCAGAACGCTGCGTGGGATGCCGACGAGTTGGTCGCCCTGCTGCGCTGCGTGGTTGCCAACCCCCAGACCCTCAACGGCACCGATTCCGTGCAGGGCCTGTTCACCCGCGAGGAGGCCAACAACCAGCGCCGCGTGGATATGATCCGCCTGGCCGGCCACCTGTTCGGCGTGCGCGGCATGGAGTCCCGCCAGGACTACCTGTATGTCGGCGCTGACGACGAGCTGCACGATGCCCGCGCTGAGGTCGCTGCCTACGAGGCCATGGGCCGCATGAACGCCATGGCGCAGGAGGGCCTGATCTCCAAGGCGTTCCTGGATGCCTCCGAGGAGAACAGCGGCACCTACCTGGAGAACGACCTGGGCTTCATGAGCTATGACTACAACCAGACCCAGACCATCATGAACGCCACCAAGCTGCAGGAAGGCGAGAAGTACATGGCGGTCATGCCCCCCGTGGCCCGCTGGTACGACGGCACCGACGAGAACGGCGTGTACATGCGCTTCACCGAGTCCTGGCGCTCCGTCAAGACCGACGGCTGGGCCATCTCCAAGGCCGGCGTCGAATCCGACCCCGCCAAGCTGGACGCCGCGCTGTCCCTGATCGACTACGCCTACTCCGAAAAGGGCCAGATCCTGATGAGCTACGGCCCCGACGCCTTCATCAAGACCAAGGACGACGGCTCCTACGAGACCTTCGTGTTCAACGGCAAGGAGATGCCGGTCATCGCCGACGCCACCTACGCCGAGCTGTGGGAGAAGGCCAACGGCAACTACACCAACTACGCCCGCATGTACCTGGGCTCCACCCTGTCCTTCGTCAAGAGCCAGGCCTTCGAGTATCAGTGCACCCACGAGGTCGGCAAGGAGGGCGCGGCCCACATCTCCACGGCCATCGGCCTGGGCACCATCAAGCACCCCGAGCTGGCCATCTCCGAGAATCCCTGGTACACCTCCGTGCCCACCGTGCTGCCCAACACCAAGGTTGAAAACGACGAGCTGAACAGCTACACCGAGCTGACCAGCAACGGCAAGTTCTCCCTGAGCAAGGACGGCGAGAACGCCTTCGTGGACATCATCGTGAACGGCTTCACCCTGGACGGCATGACCAGCCCCGAAGAGGCGGCTGAGACCGTGGACGGCGCTTGGGCCGGCTTCGATTACCTGCTGCTGAAGGGCGACGCCTGGCTCCGCCTGCTGGACTACTACAACAGCCTGTAATTTCAAACCAAAGGCAGGAGAGCGGGAGCGGGAAATCCCTGGGGGGATTTCCCGCCCGGGCTCCGCTCCCGGCTCTCCACTCTCAATTCCCATACTTATTTGATCGGGGGAAGTTCGACATGTATAAGAAACAGATAAAGCTACAGCGCATCGCGTGCTTTCTTGCCATCGCGGCCGGCGCGCTGGTGTTTTTGTACGTGCTGGGCATGATGACGGACCTGTACGACATGCTGTACACCATGGTTCCGATGCCCGACGACCCGTCCTCGGTCAAGGTTGCCGGCGCCATGATCTACTATGACATGCAGGGCTTCAACCGCGCGTTCCTGCGCGTGGCCATCGGGCTGCTGCTTGCGGCTTGCCTGCTGTTTGTCACAAACACCCATTCCCGCAGGAAATACTACATCGGCAACTACGTGGCCATCGCCATCAACGTCGTGGCCAACGTTGCCGCCGCCCTCTGGGCCCACGGCCAGATCGCGGCCTTCAAGGTACAGTACCTGACCACCGTGGATTTCGAACAGCTGGAGCGCCGCCTTTCCCGGGCGGGCACCTTCACCGATTCGACCTTCTGGTTCGACGCCCACCTGGGCGTGTTCGCCTTCGCGCTGATCGCGGCGGTGCTGCTGGTCATCTGCGCGGTGTGGAAGGCGCAGCTGATGAAGAACGAGAGAAAACTGATTGAAGCTGGAAAGGCGGTGTCGGCATGATGAATGAACAATCCGTTCGGCTCGACCGCATGCGCTTTACGAAGAACACCACGTCCTCCCGCCTGGCGATACTGGCCATCGTGTTCGACGTGCTGTACTTCGTCAGCCTCTATAAAACCAACGTTGATTATTACTACACCCTGATCATGGGCGCCTCGATCCTCTACAACCTGGTGTTCATGCTGGCGGCCTTCCTGTCCTCCGAGGGTGTGAAGAACTATAAGCAGGGCTTCTCCTACGTGCTCTGCGTGCTCGGCATCATCCAGATCGCAAGGATATTCATATTGCCCATCCCCGCCCACGCCACCACGGTCAAGATCGGCGGCGCGGAGCTGCTGGCCATGAGCGACGGGCAGTTCACCCGGGTCGTCATCTACCTCATCGCGTCGGCTGCCTGCCTGTTCGCGGCGGCGGCGGTAAACCTGGTCAAGAGCCGCGCCCTGAAGGCGCACATCGCCAGTCTTGAAGGTCAAGGGGCATAAGGAGGGCGCACGATGGCAGAGCTGAGCTTACATCACATCGATAAAATCTACGACAACAACGTGCAGGCCGTGTACGATTTCAACATCGACATCAAGGATGGCGAGCTGATCGTGCTGGTCGGTCCCTCCGGCTGCGGCAAATCCACCACGCTGCGCATGGTGGCAGGCCTGGAGGACATATCCAACGGCAACCTGCTGCTGGACGGGCGGGACATCACCCGCGTGCCGGCCAAGGACCGCGACATGGCCATGGTGTTCCAGAACTACGCCCTGTACGGCCACATGACCATCTATGAGAACATGGCGTTTTCGCTGGTGCTGCGCAAGGAAGACCCGAACGTCATCCACAAGAAGGTCCTCGCCGCGGCGGAGATCCTCGGCCTCACCAGCCAGCTGAACAAGAAGCCCTCGCAGCTGTCCGGCGGCCAGCGCCAGCGCGTGGCCATGGGCCGCTCCATCGTCAGGAACCCCAAGGTGTTCCTGTTCGACGAGCCCCTTTCCAACCTGGACGCCAAGCTGCGCGGCGCCACCCGGCGGGAGATCCTGCTGCTGCACAAGCGTCTGAACGCCACGATGATGTACGTCACCCACGACCAGACCGAGGCACTGACTCTGGCGGACCGCATCGTGTGCATGTCCATGGGCCACGTGCAGCAGATCGGCACGCCCCTGGAGCTGTACGATTCCCCGAACAACACCTTCGTGGCCGGCTTCATAGGGCTGCCGCCGATGAACTTCTTCGACGTCACCTTCCAGGACGGCGCGCTGCGGGGCAAGGGCTTCGAGGTACAGCTCTCCGACGAGGAGAAGGCCACCCTGGCAAACTACAACCGCAAGGAGATCACGCTGGGCGTGCGGCCTGAGGACATCGCCGAGGGCGGCAGCCTGGCCGTAAAGGTGTTCAGCAACGAAAACCTGGGCATGAACACGCTGGTCCACGGCCACATGGGCGATAACCTGCGCATCACCGCCAAGCTGCGCGGCTGGAGCAACTACAGGAACGGAGACATCGTGCAGCTGGGCTTCAAGCGCAAGCACTTCTTCGACAAGGAAACCACCAACGCCATCAGGAAAGGGGATCGATGAGTCATGGCATACCAGCCGAAGGGCATTAAAGAGTTTATCCGCAAGCGCGTCGTGGCGCTGAAGCGCAAGCCCCAGACCATCGCCCTGCTCGCGTTCGCGCTGGCCTTCTTGTACTATTCCCTGAACCTGACGAAGATCTCCGACACCACGGCCTACATCAACCTGCCGGGCATGGGCCTGGCGGGCTTTGCCACCATGCTGTTCTCGATACTGCTGATGGTGTGCTTCATGAACGCCTTCCCCCATCGCAAGAAGGTGAACGTTCCCATGCTGGCGCTGATGTTCGTGCTGGTGGGCATCATCATCTATGCGGGCATCTTCTACCAGGGCCGCATCACCGAAGCGCTGACCCGCGAGGTGAACCCCATCACCGTGAGCGCGGACAAGAGCTACATCAGCGCGGCGGTCCACATGCTGACCGTGCATCGGGTGATCCTGATCATCGGCGTGGCGCTGGTGGTGCTGCTGCCGGTGTACTCCAAGCTGCTCAAGAAGATCAACACCAACGTGGATGTGGCCGACAACGGCGGCATGGCGGCGATCGACATCAGCGGCGAGGACGCGTAAGCTGCGCGACAAGCCATGGCACGAAACAAGAAAGGCGCGCCCCAGGAGCCCCGGAAATCCGCGGCGGATTACTACAAGCTGAACCTGAAGGCCGTGGACGACCTCGTGAATGCGGACGTCTCCAACTCCCCGAAGGTCAGCGAGGCGGAGCTGCGCAAGTACCGCTCCGGCCCGAAGCTGAAGCTCTCGGACGCGGCGAAGGCGCTGCTGATCAAGGCCTGGTTCGCCGGGGCGACCTGCTTCTTCTTCCTGTGGGGGCTGGGCACCACGCTGAACCACTGGCTGGACCAGCTGGTCGTGCTGGGGCTGGCCCTGGGCGCGGTGACGGACCTGCTGACCAACAACCTGTACCGCTTCTATGCCAAGACCCCCGGCGCGAACGATCGTTGGATGATGTTCCCCGGCAAGGGGCTGTATACCCTGCCGCTGAACGTGCTGTACGCATACCTGCTGCTGTTCCTGGTCGTGACGACCTACAACGTCGTCAACGCCGTCCTGCTGGGGCTGGGCACTGCCGGCGGCACGCCGCTGGGCGTGGGCCCGATACTGTTCGGCGTATTCACCGCAGCGTGGGACACGCTGCTCATCAAAATCAAGCGCACTGCGAAGCAGGTGCTGGCGGATGCCAAGCGCAGCGCAGGCGCAAAGGGAGATTGAATCCATCGTGTTTCACGATATCTACATCGGCGCCACCTCGGCCTGCTTTGAGCTGGACAACCGCGCCCCCTTCCATTCCCCCGCGCCCTACGCCGTGCTGCTGAACGGCGAGCCGGTGCTGGAGGACGACCGGAACGTGTTCTCGCTGTTCGGTCTCGCGCCGGACGCCGACTATGCCGTGACCCTGCGCATGGACGGCTCGGAGGCGACCCTCGCCCTGCACACGGCAGCGGAGACCTGCGCCATCAGCGCAAGGGACTTCGGCGCGGCGGGCGACGGCGTGACGGACGACACCGCGGCGCTCCAACGGGCCGTGTGCGTGCTGCCGGAGGGCGGTCGGCTGGTGGTGCCGAAGGGCGACTACCTGACCGGGCCGATCCTGCTGAAGAGCCACATAACCCTGGAGCTGCAGGAGGGCGCACGGCTGCTGGGCCGGACAGACAAGGCCGCCTATCCCGTGCTCCCCGCCATGGCGCAGGACCTGGACGGCGGCAAGGCGGTGCACTTCGGCGCGTTTGAGGGCCTGCCCCGGGACATGTACGCCTCGCTGATCACCGCGGAATACGCCCGGGACATCCGCATCGTCGGCCCGGGCACGCTGGATGGCAACGCCATCAACGCCGATTGGTGGCGGACCTTCAAGGAAGATCCCGTGGCCCGGCCCCGGGTGATGTTCCTGAACCGCTGCGAGGGCGTGACGCTGCACGGCGTGAGCGTGGCCAACTCCCCCTCCTGGCACCTGCACCCCTACTACAGCCGGGATATTTCCTTCCTGGACGTGTCGGTCTCCGCGCCGCACGACAGCCCGAACACCGACGCGCTGGACCCGGAGTGCTGCGACGGCGTGGACATCGTGGGCTGCCGCTTCTCGGTGGGCGACGACTGCATCGCCATCAAGTCCGGCAAGCTGGACCTGTACAAGCTGTGCCCCGCCGCCGCCAGCCGCCACACGATCCGCAACTGCCTGATGGCCTTCGGCCACGGAGCGGTCACGCTGGGCAGCGAGATCTCCGGCGGCATCCGGGAGCTGTCCGTCAGCCAGTGCCTGTTCAAGCAGACGGACCGGGGCTTACGCATCAAGACCCGCCGGGGCCGCGGTCAAAGCTGCGACATCGACGGCATCGAATTTGACAACATCCGCATGGAGGGCGTGAAGACCCCCATCGTGATGAACATGTGGTACCGCTGCGTGGACCCCGACGGCGATTCGGAGTATGTGCAGGGCCGCGCGCCGCTGCCGATTGACGAGCGCACGCCCAGGCTGGGCCGATTCCGCTTTTCCAACATGGATTGCCTGGACGCCCAGGCCGCGGCCTGCTATTGCGACGGGCTGCCGGAGCGCCCCATCGACGAGATAACCTTCGAGAACGTGCGCGTCGACTTTGCGGAGGACGCCCGCCCCGCGGTGCCCTCCATGTTCACGAACGCGCCGGAGCGCTGCCGCCTGGGGCTGTACTTTGAAAACGTGCGCCGGGCGGTGCTCAAGAATGTGACCGTGACGGGGCAGGTCGGCGAGAGCGTCGTCACCCGCAATGTGGACGAGCTCATCGCCGAATAAACGGAGGAAATGCCCATGTACGAAGCCATCGACCGCTATGTATTCAGCCTGATCGAGCGCTCCTCCCCCGAACGGACGGCCTGGAACATCGAAAAGGTGCGCCAGGGCAAGCCCACAAACTGGAACTACATCGACGGCTGCATGATCACCGCGCTCATCGAGATGGCGAAGATCTCGGGCGACGCGCGCTACTTCGACTTCTCCCGGCGCTTCATCGACGCCTTTGTGGGCGAGGACGGCAGCGTGCGCACCTTCAAGCCCGAAAAGCACACGCTGGACGACATCAACGAAGGCCGCGTGCTGTTCCCGCTGTACGAGCGCACTGGCGAGAATAAGTACCGCCTGGCGGCGGAGACGCTGAAGCGGGCGCTGGACGACCAGCCCCGCACCCACGAGGGCAGCTTCTGGCACAAGCAGATCTATCCCAACCAGGTGTGGCTGGACGGCATCTACATGGCCCTGCCCTTCCTGGCGCTGTACGAGGGCCACTTCGGCGGCGGAGACTACGGCGACATACTGCGCCAGGTGCGCACCGTGCGCGAACACATGCGCGACGCGGGGACCGGCCTGTACTACCATGGCTACGACGCCAGCCGCAGCGCCTTCTGGGCCGACCCGGTCACGGGCCTGTCCAAGAGCTTCTGGCTGCGCAGCATCGGCTGGTTTGCCGTGGCGCTGGCGGACCTCATCGAATTGGTGCCCGAAGGCGCGGGCCGGGGCGAGCTCGTCCAGACCCTTGCCGAGCTGATGGACGCCGTCTGGCGCTTCCACGACCCGGACACGGCCATGTACTTCCAGGTTCCCGACCGTCCCGGCGAGGCAGGCAACTACCTGGAATCCAGCGGCAGCGCCATGCTGGCCTACGCCATGCTGAAGGGCGCGCGGCTGGGCGCGCTGGACGCGGTTTACGCGGATCGGGGCCGTCAGACCTTCGACGGCATCGTGAAGCACCGCCTGTCCTTTGAAGGCGGCGAATTGACCCTGGGCGGTATCTGCCTGGTGGCGGGACTTGGACCCGAGGACAACCGGCGGCGGGACGGCACCTACGCTTACTACATCTCAGAGCCCGTCGTGCAGAACGACGCCAAGGGCGTCGCGCCCTTCGTGCTGTGCTATACGGAGATCAAGCGGCTGGACGCATAATCAGGAACATGAATCACTCAAGGAGGCGGCGTTATGGCGTATTTGACGCTGAAGAACATCAACAAGATTTACCCGAACGGCTATCATGCGGTGCACAACTTCAATCTCGAAATTGAAAAGGGTGAATTTGTTGTATTTGTAGGGCCCTCGGGCTGCGGCAAGTCGACCACGCTGCGCATGATCGCCGGCCTGGAGGACATCTCGGGCGGCGAATTCCTGATCAACGGCAAGCGCGCCAATGAGTTGGGCCCCCGGGAGCGCGAAGTGGCCATGGTTTTCCAGAGCTACGCGCTGTACCCCCAGATGACGGTGTACGACAACATCGCCTTCGGCCTGACGCTGCAGGGCGTGGACGAAGACGTGATCGAAAAGCGGGTGCAGAACACCGCCCGCATACTGGGCCTCACCGAGTACCTGGATCGACTGCCCCGGGCGCTCTCCGGCGGCCAGCGGCAGCGCGTCGCCATCGGCCGCGCCATCATCCGCAAGGTGGGCATCTTCCTGATGGATGAGCCCCTTTCCAACCTGGACGCCAAGCAGCGCGTGACCATGCGCTATGAGATCGCCCAGATCCACCGGGAGACCGGCGCGACCACCATCTACGTCACCCACGACCAGACCGAGGCCATGACCCTGGCGGACCGCATCGTGGTAATGAAGGACGGCTATGTCCAGCAGATCGGCACGCCCTACGAGCTGTACTACAAGCCGGCGAACGTGTTCGTGGCGGGCTTCATCGGTGAGCCGCCGATGAACTTCGTGCGCGGCACGGTGAAGAACGGCTGCCTGGCCTTCGGCAACAACCAATTGGACCTGAAGAAGAAGTACGCCGGCATCGACCGCTACGAGGGCAAGGAAATCGTGCTGGGCTTCCGCCCCGAGGCCATCGTGCTGGGCGAAGCACCCGAGGGCTACCCCATCTCCTGCCAGGTGGAGCTGACGGAGATGCTGGGCGACAACACCAATGTGTACGTCACCGCCGGGAACACCCAGGCCATACTGAAGGTGGATTCCCACGACACGCCTGACACCGACGTGGGCATCACCTTCTCCATTCCGCTGGAGAGCGTGTACCTGTTCGACGCCGAGACGGAGAACGTGATCGAGTAAGTCCAAAACCGCAGACCCCCGGCATAATCTGCCGGGGGCTTTTGAATGGAAGAAACATCCCGGGGAATCAGCAGGCCGAGGCCTGCAGCCAAAGGGCAAAAGACCTATTATTCAGGGTTTTCCATCCCAAGCGCGCGATTCCGCGGGATATAGGCGAATATCCCGCTTGAAATCCAACGCCGTTATTCATAGTATATGGGATGCAGATCGACGCGCAAGTCCGTTCCCGATAAAAAGGCACTACAACGACCAAAGCAAAGGAGCTTGCCCATGTATACGCCTTCTGAATCGCGCTATGAGCGCATGGCTTACCGCCGCTGCGGCAGAAGCGGCCTGCTGCTGCCCGCCATCTCCCTGGGTCTGTGGCACAACTTTGGCAGCATCACGCCCTTCGGCGTGCAGCAGAGCCTGCTGCGCACGGCCTTCGACAACGGCATCACCCACTTCGACCTGGCCAACAACTACGGCCCGCCCTACGGCGAGGCGGAGCGCAACTTCGGCATCCACATGGACCGCGACTGGCACACCCACCGGGACGAGCTGATCATCTCCACCAAGGCGGGCTACGACATGTGGCCCGGCCCCTACGGCGACCACGGCAGCCGGAAGTACCTGATTGCCTCGCTGGACCAGAGCCTGAGGCGCATGCACCTGGACTACGTGGACATCTTCTACCACCACCGCCCCGACCCGGACACCCCCATCGAGGAGACCATGGGCGCGCTGGACCAGATCGTCCGCAGCGGCAAGGCGCTGTATGTGGGCATCTCCAACTACTACACCCCCCAGCAGGCCGAGACCGCCATCAAAACCCTCAAGGCCCTGGGCACGCCGATGCTGATCCACCAGCCCAACTACAGCCTGTTCAACCGCTCCATCGAGAACGGCCTCGACGCGGTGCTGGAGAAAGAGGGCGTGGGCTGCATCGCCTTCGCGCCGCTGGCCAACGGGCTGCTCACCGACAAGTACCTCCACGGCATTCCGGCAGACTCCCGGGCCGCCCACGACCCGCGCTACCTCAAGCCCGATTCCATCACCCCGGAGAAGGTGGCAAAGGCCGCGAAGCTGAACGCCCTGGCGCTCGAACGCGGCGAATCGCTGGCCCAGCTGGCGCTGCAGTGGGTGCTGCGACGCCCGGTGGTCACCTCCGCGCTGATCGGGGCCAGCAAACCCGAGCAAATCCTCGAGAACGTCGGCGTCCCGGCGCTCGCGCTCCTGACCGACGAAGAACTGACGCGCATCGACGCCATACTGTCCGGCCAGGCGTGAAGCCTTTCAGGCGATTGGAAACGAAAATGATAAGAAGGCGATGAACAGGAGAGAACGGGGAATCGCCGCTTCCCACGGCCGGGAGGCGAAGCGTCCGAGTGCCTCCCGGCACGCCGCGACCTCGGAGTTGATCGAGCAAGAAGCCTCCCGGCTCATTGAGCCGGGCGGCCCAGGATGTTGACAAAGTCAACATCCTGGAGGCCGTTGAAAAAGCCTGCAAGGCAAGGCGGCAAGCCTGCAAAAAAGGGAGTTTACCCAGTCGTAAATGACCGCATTTTGCAGGCGCTGCCAAC
>CADCHI010000033.1 GCA_902801165.1 uncultured Eubacteriales bacterium | reverse complement strand
TTCTGACTGCTCTTCTCCCCTCTCGACGCTCCCTGCCGAAGCAGATCCTCGCATCTCGAGGTTCGTTTCTCTCTCTTCTCTGTATCGTTTTCAAGGTTCGCCGCTGTCTCTCAAACGCTCTGTTCTCGCGACAGCTTGGTTAGTATATCAAAGCGTATAGGACTTGTCAATACCAATTTTTCGATTTATCCGTTTCTTAACATTTAAAAGTTCAAATCGGGGCAGTTTTGAGGAAGTCCTGCATAGTCTTATGTGAAATGCAGGAGCTGTTTCTTTCGGAGATATATAATAGGAGGGTTGTTCATGCGCAAGCTTCGTTCGGCGCTGTGCGCGCTGAGTCTGCTGCTGCTCATTCCCCTGGCATTGCGCGCGTGGCGCATCCTTCCCCTGGACCGCCAGCCGCTGATCGCGGAAAAGTATGCCGGCTGGAGCGGCGTGCTGCGCCTGTGGATCTTCGAGGGCTGGCAGCCCGGTTCCGGAAGCCTGTCCGCCTGGCTGAACGGCTGTATCACTGGGTTTGAAAAGTCCCATCCCGGCCTCTATGTCCAGCCGGAATATGTGAGCACCGTTGCCCTCTCCGACTTCCTCGACTCCGGAATATTACCGCCGGACATGCTGCTGTTTCCCCCGGGACTGCTGGACACCCCGGAGGGACTCGCTTCGCTGGAGGCGCCTCAAGGCGTTCGCCCGGCGTTTTCCGACGCAGGCACCTGGGAAAGCGGCACCTTTGCCGTGCCGGTGGCTGCCGGGGGCTACCTCATTGCCCGCAACGCCTCTCTGCTGGACGCGCTGCCCCAGTCCTGGCGGGACGCCGACGCTGTTCTCGCCGTACCGCCACCGGAGAACTGGCGGCATTGGGATCTCGCGCTGCTGGCGCAATGTTCCGAAGTGAAGCCGACGGCTCCCGGATCGACAGCCGAGCCCGCGCTTCCCGGGCTGGATTTCGGGCTCCTCCCGGAAGCCACGCCCATGCCGTCTCCGTCGCCCGCTCCTGACCCTGGCGAACTGCCGCCCTGCCGTCTGCCGGAGGATTTCGAATACGATGAGGACGCCTGGCTCAGCTTCATCAACGGCAAGGCCGCCGCCCTCACCGTCACCCAGCGGGAGGTGCGCAGGCTCCAATCCCTGGCTGACCAGGGGCGCGGTCCGGACTGGGCTCTGTCCGACGCCTGTCCCTATACCGACCAGGTGCTGAACCTCGCCATCCTGGACCGGCCCGACGGCGATCCCAGGCCGGAGCTTTGCCGGGAATTCCTGGATCACCTGCTGGACCCGGCGTGCCAGGGCACCCTCGGAAAGGCTGGGGCATTCAGCGTCACGGATGCACCTTCCGGCTATAATCAGGGCGACCCGCTGCTGCAAATGGAGCAGGCATTGCGAAGCGAAGTGCTGTGCGTTCCCTGCTGCTTCGACGGGGACCGCTTTGACGACGCCGAAAATAATGTTCGGAAATTCATCGAGGCCGATGGGGATGCTGCCCGGCTGTGGCAGGAGGCGCGGGAAATTCTCGCCGAAATCCCGAACGATTAAACGGGCATTCACCGTCCTTCTTCGGAAAACATCAATTCGTCCGTCTATATAAATAGGAAGAAAGTTAGACAAATGATGACCGCCGGTAGACAACTATTGAGAGATTCGCTCGGTTATGCTATAATACAGTTAGGACAGAATTACACGCATCAATGCTGCAAGAAACACACGGAGGCAAGACATGAAACCGCTGATTCCCGAGGATCTGCGCGGAAGGACACGTTCGATGATCGTGGTGGTTTGCACCGGCATCGCGCTGGCCATCGCCCTGCTGCACCTGAAGAACATTCTGACGGTCGCAGGGGACGTTCTCGACACCGTCATGCCCTTCTTCATCGGGTTTGCCATCGCGTTTTTGCTGCTGCCCATCGTCAACCGGATGGATCGCCTGTTCAACCTGGCCTTTTCCAGGAAGAAGCCCCACCCGAAGCTGAGCCGGATTTTGGCGACGCTCATCGCCTACATCGTGCTGCTGACGCTGTTGACCGGCTTCTTCGCCATACTGGTCCCCCAGCTGATCACCTCCATTAAATCCATCCTGCAATACGTCGCCAACTTCGTCTCAATGAACTCCGAGACCATCAACCAGCTGCTGCTGAAATACGAATTCCTGAGCATCGAGGGCGAGCAACTGGTCATCGCCTGGGAGAACGTGGTCTCCCAGCTGATGAACTACACCTCCGTGCTGCTGAATAACCTGATGGCCATCTCCAGCGGCATCTACACCATGGTGCTGCAGCTGTTCGTGGGCATGATCGCGGCCTTCTACCTGCTGATGGAGAAGGAGCGCTTTTGCGCGCAGATCAAGAAGGTCTGCTACGCGGTGTTCAAGCCCGCCACCTGTGAGCGGCTGATCTACTGGACCCGCCGCGCCAACAAGATTTTCGCAGGCTTCATCACCGGCAAGATACTGGATTCGCTGATCATCGGCATCATCTGCTATATCTGCATGCTGCTGTTCCACATCGAATACCCGCTGCTGATCAGCGTGATCGTGGGCATCACCAACGTGATTCCCTTCTTCGGCCCCTTCATCGGCGCCGTTCCCAGCGTATTGATCCTGCTGCTGGTCAACCCCTGGAGCGCCCTGTGGTTCGGCGTGTTCATACTGATCCTGCAGCAGCTGGACGGCAACCTGATCGGGCCCTTCATACTGGGCGACTACGTCGGGCTCTCCCCGTTCTGGATCATGTTGTCCATACTGATCGGCGGCGGCCTGTTCGGCTTCACGGGCATGCTTTTGGGCGTGCCGGTGTTCGCCCTGGCCTACGCCATCGTCCGCACGATCATCAACAATCGGCTGAAGGAGCGCCGCCTGCCGGTGAGCAGCAAGTTCTACGACGGCGCGCCCGAGAACCTTCAAGAGGAGAAGAAGAAATGAAGCACCTGATATTTGACTGCGGCGGCGTGCTGGTCTACCCCCGCATGGGCGACTGGAGCCTGCCCGTGGGCATCGCCCCGATCCTGGGGCCGCGGGCCAGGGACATCCACACCGCCAGATACCTGACCGCCCATCGGGAGGCCGTCGGCTGGCTGGACGAGTCCCGCCTGGTGCCGGATACCGAGGAGGAACGCCGCCTGCGCCGGGAATACATCCGCGCCATCGACCTTCGCATGGACTGGCACATGACCGAGGACGAGATCAACCGCCTGACCGACGACTTCACCGACAACTGGCAGCGCTACGGACTGTTCGACGACGTAAAGACCTGGCTGCCCCGGTGGAAGGCGCGCTATTCCCTGGGCATACTCTCGGACGCCATGCCCTCCATACTGAACGTGTTGAGGGCCTTCGGAATCTCCGAGCTGTTCGACGGCATAGTGATCTCCACCCAAGTCGGAGCCATCAAGCCCGACCCGAAGATGTACGCGGCCATCGTCGCGGCGCTGAACACCACGCCTGAGGAATGCCTGTTCGTGGACGACCGCGCCTGCAACCTGGAGGGCGCGGCGAGGGCCGGCATGAAGGCCGTGCAGATGGCCCGGTCGGAGTTCCTGCCGGATGTCCTGTGGGACGGGCCGGTGGTGCGCAGCTTCGAAAAACTGAACGCATTGATCGAGGGCGGGTTGTAAACCGCCCTCCCTTTGATTGGAGTGACACAGAAGATGATACCCCTGCCGGAGGAATTCCAGGAAAACATGCAAAGGCTGCTGGGCGATGAGTGCCCGGCTTTTCTGCGCGCGCTGGAGGAACCGCCGGCCCTCGCGCTGCGGCTGAATCCCAAGCGCGCCGCCGCCGAGACCGCCGCGCTGCCCTTTACGGAGGACGCCGTGCCCTGGGCGGCGCTGGGCCGCTACCTGAGGGTGGGCGAGGACGTGAAGCCCGGAAGCTCCGTCGCCCACGCCGCCGGGGCCTTTTACATCCAGGAGGCCAGCGCCATGGCCAGCGCCGCCGTGCTGGATGCCCAACCCGGCGAGCGGGTGCTGGACCTGTGCGCCGCCCCCGGCGGAAAGAGCACCCAGATCGCCGCGGCGATGGCGGATTCGGGGCTGCTGGTGTCCAACGACCCCGAGCCCCAGCGCGCCAGGGCGCTGGCCGGGAACCTGGAGCGCATGGGAGCGATGAACGCCGTCGTCACCAGCGCGCTGCCGGAACAGCTCTCCGCCCGCTGGCCCGGGGACTTCTTCGACGCCATACTGGTGGACGCCCCGTGCTCCGGCGAGGGCATGTTCCGCCGGGACCCCGACTCGAGAACCGAGTGGAAGCCGGCCTCTCCCGAGGGCTGCGCGAAGCGTCAGGCCGGAATACTGGATCACGCCGCGAAGCTGCTCCGGCCCGGCGGGCGGCTGGTTTACTCCACCTGCACCTTCAACGACCTGGAAAACGAGGGGAGCGTGCTGGGCTTCCTGGCGCGCCACCCGGATTTCCACCCCGAGGACTTCGAGCTGCCCGGGGTGGGCACCTCCGCCGGGGGCATGCTGCGCCTGTTCCCACACCGCGTCCGCGGCGACGGGCACTTCGTCGCCAGGCTCCGCCGGGCGGGGGAAGCCCCATGCGCAAAGCCCCTCGACGCGCCCGCACCGAAGGCGGACAGGGAGGCCGCAAAGCTCCTGGAGACGTTGACCCGGGAGGTCTGCGCCCTGCCCGAGGCGCTCTCGGAGATGACGCCCTTCATCCAGGGGGATCGGCTCTACTGCGCGCCGCGGTCGACGCCGCCGCTGGGCGGCTTGCGGGTGATCACCCCCGGCCTGTGCCTGCTGAGGATCGGCAGAAACCACCTCGAGCCGGACCACGCCCTCGCCATGTCCCTCCCGCCGGAGTGCGCCCACCGGTGCGCCGAACTGGACGACGACCAGGCCCGCGCCTGGCTGCGGGGGGAGACCGTCGAGCTGGCGGGGGAGAAGGGCTGGACGCTGGTTCTGCATCGGGGCATGCCCCTCGGCTGGGGCAAGCGCTCCGGGACGACGCTGAAAAACCACCTGCCCAAGGGGCTTCGGCGACAAAAATATATATAGATTGTGACGGCTTCTTTCCAAACGCATCGGCCGGGAAACGCCTTGTTTTCCCGGCCTTCCGGCGCCCCGACAAGGTCCTCCGCACTGCGCCGCCGGAGGGCTTTATTCGGCTCTTTGTCAAATTCGCCGCAAAATCACAGTTTTTTCAGCTTTTTTCGATTAAAATAGTCGAATTTAAAATTGACATTTCTGTTGTTAACATGTATACTATAACCAGTTGTGATTTACATATAATTTTTTTGAAAGGGGTCATCTCAATGGCAGGCAAGTTCGTCATCACCACCGCGAAAAACGGGGAATTCACCTTCAACCTGAAGGCCTCCAATGGCGAGGTCATCCTGACCGCTTCTGAAACGTATACCAGCCAGACCGCCTGTGAAAACGGCATCAATTCCGTTAAAAAGAACGCTGCCTCCCTGATCGAGGACCAGACCCGCGATGAGAAGATCGCCCATCCGAAGTACGAGCTGTACAAGGACAAGGGCGGCGAGTTCCGCTTCCGCCTGAAGGCCGCCAACGGCCAGAACATCGGCAAGTCCGAGGGCTACAAGGCCAAGGCCAGCGCCAAGAAGGGCATCGCCTCCATCGCCAAGAACGCCCCCGACGCGTCCATCGTGGTCATGGAGCCCGAGGAAAAGTAATCGATATTGTTAAAAGCCGCCCGCAGGGGCGGCTTTTTATTGACACCAAACATTTGCAGCGCTTATAATGAAGCTATGAATACGCGCCTCAACCTGCCCAAGAGCAACGTTCACAGCCACACCACCTTCTCGGACGGGCGCAATTCCGCCGAGGACATGGTTCGCGCCGCGCTGGCCCTGGGCTTTCACACCCTCGGCTTCTCCGAGCACGGCTGCGCCGACTACGACGACAGCGCCATGCCCCTCGACCGGGAACCGGAGTATCGCGCGGAGGTCCTGCGGCTGCGGGCCAAGTATGCCGGCCAGATCGACCTCCTGCTGGGCTGCGAGCACGACTGGCTCTCCCCGCCCTCTCCCTACGCTTACGACTACGCCATCGAATCCGTGCACTACGTTCGGAAGGACGGCGCACTGTGGTGCGTGGACTGGTCCAGGGAAAAGCTCGTCGCCGCGGCGCGGGAGTTCTACGACGGCGACTTCTATCGCCTGTGCCGGGACTATTTCCGCACGGTCTGCGAATCCATCGAGGGCACGAGTGCCGACATACTGGGCCACATCGAGCTGGTCATGAAGTTCAACGAGGCCCGGGACCTGTTCGACGACGCCGACCCGAGGTACCTCGGCCCCGCGCTGGAGTGCGCCGAACTGGCCGCCCGCAGCGGCAGGCTGGTGGAGATCAACACCGGCGCCATCGCCAAGGGCTATCGGACCCAGCCCACTCCCGGCCCCGCCATGCTGAAGCGCGTCCGGGAGTGCGGCGGCCGCGTGATCCTGTCCAGCGACTGCCACGACAGGGACCACCTGGACTGCGGCTTTGCCGGGGCCGCGGAGCTGGCCCGCGCCTGCGGCTTCAAAACCGCCTGGGAATACCGCAGGGCGGAGCCGGTGGAATACCCGCTGTAAACGGAGGAGAGGAACATGTCCCATCGAATCGCCCTGTACGCCGGCAGCTTTGATCCCTTCACCAACGGCCACCGCGACATCGTGCGCAAGGCCGCGGCGCTGTTCGACGAGGTCGTCGTGCTGATCGGGGTGAATGTCGCCAAGCGCCGCGCCTTCGACGCCGAGGCCATGGCGGCGGCGATCCGCGCCGGCGTGGAGGCCGACGGGCTTGCCAACGTTCGCGTGGTCACCTACGACGGCCTGGTGGCGGACTACTGCGCCGCCCACGGAGTGGGCTGGTACGTGCGGGGACTTCGTAACGCCGCCGACTATGACTACGAGGAGAACACCGCCCGGGTCAACCACCTGCTGAACCCGTCGCTGGAGACCGTCTACCTGCGGGGCGACGAGCCCACGCTGTCCTCCAGCATGGTGCGGGAGCTGCTGGCCTTTGGCCGGGATGTGAGCGCTTTCGTCCCCGAGGCCGTGGCCCGGCTGATTTGCGAGAATAAGCAATGACGCCGACGCGCCGGACGCAGGCGTCGCGCGCCGCTGCTTCAACGGCAATCGGTTGCCGGCGGGTTCCCTTGGAGCCCGCCGGGCCGGAAACTTCTGTTTTCCCAATCATACACAAATCCGAAAAGTGAGCAGATAAACACAATGAAAAAGGTTGGAATGGTATCCCTGGGCTGCGCGAAGAACCGCGTGGACAGTGAGAACATGCTGGGCATGCTGCGCCAGCGGGGCTATGAGATCGTCGGCGATCCCGCCGAGGCGGACGTGCTGTTCGTGAACACCTGCGGTTTCATCGAGAGCGCCAAGGAGGAATCCATCGACGCCATATTCGAGATGGCCCAGTACAAGAAGCAGGGGAACAAGAAGCTGTTCGTCACCGGCTGCCTGGCGCAGCGCTATCCCGAGGCGCTGATGGAGGAGATCCCGGAGATCGACGGCATACTGGGCGTGGCGGAATACGCCCGCCTGTTCGACATGATGGAGGCCTCCGAGAAGGGGGAGAAGCCCTGCTACACCGCCAACGGCGCCCGCTTCCTGCACACCCCCCGGGTGCTGACCACTCCCGGCTACAGCGCCTACGTGAAGATCTCCGACGGCTGCGACAACCGTTGCACCTACTGCGCCATACCGCTGATCCGCGGCGGCTACAGCTCCCGCCCCTTCGACGACATCGTGGAGGAGTGCAAAACCCTGGCCTCCCAGGGCGTCACAGAGCTGACCCTGATCGCCCAGGACACCAGCCGCTACGGCTGCGACCTCGGCGACGGCCACTACCAGCTGCCCGAGCTGCTGGAAGCAGTCAGCGCCATCGAGGGCGTGCACTGGGTTCGGGTGCTCTACTGCTATCCCGACAGCACCGAGGATCGCCTCCTGGACACCATCCAGCGGCTGCCCAAGGTGGCCCCCTATCTGGACCTGCCCCTGCAGCACATCGACGACGACCTGCTGCGCCGCATGAACCGGCGGGGCAGCGCGGACTGGATCAAGAGCCGCATCGCCGAGTGCCGCAAGCGGGGCATCATACTGCGCACCACGATGATCGTGGGCTTCCCCGGCGAGACGGACGCCCAGTTCCAGACCCTGCTGGACTTCGTGAAGGAGGCCCGCTTCGACCGGCTCGGCGCGTTCACCTACTCTGCCGAGGAGGGCACCGCCGCCGCCAAGATGCCGGACCAGATCGACGAGGACGTGAAGACCGCCCGCCTGGACCAGCTGATGATGCTGCAGCAGGGCATCGCCATGGAAATCAACGAGGCCCGCGTCGGCACCGAGTGCGAGGTGCTGGTGGACGGCTTCGACGAGGAATCCGGCCGCTTCTACGGCCGCAGCCTGCTGGAGGCCCCGGAGAGCGACGGCTGCATCTGGCTGGACGCCGAGGACCTGACCCCCGGCCAGTACGTGAACGTGCGCATCACCGGCGCTGACGCTTACGACCTGGAAGGCGAGATCCTGTAACGCCGATATCAAAGGAGTGTCAATCATGAATCTACCCAACAAGCTGACGCTGCTGCGCGTGTGCCTGATCCCCTTTTTCGTGGTCTTCGCCCGGATGTCACCCCTCTGGGCGCAGCTGGTGGCGCTGGCCATCTACGCGGCGGCCTGCATCACCGACGCGCTGGACGGCCACATTGCCCGTTCCCGGAACCTGATCACCGACTTTGGCAAGTTCATGGACCCCATCGCCGACAAGCTGCTGGTGATGAGCGCCCTGATCGTGCTGACCGCCCAGGGCCGCATGCCCGACTGGGTGTGCATACTGATGCTGGCCCGGGAATTCCTGGTCAGCGGCTTCCGCCTGGTGGCGGTGGAGAACGGCCGGGTGATCGCCGCCGGTCCCCTGGGCAAGCTGAAGACCGTGTTCCAGATGGCGGCCACCATCGCGCTGATGCTGCTGGTGTCCGTCAACGGCCCCGAGGCTTCGCTGCTGGGCCGGGCGGGCGTCGTCTTCGCCAATGTGCTGATGTACATCGCCCTGGTCCTGACGGTCGTCAGCGGGGCGGACTACCTGATTCGCAACCGGGACTGCATCCGGGACATGTAACTGACTTCAAAGCGTGGCGCCCAAACCTGCAATTGCTCCAGGTCGGCCCACGCTTTTTGAAACAGAAGAAAGGAATGCATTCACATGAACAAGTGGAGCCGCATTAAGTATCATCCCAACCTGCCCTTGGGTCCCGAGGGCCAGCGGGTGACCGCCAGCCCCGAGCACATCAGGCTCAGCCGCGACGCCGCCCGGGAAGGCATGGTGCTGCTGAAGAACGACAACGGCGCCCTGCCGCTGCGGCGCGGCGCGAAGGTGGCCCTGTTCGGCAAGGGCACCTATGACTATGTGAAGGGCGGCGGCGGCAGCGGCGACGTCACCACGCCCTACGTGGTGAACCTGGCCGAGGGCATGAAGCGCTATCCCGACCGGGTGACGGTGTTCGCCGGGACGGACGACTTCTACCGCGCCCACGTGGCCGCCCGCTACGCGGAGGGCCGGGAGCCCGGCATCGTGGACGAGCCGGAGCTGCCTGACGAGCTGGTCAGCCGGGCCGCGGCCTTCGCCGACGCGGCGGTGATCTCCATCAGCCGCTTCTCCAGCGAGGGCTGGGACCGAAAGAGCGCCTTCGACAGGATTGCGGATCACAAGGGCGTGTGGAAGGGCGACGTGCGCTATGAGCTCTCCCAGACGCTGTTCCCCAAGGGCGATTTCGTGCTCACCGACGCCGAGGCTGCCATGGTGGAGAAGGTCAAGGCCGCCTTTGACACGGTGATCGTCGTGCTGAACGTGGGAGGCGTGTTCGACACCACCTGGTTCAAGGACGATCCCGGCATCGACGCCGCGCTGATGGCGTGGCAGGCCGGCCTGGAGGGCGGCGCCGCCGAGGCGGAGCTGCTGCTGGGGCTGGACAACCCCTCGGGCAAGCTGGCGGACACCTTCGCCGCCACGTTGGAGGACTACCCCTCCTCCCCGAATTTCTACGAGTCGGACGACTTCGTGAACTACGAGGACGACATCTACGTGGGCTACCGCTACTTCGAGACCATCCCCGGCGCGGCGGAGAAGGTGAACTATCCCTTCGGCTACGGCCTGTCCTACACACGCTTCGAGATCGACGGCGTGGAGCTGGGTGTCGAGGGCGACCTCGTCACCGCCCAGGCCCGCGTCACCAACGCCGGCGACGTTCCGGGCAAGGAGGTCGTGCAGCTGTACTTCTCCGCGCCTCAGGGCAGGCTGGGCAAGCCCGCCCGGCAGCTGGCCGGCTGGCAGAAGACCCGCCTGCTGCAGCCCGGCGAGACCCAGCGCGTGGAGATCCGCTTCCCCGTGACCCAGATGGCCTCCTACGACGACCTGGGCAAGGTGTGCAAGTCCGCCTGGCTGCTGGAGGCCGGCGAATACCGCTTCTTCGTGGGCACGGACGCCCGCTCCGCCGCCGAAGCCGGTTTCGCCTGGACGCTGGAGGCGGACCGCGTGGTGGAGCAGCTCTCCCCGCGCATGGTTCCCACCCAGCTGGAGCGGCGCATGCTGGCCGACGGCAGCTATGAGGCGCTGCCCCTGTCCACCCCCAACGACCCCAACGCCGACGCCCTGGAGCGCATGACCGACGAGGAATGCGAATGCGTGTCCCCCGCGGTGCGACCGATGCCGGTGGACCACTTCCTCCGCCCGAATCCCAACCGCCAGCTGATCGAGGTCGCCGAGGGCAGGCTGTCCCTGGAGGACTTCATCGCCCAGCTCTCCGACGAGGACCTGGCCTGGCTGCTGGGCGGACAGCCCAACGCCGGCGTGGCCAACACCTTTGGCTATGGCAACCTGCCCGCCTTCGGTGTGCCCAGCGCCATGACCGCCGACGGCCCCGCGGGCCTGCGCATCCTGCCGGAGGTAGGCGTGAAGACCACGGCCTTCCCCTGCGCCTGCCTGCTGGCCTGCACCTGGGACCCGGAGCTCACCGAGGCCGTGGGCCGCGCCGCCGGCGCCGAGGTCAAAGAGAACAACATCGGCGCGTGGCTGGCCCCCGGCGTGAACATCCACCGCAATCCCCTGTGCGGACGCAACTTTGAATACTACTCCGAGGACCCGCTGCTGACCGGCCGCCTGGCCGGCGCGTTGATCCACGGCGTGCAGAGCAACGGCGTCGCCGCCACCGCCAAGCACTTCGCCCTGAACAACAAGGAGACCAACCGCAAACAGGCGGACTCCCGGTCCTCGGAGCGCGCCATCCGCGAGATCTACCTGAAGGCCTTCGAGATCATCGTCAAGGACTACGACGTCTGGAGCATCATGACCAGCTACAACATGATCAACGGACACCGCGCCAGCGAGAATGCCGACATGCTGAACGGCATCCTCCGGGACGAGTGGGGCTACGAGGGCCTGGTCACCACCGACTGGTGGACCGCCGGCGAGCACTACAAGGAGTGCGCCGCGGGCAACGACGTGAAGATGGGCTGTGGCTATCCCGAGCGCCTGCTGGCCGCCCTCGAAAAGGGCGTGCTGACCCGGGAGCAGATGGAACTCGCCGCCAAGCACATACTGGGGCTGATTCTGAAGCTGGACTAAGTCACAATAAAACAACGCCAGGGACGCATTTCCAACGTCCCTGGCATTTCTGTTTGTACGGGAGTTTCTAAATACAACAGCCTCCCGACTCATCTATTTGAGTTTACTCCTCAAACATCTGCTGCGCCTGCTCGCGGGTGATCAGCACCACGCGGGGCTTGGAGCCATCAGCCTCGGACACGATGCCGCGGCGCGCCATCTCGTCGATGATCCGGCCTGCGCGGGCATAGCCGATGCGCATCTTCCGCTGCAGCATCGAGATGGAAACCTGGCCCATGTCCAGGGCGATGTCCACCGCCTCAGGCAGCTTGGGGTCGTATTCGGCCTCGAACTCCTCCTTCTCGGCGTCGCTGCGGTTGGCGTTCTCCAGGTGCTCCAGCATGTCGGGGTCGTAGACCGCCTCGCCGGACTGCTTACCCAGGCGCCCTGCACGCGCATGGACTTCATGCCGTTGGGCACGAACAGCATATCGCCGTTGCCCAGCAGCTTTTCCGCGCCGCCGTGGTCGATCATCGTGCGGCTGTCCACCTGGGACGCCACAGAGAAGGCGATTCGGGTGGGGATGTTAGCCTTGATGATGCCGGTGATGACGTTCACCGACGGGCGCTGGGTGGCGATGACCAGGTGCATGCCGCAGGCGCGGGCCAGCTGGGCCAGGCGGCAGATGCTGTCCTCGACCTCGCCGGGGGAAACCATCATCAGGTCGGCCAGCTCGTCGATGATGATGACCATCTGGGGCATCGGCTTCTCGCCGGGCTTCAGCTTCTTGTTGTAGCCCTTGATATCGCGCACGCCGCTCTCCGCGAACAGCTTGTAGCGCTTCGTCATCTCCGCCACGGCCCAATCCAGGGCGCTGGCCGCCTTCTTCGGGTCGGTGACCACCGGGCACACCAGGTGCGGGATGTTGTTGTAGATGGACAGCTCCACCATCTTCGGGTCGATCAGGATCAGCTTGACCTCTTCGGGCGAGGAGCGGAACAGGATCGACGTGATGATGGCGTTGATGCACACCGACTTACCGGAACCGGTCTGGCCGGCGATCAGCACGTGGGGCATCTTGGCGATGTCCGCCACGATGTAGCGGCCCGAGTTGTCCTTGCCCAGGCCCACCGCGATGCGGCTGGGATGGCGCTGGGCCTCGCTGGACTCCAGCACGTCCCTCAGGCGGACCATCTCCACCTTGTCGTTGGGGATCTCCACGCCCACCGCGGCCTTGCCGGGGATGGGCGCCTCGATGCGCACCGACATCGCCGCCAGGTTCAGGGCGATGTCGTCCGCCAGGGCGGTGATCCGGCTCACCTTCACGCCGGGAGCCGGCTGCAGCTCGAATCGGGTGACCGCCGGGCCGTGGGCGATGCCCGTCAGCTTGGCGGAGATGCCGAAGCTCTGCAGCGTGTCCTCCAGCAGCTGGGCCTTCTGGATGTCCCGCTGTCCGTGGCTGGTGGTGTCCTCCACCTCGCCCCGCGCCAGCAGGTCGATGGGGGGATAGTTGTACTCCGGCACGTCCTCGACGGGCTGGGCTTCCTTCGCCCGCTTCAGCTTCGGGAACTCCATGACCTTCGCGGAGGTGTCCGCCTTGGCGGCAATTCCGGCCTTCGCGGCGGCCTTCGGCTTCTCGCCGGGGATGTCGAAGGGAGCCTCGTCCTCGTCCGGCAGCTCGTAGGCCTCCGGCTGGATCTTCAGATCGTCGATGCTGATGTTGCTCTTCTTGTCGGCCTTGACGGGCGCGATCTTCGCCTCGGGCTTGACCGCCTGCACTGCCTCCGGCTCCGCGTCGGGGATGTCCACGATCTCGGCGTTTCGCATCATGGACGGACGGTCGGGCTTGAAGGTGCTGCGAACCGCCTTCTTATCCGCCTTCTCGTTCTTCAACAGGCCCGCCGTCGGGACGTCGAAATCGTCGGCTGCGTCGAACAGCGCCTCCACCGGCGCGTCGTTCTGATCGACTGCGGGCTTCTGTTCTGTCACGATCTTCTCGTTATACAGCTTCTTTCGCTTTGCCGGCTGGGCCTGTTGCGCCGCAGAAGCGGCGGGCTTGCGCCTCGCCGGGGCGGCCGCCTCCATCGGAACGGCTGCCGCCGGGGCGCGCTTGCGCGCAGGCTGGTTCACGGCCCGGGCCGGACGGCTGCCAAAAGCCTCGTCTGCAGAGGGGTCGCGAAGGGGTCGGCGGGCGTCCGTCCGGCGCGGCGCGGCGGTCTGCATCCTCTGGCCGGCCTGCTGGCGGGATCGCGCAGCGCCGCGAGCCGCCTGAGCGGGCTCCGCGTAGGCATCCCGGGCGGCGCGGCGGCGGGGAGCTGCCTCTATTTTATCGAACTCACGTTCGATTTTTGTACGCTCCACAGGGGCGTTCTCCGCCCGGTCCCTGAACCAGCGCACAGCGGTGCCCACGCGGCCGGTGGCAGTCAGCAGCACCACGGAGACCAGCAGAGTGGTAATGAAGCCGCCGCCCACGCCCAGGCTGTTGTACAGCGGCCAAGCCAGCAGCGCGCCGATGGCGCCGCCGCCCTTGCCGAAGCCGTAGGACTTGGTCACGAAGTTGGAGAAGGTGCTCAGGGTCATGTAGTCGTGCTTGATCCGCTCCACGAAGAACAGCTGAACCGCCGTGAACAGACAGAGGATCAGCAGCGCGTCCAGCGTGACGCGCACAGGGGAGACGCCCTTGCCACGGGCCGCGCCGACGCACAGCACGCCCGCCCAGGCCAGTATGAGCGGCAGCGCAAAGCGCAGGCTGCCGCCCAGGCCGCACATTACATTTCGGATCGCGCCCATACTGGTGCCATCTACGGGGGTCGCCACGCAAATGTACATCAGCAATATGGCAAGGGTAAACAGGACCAGGGCGCACAGCACCAAAGTCGGCACGCTGGTGCCGCTTTCCCTGTCCTCATATTGCCTTCTGTTTATCGCGCTTACAGACATTTTTACCTCCCCGGTGAAGCCACCGTTTCAGATGCCGCCGCCCGGGTTGCTCCCGCGGCGCAGCCATATTTTTGTTACAATCCTTTGGAATCCTCTGACGCAAAACTCCCACCCGATGCCAATTTTACGGAATCGGATGGGGTTTTGTCGAAGTTAAGTCACGTTTTCTCAACCGCCCACCAGGCTGGTCACGATGTTGTTCACGTCCAGGAAGTCCATCTGCGTGACGATGCTGTACAGGGACGAGCCCGACCGCAGGCTCTCCGCAAACTCAGGGGAGACGATCTGCACGATCGGCGGCAGCAGGAACAGCACCAGCACGACGACCACCAAGCCGCGGGCCACGCCGAAGATGCCGCCCAGCAGCCAGTCGAAGCCGCGCACCAGGGGGAAGGAGATCACGTGATCCAACAGGTTCACCACCAGGCTGGCCAGCACGTACAGCGCGATGAAGCACAGCAGGAACGCGCCGACGTTGAACACCGCCTGCCAGATCGTCTGGTCCAGGTAGTCGGCCAGGGTGCTGATGCCCAGGCGCTGGAACATCTGCGCCCGGACGTTTGCCTCAAAGGCCTTGGAGAACACGGACAGCTGGGGCGATAGGGAGTTGACGGCGTTCTGTATGGCCGCTTCGCCGCCGGCGATGACCTCCGACACCGTGCTGATGGCCTGGCTGTGGGTCTTGAAGAAGTTCTCCGGCTCCAGGTACTGGTTGAGCACCGCCATCAGCGTCTGGTTTGACAGGGCCAGCTCGGCGACCCTGGAATACAGCTCCTGAGCGCCGAACCACGCGCCGACAAATCCGAGCGTGCTCAGCAGCGAAGTGATAAAGCCGCGATACATGCCCGATATCAGGTAGAACGCGAGAATTACGATGATCGTAATATCCAGCAGGTTCAGGTTCATTTTTCATCCCCCTTTAGCGGATCGGTTTAACATACCTTATCTATTCCCATTTATTGCCGGCTTATGCGCGGCGGTCAGGAAAGATTGAGGATGTAGATGATGTTTCCGTTTCCCAGTATGGCCATGTTGTTGGCCGTGACGCCGTAGACCTTGTCGAACAGCATCGGCAGCGCGTAGGCGTACACGTTCGGGCTGCCCTGGGTGGCGATGGCCACATAGCCTTCCGTGGAGAAGCCGTACACCCGATCGTTCCGTGCTATCAGCGACTGGCAGCCGTAGGGCATGCGCACCTGCTGGTCCAGGTCGGAGCGGATCATCCGCACGTCCTGCATGCCGGACTCCGAATCGTACTGGGCGTTGGGCACAAAGGCCATCAACGGGTTGTCCAGCACGCTCTCATCCAGCGCGGCCATGTACCAGCCATAGACCTTGCGCCTGCGGGACTTGTCCTCCTTGCCGGTGTAGTCGTAGACCTTCAGGTAGGTGTCGCCCGCGCAGCAGAAGTAGGAGGACTGGAAAACCACGCCGTACATCAGCTGTTCGTTGTCGTGGATAGAGCCCACCATTTCCTTGCCGGGCTTGTAGGTGTTTACCGTGCAGCTCGGCACCGTGCCGCTGGTGTCCAGGCTCATCAGCCACAAGAGGGACCCGTTTGAGAAAAACCCATACTCTATCACGGTCTGGCTGTTCAACGTAATGCTGTTGATGCGCCGACCGCCCTGTTCCATCAGAACAATCGTGCTGTTGTACTCCGGCCCCAGCAGTACGGCGGTGTAGCGGCTGCCGATGGTGGCGGAGAGTACGTCCGTCTCCATCGCGCCGCTGAAGGAGGGCGTGCCGGTCTGGCTGTCGATCAGCGTCAGCATGTCGCCGGCCCACGCGGCCACGCCGTTGGCATTGGCCGCGAAATCCGCGTTGGTGCCGATCAGATAGGACCACTTGACGCGGCCGTCCGTCGTCACCGCGCCAATGTAGCTTCCGTCGTAATACACAAAGCCGTCATCCACGACCTGCAGCTTCCGGTTCGAGGCCAGCTGAACGGCCTTGTAGTCATAGGAGCTGCGGTGGGTGGCATTGCTGATTATCCGTCCTCCGGCCAGCGCTATCACGATGGTGAAGGTGACGATCAACAGAGCGATTGCCCATGGAAGGCGTTCCTTGCGGTTCCTTTCCATGGAATCCTCCCGATTTATTTATAATTTGACGCGGCATAGGAGGGCTATTGTCCCTTGTATGCCATTGTCATTGCTATTATAATGGAATATAGTCCGCGATTCAACAACGCTCCTGTGACAAAACGGGCAAAAAGCGGACAATTCCGTCTATTTCTTCACAGACCGGACATATTGTGGCCTCATTCGCCGCAGTACCGTCGTATTTTGCGACAATATGAGGAAGACATGGCAAAAAGTCAAAAGAAGAACGGAAAACTGAGCCGGGGAAGAATCCTCGCCCTGAAGGCCTTCGTGGCGCTGCTGCTGGCACTTGCCCTGCTGGCGGGGGTGGCGTTCGTGAACGCCTCCATCGTCCGGGTCCGCCAGGCGACCGTCGTGATTCCAGACCTTCCAACCGCCTTCGAAGGAACCACCATACTCTACGCCTCCGATATCGACCTCTGCGGTGCGAACACCCCTGCCCGGGCGGGCAGGCTGTTCGACCAACTGCAATCGCTCAAGCCGGATATGCTGATCCTGGGTGGCGACTACACCTCCCGATCCCTGCTGGATATCCTGAACACATCTCCCTCTGGCGGCGCAAGTACCGGGAACCAGGTCGATTTGCGTCAGAGTTTCTTCCATTATATATATGGCTTTGACGCTCCCCTTGGAAAGTACGCCATCGCTGCGCCGGAGGATGAAAACTGGGACCTGTTGCGGCAACAGCTGACGGAAGCCGGTGTGCAGCCGCTCTTCAACAGCCGAACGCTGATCACCTCCGACGATGACAGGATGTGGCTGGCCGGCGTCTGCGGTGGAGATACCAACTACAATTCCGCCAGCCAGAGCTTCGCGCGCGGTGATTGCGTGATCGTGATCTCCTACAGCCCCGAACTGCTGCCCGTGCTGTTGACCAGCGAAGCCTCCGATAGCGGAAGGTGGTGCGACCTGGTGCTCACTGGACACACCCACGGCGGACAGATCCGGCTGTTTGACAGGAGCCTCCTGACCCTGACCCGTGTTGAAAGACAATACCTCACCGGCTGGCGGACAGACAGTGGTCTGCCGATCCTCACAACGGAAGGCGTCGGCTGCGAGGGCGTGAACCTTCGGCTTGGCTCCACACCGGAGGTATGGATGCTGACACTGCGATCTTCCATCGACTGAACGCAAAGCAACTTGGCTTACAAGCAGCAATACAATGTTTCACGTGAAACACTCAGTGACGGCAGTCATATACCCAATCGTATTCCTCCTGTGATGTTTCACGTGAAACATCGGCAATACCGTCGAACAGCTTGTCACCTTTTGAGTAATCGAATCGGATTTGCGCAAAAATCATTGTTTCACGTGAAACATTATTGAACGATAATAACAATCGCGGGGTATAATGGTCAAAGCGGCCCGTTCACGGTCAAACGCGTTGAAAAGGTCATTCTTCTATTGTCAAGGCGAGCCATCGCCTTCACGATATCTTTCTCACAAGGAGGAACTCCATGGAGCCATATACCTGCTCGGATTGCCCGCGCAGCTGCAACGCCCTTCGAGGCGAAATCGGCAGCGGCTTTTGCCGCATGGGCGCGGATCCGGTCATCGCCCGCGCGGCGCCTCACTACGACGAGGAGCCTGTCATCAGCGGAACCCGGGGTTCCGGCGCGATCTTCTTCTCCGGCTGCGCGCTGCGATGCCGCTTTTGCCAGAATTATCCGATATCCCACGACGGATTCGGGCAGAGAATCACCGTGGAGCGCCTCCGGGAGACCTATTTTGAGCTGATCGAGCAGGGCTGCCACAACATCAACCTGGTCAATCCCACCCATTTCGCCGCCGCGATCGAAAAGTCCCTGGAGGGCGGCCTGCCCGTTCCGGTGGTTTGGAATACCGGCGGATACGAAAAGGTGGAGTCCCTCAGGCGTTTTGAGGGGAAAATCCAGGTCTATCTGCCGGATTTGAAGTACATCAACCCCGATTCCGCTCGAAAATACTCCGCCGCGAAGGACTATTTCGACTTTGCCGGCCCGGCGCTGAAGGAAATGCTTCGCCAGACGGGCCCGGTGGAGCTGGACGAGGAAGGCATCATCCTGCGCGGCACCATCGTGCGCCACCTGATTCTTCCCGGCTGCGCGGAGGAATCCATGTGCATACTGGACTGGATCGCGGAGAACCTTCCCGGCGCGTGGGTCAGCCTGATGGCCCAATACCTGCCCTTCGGCAATGTCGCGGGGCTCGATGCCCTGGACCGGCGTCTCTTCCCGGAGGAATACGAAGCTGTGGTGGACCACCTGATGGAGCTCGGCCTGGAGGATGGCTTCGTCCAGGAGCTCTCCTCGTCGGATGAGAAATACATTCCATCCTTCGACCTTACGGGGGTCAATCCACCAAAGGGCGAAAAGTGAACAAAAGCACACTACACAAAGGCAAACGGAGGAAACAGCACACATGGAGCTTCGCTTCTCGCCGCTTTTCAGCGGCTCAAGCGGAAACGCGATCTACGTCGGCTGCGACGACGCCAACATCCTCGTGGACGCGGGCATGTCCGGCACCCGGGTTATTCGGGAGCTGGAAACCGTGGGGGTGAACCCGCGCAGCCTGAACGCCATACTCGTGACCCACGAGCATTCCGACCACATCAAGGGCATCGGCATACTGTCGAGGAAGTTCGACCTTCCTGTCTATGCCACGGAGGGCACCTGGCAGGGGATGTACGACAAAATCGGCCCGATCGCCGAAAAAAACAGGGTCTATTTCGAGCCGGAACAGGATTTTTTCATCGGTTCCATCGATGTGACCCCCTTTTCCACCCCCCACGATGCCGCTCAGTCGGTGGGGTACACCTTTGAGCTCTTCGGCGCCAAGCTGTCCGTCGCCACGGACCTGGGCTGCATCAAGGACAGCTGGCTGAAGCACGTCATCGGTTCGGATGCCGTGATCCTGGAATCCAACTACGACCCGGACATGCTCAAGGCCGGTCCCTATCCCTATGAGTTGAAAAAGCGCATTCTCTCCCGCCGCGGCCACCTTTCCAACGACGACGCCAGTACCGTGGCCGTCGAACTGGCCCGCACCGGCACTCGAAGGATCATCCTCGGACATCTGAGCAAGGAGAACAACTTCCCAGAGTTGGCCATGCGCTCCTGCGAGCTGTACTTCCAGCAGGCGGGCCTGGTCCCCAACGAAGATGCCATGCTGCACATCGCGAGCCGCGATGGCAACACCGGCATGTTCAGCATCACCGCCGGCATAGAATCGTAATATCGAGCCTTACAATTGCATATATATACAACATAAAGTATTCTGGGGCCTGTCCGTCGGCGGATCCGCGATCGGAACAGGCCCCTGCGAATGAATCCCAATCAAAGACACACGGAGGCACCCCATGCCAAAGATGAAACATCCCCTGCGCCTGACGCGACTGTCCGACGCCTTCGTCCCCCTCGCGCTCGCCATCTGCGCACTGTTCCTGGAGCCATCCATTTCCCTGCGCCTGTTCGTCGGCTGCTTCGCCGTGTCGGCACTCTCCCTGTTCTCCTGCTTCGGCATCCGCGCCGCCTTTGCCATGCAGCCCTCCATGCGCAGCGTTCGCGGCACGGTGAAGTGCGCGCTGCTGCTCCAAATCGCCGGCGGGCTCATCGCGGCGCTGATCGGCGTGCTGTTCTTGAAGGGAGAGCGGGACGCCCTGCCCCTGATCGCCGCTGGTTTACTTTTGAATATAGAACATATGTTCTATGAATACTTGTATGCAGCAGGGGATAGGCGCAGCGCCATGCTCACCCACAGCCTCACGGCGGCCTTCCTCATCGCGGGGATGAGCCTCGCCAAGGGCCCGGAGGGCTCCCACGACCTTTGGAAGCTGGTCGCCATGGCCGGCATATCCGCGATCGTCTCGGCGGTGATCGGCTGCGCGATAGGCGACGGCCTCAAGGGCAGGCTCAACGCCCAGGTCATCCGCTGCGCGCCCCGCGCGGCGCTGCAGTGCGCCCTCTATCCGGCTGTCGCCCTGCTGATTCTGTGGGCCATGAAGTCCACGGCCTGCGCCTTCCCGTTCTTCGCGGGTTGGACGCTCTGCGCCTTATGCCGCACGCCTTTCCGGCGCTCCACCCTGGAGGCCGTCCCCTTGAACCGCGCGCTGCTGATCGCCCTCGCGGCCTCCGCCGCAATCTGGGCTGTGCTGACGTTCATTCCCGGCCTTATGACCGACATCGACGCCTCGCGCCTGCCCGGTTCCCTGCTGGCGCAGCTGCCGACAGCCTGCGTGCTCGTTGCCGCCGCTGCCGCCTGTTCCTTCGCGCTTTACGGAAACATGAAGAAGAACAAAGATGAATAGCATGAATAATTATGAACTTCCAGACGGGTTTGTCCTGCTCTCCGAAGCCGCGCCGGACGCCCTGCAGGAGCTGCGATACGCCACCCGCTTCAACTTCATCGGCACGCCCATCGATGGCTACGCGTCTCCCCGGGCCGTCATGACCGAACGCGCCGCCGACGCCCTGCGCCGCGCCTGCGGGCTCGCCGCCGACCAGGGGCTGCTCCTGAAGGTCTACGACGCCTACCGTCCCCAGCGGGCCGTGGACCACTTCAACCGCTGGGTGCAGAACGCGGCAGACACCCGCATGAAGCGGTGGTTCTACCCTAACGTAGACAAGTCCGAGCTCTACGCGCTGGATTTCCTCGGGCACAAGTCCACCCACAGCCGCGGCAGCGCCGTTGACCTGACCCTCGTGGAAATGGCGACGGGACGGGAGGCCGACATGGGCGGTCCCTTCGACTTTTTCGGCCCGCGCTCCCGCTACAGCTGGCCGGGATTGACACCGGAGCAGGCCGTCAACCGAGCGCTGCTGCGCAACCTGATGACCCGCTGCGGCTTCGCGCCGCTGGAATCGGAGTGGTGGCACTTCCGTCTGATCGACGAACCCTTCCCTGAAACGTGGTTTGACTTCGTCGTTCGGTAGATTGCCGAGCGTTCCGGAAAACCGACGCCTTGTAAAACAGCCTGTTTTCCGCATAAATATCAATAACGGGCAAGGCCGACTGTACTGACAGCCGGCCCTGCCCGTTTATAACTCTCAACACTTTTCATTTTCCCACGCAGAACGTTGAAAATACCCTGTCGATCACCGCTTCGGTGGCGTTTTCGCCGGTGATCTCCGACAGCGCCTCCAGCGCCTGCCGGATGTCCACGGCCGCGGCGTCCAGCGGATACCCCGCTTCAATGCCCTGTACAGCCGCTTCCAAGCTCTCCGCCGCGCTCAGGGCCAGCTCGATGTGGCGCTGGGCCGTCAGCTGGCCATCAGCCTCCTCGCTGACCGCCACGCGGCGGGCCAGCTCCTCCATCAGTTCGGGAATGCCCGCACCGGTGGCCGCCGAGACCTCGCACAGCGTCGCGCCGGTCAGCGCGCGCACGTCGTCGGCGGTGACTGCCGCCTCCAGGTCCAGCTTGTTAAGGCACACCACGGCCCGCTCATCCGCCGAGCGCAGCAGCTCCGCGTCCGATTCCGAGATGGGCTGGGCGGCGTCCAGCACGATCAGCACCACGTCGGCGCCCTCCGCCGCCCTCCGGGCCCGGTCCACGCCGATGCGCTCGATGGGGTCCTCGGTGTTGCGCTGGCCCGCCGTGTCCGAAAGCTCGGCAACAATGCCGCCGATGGTGATCCGCTCGGTGAGCACGTCCCGCGTCGTGCCCGGAATATCCGTCACGATCGCCCGCTCCTGGTTCAAAAGGGCATTCATCAGCGAGGACTTGCCCACGTTGGGCCGTCCCGCCAGCACGATGGCCGCGCCTTCCCGAAGGAGCCGGGCGCTCCTGCCGTCGCACCGGGCGCGAATGTCGGCGGCGACCGACCGCAGGTCGGCGCAAACCTGCTCCGCTGCGGCCTCCTCCTCGACCTCCTCCGGGAAGTCCGTCGACGCCTCCAGCAGCGCCATCACGGCCATCAGCCGGTCGGAGGCCTGCCGGACGAAGCCCGATACGCCGCCCTCCAGCTGCCGCATGGAGGCCCGCGCCGCCGCCTGGCTGTTGGCGCCGATCAGCTGCATCACCGCCTCCGCCTCGGAGAGGTCAATCCTTCCGTTCAGGAAGGCCCGCTTGGTGAATTCCCCGGGCTGCGCCATCCGCGCCCCCAGCTCCAGCGCCCGGTCGAGCACTTCTCCGGCGCTCACCGCGCCGCCATGGCAGTGCAGCTCGGCCACATCCTCCCGGGTGTAGGTGGACGGCGCGCGCATCAGCACGCCCATCACCTCGTCCAGCGCCCTTCCTTCGGCGTCCGTCACATGGCCGTACATCAGCCGGTGGGACTCAAAATGTTCCCGCCGCGTGGCGGGAACAAACATCTCTGAAAATATTGCCTCCGCCCGGCCGCCGCTGAGGCGCACGATGGCGATGCCGCCCGCGCCCCGGGCCGTGGCGATGGCCGCGATGGTATCGTTTGGGTTGGTCATCTCGAATAATCCCCACTCAAAAGAACCGGGAAACGGCCGGGGAGGGAACCCCCGCGCCGCTTCCCGTGCTGTTTTCGTCAGGCCGTCGCGCCCGTGCGCACCGGCAGCACCAGGTGCAGGTAATCCGGATCGCCCAGGGGCGTGATGATGCAGGGGCTGATGGCGTTGTTCAGGTTGATCTCGATCTGCTCGGCGTCGATGAAGCGCACCACGTCGATCAGGTACTTCACGTTGAAGGCGATATTCAGGTTCGCGCCCTCCTGCTGGATGTCCAGCTTCTCGTAGACGTCGCCGATCTGGGAGTGGGCCTCGATGGCCATCTCGCCGTCCGCGATCTTCAGGATCAGCAGGTTGTTGTTGCCCTCGCGGGCGATCAGCGCGGCGCGGTCGATGCCCCTGCGGAAGGGCTCCAGGTCCACCACCACGCGGGTGGCGAAGCGCGGCGGCAGGATCTGGCGGTACTGGACGTACTCGCCCTCCACCAGTATGACGAAGATCTCCGTCTTCTCCAGCTTGATGTGCAGCTTGTTGCCGCCGAAGGAGAGGTTGGCGAAGGCGTCGGGATCGTCGGAGAGCAGCTTGCCGATGTCGCCCACGGCCCGGCCGGGGATGATGGCGGACAGCTTCTCCAGCACGTCGCCGCACTTGGCCCGCTTCAACGCCAGCCGGAAGCCGTCCAGCGCCACCATGGTCACGTCGCCTGCGGCGATCTCCAGCAGGCAGCCGGTCAGCACCTCGCGCATGTCCTCCACCGCGATGGCGAATTCCGTCTTTTGGATCATGTCCTTCAGCATGTCCTGGGGCAGGGCGATCTCCTTTTCGCCGCTGATCTGGGGCAGGGCGGGGTAGAGGTCCGCGTCCTGCCCGGAGATGTTGGTGCGGTTGCCGGAGCCCCGGATCGTGAACACAAACCGATCGTTCATGTCGATCTCGATGTCGCCCTCGGGCAGGCGGCGGACGATTTCATTGAACAGCTTGCCCGGCACCACGCCGCGGCCCGGCTCGGTGACGTAGGCCTCCATGCGGGTGACGATGGTGATCCGCTCATCCGAGCAGGTCAGTATAACCTCGTTCATGTCCGTCTCGACCAGTATGCCCTCCAGAATCTGGTTGGGCGTGCGCGTGGGCAGCGCCTTGGTGACAATTTGAAGCGCCTCGATGAGCGTGGAGGCGGCGCAGGTAAACCGCATGTTCAATTCCTCCTTGTCCGTCTGTCTCTTATCTCTGCATGGACCCGCCCCGTCGGGGCAGGCGGAATATATTTATGATGATTATATATAGTTATGTAGTCGTTGTAGTAGAGCTGTGGATACTGTGGAAAACCATCCAGTCTCCCTGCGCCGCAGGCGATTTGCCATCCACAGGCGGTGTGGAAGCGAGGGGGATAAGCCTGGCATTTTCCACAGCGCGGCGCTTTCTCAGTTGTTTTCGATCCGGGCGATGAGCTCCTCCACCCGCTTCTTGAAGGCGAAATCCGCGTTCATGGCCTCCATGATCTTGTCGCAGCCGTGCATCACCGTGGTGTGGTCCCGGCCGCCAAAGGCCCGCCCGATGTTCGTGGTGGAGAGGGAGGTCATCTTTCGGCAGATGTACATGGCGATCTGGCGCGGCATGGCGATCTCCTGGCTGCGCTTCTTGCCGGTGATCTCCTCCGGAGAGGTGCCGTACTGGTCGGCCACGGTCTCGATGATCAGCTCCGCGGTCACCTTCCGGGCGGTCTGCGCGCCGATGCGCCCCGCCAGCGCGGAGCGGGCCAGCTCCAGGGTGATGGGGGTGCCCATCAGCTCAGCGTTGGCGTTCAGACTGGTCAGGCAGCCCTCCAGCTCGCGGATGTTGGAGTTCACGTTCTGGGCGATGAATTCCACCACCTCGTAGGGCACCTCGATGCCCATCTGGTCGACCTTCTGCATCAGTATGGCGACGCGGGTCTCGTAGTCCGGCTTCTGGATGTCCACGATCACGCCCCACTCGAAGCGGGAGCGCAGGCGTTCCTCGATCTCGGGCAGCTCCTTGGGCGGGCGGTCCGAGGCGATGATGATCTGCTTCTTGTTGTCGTGGAGGCTGTTGAAGGTGTGGAAGAACTCCTCCTGGGTGATCTTCGTCTTGGAGAGGAACTGTACGTCATCCACCATCAGCACGTCCACGTTCCGCAGGCGGTTGCGCAGCTCGGCGGTCTTCTTCCGGGCGATGCCCTCGATCAGCTCGTTGGTCATGGCCTCGCTGGTCATCAGCAGCACGTTCAGGGCGGGGTTTTCCTGGCCGATGTAGTTGCCGATGGCGTTGATCAGGTGGGTTTTGCCCAGGCCGACGCCGCCGTAGATGAACAGCGGGTTGTACACCTCACCCGGGGTCTGGGCCACGGCCAGGGACGCCGCGTAGGCGAAGCTGTTGGAGGGGCCGGTGATGAAGTTGCCAAAGGTGTAACGGTCGTTCAGGGTGGACGGGCGCGACGGCGAAATCACCCGGGAAATTTCGCTCTCGGGATAGTATTCCAGCTCGTAGCGGCGACCGAACACCAGGGGCACCGTGCTGTAGATCATCGTGCCGTAGCGGTTCTTCATGTGCTGGAGGTTGAAGGCGGTGTCGCCGCTGATGTACAGCGTGTCGCTGGTCGCCGCGTACAGCTTCAACGGCCTGATGAAGGTGTTGAAGAAGGGCTTTTGCGCCGGGCTGCTCAGCGTTTCTTCCATCATTTGGATGACGCGGTCCCACTTCGCCTTGTCCTCGGGGGTGTAATTCATGGCTTATCGTTCCTCCGTCCGCGCTGTGGATAAACAGAGCGGATACTTGTATCTGGTTGTGGATAACATACCGAGGCTATTGTATCATCCGGCCATCCAAAAGTCCATAGAGCGCCACGTAAAGCGCCTTTTTCGCGCAGGTTTTGTCAAATTGGGTTTTCCACCGCGCCCGCCGGGAACTCCTGTGGATAGTTTTGGAGAGGTGATTCCCGCGCCAGGAAATCACGATCATGCGCTATTTCCAAAAGGCGACGACAGGGCCGCGCCGCGGTCCTGTCGTCGGATATATTTTGCCTTGGGTCACTTGGCGTACTTGTAGATCTGCTCCAGCACGTTGTCGATGCCGTTGCTGGTGGGTTCGGTGGCCATGGCCTCGTACAGCGCGCCGCGGTCGTGGTAGAGCTGCTCCACGCCCTTGATCAGCGTGTCGGGGGTCATGTCCTCCTGGAGCAGCACGTGGCTGAAGCCCCGGTTCTTGAAGGAGTCGGCGTTCAGCAGCTGGTCGCCCCGGCTGGCGCCCTTGGGATAGGGGATCAGCAGCGCGGGCTTGCGGACCGCCAGGATCTCGCACAGGGCGTTGGCGCCCGCGCGGGAGATCAGTATGTCGGCACAGGCGTAGGCATCGGCCATCTCCTCGTTCAGGTATTCCCGCTGGACGTAGTTGGAGGTGCCCTCGTAGACGGCGGTCAGGTTGCCTTTGCCGCACAGGTGGAGCACCTGGAAGTTCTCCGTCAGCCTCGGCAGCGACTGCCACACCACCTGGTTGATGGCCTGCGCGCCGCTGGAGCCGCCCACCACCATCAGGACCGGCCGGTTGTCGTTGAAGCCGAACATCTCGCGGCCGCGCCGCTTGTCGCCCTGGAGGATCTCCGGGCGGATGGGCGTTCCGGTGTGGACGCCCTTGCCCTTGGCGTATTTCACGGCCTCGGGGAAGGTACAGCACTGGACCTTCGCGAAGGGCATGCACAGCTTGTTGGCCAGGCCAGGAGTCATGTCCGATTCGTGGGTCACGATGGGCACGCCGTTCAGTTTCGCGCCGTAGACCACTGGCACGGAGACGAAGCCGCCCTTGGAAAACACGATGTCCGGCTTGATCCTTCGGATGATGCCCGTAGCCTGTCGGATGCCCCGGATGACCCGGAAGGGGTCGGAGAAGTTCTTGGGATCGAAGTAACGGCGCAGCTTGCCGACGGAAACCGTGTGGAAGGTCACTTCCGGAACCTTGGATATCAGCTCCTGCTCGGCGCTGTTTGCCGCGCCGATGTAGTGGATTTCCCACCCGTCGTCGAGCAGACGGGGAATCAGCGCCAGGTTGGGCGTGACGTGTCCCGCGGTTCCGCCGCCTGTCAGTACGATCTTCTTCATCGATAAGCCCTCCGCTTGAAGCGAATGAAATGAACAACAAACATTGCCCACTATAAGCGATTATAAAGGTCTCAGATGTATTCGCCTTTACCTCGCTGTTAAAAAACGGGGTAAAATTTGTGCTGGCAGATCAAAAATATGAGGCTGCCCGGGCAAAATATTCCGCAAACGGGGCATACACCCTTTCACTTTGCGGCAAAATAGGATACAATATATAAGGAAATATATCTGAAACCGTCGCCGCGGGGCGTCGGAGGAGTTCCCGGAGGTTGTTGAAATGAGCTATCAGGCACTGTATCGCGCGTGGCGGCCCGATACCTTTACCGAAATATGCGGCCAGGACGCCATCACTCGCACGCTGAAGCGGCAGGTGATGACGGGGCACATCGCCCACGCCTATCTGTTCTGCGGCACCCGCGGAACGGGCAAGACCACCGCAGCCAAGGTGCTGTCCAGGGCCATCAACTGTCTGAACCCCAGGGACGGCGATCCCTGCGGAGAGTGCGAGATCTGCCGCGCGCTGAAGCAGGAGACCAGCATGGACGTGGTGGAGATCGACGCCGCCTCCAACAACGGCGTGGACGAGATCCGCGACCTGCGGGAGAAGATCAAGTATCCCCCGGCGCTGACCCGCTACAAGGTTTATATCATCGACGAGGTGCACATGCTGTCCACCGGCGCGTTCAACGCGCTGCTCAAGACGCTGGAGGAGCCTCCGGCCCACGCGGTGTTCATACTGGCCACCACGGAGCCCCAGCGGCTGCCGGCCACCATACTCTCCCGCTGCCAGCGGTTCGACTTCCACAGGATCTCCACAGAGGTCATCGTGGAGCGGCTGATGGTGGTGCTGGGCGGCATCGGCCGTTCCGCCTCCGAGGAGGCGCTGATGGAGATCGCCCGGGCGGCGGAGGGCGCGATGCGCGACGCGCTGAGCCTGCTGGACGTGTGCCTCTCCTACACCGACGGCGAGGTCTCCGGCCAGCTGGCCCGGGACGTGTTGGGCACGGCGGGCCGTGCGGCCATGTTCGACTTCGCCGACGCGCTGATCGCCGGCGACGCTGGGAGCGCCCTGACCCAGATCGACCAGGTCATGCGCCGGGGCAGCGATCCCCAGGTGTTCATCCGGGATACCGTCGCCCACCTGCGGGGCATCATGCTGGCGGGCGCGGTGAAGGACGGCCTGGCGGAGCTGATGGAGATCACACCGGAGGACGCCGCCCGCTTCGCGGAGCAGGCCGGCAGGATCGGCCCCGACGCGCTGAACCGCATGATGGACTTGTTCATGCGGGCCGAGCCGGACACCAAGTGGGCCTCACGGCCCCGGACGATCCTGGAGCTGGCCGCCGTGCGCGCCTGCCACCCGGAGACCGAGCCGGACGCCACCGTTTCAGAGCGGCTGGAGCGGGTGGAGAAGCTGATCGAGAGCGGCGCCGCGGCGCGGCCCGCCCGGGCTGCGTCCAGGCCCGCCGCCCCGAAAGCGGAAAGGCCCGCGGAGCCCAAGGCCCCCGCGCCGACGCCTGCCGACGAGCCGCCCCAGCAGTGGCTGGACGCGCTGGCACGCCTGCAGGAGGAGAATCCTTCCATTCGAGCCCCGCTGGATTCCATGCGGTTCATACGCTTCGACGGCAAGCAGGTGACCGTCGAGTTCACCCGCAAGAGCATGATGCACATGCGGCTGCTGGAGCGCAAGAAGCCCATGCTGGAGGCGGCAATTTCCGAAGCCTTCGGCGCGCCGGTGGGCCTGAATATGAAGGTCGAGGGCAGCGGCGAGGCGGAGAAGAAGGTCTCGGATGTGGCCAGGGAGGTTATCAATCAATCCTATGATGTGTTCGGACGGGAAAAAATCGACATCGTCGAGTAGCCGCGAGGCGCCGGCGGAAAAGCCCCTGTGGCTGGGCCATCGGAAGCGCCTGCGCCAGCGCATGGAGCGGGAGGGCTGGGACAGCCTGAAGCCCCACGAGATGGTGGAGCTGATCCTCTACCACGCGGTGCCCCGGCAGGACATCGAGGAGGTCTCCCGGGCGCTGGTGGCCCGCTTTGGCTCGGTGGGCGGCGTGTTCAGCGCGTCGGAGGAGGAGCTGCGCTCGGTCAAGGGCGTCACCGCCGCCATGGCGGAGTGGATGGCGATCACCGGCCGGCTGATGCGCGCCTATCACGGCCTGCACGCGAGCCGGGAGCTGCGCCTGACCTGCTACCAGGAGGTGCTGCGCTTTCTGCGGCCCATCGCCGAAAGGTTGTCGGCGTCGCCGCTGTGGATGATCACCACCGATTTCGACTTCAACCTGATGGCGCTGAAGCCGGCGGCGCGCTCGGCGTGCTGGTGGGACGCGGCCAACGTGCGCTGGATGGTGACGGAGGCGGTCACCGCCGGCGCGAAGTACGTGTTTCTCGTGCGGCTGACGGACGCCCTTCCCATGGAGACGGATGAGGAGCGCGCCGCGCGGCTGGAGAGCATCGCCAACACCCTGCGGGCCGCTGAGGTGGAGCTGGTGGACTGCGTGCTGGCGGGAAGCGCCGGCTTTCGCAGCATGAACAAGGAGGGCTGGATGCAGAACATCCGCGCCGAATCCGGAAACCTGGCCCTTCACGAGCGCTACGCCGAGGAGGACGGCGGCGAATAGTTTCTTGCATATTGTGGCATTTGTGGGAATCCCTTCAGGGTGTCATTCTTTTCCGCGGTAAACGGATGGCCTCCTGCGCATGATAATACCGAATTCATGCGCGGGAGGTTATTTTCATGAATGAGACGGTCCAGCTCTTGCAGGATGTGGTGCGCAACGCGCGCACGGGCAAGGACGCGGTGGAACAGCTGATGAAGAAGGCGGAGGACGAGGGTATGATAGGCGAGCTCAGGGCCGAGCGGGACAGCTATGCCGAGGCCCAGCGGGAGGGCGAGCAGGCCCTCCGGGCCGCGGGCGGCGGCGAGGAACCCGCGGGACTCATGGCAAAGGCGGGCATGTGGATGGGCATCGAGGCGGAGACCTTCGCCGATCGCTCCTCCGCCCACATCGCCGAGATCGTGATCCAGGGCGCCACCATGGGCGTGATCGAGATGACCAAGTCGCTGAACACCTACGACGGTGCGGACCCCCACGCCCGGGGCATCGCCAGCGACTTCGTGGTCCGGCAGAACGAGGCCATCGACCGGCAGAAGGCGTTTTTGACGAACTGAATGCGTTTTCCCGAAAGAAGCAACGGTGGGAGGGATGCTCACGGGCGTCTCTTCCGCCGTTTTTTGCGCCGTTATATGCGTTTTGCGGCGGGCTGAATTGTGATAAAATCTGGGCTTCTTCGGGAGATGGTTGCACTAAGTTGAAGGAATGTATATAATAAATATACAAATGTGATATTCGGGGTGATATAAATGTCAATGTATCCTCTTATTTTGATTGCCGACGACGATCCGGTGGTGCACGAGTCCCTCGGCCTCTACCTGAGCAAGGAGGGCTACGAGCATCAGAGCGCCTATGACGGACAGCAGGCGCTGGAGATGGTGGAGAGCCTTCACCCCGATATGGTGGTGTTGGACCTGATGATGCCCAGGGTTTCGGGCATCGATGTGTGCCGCGCCATCCGCCAGACCAGTTCGCTGCCCATCATCATGCTCACGGCCAAGGGCGAGGAAATCGACCGCATCCTGGGCCTGGAGCTGGGCGCGGACGATTACATCGTCAAGCCCTTCTCCCCCCGCGAGGTGCTGGCCCGCATCAAGGCGGTCCTGCGCCGCTTCTCCGAGAAGCAGGGCGAGGAGGACAGCAGCATCATCCGCCTGCCCCAGCTGGAGATATCCCTTGAGAACTATCAGGTCAAGGTGGCCGGCAAGGTGATTCCCTGCACGCCCAAGGAGGTTGAGATCCTGCACATGCTCACCAGCAACGTGGGCCAGGTCTTCTCCCGCGAGCAGATCCTCTCCCGGGTCTGGGGCTATGACTACTTCGGAGATACCCGCACCGTGGACGCCCACATCAAGCGCATCCGCCAGAAGCTGCCTCAGGAGAACGTGCCCTGGGCGCTGAAGACGGTCTACGGCGTCGGCTACAGGTTTGAGGTCAACGCATGAAAAATAGCAGCGTGCTGACGAAGCGCGCTGCGTTGTTCACGGGCATCGTGATCGCGGTCACGATGGCCGTGAGTCTGTCTGCCTTTGCCGTTGTCACCCGAATCCAGACAAATGCCGCAGCGCGCGCACAACTGAATCCGATGGTCGAGTACCTCGCGGAACTGGCCTCGGAGGATCCGGCAAACGCCCCAGACCGCCTGGCGGACGGGGCGGGCCTTGTCGCGTCCTCTGGCGGACAGCTGTGGCTGGTCTGCATGGGCGGTGAGTACAGGGAAGCCTGCCTCACCGGCGATCAGCCCCTGCCAGGCCTTGGCGAAGGTGTTGACAGCGAGGTTCTGGAGGCAAAGGAAGGCGCGTTTCGCGCAAACGGCGTTCGCTATGTCTATGCGGACGCCCTGATCGAGCCGCATAACAGCGACTGGAGCAAGGTGGCCGCCGCGCTGCCCGTCAGGGGCGCGGGAGCCGCCGCCTGGCTGGCAGCGGCCATCGCCTCCGCGCTGATCGGCGCGGCGATCTCGGCGATCGCCCTGCGCCGCCAGCAGAGGACGCAGCGCATGATCAACGCCCGCCAGCAGTCCATCGTCAAGCTGAGGGACGTGGCGGTGTCCATGTCCGAGGGCGACCTGGAGGCCCGGGCCGACGAGTCGGCGGAGGGTGAGCTGGGCGAGCTGGGCAAGGCGGTCAACAACCTGTCTGCTCAGCTGTCCCGCAACCTGTACACCCTCATCGTGGAGCGCAACCGCCTGCGCAACATGCTCAACGGCCTGTCCGAGGCCATCGTGGCCATCGACCACGAGGGCAAGGTGACCCACACCAACCCCGCGCTGGAAAAGTTCTTCACCCGGCAGAAGCTGGCGCTTCACCTGCCCGACCCGCGGATGAAGCTGATCCCGGACAAGAGCATCTGGGAGGACTTCGACGGCGTCATACAATCCGGCGAGCCCATGACCCGGAACCTCAATTCCAGGGACATGATCCTGCGGCTGACGATCACCCCCATCGTGGACGAGATCGGCAGCATCGCCGGCGCGGTGGGCCTGTTCTCCGACATCACTCAGATGGAGCGCCTGGAGAAGACCCGCAGGGACTACGTGTCCAACGTCTCCCACGAGCTGCGCACGCCGCTGACGGCCATGCGCGCCCTGATCGAGCCCTTGAAGGAGGGCCTGGTCACCGAGGAAGCTGACCGCCAGCGCTATTACGACATCATCCTGCGGGAGATCATGCGCCTGTCCCGGCTGATCAACGACCAGCTGGAGCTGTCGCGCCTGCAGAGCGGCACCCTGTCCATCCAGAAGAGCGTCATGACCCTGGACGACATCGTCTACGACGTGTGCGACCGCTACGTCGCCATCGCGAAGGAGAAGGGCCTGGAGCTGAAGGTGCTGACCGACTTTGGCCAGTGTCCCCAGGTCTATGCCAACGGCGACCGGGTGGAGCAGCTGCTGATCATACTGGTGGACAACGCCATCAAGTACACCGAGTCGGGCAGCGTGTCCGTCTCCGCCGATTGGGACGACGAGCGCGTGGTGCTCCACGTGAAGGATACCGGCATCGGCATCGAGGAAAACGACCTGCCCTACGTGTTCGACCGCTTCTACAAGGTGGACAAGGCTCACAGCGGCAAGGGCAGCGGCCTCGGCCTCTCCATCGCCAAGGAACTGCTGAAGCGCATGGACGAGGACATCTGGGTGACCAGCGAGAAGGGCTCCGGCACGGAGTTCAGCTTCACCGTTCACCGCAACAAGCCCGAGGACAACGCTGGAGATGAGGGCGGCGAGGAGGCGTAAATCCGCGCCTTGAGTCCCTTTCTTCCATTATAATATTGATTGACAATTGCGAGGATAAAGAGATGCCCAGAAGAACCCTCCATCGCCGGATGCGCGCCCAGGGCGGCTGCCTGTCATTTATGATAGGTGTGCTGGCATTGGCGGCGCTGGCGCTGGTTGCGGCCATCGTGATCACCAACCGGATGGGCCCGACCCGGGACGGCCAGGCGCCCCAGGCGTCCGCCGGGCCGGAGAGCGGCTATGTGGATGCCAACGATCCGCCGGTGGACGAGCACCAGCTGGTGCTGACGGCCGGCAGCTTCGTGGAGCCCGGCGGGAACATCCAGGTGTTGACGCCCTCCCCCACGCCCAGCCCGGAGCCCAGCCCCACGCCGGAGCCCACCTACAACCCGGACGACCCCTACGGCCTGGTCCGGCCTCAGCCCTCGGCGGAGGGATTCCTGCCGATCTTCAGGAAGGCGAACACCGATGAGCACATGATCGCCATCACCGTGGACGAGTGCTCTGGCGTGGCCATCACCACGAAGTTTGCCAAGAAGGCCTATGACTTCGGCGCGAAGCTGACGCTGTTCCCCACCGGCGAAAACGTGATGCGGCAGGGCATGGCTGAAGTCATTCGCAGCTGCGTGTACGGCATGGGCTTTGAGATCGAAAACCGCTGCTACAGCGGCAGGGCCAAGCTCTACGCCGCGAACGACCTGGTGATGGCCTCCGAGATCTGGAAGCAGTCCATCGCCGTCAGCTATGTGCTGGGCGTGAAGTACCACCCCCACTTCCTCAGGCTCTACGGCGGCGACGGCGAAAACGACGGCCGCACCCACGCCTATCTCGCCCAGAACGGCTACTGCGGCGTCGCCGGGTGGACCTTCAACGGCGGCTCCATGGACAACGGCCGCATCGGCCTGAACATCGCCCCCGGCAACATCTACTTCTTCAAGACCAATGAAAACGACCTGTTGAAGATGGAGCTGTTGATGGAGGAGGCCCGCAACCAGGGCTATGAGATGGTCACGCTGAACAAGCTGTTCGGCTACGAGGAGAACGAGATGGAGGAGACCTCCAACGTGCTGGCGGAAAACATGCCGGAGCTGGAGGACACCGCCATCCCCTACTACTTCATGAAGACCGGCGATTGCACCTGGGCCACCAACCTGCTGCAGCAGCGGCTGATCGAGCTGGGCTACCTGTCCGATGGCAGCGCGGACGGCGTGTTCGGCAGCACCACGGCCGCGGCCCTCAGCGCCTTCCAGGCAAAGCTGGGCCTGGCGGCCACCGGCGCGGCGGACATCACCACCCAGGAGCGCCTCTTCGCCGACGATGCCCCGACCGTGGACGAGTGAGTCGAACACAGCTTCATCATAATTGGATATCAGCCCCCGCAAACACAGAAAAGCGGGGGCTTTTTCTGTTAAACCCCTTGCTTTTTTTCCGGGGAGACGATATACTTCGTATAGAGGCGAAACCGTTTTAGAAAGCGACAAGGGAGGGAAGGGCCATGACCGTGACCATCAAGGACGTGGCGCGCAGCTGCGATCTGTCCATCTCAACGGTGAGCAAGGTCTTCAACGGCTATTCCGACATCAGCGAGGCCACCCGCCAGCAGGTCATGGAGACGGCGCGAAAGATCGGCTACCGGCCCAACGCCCTGGCACGCGCGCTGAAGACGAACCGGAGCTACAACCTGGGCGTGCTGTTCGTGGACGAGAACGTCAGCGGCCTGATGCATCCCTTCTTCGCGGCGGTGCTGAACGCCTTCAAGGCAGAGTCGGAGTCCCACGGCTACGACATCACCTTCATCAACCATAACATCGGCACCATGGAGATGACCTATTTGGAGCACTGCCGCTACCGCAACGTGGACGGCGTGTGCCTGGCCTGCGTGGACTTCTATTCCGCGGAGGTGGCCGACCTGGTCAACAGCGACATTCCCTGCGTGACCATCGACCACATGTTCAACAACCGGCCCAACATCATCTCCGACAACATCAACGGCATCCGGACGCTGGTGGACAGAGCCGTGGAGCTGGGACACAGGCGCATCGCCTACATTCACGGCCAGCGCAACTCCTCCGTCACGGAGAACCGCATCCGGGGCTTCTACCGCGCGGCGGAAGCCCACGGCTTGAAGCTGCCCGCGGGCTACGTGGACCAGGGGCGCTATGACGACACGGAGAGCGCCTACCGGCACGTGCTGAAGCTGCTGGAGCGGAAGGACCGGCCCAGCTGCATCCTCCTGCCGGACGACGCGTCGTACTTCGGCGCGCTGACCGCCGCCCGGGAAAAGGGGCTGAGGGTGCCGGAGGACATCTCCTTCGCGGGCTATGACGGCATACAGTACGTGCAGGCCATCCGGCCCCACCTGACCACCATCCGCCAGGACACCGAAGCCATGGGCCGGGAAGCCGCCCTGCGGCTGATCGAGCACATCGAGCACCCCAACACCGCCAGCAGCGACCCGGTCTACATCGCGTCGGAGCTGGTCGAGGGGGAATCCCTGGCGGCATATGAAGAAAAAAGCATTTAAATCGGAGGACGAAGCATGAAATTCAGCAATGGCTGCTGGCTCAACGCCGAGAGCGTGAATGTGTTCGGCGCTGCCCAGGTCTACGAGTGCCGCGTCGACGAGGACCGCGTGACGCTCATCTGTCCCACCATGAAGATCCGGACCCGGGGCGACACCCTCGGCGGCGTGGCCCTGACGGTGGAGATCACCGCGCCGATGCCGGGAGTGCTGCGGGTGCGGACCACCCACTATGCCGGCGTATTGGACCATGGCCCCGCCTTTGAGCTGGCGGCGCCCATCCCCGGCACGCTTTGCGTCGAGGAAACGGAAGACGCGATCATCGCTCGCTCCGGCGCGCTGTCCGTGGTCGTGGACAAGGATTCCGCGGATCTGGCCTTCTTCCACGGGGACAGGCGGATCACCGGCATGTCCGGCAAGGACCTGGCCTACGTCAACACCGCCTGGAAGGGCAGCAATGCCTACGACGCCGGCGAGGCGTGGATGCGCGGCCAGCTGGACCTCGGCGTGGACGAGCACATATACGGCCTGGGCGAGCGCTTCGGTCCCTTCGTGAAGAACGGCCAGAGCGTGGACATCTGGAACGAGGACGGCGGCACCTCCACCGAGCAGAGCTACAAGAACATCCCCTTCTACCTCTCCAGCCGGGGCTACGGCGTGCTGGTGAACCACCCGGAGCGGGTCAGCTTCGAGGTGGGCAGCGAGTTCGTCAGCAAGGTGGGCTTCGCCGTGAAGGGCGAGTCGCTGGACTTTATGCTGATCGATGGCCCCTCCCCCAAGGAGGTGCTGGTCCGCTACACCGATCTGACCGGCAAGCCGGCCATGCCGGCCCCGTGGACCTTCGGCCTGTGGCTGTCCACCTCCTTCACCACGGATTACGACGAAAAGACCGTCAGCGCCTTTGTGGACGGCATGGCCGAGAGGGGCATTCCCCTGTCGGTGTTCCACTTCGACTGCTACTGGATGCGGGGCTATCGCTGGTGTGACTTCGAGTTCGACCCCGCCATGTTCCCCGATCCCGAGAGCTTCATGAAGCGGCTGAAGGACCGGGGCCTGCGCGTCTGCCTGTGGATCAACCCCTACATTGCCCAGGCTTCCCCGCTGTTCGAGGAGGGCGCGAAGGCGGGCTACTTCCTGAAGCGCAGGGACGGCAGCGTCTGGCAGTGGGACATGTGGCAGCCTGGCATGGCGCTGGTGGACTTCACCAACCCCGCCGCCCGGGACTGGTTCGCGGGCAAGCTCGCGAAGCTGGTGGACATGGGCGCGGACTGCTTCAAGACCGACTTCGGCGAGCGCGTGCCCACCGACGCGGTGTACTTCGACGGCAGCGACCCGGAGAAGATGCACAACTACTACACCTACCTGTACAACAAGACCGTGCGGGACGTGCTCGTGGCGAAGAAGGGCGAGAAGGACGCCTTCCTGTTCGCACGCAGCGCCACCGTGGGCGGCCAGAAGATGCCCGTGCACTGGGGCGGCGACTGCTGGAGCAGCTACGAGGCCATGGAGCAGAGCCTGCGGGGCGGGCTCTCCCTCACCACCTGCGGCTTCGGCTTCTGGAGCCACGACATCGGCGGCTTCGAGAAGAAGTCCACCGCGGACGTGTACAAGCGCTGGCTGGCCTTCGGCCTTCTGTCTACCCATTCCCGCCTCCACGGCAGCGAGACCGTGCGCGTGCCCTGGAGCTACGACGAGGAGGCCGTGGATGTCTGCCGGTTCTTCACCCGGTTGAAGGCGCGGCTGATGCCCTACCTGTACCGCAACGCCTGGGAGACCCACACCACCGGCGTGCCGATGATGCGGGCCATGGTGCTGGAGTTCCCCGAGGACCGCAACTGCGCCTACCTGGCCAACCAGTACATGCTGGGCGACAGCCTGCTGGTGGCGCCGGTGCTGAACGACCGCGGCCAGGCGGAGTACTACCTGCCCGAGGGCAGCTGGACCCACGTGCTCACCGGCGAGGTGAAGCAGGGCGTCCGCTGGTACAGCGAGCCCTGCGGCTATCTGAGCGTGCCCCTGTTCGCCCGGCCCGGCAGCATCGTGGCCATGGGCGCGCAGGAGGACGGCCCCGAGTACGACTATGCCGACAGCGTGACCTTCCGGGCCTATGCCGGGGACGACGGCAAGTACCAGGGTGAGACCTGTGTCATCGACGGCGACTGCCGCAAGGCCTGCGCGCTGAAGCTGGAGGCGCTGGACGGCGGCTGCCGGGTGACCTTCGAGGGCGAAAAACCCTGCGCCGTGGCGCTGGTGAACGCCCCTGCCCCGAAGGCGGTGGACGGCGCGGCCTGGACCGTGGAAGATGGCGCGCTGGTGCTCCGCTTTGAAAAGGGCGGCGCGGCGACGGTCGCGTTCTGAAAAAACAGAAGTATATAAGAAAACAGAGCTCCCTTCATGGGGGGACGCACGCATATCGCGCCTGGCGCGTAGTATGCAGCGAACCCCCATGAAAGGAGCTTTATTATGGCAAACAAAAATCGCTGCGGCTGCTCCGGGCGGAACGACCGCAATTCCAATAGAAGCTACGGCTGCCTGAACAGCCTGGAGAGCCGCTATCGCTGGGACAACTATCCCTATTACGGCGGGCCTTGCCCGGACGTGAACGGCGCGGTGAATGACAGTGACTGCGATCGGGACGAGCGCCGGGGACGCGGGCGGAAGCGCTGCGGACGACGTAATTGCTTCGGCCTGTTCAGCGCCATGCTGCCCATGGCGGTGGCCGCCAACGGCGTCATTCCGCTGGTGGGCAACTGCGGCTGCCCGGGCTGGGAGGGTTTCAACATCAACAGCGGCCTGGTCACCGTGAAGGAGGCGGGCACCTATCTGGCCACCTACACCGTGCGCCTGCCCGAGGGGGCCGATGTGAACTCCACCATCACGCTGAACGTGAACGACGCTTCCCAGTCGTCGGCCATCACCCAGGTCGGTGGCGCGGGCCCCGGCTGCTTCACGGCCCAGGCCATCTTCGATGCCTGCGACGACGCCACCGTGACGCTGCGCAGCTCCGAGGCGATCAACATCACCGAACCCTCGGCGCAGCCGCTGTTCACGCTGTCCCTGGTGAAGCTGGAAGAGGAATAAGGACATGGCAAATCTGCGGCGTCGGCCTGTGGCTGGCGCCGCATCCGTAATTGACATTTATAAAGGATTCTGCTATACTGAATGCGCATCGGGAAAGCATACTGTCGTAGTTTTTCGAATGGGATAGCGGGCTTGGATTCCGTGTTCTTATTCGTTTTTTGTTTTTTGAGCAGCTTTGCGGACGGATTGCATGAGGGGGGAAGCGCCATGGCAGGTCGCAGCAGAACCACTTTTTCCCGCCAGCGACAGCGGGCATACCAGAAGAAGAGACTTCTCATCGGCGGTGGCGCGCTGGCGGTGCTGCTGCTGGTCGCGCTGATCGTGCTGGTGATCCCCAAGGGCGGCACGCCCGATCCGGCCGTGACGGCGGTGGCCCAGAACGACCCCACCCCTACCCCCGCGCCTTCCGTCGAAAATGAGGCGGAGGTCCCGGAGGTCACCGCGGCGCCCACGCCGGAGGTCACTGCCGCGCCCACGCCGACGCCGAACACGGTGTCCATGCGCGCGCTGTCCAGGCCCACGGCCACCGCCCCGGGCTTCATCCCCGTGTTCTCGAAGGCGGACACGGAGGAGAAGATCGTGGCCATCACCGTGGACGACTGCTTCCAGGCGGACAACCTGAAGCAGATCGTGGACAAGGCCATCGAGGTGGGCGGCAAGCTGACGATCTTCCCCATCGGCAAGAATGTGCTCCGCAAGCAGCAGAGCGAGATTCTGAAGTATGCCTGGGAAAACGGCTTTGAGCTGGAGAACCACACCTTCACCCACAACGGCCTCTTCGCCTGCAGCGATTCTGAGATGGCCGAGGAGGTCTACAAGCAGCAGCTCTCGCTGAGCTACATACTGGGCGTCGAGTACCAGTGCCACTTCCTGCGCCCCCGGGGCGGCGACGCCCGCGGCGACCAGCGCATGCAGAAGTACGCCGAGCAGATGGGCTACTACGGCATCGCCCACTGGTCGGTCTCTGGCTCGGCGGACGACGCCAAGCTGGCCAAGGGCCTGAAGCCAGGCGCCATCTACCTGTTCCACACCACCAATACCGACCTGGATAAGCTGCTGCGCTTCATCCCCTGGGTGGTGGAGCAGGGCTACCAGCTGGTCACGCTGAACGAGATGTTCGACTATCCGCCAAACGAGACCAGCGAGCTGACCACGCCCATCGAGGACCACGTGATCCCCGAGCCCGAGCCCTACGAGCGGGTGTACGTCACCTATAAGAAGACGGCCTATTCCTGGGGCGTCTACCTGCTGCAGCAGAAGCTGATCGAGCTGGGCTACCTGACCGGCGAACCGGACGGCGTGTACGGCAACGACTGTGAGACGGCGATCAAGGCCTACCAGAAGGACCACGGCCTGGAGCAGACCGGCGTGGCCGACGCGGAGCTGCAGCGCCAGATCTTCGAGGGACAGGCGTGATGGGCGTCGCGCAGTTCATGCACGTCAGCCCGGAGCGCTTTCGCGCGGATTGGGCCGACGCCTTCGACGGGGCGAGCCCGCCGGAGCTGCCCGCCCTTCCCCGCCGCGCGACGGCGGGCTCCGCGGGCTATGACTTCTACGCGCCAGCGGACTTTCATCTGGAGCCGGGGCAGACCATCCGCATCCCCACGGGCGTGCGCGCGCGCATCGACGCGGGCTGGGTGCTGATGCTGTTCCCCCGCAGCGGGCTGGGCTTCAAGTACCGGCTGCAGCTGAACAACACCGTGGGCATCATCGACGCTGACTACTTCGGCGCCCGCAACGAGGGCCACATCTTCTTCAAAATGATCAACGCCGGGGACCGCCCGGTCTCGGTGGCCGCGGGCGAGGCCTTCGCCCAGGGCGTGTTCGTGCCCTTCGGCCTCACCGTGGACGACGCGGCGGAGGGCGAGCGCACGGGCGGCTTTGGCAGCACTGGAAAATCCAGCCGGAACGGCTGAGACACTTTATAGACAAACAATAGCGAAGGGATGGATAACTATGGATACGACGCTGGTCGTCATGGCAGCTGGAATGGCTTCCCGCTACGGCGGAAACAAGCAGATCACGGGCATGGGCCCCAACAATGAAATACTGCTGGAGTATTCGGTCTGCGACGCGATGCGCGCGGGCTTCAACAAGGTGGTCTTCATCATCCGGCCCGACATGCTGGACGCCATGAAGCATATTTGCGGCGATAAGCTGGCGAAGAAGGTCAAGGTGGAATACGCCTTCCAGGATTATTCCTCCCTGCCGGCGTGGTACAGCGTGCCCGAGGGTCGCACCAAGCCCTTTGGAACGGTGCATGCGGTGCTGTGCGCCCGCGAGTGCGTCCACGAGCCCTTTGCCGTCATCAATGCCGACGACTACTACGGCGTGGATTCCTTCCAGAAGATGCACGACTACCTGGTGGCCAACCGTGACGCCACCAAGGCCGCCATGGTGGGCTATCGGCTGAAGAACACCGTCAGCATCCACGGCGCGGTGACCCGCGGCGTCTGCAAGGTCGTGGACGGCCGCATGGTGGACGTGGACGAGGTGGCGAAGATTCGCCTGTACGCGGATGGCCGTATCGCGGATACCTCCGCGGGCGAGCCCGGCCGGGACCTGGATCCCAACGCGCTGGTCTCCATGAACTTCTGGGGCTTCCAGCCCGAGATCTTCGACAGCATGCAGACCTACTTCGAGGGCTTCCTGAAGGCCGCCGATCCCGCCGACATCAAGGCGGAGTGCCTGCTGCCGGTGATGGTGGACAGCCTGCTCAAGGGCGGCGCCATCACGGTGGATATGCTGGAGACCGAGGCCGTCTGGTTCGGCGTGACCTATCAGGAGGACCGTCCCCTGGTGCAGCAGGCGCTGCTGGAGCTGCACGCCAAGGGCGTCTATCCCGAAAAGCTGTGACGATCTGTCTGAAATGAAATTGGGGGTAAGGGTGAGCCTATGAACTCTGAGAAGGAAAGCCGCAGGCGCATTGAACTGAGTCGCGTGGACAAGGTCGTCCTCTGCATCGTCGCGATGCTGGTGCTGGTGGTCATCGTGCTGGGCATTTTGCAGCGCTGCGGACTTACGCTGATCAACGGCATGCTCATGCTGCACATCCCGTTCCTGGCGGTGGTCGTGCTGGTGGGCTGGATTGGCTACGCCCTGGTTCGCCGCATCTCCAAGCGCGGCGTGAAGGTGGCCGTGGGCGGCCTGCTGGTGCTGGTCTACGCCCTGGCGTTGGTGGTGGTGTTCACCTACCTCAGCTTCATGGGCAGCGTCGCCGTTCCCCAGCGCTACGCGACGTTGGCTTCCCCCTCCGGCGCGCGCAAGGTGGTTGTGATGCGCGCCATCGACCTGGATGAGGAGAGGCTCGAGGCCCGCAAGGCCGCCCGGCTCGAGGCGGACCCGAACGGCGATCCGGAGACCTCTATCCAGGACTGGGGCGTCGTCTGCAAGGCCTATCCCAGCGTGATGAACATCTTCTATCGCTCCAATGCAGACGTGGAGGGCGAGATCTACCTGACCTACGATGCCTCCCGGCTCGTCTCCCAGGAGCAATCGACGGAGGAGGGCGAAGAAGGCGCCGCGCCCGCCGAGCCCCTTCCCAGGGGCACCCTGATGGTCGAATGGCTGGACGACGAGAACACCGTCCACTTCTATGTGGACCAGCCCGGCGCGGGCGAAGGCGGCGAGTGCACGGTGCGGTTCTGAGGAACCGCAGCGCTTCTGCCGTCCATGTAGATGAATATCGATTCCCCCTGGATGCATAGGCTGCGCCAGGGGGTGTTTTTTGTATGGAATCGATTGCCACTGCCGGGCGGGCGGAGAAATCCCTGCGAGGGAGCGGAGAATTGCGGGTCAAGGGCGGGGCCTGCGTCGTGAAGGGAGAGAGCCGACTGGCGCGGAACGGTAGTTCGCTCGCCGCTTCCCGTCGCCGCGCGAGGCTTGCGGGGCTGAAGTGTGCCACGGGGATGCTGTGCGTCGGGCTGCTGCTGTCCGAACCCGCCGCCGCGGCGCTGGGTGCCGCGCGGGCGATGGCGCAGTGGTGTGCCGTCGTGGCGCCGTCGCTGTTTCCGTTCCTGGCGCTGATGCCGCTGTTGACGGGCGTGCCCGCCGCAGCTGGCAGGCGTTTCCTCGCCCCGCTGATGCACCGCCTCTTCAACCTGCCCGGCGAGGCGGTGTCGGCGATGTTCATCGGAATGATAGCGGGATCCCCGGCAGGGGCCATCGCGGCCAGGCGCGCGGCGGCCCGCTCCGGCATGAATCGGGGACAGCTGCAGCGGCTCGCGATCGCCATCACGGGCTTCAGTCCGGCCTTTCTGATCGGAGGCGTCGGCCTGGGGCTGCTGGAAAGCGAGGCGCAGGGTTGGGTGTTGTTCAGAGCGCAGCTGTTCACCCAGCTGGCCCTGGCGCTGCTGCTGCGCGGCTGCTGGCGGGATCGGACGGAAGCAGTCGCGGCTGAGGAAGGAAGGGCGGAGGAACAGCCGGTGCGCGCCGCCGTGCTGACCGCGCTGACGATCTGCGGATATATGACGTTGTTCGGTGCGCTGGCCTTCGCAATGCGGGCCGTCATAGGGAAGGGCTTCGCGGACGCGCTGGTGTGCGCGCTGGACGTGCCCTCCGGCGCGGCGGTGATGGCGGGGTTGGCACTGGGGATGAGGTGGAGGCTGGCGCTTACGGCGGCGGTGGTGGGATTCGGTGGCGTGTGCGTCGGATTTCAAAACCTGAACGCGCTGCGGGGCTGTGGCATTCCCACAATGGAATACTTTGCGCTGCGCCTGGCCGCAGCAGTGCTGTGCGCCGCCTTCGCGGCGATACAGGTCCAAATGCCGGAAGCTGTGTTATTCTTTGGAAAAATCATATCGGGAAAGCCCATGGCGTTCGCGGCGCTTGCGGCTGTCCTGCTGGCGATTCCAGGACTGATTCGACTGCGCAGCGCTATATCTTAACAAATGGATTTTTCGGGAAAATCGCCTGATTTGGCGCTAAAAAGGCTGAAAATACAATATATTGTGGGTCATGGCACTTTTAAACAACAAGTCTCCGTAGAAAATAATTTGAAAAAATACTTGACAAAGGGGTGCTGCTTTGATATAATAACACATGCGCTGAACGAAAGGGAAGCGCACAGCGAACCTTGAAAACGATACAGAGAAGAGAGAAAAAACGAACCTCGAGATGCGAGGATCTGCTTCGGCAGGGAGCGTCGAGAGGGGAGAAGAACAGTCAGAATTCTATGAGTAAAACGCCGGATCTGAGGGAAAGCGGGCGCTTTGGC
>CADCHI010000032.1 GCA_902801165.1 uncultured Eubacteriales bacterium | reverse complement strand
CTCCTTCTTCTTGCGCAGGCTGGTGAGGATCAGCACGATGATGGTGACCACGTAGGGCAGCATCTTGAAGATCTCCTGGGTGCTGCGGCCCAGGCCGGGAATGTACAGGTAGAGGATGTACAGCGCGCCGAACAGCATGGCGCCCCAGATGGCGTTCAGCGGGCGCCAGCGGGCGAAGATGACCAGCGCCACGGCCAGCCAGCCGCGGTCGCCGAAGCCGTTGTTGGTCCAGGTGCCGCCGGAGTACTCCATGACGAAGTACAGGCCGCCCAGGCCGGCGATGGCCCCGCCGATGACGGTGGCCAGGTACTTGTACAGGCTCACGTTGATGCCGGCGGCGTCCGCGGTGGCGGGGCTTTCGCCCACGGCCCGCAGGCACAGGCCCTGGCGGGTGCGGTTCAGATACCAGGACAGTGCCACCGACAGCGCGATGGCGAAGTAGGTCAAAAAGCCGTAGCTGAACAGGATGTCGCCCACCACGGGGATGTCGCTGAGCAGCGGCACCTTGATGCGGAAGGCGCTGGCGGTCACGGCGGTGGAGATCTGGCCCACGCCGCCGGCCAGCTTGGCCATCGAGCCGCCGAAGAAGTTGCCCAGGCCCACGCCGAAGGTGGTCAGCGCCAGACCGGAGACGTTCTGGTTGGCCCGCAGGGTGATGGTGAGCACGCTGTAGATCAGGCCGCCCAGGCCGCCCGCCAGCAGCGCCGCCAGCAGGGCCAGCAGGAAGCCGATGGCCGCGTTGGGCGTCTCGACGGCCCGCTCATACATGAACGCCGCCGCGATGCCCGCGATGCCGCCCATGTACATCATGCCGGGCACGCCCAGGTTCAGGTTGCCGGATTTCTCCGTCAGAATCTCGCCGTCCGCGCCGAACAGTATGCAGATGCCCTGGCCGATGGCCTTCTGGATGAATACGATGATCGCGCCCATGGCTCAGTCCTCCTTCCGGCGGTGGCGGAAACTCACCCGATAGTTGATGAAGAATTCACAGCCCAGCACAAAGAACAGTATGATGCCGGTGATGATCTCGCTGGCGTTCTCGTTCAGGCTGAACTGGCTGGCGATCTGGATGGCGCCCTTGGCCATGAATGTCAGCAGGAAGGAGACCACGATCATCGTGAAGGTGTTCAGCTTGGACAGCCAGGCCACCACGATGGCCGTAAAGCCGCGGCCGCCTGCCAGCGTGGTGGACACGGTGTGTCCCGCGCCGCTGACCAGTATGAAGCCCGCCAGGCCGCACAGCGCGCCGGAGATGGCCATGGTGCGCACGATCACGGTCTTGACGTTGATGCCCGCGTAGCGCGCGGTGTTCACGCTCTGGCCCACGTAGGCGATCTCATAGCCCTGCTTGGAGTAGCGCAGGTACACGTACATGAACACGGTGATGATCAGCACCATCACCAGGTTCCAGCCGTAGGTCAGCCCGAACAGCGGCGGCAGCCAGCCCACCTTGTCGGAGGAGTTGATGATGCCCACGCTGTTGGAGCCCGCGGGGTTCTCCCAGTAGACGATGCAGAAGGCCACCAGCTGGGTGGCGACGTAGTTCATCATCAGGGTGAACAGCGTCTCGTTGGTGTTCCAGCCCGCCTTGAACAGCGCGGGCAGCACGCCCCAGATCATGCCGGCGACGATGGCCGCCAGGATCATCAGCAAAAACAGCAGCCAGGTGGGCACGGAGCCGCCCAGGTTGATCATCACCGCGGCGGTGGCCGCCGCGCCGACCAGCACCTGGCCCTCGCCGCCCACGTTCCAGAAGCGCATCCGGAAGGCCGGGGTGATGGCCACTGCCACCAGCAGCAGCGCCAGCGTGTCGCGGATGGTGACCCACAGGCGGCGGTTGCTGCCCACCGCGCCGTCGATGATGCCGGCGTACACCTGGATCGGGTTCAGGCCCGTCAGAGAATAGATGACGCCCGCGCAGACCACCAGCGCCAGAGCGATGGCCGCCAGCCGCACCAGACAGGCACGCAGCAGCCCGCAGTCCTCCCGCTTGGAGATATGCAGCAGCGGCTCGCGCACGCCGTGATTGTTTCCTGCCATCAGCGGGCACCTCCCTTTCCGGTATGGGTCATCAGCAGACCGATCTGCTCCTTGGTGGCGGTTCGCGCGTCCACGATGCCGGTCACCTTGCCGTCGCACAGCACCAGGATCCTGTCACACAGCGCCAGCAGCACGTCCAGGTCCTCGCCCACGCACAGCACGGCCACGCCGCGCTTCTTCTGCTCGTTCAGCAGGCGGTAGATGGTGTAGGAGGAGTTGATGTCCAGCCCGCGCACGGGATAGGCCACCATCAGCACGATGGGCGCGGAGGAGATCTCACGGCCCACCAGCACCTTCTGCACGTTGCCGCCGGAGAGCTTGCCCACCGGCGTGCTCACGCCCGGGGTGGAGACCTCCAGCTCGCTGATGATGCGCTCGGCCAGGGTCTTCGGCGCGCGGCGGTCGGCCCAGAAGAAGCCGCCCTTCTTGTAGCTGCGGATCATCATGTTGTCGACCATGTCCATGGGGCCAACCAGGCCCATGCCCAGGCGGTCCTCCGGCACGAAGGACAGCTTGATGCCCAGCCGGCTGATCTCCACGGCGCTCATTTTGGAGATCTCCTGCATGGGCTGGTTCGGCGGATAGTAGTCGATCTCGCCGGACTCCTTGGGGGTCAGGCCGGCGATGGACTCCAGCAGCTCCTTCTGGCCGCTGCCGGCCACGCCCGCGATGCCCAGGATCTCCCCGCCGAAGGCGGTGAAGCTGGCGTGGTTCAGGGTGATCACGCCCTCCTTGTTCACGCAGGTGACGTCCTTCACGTTCAGCCGGAGCTCCGGGTTCACCGGGTCGGGGCGGTCGATGTTCAGCGTCACCTTCTTGCCCACCATCATCTCCGTCAGGGATTCCACGGTGGCCTCGGAGGTCTCCACGGTGCCGATGTACTTGCCCTTGTGGAGCACGGCCACGCGGTCGGACAGGGCCAGCACCTCGTTCAGCTTGTGGGTGATGATGATGATGGCGTTGCCCGCGTCCCGCATGTTGCGCAGCACGGCGAACAGGCTGTCCGTCTCCTGGGGCGTCAGCACCGCGGTGGGCTCGTCCAGGATCAGTATGTTCGCGCCGCGATAGAGCATCTTCACGATCTCCACCGTCTGCTTCTCGGACACGGACATCTCGTAGACCTTCTTGAAGGGGTCGATCTCGAAGCCGTACTTGTGGGCCAGCTTGCTGATGCGCGTCGCCACGGCGGTGATGTCCAGCTTCGTGGGGCCGGAGAGCCCCAGCACGATGTTCTCCGCGGCGGTGAGCACGTCCACCAGCTTGAAGTGCTGGTGAATCATGCCGATGCCCAGCGGGAAGGCGTCCTTCGGCGAGCGGATGCTCACCTCTTCGCCCTGGACGAAGATCTGGCCCTCGTCCGGGTAATAGATGCCGGAGATCATGTTCATCAGCGTGGTCTTGCCGCTGCCGTTCTCGCCCAGTATGGCCAGGATCTCTCCGCTGCGCACGGACAGATTGATCCGGTCGTTGGCGACCACCTTGCCGAAGCGCTTGGATATGTTCCGAAGCTCGATGGCGTTTACGTCCTTCACCCGGTTATCCCTCCTCGCCCGGCAGGCCGGGCCGCATTGTTGCACATATAAATTATAACATGCGCGCACCGCATTCTTCGACAGGCCATTGCAAATTTACGGTTATATTTACAGTGTGTTTCCGCGCGCGGGGCCCTGTGTTTTCGGGTCCTTTGACCGTTCGACGCCACACGGCCCGGCTGGACGGGCCCGCGCGGATTTGTCACATTCCCCCGGGATTGTGACCAAATTCGTCAATCTGGGCAATTGTTTCACATTTATTACAGATCAATTGAAAGATATTACAGAATGGTATATAATTACATCCATGAATGAAATACCAGCCGAGGCGTCCGCCCGGCGGAACAAGAGGCCCTGCCCTATGAAGAAATGGATTGCCGTCATCGCCCTCGCGGCCCTGCTGACCTGCGCGCTGGCGCCGTCGGTCAGCTTCACGGAGGATCGAAGCACCGTGCTGCTGGCCCGGGCCATCTATGCCCTCGGGCACGGCGAATCCTACGAGACCAAGCTGGCCCTCGGCACGGTGGCCATGAACCGGCTGGACGACCCCTGGTTCGCTGACACGCTGGAGGGCGTGCTGAACGAGCAGCACCAGTTCCCCATCGGCAATCGCTACGACGCCGAGAGCCTGGCCGCCGCCCACGCGGTGCTCTCCGGCAAGCGCGCGCTGAGCGCGGACGCGCTGCACTACCAGTCCCTGGCCTCCGCCCAGCCCCTGGATGGCGCGCCGCTGGCGACAGTGGGCGGATACGCGTTCTACCGCTGATATTGGTTACAATCACAAAATGCCCGTCGGTTCTGCCGGCGGGTATTTTCATTCTCCAGGGGTTGTCAACAGACCGTAGCTGTTGATAAAGCCCCGGCGCAAAAACATGTAAACCGGTTTTCGAGGTTGCGTCCGACCCGGTCGCATGCTATGATAATGCTGTGGACCGACCGTTCACAATCATCCAAAGAAGGAGGAACAATTGCATGAAGACCAAGAATGAGGCCGTGGCCGTATAGCGATGGCTATATAGATTCACGATACGCTATAGCCATCGCTTTCCTCTTGCGGCAAACATCAGGAAGGCAATAATGGGCTATATCAAAGCGGAAGACCTGCTTCCGCCCGAGCTATTGCGCCGCGTGCAGGAGTACGCCGAGGGGCAGCTGCTGTACATTCCCCGGCGGGACGCGCGTCGCAATGCCTGGGGCTCGCTCAGCGGGGCGCAGACGCACCTGCGGGAGCGAAACGCCCGCATACGGGACGAGAGCAGGGCCGGGCGCACCGTCGGCGAGCTGGCGGAGCGCTACTACCTTTCCGAAAAGAGCATCCAGCGCATCCTTCGGGACGGCGCACCCTCCGAGGCATCCCAGAAATGGACTGAGGAGGGTTCCCCATGAACCAGGAAAACAAGCGACGGTCCTTTGAAAAGGGCTATTACAGGAATCATCCCTGCGACGAGACGTTCACCTGCTGCCATTGCGGACGGCTGGTGATCCCTGAAGGCGCGGGCAGCCAGCACCGGAACCACTGTCCCAACTGCCTGACCAGCCTGCACGTGGACGACGCGCCCGGCGACCGGGCCGCCGACTGCGGCGGGCACATGGCGGCCATAGCCGTCTGGGTCAAGCGCAACGGCGAATGGGCCATTATCCACCGCTGCAGCCGGTGTGGCAGGCTGAGCGCGAACCGCGTCGCCGCTGACGACAACCCCATGAAGCTGATGTCCATCGCCATGGGCCCGTTGGGCCAGCCCCCGTTCCCACTGGAGCGCATCGAGGAGCTGACCCGGCTGATGGGCGGCGAAGGGTGCGTGAACTGACGAAGTCCCCGGACACCCATGACAGGGGGACGGTCCTCAACATCACCTTTTGGTGACATCGAGGGCCGTCCCCCTTGTCGTTGAATATGGAAAGGATCCTTCAACTGCGCCGCTTGCGCATCTCCGCCCAGGATGACGCCTGAACGCAGCCCTGCCATCCCAAGCGAAGCGTTCGCGTAAGCATTGCGAAGCAAAGGACCTTATCCAGTTCCCATTCAGGAACAGGAACTATCACTCTCCCAGCGCGATGGCCGCGCATTGGCGGATGTCGGAGATCACGTACTCCGCATGCACGCCCCCGGGCAATTCCTTCCCCCCGGGGTTCAGCCAGCAGGCGTCGATGCCGGCATTGTTCGCGCCGCGGATGTCGCTGTTCACGCCATCCCCCACCATCAGGGCCTCCCGGGTCCTCACCCCCAGGGGCTCCAGGGCCAGGTGGAAGATCTCCGGCCGGGGCTTCGATGCGCCCACCTCCTGGGAGATCACCACGCCGGACACCAGGTCCTTCAGCGGCGAGGCCGCCAGGCGGTTCCTCTGCACCGACGTGATGCCGTTGGTGACCAGCGTCACCGGCAGCCTCTCGGCGATGGCCTGCACCGTCTCAAAGGCGTGGGGCAGCAATATGCTCTGCTGGCCCAGCAGCTCCACGAAGCGCTCCGCCGCCCACTTTGGGTCCCCCGGCACCGGGTAGCGGTCGAAGAAGCGCACGAACCGCGCCACCTTCAGCTGCCCCTGGGTCAGCTGGCCCTTCTCCAGCGCCGCCCAGCACTCCAGGTTCACCGCTTCATACTGCTCGTAACGGTCCGGGTGGTGATACCCCAGCTCGTCCATCAGCCGGTCCACCGCAATCCGGTTTCCCGCCTGGAAGTCCAGCAGCGTATCGTCGATGTCGAAAAGTATGGCCTTGTAGCGCATGAGAGGACCTTTCCAATTCTGATTTATCGGGAAGTCGGGCGGCAAACAAAGGTCAGTGCGAGGGAGAACTTCTTGACAAACCAGAATTACAGTATCTTCCCCAAGAACTCCTTGAGCCTGGGATTTTCGGGATGCTCGAACACCTGCTCGGGGGTGCCCTGCTCGATGATGCGGCCGCCGTCCATGAAGATCACGCGGTCCCCCACCTCGCGGGCGAAGCCCATCTCGTGGGTGACAACCACCATGGTCATGCCCTCCCGGGCCAGCTGCTTCATGACGTCCAGCACCTCGCCGACCATTTCGGGGTCCAGAGCGGAGGTGGGTTCGTCGAACAGCATCACGTCCGGCTCCATGCACAGGGCGCGGACGATGGCGATGCGCTGCTTCTGCCCGCCGGAGAGCTGGTTGGGATAGGCCCCGGCGCGGTCGGCCAGGCCCACGCGCTCCAGCAGCTGCTTGGCCAGCACCTCGGCGGCCTCGCGGCTCTTCTTGTGCAGCGTCACCGGCGCGACGGTCATGTTCTTCAGCACGGTCATGTTGGGAAACAGGTTGAAGTGCTGGAACACCATGCCCATCTTCTGGCGGTGCAGGTTGATGTTCACCTTGGGGTCGGTGATGTCCACGCCCTCGAAGGTGATCTTGCCCGCCGAGGGCATCTCCAGCAGATTCAGGCAGCGCAGGAAAGTGGACTTGCCGGAGCCGGAGGGCCCGATGACCACCACCACCTCGCCCTTGCGGATCTCGGCGCTCACGCCGTTCAGCGCGTGAATCCTGCCGCCGAAGTGCTTTTCAAGCCCCTCCACGCGAATCAGAACGTCAGTGGTCATTGCTCCTCAACCTCCTTTCGACCCGACCCACGACCCAGGTCAGGAACATCACCAGCGTCAGGTAGATCAGCGCCACGGCGATCAGCGGCATGAAATAGGAATAGGTCTGGCCCGCGATGGTGTTGCCGCCGTAGGTCAGGTCCCGCACCGCGGCGTAGCCCGCCACCGAGGTCTCCTTCAGCAGCGCGATGAACTCGTTCATCAGGCTGGGCAGCACGTTCTTGATCACCTGGGGCAGCACCACGTGGCGCATGGTCTGCAGATAGTTGAAGCCCAGGCTTCGGCCCGCCTCGAACTGGCCGTTGTCGATGGCCATGATGCCGCCGCGGATGATCTCCGCCACGTAGGCGCCGGAGTTCAGGCCGAAGGCCAGGGACGCCAGCGCGACGCCGTTGTCGGACCAGGCGAAGATCACCAGGCAGATGATCATCAGCTGCACCACCACCGGCGTGCCGCGCAGCACGGTGATGTACACCTTGCACAGCGCGTTGAAGAAGCCCAGCACCTTCCTGCCGAAGGTGGGGCGCGCGCTGTCGGCGGTCTTGTCATAGGTGGAGCGCACGCCGGCGATCACCACGCCGATCACCACGCCCAGCATCAGCGAGAGCAGCGTGATCAGCAGCGTGTTCCCCAGGCCCGTGGTGATAAAGCGCCAGCGGTTGCGCTGCACGAAATTCAGGTCAAACTGAAACTTGATATTCTCCCACCAGGACTGCAAAGCCATCTCTCCTTCCTGTCATTCCATACCACCCGCATCCACGCACAAACAGGGCACGCGGCGAGCGCGCCCTGTTTCGCGGGGATCAGACTACTGCTTATTCGGCGGGAATGAACTCGTCGATGATGCCCTGCACGGTGCCGTCGGCGATCAGCTCGGCCAGCGCGGCGTTGAACTCCTCGAAGATCGGGCTTTCCTTGGCGAAGGCCATGGCGTAGTCTTCCTCGGTGTAGGCGGTGTCCAGGATCTTCAGGCCCTCGTTCTGGGCGACGAAGTTCTTGGCGGGCTCGTTGTCGATGACCACGCAGTCCACCTTGCCGGCCAGCAGCGCCTGCACGGCGGCGGCGCCGTTGGTGTAGCGGTCCACGGTGCCCTTGCCCTCGTCCTCATAGTCCCAGGTGGTGTACAGGTCGCCGGTGGTGGCCATCTGCACGCCGATCTTTACGGTGCCGTTGGCTTCCACGATGTCGTCAATGCTCTCATAGGCGGAATCCGCGGGCACGATGACGGACTGGATGCCGGTGGCGTAGGTGTCGGTGAACTGCACCATCTGCTTGCGCTCCTCGGTGACAGTCATGCCGGCGGCGGAGAAGTCGTACTTGCCGGACTGGACGCCGGGGATGCACTGGGCGAACTCGATGTCCACGACCTCGATCTCGTAGCCCAGCTTCGCGGCGATGGCCTTGGCGATCTCGATGTCAATGCCGGTGGCCTCGCCATCCTCGCCGTAGAACTCATAGGGCGGGAAGGCGACGTTGGTGCACAGGGTCAGGGTTCCGTTCTCGGCGAGCGCGGCGATGCCGGAGAGGATAAACATGGCGGCGATTGCCAGGGCGATAATCTTCTTCATTTTATGTACCTCCATTGAACCGGCGGATTGTGTTCCGCTTGAATTGGCCTGATTATACATCCATATGCGTCAGAATGCAATAGTTATTCACGATAATTAACAAAATATGCACAAATCATGCATATTAATACTTTGTCAACCTGTTTTTATCCTTCATCCGGGGCGAAACTGCATAAAAGATGCATAAATCCATAGAATTGCGCATATTCATTCCGTCCGCATCCGCTTCTCGATATCGTCGATCACGATGCTGTAGAACTGGGCGTAGTCCTCGTAGTCCCGCACCCGCACCACCTCGGCCCCGATGGATTTCAGCAGCGCGCACACCGGGTCGGACTTCTCCTGCCGATCCTGGTAGGCGATCAGCCGCCCCACCGCGGCGTTCTCCCGGGCCTTGCGCTCGGCGGCCCACCACAGGTCGAACTCGGAGAAGTCGTAGCCGAAGCCCACGGAGTACACGTCTCCCAGTATGAACCAGTCCGACCAGCTCAGCGGCGCGATCGTCCGGCGGGCCTCCACCGCGTCCTGGAAGGCGTTTTTCAGCTTTCGGTTGTACTTTTGCAGCCGGGAGATGGCCTTGGCGTAGCTGTAGTAGCTCAGGATCATCGACTCGGGCCGCCCCAGGTCGCCGTGGATGTGCCACACCGGCAGCGGCGGCAGGCCGGTCCGCTCCATGATATAGCAGAAGTGCAGGTTGTCCCGCCGGAGCACGGAGCCGTCCATGCAGGCCAGCATCCTGCGCCGATCCTCCCGACCGAAGCGGTTGCGGTTCAGCAGCACGCCCTCCGCCTCGTAGGTGTAGTTGGTGGTGAGCACACAGTCCCAGGGCAGGCTCAGCAACCGCCGCAGCGTGTCGGTGATACAGGCGTCGATGGGCTCGAACTCCCTCGCCGCCCGCAGGCGCGCGCCTTCCACGTCCGCGCCGCAGAGCGCCTCCACCCGCATGGCCAGCGGGATCTCCCGCAGGACCTCGTCGGGGATGTCGTCATTCACCGCGATGCGCTCAAGCAGCGCCTCCCAGCTGACGCCGCCCCGCAGCCGCAGGATGCCGTTGCCCAGCAGCAGCACCCGGGGATAGCGCCTCGAGGCCAGGTCGAACTCGTATCGGGGCAGCGTTCGCACCTGTCCCATGCAGCCGGCGGGGCGCTCGCCGCCCTCCGCCGCTACATTGTCCCGTCGCGTTTCATCCATAGATATCGGTATCTCCATTCGAGCTTCCTCTGTTCGGGCCCCATTATAGCACAGTGCCCGGGCAAAATCCCGCGCCTTCACGTTATCTTCCGGAGATTTGGAGAAAACAGAAGCCCGCGCTGCGCAAAAAAAGAGGCTGCCTCAGTTTGAGACAGCCCCCGTTCATTCCCTTGATGTCAGTCCATCGCCACGATGTTGGTCAGCTTGCTGGTCTTCACGAAGGCGAAGGCTCCGAGGCTGCCGGTGGAGCGCACCAGCGCCCAGTCGCCGGACATCGCGCAGATGTTCACCACGCCGCTCTTCTTCAGCTTGACGCTCTTGGCGGAGGTGGTGGCGCGCTGGTACACCCGGGTGCCCTTCTTCAGCGTGGCGTTGTAGGGGCCCGCGATGTCGCGGTTCAGCAGCGCGGAGGCATCGATGTACACGAGCTTGCCGTTCACATAGACGTCCGCGTACTTCTCATAGGAGCGCACCAGCAGGGAGGTGGCGGTGGGAATGGTGCCCACGTAGTTGGTCATGTCGGGATCGGAGTACGCCTTGACCTCACGGATGGTAATGTCTCCGCCCGCGGCCAGCGCCTGCCCGCAGAGCAGGGTCAGGATCAGCGCGACGGACAGCGCGAAGAAGAATGCTCTTTTCATTGGTAATGCCCCCTGTTGTGATATTGGATTAACAGAATTATAGCATTCGTCCTTCGCAAAAGACAACAAATCTTCCAATTCTACACAATCAATATACAATTCCGATATATTGAAACATTTTAAAAATACCAAAGTCTAATTTATGTCATTTTGTGTCCTCTTTCGACCGAAATGCGGCATGTCGCAGCGTCTTTCCGTTAAACAGACCGAGTTCTGTTTTGTGCCCGCGGCAGAAAAATGCCCGGCGTGCCGCCGTCCCCTTCGCACGGGGAACGACAACCTCGCCAGGCATTTTTATCGAGGTCCGCTGCGGTCAGCCGGTCATTCGCTGACGATGGCGATGCCGCTGCTGGCGCCGATGCGGGTCGCGCCCGCCTCGATCATGGCCAGGGCCTCGGCCTTGTTGTGCACGCCGCCAGCGGCCTTGACGCCCATGTCCGGGCCCACGGTCTTGCGCATCAGGCGGACGTCCTCCACGGTGGCGCCGGCCTTGGAGAAGCCGGTGGAGGTCTTGACGAAGTCCGCGCCGGCGCTCTTGGCCGCCAGGCAGGCCTTCACCTTCTCGTCGTCGGTGAGCAGGCAGGTCTCGATGATGACCTTCAGCTTCGCCGGGCCGCAGGCCGCCTTCACCGCGGCGATGTCACTCTCCACCAGGGCCCAGTCGCCGTCCTTGGCCGCGCCCAGGTTGATGACCATGTCGATCTCCCCCGCGCCGTTCTTCACGGCCACGGCGGTCTCCGCCGCCTTGCTCTCGCTGGGGATCGCGCCCAGGGGGAACCCCACCACGCAGCAGGGCGTCACGTCGGAGCCCTTCAACTCCTCCGCCACCAGGGCGATCCGGCTGGGATTGACGCACACGGAGGCAAAGTGCCAGGTCTTGGCCTCGTCGCAGATCTTCCGGATCTGCTCCGCGCTGGCCTCAGGCTTCAGCAGGGTGTGGTCGATGTACTTCGCCAACTCTCTCGCGTTCATATTTCAACACTCCTGTCGTCTGTATTCTCAGGACCCCTTCGGGCCGTTCACCCTTCATTATAGCGACTTCGGGCGGTTTGTCAACCGCGGCGGGCCCTCTACAGCTGCCCGTGCCGCCCTTCGCGCCGCTCCACAGAATTTTAATAACTCAGCTTAATTTCGGAATCCAAAGGGGCGGTTATGCAGCCTCCAAACTGTATATACATTGAATTCCCTATGCAGAAATCCACATTTTCCACACGGTTATCCACAGAAATTGTGGCTAAAACCCCCATTTTATCGGCTTTTTGGGCATTTCTCCACGCTATCGGCCTTTATGCATAAAATCTTTCCACAGACTTCGGTTTGTTTTAGTCTCATTTCATTCGCATTCCGAGCCGCTTTGTGACTTTTCCACGCTCAATTGTTCCAATTTCTGTCACAATCCGGGGTTCAAAAGGCTTTTTACCCCCGTCGGGCCGCCCCTTTCACAGATTTCCTACCGGCATAATAGTGTCATTAATATTACTAATTATTACAAAAGTATTTCATGAATACGTCCTTTAGGTATACATTAAGGGAGTATTGGCATTACATGTCGTGGGCCTCGGCCATCGCCTCCAGCACCTCCCGGGCCGCGCGCAGCTGGATGACCCGCGTCCGGGCGTCGGCCCGGGGCAGCTCGGCGGTGGGCTCCAGGTTCAACGTGCCCGCGTAGCCCGTCTCTCGCAGCGCCTCCATCACCCCGTTCCAGTCGATCCGACCGTAGCCGGGGAACAGGTGCAGGTCCTCCCAGATCGGCCCGATCCTGCCGTAGTTGTCGTTCAGGTGCAGCGAGCCCAGGTGCCTGCCGAAGGCGCGGATCATGGCCGGAACGTCCTGTCCGGCGATGTTGGCGTGGCCGGTGTCCAGGCACAGCTTGACCAGCGGGTGGTCCAGCTTCTCTGCCAGGTAGACCATCTCGGCGGCGGTGGTGCACTGATAACCCCCGTCTCCCGGCTGCTGCACGTGGTTGAAGTCGAAGGTGTTCTCCAGGTGCAGCTCCACGTCGAAGCGTTCCGCTGTGGGCAGGAGCGCCGAGAACCACGCCGCGTTGATGTCCAGCAGCCGCGTCCGCAGCGCCTCGCTGTCCACCCGCCCGCCGTAGAACTGAGGGTGGAAGATCAGGCGGCGGCAGCCCAGCATCCAGGCGACCTCGATGGTGCGGTAAAAGATCTCCGTGGGCGGATCCACGGACAGGTCCGGGCGGATCGGCCCGCCGTGGTTCCACAGGCCGTGGGCCTGTCCCACCGACAGCCCCGCCTCTGCCAGGGTGTCCCGCGTCCGGCGGACCCAGTCCCGCCAGCCGGGCCCCAGCATCGGGGCGTCCTTGCCCTCGCTGTAGCGGTACAGCCAGAAATCGATCGTGTCAAAGCCCGCCCCCGCCAGCGCGGCGACGCAGTCCTCCAGCGGCGACACCTTGGCCATGGCGGCCGCCGAGCAGCTGATGATGTGCTTCATCCGTCGTATTTCCCCTTTGTCGTTTCATTTCTCCCGGGCATCCCGTCGGCCCCGCCGCCGGAGCCCGCTATCGCCGGCTCCCGGTCACGGCGCACACCGCGTTGATCAGCACCGCCGTCAGCACCGCGTACAGCAGGCCGGGGGCCTCGAAGCCCTCCACGAGCTTGTCGCAGCCGTAGATCATCCCCACGTCGATGACCATGCCGAACAGCCCCAGGGTCAGGCAGCCCAGGGGCGCGGAGAGCACCCGCAGCACGGGCCTCAGCAGCAGGTGGGCGATGCCCAGCAGCGCGCCGGTCACCAGCGCGGGCTTGAGCTGCTCCAGCGTGGGCGTCCCCTCGTACACGCCCATCATCATCGCCACCGTGGGCACCGCCAGCACGCAGCATAAAAATACGATGGTTCGGCTTCCGCCTCTCTTCTTCTTCACGCGTCAATCTCCCTGAAAAAGGTTCCGATGTCGTCCCGGAACGCCGCCCAGGCGCCCTCGTCCGGCGGCGCGCTGACGAAGCGCATCACCTCATGCCGGGTGGGGTGGTCAAAGGTCAGCGAGGCCGCCCACAGGGCGATCTGCTGGCCCGGCCTGCCGCCGCCGTAACGGGCGTCCCCCCACAGGGGAAGGCCGGCGTGGGCGTGCTGCACGCGGATCTGGTGGGCCCGCCCGGTGAACAGCTCCACCTCCAGCAGCGTCAGCCCGTCGCGGCGGGCCAGCGGGCGCGTCGCGAGCCGCGCCCGCTTCGCCCCGGGCGTGCCCTCCGGCACCACCCGGACCATGCCGGTGCTCCCGTCCTTGAGCAGCGCGTCCTCGAGCGTCAGCGGCCGGGACAACTCTCCCTGGACCACGGCGAGGTACCGCTTGTCCTGGGCATGGCCGGCGAAATCCGCCGACAGCCGCGAGGCCGCCTTGGAGGTCCGGGCGAATACCATCACGCCGCCCACGGGCCGGTCCAGCCGGTGCACCAGCCCGAGGTAAACATTGCCCGGCTTTTGATATTTATTGCCAATGTAGCGCTTCAATATGCTCAAAAGGTCGTCGTCCCCGGAGCTGTCCGCCTGCACGGGCAGGTTCGGGGGCTTCACCACCACCAGCAGGTGGTTGTCCTCGTACAGCACGTCGATGGCGAACCTTCCCGCCCGCACCTGTTCCACCATAGGCCTCCCCCTCTTCGCATGGGCTCTCATCCCGATCATTGTAGCATTTTTCCCGCTGGGTTGCAACGCAAGTCGAGCCTTTCCCGCCTCAAACGGTCAATTTCCCATTGAAATTGAGCCCCGCATATGCTATGATAGGCACAATGAGGAGGGATTATTATGTATGATGTCACTGCGCTCGGCGAACTGCTGATTGACTTTGCCCCCAAGTCCGTGGACGAAGCGGGCTACCCCACCCTGGCCGCGAATCCCGGCGGCGCGCCCGGCAACTTCCTGGCCGCGCTGAACAAGTACGGCTGCTCCACCGCCATGATCGGCAAGGTGGGCGACGACATGTTTGGCCGCCTGCTGCTGAACACGCTGCGCCAGGCGGGCATCGAGACCCGGGGCATCGTGGTCGACCCCGACCAGTTCACCACCCTGGCCTTCGTCTCCCTGGACGCCAACGGCAACCGGGACTTCAGCTTTGCCCGGAAGCCCGGCGCGGACACCTGCATCAACGCGGACGAGATGGACGCCAGCCTGATCACCGGCAGCCGGGTGTTCCACTTCGGCACCCTCTCCCTGACCGACGACCCCGCCCGCACCGCCACCCACCGCGCCGTGGAACTGGCAAAGGCCCAGGGCGTGCTGATCAGCGTCGACCCGAACCTGCGCAAGCCCCTCTGGCCGAGCATGGACGCGGCCAAGGAAGCCATCGAGTGGAGCCTGCACCAGGCGGACATCGTCAAGATCAGCGACGAGGAGATCGAATTCCTGTGGGGCCTGTCCCCCGAGGCGGGCGCTCAGAAGCTGCTGAACGAGTACGGCGTGTCCCTGGTCTACGCCACCCTGGGCCCGAAGGGCTGCCACGTGGCCAACCGCAACGGCAGCGCCACCGTGGCCTCCCCCACCGGCCTGAAGGTGATCGACACCACCGGCGCGGGCGACATCTTCGGCGGCAGCGCCATGAGTCGCTTCCTCAAGCTGAACAAGGCCCCCGGCGACCTCACCGTCCAGGAGATGACCGACATCACCCGGTTCGCCTGCACCGCCGCGAGCCTCTCCACCCAGAAGCACGGCGGCATCTCCAGCGTGCCGGAGCTGGAAGAGGTGGAGAAGAAGCTGGCGGAGTAAGCGCGGAAGCGTCTCTTCGACAGTCCACAGCCCATGCGTTTCGCGGGGCGGCGATGAAAAACCATCGCCGCCCCGCTATTTTGCGCCATTTCGCAAGCTGTCGCCGCCTTCCTTTCCCCTCAGAACCCCCTTTTTCGTATATTCTTCATAAATTAACGCAGACTAATCATTGACTTCAAGTCAGCGTTCTATAATGATTACACGAAAATAAGGAGGTAATCCCATGGGCAAACTCGATGGAAAAGTCGCAATCATCACTGGTTCCACCTCCGGCATGGGCCGGGACACCGCCTATCTGTTCGCCAAGGAGGGCGCGAAGGTGGTCGTGACGGGCCGCAATGAGGCGCGCGCCCAGGCCGTCGTGGACAAGATCAAGGCCGACGGCGGCGAGGCGATCTGCGTCATCGCGGACACCAGCGACCTGAACGCCCCCCAGAAGATCTTCGACGCCACGATGGAAGCCTACGGCACCGTGGACATCCTGTTCAACAACGCGGGCATGCTGAGCCTGAAGCCGATCCTGGACTGCTCCCTGGAGGAGTTCCAGCGGGTCATGACCGTGAACGTCACCTCCGCCTTCCTGCTGACCAAGCTGTGCGCGCCGGTCATGAAGGCCAAGGGCGAGGGCCACATCATCAACACCTCCTCCGTGGCGGGCTGCGCGGCCCACTGGGGCCCGGTGGCCTACTGCACCAGCAAGCACGCCATGAACGGCCTGACCAAGGCCATGGCCCTGGAACTGGGGCCGGAGATCCACGTGAACGGCATCCAGCCCGGCGCGATTCTCACCGCCATGCTGGACGAGGCCGGCGGCGAGGCCGCCATGGGCTTCATGAAGGACCGCTCCCCGCTGCACCGCGTGGCGCAGGGCAGCGAAATCGCCACCGTGGCGCTGTTCCTGGCGACGAAGGACTCCTCCTTCATCGACGGCCAGCTGATCCGCGTGGACGGCGGCGTGGACATCTGATCGCGCCTTACCCCTGCAAAATACAACGAGGCTCCCCGCCCCGAATCCTCGGATTCGGGGCGGGGAGCCTCGCGTTTTCCTCAAACCCATCAGGCGTTTCTGCCCAGCTGGAACGCCTTCTTGTTCATCTCCAGGAACTTCGGCGGCACGGTCTCCTCGATGGCCTTGATCCAGGCTTCCTCGGGGAAGTCCATGTGCCGGGACAGCACGCCGATCAGCACCACGTTCACGGCCTTGGGGCTGCCCGCCTGCTCGGCCAGCGCCAGGGCGTCCACGGCCTGCACGTCGGCCATGGCGGAGAGCTTCTCCACGATGCCCTCGGGATAGGCCATCGCGCCGGTGATGACGGGCATGGGCCAGGTCTTCTGGGTATTGGTGATGAGTTTCCCACCTTTTTTGAGGTAGGAAATCCACCGCGCGGACTCCAGGATCTCGAAGGACAGGATATAGTCCGCCTCGCCCTGGTCCACGATGGGCGAATACACCTTGTCGCCGTAGCGCACGTAGGTCACCACCGAGCCGCCTCGCTGGGACATGCCGTGCACCTCGGACAGCTTCACGTCGTAGCCCGCGCCGATCAGCACGTTGCCCAGCAGCTTCGAGGCCAGCAGGGTGCCCTGCCCGCCGACGCCGACGATCATGATGGAAGTGGTCTTCATATCACTTGCCCTCCTTCCGCTCGAACGCGCCGAATTTGCACATCTGCTCGCACAGGCCGCAGCCCACGCAGATGGTGGCGTCGATCGACGCCTTCTTGTCAGAGAACCGGATGGCGGGGCAGCCGATCTTCATGCAGCTCTTGCAGCCCTTGCACTTCTCCGGATCGATGGACAGAGCGGGCTTGGCCTTCACGTACTTCAGCAGCGCGCAGGGCCGCCGCACGATGATGACGCTGGGAGCGTCCGCGGCGATCTCCTCCTTGATGGCGGCTTCCGTGGCGGCCATGTCCTGGGGGTCCACCACGCGCACGCGCTCGATGCCCGCGGCACGGCAGATGTCCTCCACCTTGATGGGATAGGTGGGCTCGTTCTGCAGCGTCAGCCCCGTGGTGGGGTTCTGCTGGTGGCCGGTCATGCCGGTGATGGAGTTGTCCAGCACCAGCACCGTGGCGATGGACTTGTTGTAGGCCAGGTTCACCACCCCGGTGATGCCGGAGTGCATGAACGTGCTGTCGCCGATGACGGCGACGGAGCGCCGGGCGGCCTCCTGGCCCAGCACCTTGGTGTAGCCGTGGGCCATGCCGATGGAAGCGCCCATGCACAGCACGGAGTCCACCGCGTTCAGCGGCGCGCCGCTGCCCAGGGTGTAGCAGCCGATGTCGCCCAGCACGGTCAGCTTCAGCTTGCTCAGCACCGTGAACAGGCCGCGGTGGGGACAGCCTGGACACATCACCGGCGGGCGGCCCGGAACGGCCTCGTCGTAGGCGTCGAAGGCGGGCAGCGCCTCGCCCATGGCCCTGCGCAGCTTGTTCTGGGACAGCTCGCCCAGGCAGCCGAACAGGTCCTTGCCGCCGTCCACGCGGATGCCATTGGCCCGCAGGTGGTTCTCGATCACGCCGTCCAGCTCCTCCACCACGATCAGGCGGTCCACCTTTTCGGCGAAGTCCTTCAGCAGCTGCACCGGCAGCGGGTTCACCAGGCCCAGCTTCACCACGCTGGCCTCGGGAAAGGCCTCCTTCACGTACAGGTAGCAGGTACCAGAGGTGACGAAGCCGAGGGTGGTGTCGCCCATCTCCACCCGGTTCAGGGGCGTGGTCTCCGCGAAGGCGCGCAGCGCGTCCATGCGCTTCTCCACCTCGATGTGGCGCTTGACGGCGTTGGCCGGGGCCGCCACGTACTTCTGCGGGTTGCGCTCATAGGTCTTGAGCGCGTGCTCCTCCCGGTCGAACAGCTCCACCTGGCACTGGGAATGGGCCACGCGGGTGCAGGTGCGCAGCACGGCGGGGGTATCGAAGGTCTCGGAGATCTCATAGGCCGCCTTCACGAAGTCCCGGCATTCCCGGGAATCCGAGGGCTCCAGCATGGGCAGCTTCGCCGCGATGGCGTAGTGGCGGCTGTCCTGCTCGTTCTGGCTGCTGTGCATGCCCGGGTCGTCCGCCACGCACACCACCAGGCCGCCGTTCACGCCGGTATAGGAGGCGGTGAACAGCGGGTCCGCGGCCACGTTGAAGCCCACGTGCTTCATGGCGCAGAAGCTGCGGGCCCCGGCCAGGCTCGCGCCCACGGCGGACTCGGCGGCCACCTTCTCGTTGGGCGCCCACTCCGCGTAGATCTCATCGTAGAGGGCCGCCTGCTCCGTGATCTCGGTGGACGGCGTGCCCGGATAGGACGACACAAACCGGCAGCCCGCTTCATACAGTCCGCGTGCCACCGCCTGGTTGCCCAGCATCAGCTTTTTCATGGCTATACTCCCTCTCTGTCTGCGTTATAGAACAACTTATCTTGCGGCAATAGCCTCGGTCACCAGCCTGGGATAGTTGCTGGTGATGTAATCCACGCCCATGCCCAGCCAGTTATGGATGCCCGCGGCATCATCCACGGTCCAGACGCCCACCTTCAGGCCTCTCTGCTGCCAGGCCTGCAGGTTCGTCAAGGTCAGCTTGGTGTCCCTCTGGAAGACGTGCGTCACCCCCAGGCCGGACACCAGGCCCGACAGGTTGGCAGGCGCGTTTGTGAAGCACAGGCCCAGCCGCGCGGAGGGCTCCAGCTTGCGCACCTTGCTCAACAATGCCGTGCTGAAGGAGATATACATCGTGCGGCTCTGCATGTTGTGGCGGCGTACCGATTCCACGCATGCCTTGGGCGTCGCCGTGTCCTTCAGCTCCAGGTTCAGCTCCAGCCCGCCGGCGGAAATGACCTCCAGCGCCTCGTCCAGCGTGCAGACGTCCGGGCGCAGTTTCCGCAGCCTGGCAAAGGTCAGCTTCTTGATGGTGTAATTCTTCTCGCCGATGGTGAAACCGGGATCGTGATGGACCACCTGCACGCCGTCCTTGGTGGTACAGACATCCAGCTCGATGGCCGTCGCCCCGGCGGAAGGCGCGTTGCGAAAGGCCTCCAGAGTATTTTCCGCCCAATAGCCCGCGCCGCCGCGGTGTGCGACGTTCACCACATCGTGACTGGGAATGTCCCCGAGGGCGAGGACCGTCACCGAACAGCTGGCTTTCAGCCCGTTGAAGGTGGTGGCCGTGATGGTGGTACTGCCGACGCCGGCTGCGGTCACCCTGCCATTCGGAGCCACGGACACCACGGCGGGATCGTAGCCGGAGAAGACGACGGAGGAACCGCTTCCGCTGGAGAGCTTCACGGAGAGGCTCGTCTGCTCCGCTATACCTCTCGCCGCATCAAAGACCAGCGCGTCCTTGCCGATGGACAGCTTCACGGAGGTGGGGGCCTTCACCGCCTTCACCTTGCAGGTGGCCTTGACGCCGTTGGGCGCGGTCACGGTGATCTTCGCGGAGCCCCGCTTCTTCGCCGTCAGCACGCCGTCGCCGGATATGGCGACGTACTTGGACTTGGAGGTGGCGTATTTCAGCTTGGGGCTGGTGGGCTGGCCGTCGTTTCTGACAGGCGTCGCCCCCAGGTCCAGCTTCTCCCCCACGCCCATAGTGATGGTGGCAGCGGGCAGGGCGATGCTGTCCGGCCCCGGCTGCACGGTGACGGTGCAGCTGGCCGTCCTGCCATTGAAGCTGGCGGCAGAGATCACCGTCTGCCCGTAGGCCTGCGCGGTAATCTCCCCGGTTTCGGCGTTCACCGCAGCCACCTCCGGGTTGCTGGATGTGAAGCGCGGAACGGCCAGCGCGCCCTGCGGCACCGTGAGGGCCAGCTTCCGCGTCTCCTTCTCGCAGAGGATCGGCGCGGGGTCCTCAAAGCCGATGGCGTCCGGCCCGGGCAGCACCGTCACAGCACAGGTGGCTTTCTTCTTGTTAAAGATGCTGGCGGTGATCGTGGTCGTGCCGTGGCCCTTGGGTATGATCAGCCCGGTGGCGCTCACCTCCGCCACGGCGGGGTTGCTGCTGGTGTATTTCACAATCGCCGCCGTGTTCTTGGTCAGCGTGACCGTCAACTGATAGGGGGTGTTCACGCCCGTCGGCGCATCGAAGCCCAGGGACAGCGATTTCACATTCAGCTTGATGGATTTCGGGGCCTTGAGGACGCGGACGGCGCAGCTCAGCACCGTGCCGTCGGAGGCCCTGACCGCGATGGTCGCGGACCCCTTCTTCTTGGCGGTGATCACGCCGGATTTGTTGACCGTGGCGATCTTTTTGTTGGAGGTGGCATATTCAAACCCCAGCGCTTCCTGTCCCTCGGGGATGACAGGCTGCAGCGCAAAGGTCTCGCCAACGCCCAGGGTCAGCTCGGTGGCGTTCAGAGCCAGCGTTGGCGCGACGGGTTCAGCTTCCACGGGCATGTCCTGCGCGGCAGGATCGGCTTCCGTGGACATAACCTGCGCGTCGGGATCGGCTTCCGCGGGCATATCCTGCGCGGCGGGATCGACTTCCTCAGGCGCATCCTGCGCGGCGGGCTCGGCTTCCCCAGGCATATCCTGCGCGGCGGGCTCGGCTTCAGGCATATCCTGCGCGGCGGGCTCGGCTTCCCCAGGCGCATCCTGCGCGGCGGGCTCGGCTTCCCCAGGCGTATCCTGAGCGGCGGGCTCGGCTTCCTCAGGCGCGTCCTGCTGCATGAACTCCATCAGGTCCATCTCCGGTAACTCTTCCACCCGTTCCTCCGGCAGCTCTTCCGGCAGAGCCTCCGCCAGCGCGGCACCCGTCAGCATCGACAGCAGAAGCGCCAGGATCAAAACCATGCTATAAAACCGCTTTGATTGGCTCATTCGTATTCCTCCTCTGATCAAGGCAGACCGCGCTGCGTTGCCGCGCCGACAATTACCCAAAATATACACTTTATTATAGCACAGTGCCTGGGTTTGTGCAATAAAATGTGACTTGATTTCTGCTTTTCCGCGGTTTTTATTCCAAATGCTCACAAAGCTGCCGGTTGGAGCGGCAGCTTTGGACATACCAAAGGGGCGCAAAATCGCGCCCCTCAGGATGTTGACAAAGTCAACAGACTGGAGACCGATGAAAGAGCCACGGCGAAAAATCAATTATTCTATATTTGATTTTTCGGTTTTCAGTGAACTGAAAACTGGAAATTCCTTAGGGATTTCCACCTCGCAAGGCAAGGCGGCAAGCCTGCAAAAAAGGGAGCTTACCCGGTCGTAAGTGACCGCATTTTGCAGGCGCAGCCAACACAGCAAGCAAGAATCTCTGCCTGTTCTTATTCATCGGCAGAGATTCTTACGTTTGTAGGCTTTGTCAGCGGTCTGAGGGGCGCAAAATCGCGCCCCCCAGAGACATGATGCAATTTTTGAAGCCGCCCCAATGCGGTTTCCCACGGTCAGCCCACGGCGTTCTGGGCCATGGGGTCCTCGGTGGGCTCGGGCTCGTCGGCCGCGGGTTCCTCCTCAGCCTCGGCTTCCTCGGCCTCCGGGGCGGGCGTGGGCTCCGCGCCTTCGAACAGGCGCTGCTGGAAGGCGTTGTCGGCGATGCCGGTGGGCTCCATGCCGAAGGCCTCCTGGGCCGCGCGAATGGCCTCCTCGGTCATCGGGCCGAAGTTGCCGTCCGCCGTGCCGGTCAGGTAACCCAGCTCGATCAGGCGGGCCTGCATGGCGGCGACCTCGTCGCTCTTGATGCCGCGCTGGAGCGTGGGATACACGACCTCGGGGGTGGGCTCGGGCTCGTCGCTCTCCACCTCGAACAGGATCATCTGGGGCACGCCATCGTTGTAGGTGGTTACCACCAGGTAGGCCATCTCCTCGCCGGTGGCGGAGTACTGATAGCGCTTGTACAGCATCTTGGGGGTGTCGGAGACCACCGCCACATCGTAGTTGCCGGCGATCTCGGCATCCATCAGCTGATAGCCGCGCTCCGTGGAATCGCCGGACTCGCTGCGCAGGCTGATGTCCACCACGTTCTGGGGCACGATCGTCGCCGTGCCGGTGTAGCCGTTCAGCACCAGCTCGAAGCCCGCGCCGGCCTCGTTGCCCTGCAGGCGGTACTGGGTGGAATACTTGGCGGCGAAGTCGGTGGGACGCATGAAGTCCTTCATGGTCTGGGTGAAGCTGATGGTCTCGTAGGGCTCATCGGTGGCCGTCACGCGGGCCGTGCCGTCCGACAGGATCTGGGTGGTGTAGGTGAAGCTCTCGCCATAGGGCACGATCGCGATCACCTGGGGGCCTTCCTCGACGGGAGCCTCCGTCTCCTCGGGCTCAACGCTCGCCTCGGGGGCCGCGGCCTCGTCGGGCACAGCGGTCTCAGCGGGGGCCTCGTTCTCCGCGGGCGTCACCTCCGCGGGTGCTTCAGCGGCGGGCATCGCCGTCGCGGCGGGTTCCTCGACAGGCTCCTCAACGGGCTCGTCTTCGGGCTCCTCAACGGGTTCTTCCGCAGGCTCCTCCGCGGGCTCCTCCACAGGCTCCTCGGCGGGTTCCTCCGCAGGCTCCTCCTCGGGGAAGATCTCCGGCTCGCCCTCAACGGCGCCGTCGGGTTCGCCCTCGGGGAAGATCTCCGGCACATCGGTCTGCTCCGGCTGCTCAGCCTGGGGCTCTTCGGTCGGGGCCGGGGTGGCCGTGGGCGCCTCGGTCGGCGCTTCCGTGACCATCGGGACGGGCGTCGGGGTCTCGGTGGGGGCCTCGGTCGGCGCTTCTGTAATCTCCGGCGCGGGCGTCGGCGGTTCAGTGGGAACCTCGGTGACCTCCGGCGTCGGGGTGATCTCCGGCGCGACGACTATCTCGGGCGTGCTGCCGGCAAACCAGCGATAGGCCAGTATGCCCAGCGCCACGCCAAGGATGAAAAATATGATGCCGACAATCAGCATGCGCTTGCGATACTTCGCGCGAACGCGCTGTATGCGCGCCCTCATGGCCGCACTCTGTCTCGGTGAAATCTTATTCATACGCTTACAAAGCCTCCTGCAAACGACAGATATACTTATATTAATTATAGCCAGCGCCTCAATCGAACGTCAAGTCAAATCTTGGCGCTGCCGCTACATTATCGTGATGAAATTGTGACCTTTTGCCCCCGCGCGAAGCGCTCCCGGGCCGTTTTCCCGCCGCCGGGGTCAGATGCCGATCTCCCCCTCCGGCTGCAGGGTCTCCACGTTGGGCAGGTCCGCTAGGGTCTGCATGCCGAAGTGCTGGAGGAACTTGTCCGTGGTGCCGTAGAGGATGGGCCGCCCCAGGGTCTCCCGCCGGCCCTGCTCCTCGATGAAGCCCTTGTTCAACAGGCTCTGCACCGAGTAATCACACTTCACGCCGCGCACCGCCTCGATGTCGCCCTTGGTGACCGGCTGGCGGTAGGCGATGATGGAAAGCGTCTCCAGCACCGCCTGGGAGAGGGGCTGCTTCTGCAGCGGCTGCAAAAATGCCTCGACCTGCTCGGCGTACTTCGGGCAAATGGACAGGAACACGGTCTCCCCGCTGCGGTTCAGCTGGATGCCCCGGTTCTCCAGCGCCAGGTGGTCCCCCAGCGCGGCCAGGGATTCCTCCATCTCGGAGACCGTCAGGTTCATCGCGTGGGCCATCGCGTCGACGCGCACCGGGTCGCCGGAGACGAACAGTATCGCCTCGATCACCGCGCTCAGATTTTCCATGGGCCCGCACCCCTTTTCAAAAAACATGCCTGTAGTGTATCACAATCCCGCCCGGCAATCAAGCGCGGAACGTCAAGCCCTGTTTAAATCCAGGGCAAACTCCGGCGCTTCATTCCCCGAAAACCGTATTGCAAAGCCCTCCAAAATGTATTACAATAATACTGGATATTTGTGAAGGGACATGATTATACCGTGATACGCCTGATCGCAACAGACCTGGACGATACGCTCCTGAACGCGGACAACGACCTCTCCCCCCGCACCCAGGCGGCGCTGACCGCCGCCATGGAGGCCGGCTGCGGCGTCACGCTGTCCAGCGGCAGGATGCTGGAGGCCATGCTGCCCTTTGCCGAGCGCATCGGCGTCAACGCGCCCATGCTGCTCTACAACGGGGCGCTGGTGTACGACCACAACACCGACGAGACCATCTATGCCCCGCGCATCCCCTACGAGGTGGCGCTGGGCGTCGTCCGCATGGCGGAGGCCATGGGACTCTACATCCAACTGTATCCCGGCAAGGGCTACTTCTGTGACGAGATTTGCGACCATACCGTTGCCTACGCCCGGCAGATCCGGGTGGAGGCCACCCCGGTGCACATGCCCATGTCCCGCTGGCTGGAGCAAAACCCCCGGGACATGCAGAAGATGTTGATCATCGACACCCCCGAGGGGGCCGACCGGGCCCAGGCCGCCCTGCGGGAGGCCTTCCCCCACGGAGCCTGCTTCCTGAAATCCAAGCCCCACTTCGTGGAGATCGCCCCGGAGAACGTGGACAAGGGCCGCTCCCTGGCGCGGCTGGCCGAGCACCTCGGCCTGGCGGCGGAGGAGGTCATGGCCTTCGGCGACGGCCAGAACGACGTGCCCATGCTGGAGTACGCCGGCTATGGCTACGCCATGGCGAACGCCTGCCGGGAAGCCCTGGCCTGCACGCCCCTCGTCGCCCCCGCCAACACCGAGGACGGCGTGGCCCAGGTGATCGAGCGCTGCCTGCGCGAAAGGCGCATCGGCCCGATGGCGCGCTGACATTCCCGGAACCCCGCGCGCGAGGCCCCCTCGCCGCGACGACACCACCCATCAGGAGGAATCGCCGATGGTATCCGAATCCGATTTTGTCAAGACTCTGGGCCTGACGCGCATGCTGTCCGTGGACAGCAAGACGCTGCCCATCGAGGTCAGCAACACCAACCGCCCCGGCATGCAGTTCGCCAACTACTGGGACTTCTTCCCCTATGAACGGCCCCAGCTGCTGGGCAAGGTGGAGATGACCTACCTGTCCCAGCTGGACGAGCTGACCCGCCGGGAGCGGCTGGCCAAATACTTCACCTATCCCCTGCCCTGCATCATCATCTGCCGCGGCTATCCCTGCTTCGACGAGATGGTGATCCTGGCCATGGCGCGCAAGATCCCCATCTACTCCACCAAGAAAGAGACCACCCAGTTCGAGCTGGAGCTGATCGCCTACCTGCGCGACCGCCTGGCCCCCCGGGAGACCCGGCACGGCGTGCTGGTGAACGTGTTCGGCGCGGGCCTGCTGATCACCGGCAACAGCGGCGTGGGCAAGAGCGAGGCGGCCCTGGAACTGGTCAAGCGCGGCCACCAGCTGGTGGCGGACGACGTGGTGGACATCCGCCGCGTGGAGGACAACCGGCTGATCGGCGAGTCGCCGGAGCTGGTGCGCCACTTCATGGAGATCCGCGGCGTGGGCATCATCGACGTGTCCACCATGTACGGCGCGGGCGCCATCATGCGCAGCAAGACCATCGACATGGTCATCCACCTGGAGATGTGGCAGGCCGACAAGGAGTACGACCGCCTGGGCCTGACGGACAACTTCATCGAGATCCTGGGCGTGAAGGTGCCCAGCCTGCTGCTGCCCATCCACCCCGGCCGCAACCTGGCCGTGGTGCTGGAGGTGGCGGCGCGCAACCAGCGCCTGAAGCAGATGGGCTACAACGCCGCCAACGAGCTGACCCGCCGCCACATGGAACACTTCCAGCACAACCTGGACGAGGAATAATCCCAGCGCGCAGTCGCGCAACGACCTATACATACAGGAGGCTACCGCAATGTATTACATCGGCATCGATCTGGGCGGTACCGGCATCAAGGCCGGCATCGTGGACGAGCAGGGAAACATCATCCTCAAGGACAGCTGCCCCACCGGCGCGGAGCGCGGCTACGGCGCTGTGATCCAGGACATGGCCAACCTGGCCATCTCCGTGGTGGAGAAGAGCGGCCACCGCATGAGCGAGATCAAGGCCATCGGCATCGGCCTGCCCGGCGTGATGGATTCCCGCACCGGCAGGGTGCCCTTCTGCACCAACCTGGGCTGGCACGACGTGCCCATCATCCAGGAGATGGCGAAGTACACCGACCGCCCCGTGTACGTGGACAACGACGCCACCGTGGCGGGCCTGGCCGAATCCGTGGCGGGCGTCTCCGCCGGCTGCGCCAACAGCCTGTTCATCACGCTGGGCACCGGCGTGGGCGGCGGCGTGATCATCGGCGGCAAGGTGTTCTCCGGCAGCCACGGCGTGGCCTCGGAGATCGGCCACATGGTCGTCGTCGCCGACGGCGAGCCCTGCACCTGCGGCATGCGCGGCTGCTGGGAGCGCTATGCCAGCGCCACCGCGCTGATCCGCGAGGGCCGCAAGCTCTGCGCCGACAACCCCGACACCGCCCTGGCCAAGGCCGTGGACGGCGACCTGAAGGCCATCACCGCCAAGCACGTGATCGACCTGGCCAAGCAGGGCGACCCGGACTGCGCCGCGCTGTTCGACCGCTACGTCTACTTCCTCTGCCTGGGCCTGCGCAACATGGTCAGCCTGTACGACCCGGAGGTCATCGCCCTGGGCGGCGGCGTGTCCCACGCGGGCGAGTTCCTGCTGAATGCCGTGCGGGCCAAGCTGCCCGGCATGGTGTTCTACAAGGACATGCCCTTCGCCCGGGTCGAGCTGGCGAAGCTGACCAACGACGCCGGCATCATCGGCGCGGCCATGCTGGGAAGATAAGATTTAATTAGGAATTGGGAATTAGGAATCAGGAATGGCGGAGGAAAACCTTGCGGATTTCTTTATTGCCGAAGGAATGCTTGAATCCAACAAATCCCGGAGGGATTTGAACCTGAATTCTCAATTCTCAATTCTCAATTCCCAATTCTCAATTCTTAATTCCTAATTTCTAATTCATAATTCATAACCGGAGGTTTTTCCATGCGCGCCTACGAACGCTTCCTGAACTATGTGCAATACGACACCGCTTCTGACGAGAACAGCCCCACCTGCCCCAGCACCGAAAAGCAGCTGGTGCTGGCCCGGGCCCTGGTGGACGAACTGAAATCCCTGGGCGTGGAGGACGCCCGGATGGACGAGCACGGCTACGTCTACGGCAGCGTGCCCGCCAACGCCGAGGGGCTGCCGGCCATCGGGCTGATCTCCCACATGGACGTGGTGGACTGCGTGCCCAGCGCGCCGGTCGTCCCCGCCATCATCAAGGACTACGACGGCGGCCCGGTGACGCTGGCCAACGGCATGGTGCTGGACCCCGCCGTGTTCCCGGAGGTCGCCGGGGCGAAGGGCAAGTCCCTGATCGTCACCGACGGCAACACCTCCCTGGGCGCCGACGACAAGGCCGGCGTGGCCGAGATCATGACGCTGGTGGAGCGCCTGCGCGATGACCCCGCGCTGAAGCACGGCAAAATCTGCGTCGGCTTCACCCCGGACGAGGAGATCGGCCGCGGCGCGGACCTGTTCGACGTGAAGGGCTTCGGCGCCGAATTCGCCTACACGGTGGACGGCGGCGCGGTGGGCGGCATCAGCTACGAGTGCTTCAACGCCGCCTCCGGCCTGGTCACCGTTCACGGCCGCAACGTGCACCCCGGCAGCGCCAAGAACATCATGGTGAACGCCTCCCTGGTGGCCATGGAGTTCGCCGGCATGCTGCCGCCCCAGCAACGCCCGGAGCACACCGAGGGCTACGAGGGCTTCTTCCACCTGTCCGAGATGAAGGGCCAGGAGGAGCTCGCGTCGCTGCACTACATCATCCGCGACCACGACCGGGTGCGCTTCGAGGCCCGTAAGGAGCAGTTCCAGAACATCGCCGCCTACCTGAACGGCAAGTACGGTCCCGGCACGGTGGAGGTGGAGGTCAAGGACTCCTACTACAACATGCGGGAGCTGATCGAGGAGCGCATGGACATCGTGGAGCGGGCCAACGCGGCTTATCGCGCCGTGGGCGTGGAGCCCTGGAGCGAGCCCATCCGCGGCGGCACCGACGGCGCGCGGCTGACCTTCATGGGCCTGCCCTGCCCCAACATCGCCACCGGCGGCATGAACTGCCACGGCCGCTTCGAGTGCGTCGCCATCCAGGACATGGACCTGATGACCGACATGCTCGTTAACCTGGTGACCGCCCCTCGGGACTGACCGCCCCCAACCGATAGCTTTCCCTGAAAGGAACCGACATGGAAAAGACCCAGACCCCCTCCAAGAAGCTGACCCGGATCACCGCCGCCATCCTGACGGCGGCCTTCCTGGGCTTCGTATTCACCGTATTCTTCGTCATGCTGATCCAGGAGCACCACGCCCTGGTGCACTCCGTGCAGATGACCCCCGAGCTGAAGGCCACCCTGCCCGAGCACCCGGACAAGCTGGACCGCCTCTCCGCCCGCATCAGCTCCTTCACCGCCGCCATCGCGGACAAGATGTGGTTGAAGGAGGACATGGGCTACGTCAACTCGGCCTTCCAGTACGCCCTGGGCAAGAGGGTGATCAACACCGGCACCCAGAACATGATCACGCTGACCACCGGCCACCTGTACGACCTGACGGACTACAAGCCGCTGGAGACCAACGCTCGGGAGATCGTCGCCACGCGGCAGAGCACCCTGGCGGGCATCCCCTTCCTGTTCGTCTACGAGCACCCCACCCTGTACGATGACGCCATGATGCCCGCCGGCTACGAGGCGCTGGACCACTCCGCCCAGATGGCGGACGAGGTACTCTCCATCCTGCGGGAGAACGACATTCCCGTACTGGACAGCCGGGAGGTGTTGACCGAGAGCGGCCGCGACCTCGACGACCTGCTGATGGTCACGGACCAGCACTGGTCCACGCTGGCCGCCATCACCATGGCCCAGCGCATCGCCGGGGAGCTGAACGACCTCGCCGGAGCGGACCTGGACCCCTCCCTGCTGGACCTGGACAACCTGAACACGCTGACCCACGAGAAGCTGTTCATGGGCAAGTACGGCCAGCGCGTGGGCCCGTCCATCGTCGACCCGGACGACATCGTGGAATACTGGCCCGTCTACGACACCAACATCTCCCGCCAGACGCTGCGGGCCTCCGGGCTGGAGCAGGCCTCCGGCAGCTTCCGCGAGGCCGTCACCCGCGCCGACCGGCTGGAGCCCGACCCCGGCAGAACCTGGAACAAGCTGGCCTACACCTACTACGGCCAGGTGGAGTACTACGACCTGCTGACCAACGAGGCCGCGCCTGACTTCACCATACTGCTGCTGAAGGACTCCTACAGCGCCCCCATCGCCACCTTCACCTCGCTGATGGCCCGGCACGTGATCGCCATCGACATGCGCCGCGACATCGAGCCGCTGGAGTGGTGGGTGGAGCAGTACCACCCCGACGCCGTGGTCATGGCCTACAGCCTGCAAATGCTGCGGGACGACGAGTACGAGTTCGGCTGAGCCGCGGGAATCGACGCAAAGCACGCAATATACCAACAAACGCGGGCATCGGTGCCACAGATCGACACCGATGCCCGCGTTTATTTCAGTTTGATGGAAACGTTATTCCCCGGCTGCGTCGCCGCTCTGCCAGCGCTCGCTCAGCGTGCCCTCCCCGAAGGTGTAGGCCAGATCGCCGATCACCGGCATGAACCGCTCGAACATGGCCTCGTTCTCCGCGGCCCCTTCCGCATCCCCCGCCTCCCTCTGGTGCATGGCAAGGCACCCGCGGCATCCGCCCTTTCGCATTGATCCAAACGACAGAAAACCCCTGCCGGCCGGGCACAGGCCGACAGGGGTTGAAATTCTGAAACGCACCTAAGGGCATCAGCCCCGGGTCATCAGCACGAACAGTATCACACAGGTCACCACCACGAAGGCGGAGATCAGCGTGGACGTCAGGTTGAACTTCCGGGGCGCGCCGCTGCCGTGGAAGGCCAGCAGGCCCGCACGCTTCAGCGCCGCGGATAGGGGCTTGTACAGCAGCATGGTGATGCCGGCGTTCAGGCCGCCCTTGACCAGGTTGAAGGGCAGGAAGGTGGGCAGCAGCATGCCCGCCACCACGGCGCGGGGCACGGCCATGTACATGGGCGTGATGATGTAGTTCCAGGCCAGCATCACCGCCGTCATGATCGCGACGCCCAGCGCCAGGCCGACAGCCGCGCTGCGCAGGGTGCGGCTCTTGCGGTAGAGCAGGGCGGCGGGCAGCGCGAAGGCCAGCGTGGACAGCACGTTCATCAGCAGGCCGATGGGGCCGGTGCTGCTCACCGTCACCATTTCGATCAGCGAGACCACCAGCGTGATCAGCGCGGCGGCCACTGGGCCCAGCAGGAACCCGCTCATGGCGACGATCACGTCCTTCAGGTCGTAGCTCAGAAAGCCCGCCACCGCCGGCAGGGGCCGGGTCACCAGCATGGCCACATAGGCCATGGCGGCCAGCATGGCCATCAGGGTCAATCGCTTGCTGTTGATTCTCGACTCAGACATACCAAATACCTCCTCTTTCCCGGCGTCGCGTCCGCCGGACATAAAAAGCGCGCCCGCGGGATCAGTCCCGGGGCGCGGACATTTCGGCACAGGCGCTTGCGCGCGTTGTCTTCTTCCATCCTGACTCTACAGTCGGTACCGGAATCACACCGGTTCATGCCGCCGAAGCGGCTCGCGGACTTTACCGCCGGTCGGGAATTTCACCCTGCCCCGAAGACGCAGATCTTGCGATCTGATATAGTTATACGCCGCAGAGGGGCCTTTGTCAATGAAGGTTTTGTTAATTCCAGCGCGTTCACGAGGCCTCAGTGGCCTCCGCGCCTTCGCCGGCCTGCGCCTCCGGCAGGCGCACCTGTATGCGGGTGCCGATGCCGGCGCGGCTGGTCACCTCGAAGTGGCCTCCGTGGCGCTCCACGATCCACTGGGCAATGGAGAGCCCCAGCCCGGTGCCGCCGCTGCTGCGAGCGCGGGCGGGGTCGGCCCGGAAGAAGCGGTCGAAAATCCGGGGCACGTCCTGCCCCTCGATGCCGATGCCGCTGTCCTGCACCTCCAGCCAGGCCTCGCCATCCCGGGCGGCGGCGCTGAGCCGGATGCTGCCGCCCTCGGGGGTGTAGCGCACCGCGTTGTCCACCAGGACGCGCACCGCCTGCTTCAACAGGGCCGGATCGCCGGACACCGGCGCGGCCTCCAGCCTGCCCTCACGCCATTCGTGGGCAGCGTCGATCATGCGGTACTCCCCCAGCACCTCCCGGGCCAGGTCCGACAGGTCCATGGGCTCCGGGTTCAGCTGCTGGCGGCCGCTGTCGCCCCGGGCCAGGAACAGCAGCTGCTCCACCAGCACCTTCATGTGGTCGGTCTCGGTCTTGATGGCGGCGATGGACTCCTCCAGCACCTTCTCGTCGTCCTTGCCCCAGCGGTCCAGCATCCGCACGTAGCCCTGGATGACCGCGATGGGCGTGCGCAGCTCGTGGGAGGCGTCGGAGACGAACTGGGCCTGCTGCTGATAGGCGGCGTGCATCCGGGCCAGCAGGTCGTTGATGGCGTCCTCCAGGCCCTGCAGGTCCTTGTCGCCGGTGGACAGCCGGTCGCCGATATCGATCTGCTCGATGGCGTGCTCCAGGCTGTGGAACTTCTCCTCGTCCACGCCCTGGCGGTCCGGCCTCTGCTCCGCGGCCCGGCGGGCGCTCGCCTCGTCACTCAGCCGCTGCGCCGTCGCGGCCATGCGATCCAGCGGCTTCAACAGCCGCCGCGCGCCCCGGGCGCTGCCGAAAAAGCCCAGCACCCACAGCACGCCCTCGCCTATCAGCAAGGGGCGCCCGAACCGCCAGGCCAGCCCAAGGAAGTCCGCCAGCGGCACCAGGTGCCTCTCCCCCTGCCAGGTGAAGCCATAGGTCAGGCTGAGGAGGGCCTCCGTTCCCCGGAGGTCGGGGTCCAGGGTCAGGAACCGTGGCAGGCTCTTGCCGACGAAGGTCCCCGTGACGGCGGTCTCCCGGGCGTAGAGGTAGGCCGCGAGGCACGCCAAAAACGCCAGCAGGTTCAGGAAGATCATCTGCCGGAGCCGCTTCCACTGCCAGGAGTGCTGGATGCGCCGGGCAATGGAATTAAACCTGCGATTCGCGTTCATGGCCACACTCCCCTTCCCTGCCAGCTTTCCTCTGTTCGCATACCCTGATTGACGCCTATTCCCTGATCTCCGGCATTCTGACTATTGCCTGTTCCCTTCTGCCTGTTGCCTAGAGTGTGTTTCTAAATGCAGGGAGATGCAGTTTCGAGCGGATTTGGCTGCATGCAGGCTTAGTGGGGCTAAGTCAAGGGAAATCAACGCAGAAATGCAGTCTAATACGCCGAAAATGCGCTTCAGGCATTTTAGAAACAGACTCTAATCCCTGATCACATACCCCACCCCGCGCACGGTCTGCACCAGTCGCACGCCGAAGGCGTCGTCGATCTTGCCGCGCAGGTAGCGCACATACACGTCCACGATGTTGGTCTCGCCGAGGTAGTCGTACCCCCACACCCGCTCCATCAGGGTGCTGCGGCTGAGGACGATGCCCTTGTTCTCCAGCAGCGCCTGGAGCAGGGCGAACTCCCGCTGGGTCAGCTCGATGGGGTGGCCATCATAGCTGACGGTGTGCCGGCCCACGTCCATGCTCAGCGCCCCGGCAGCGAGCACCTGGGTTTCCGGCGCCCGGCGCTGGGACTTGCGCAGGGCCGCCCGGATGCGGGCCAGCAGCTCCTCGATCTCGAAGGGCTTGGTCATGTAGTCCTCCGCGCCCATGTCCAGTCCGGCCACCTTGTCCATCACGGAATCCCGGGCGGTGAGCATGATCACCGGCGTGTCCACCGTGCGGCGGGCGCGGCGCAACACCTCCAAGCCGTTCAGCCCGGGCAGCATGATGTCCAGCAGCGCCAGGTCGTAGCCGCCGCCCTCCAGCTTCTCCAGGCCGTTCCGCCCGTCGAAGGCCTTGTCCACCTCATAGCCCTCGTGGAGCAGCTCCAGCTCCACGAACCGCGCCAGCTTCTCCTCGTCCTCGACGATCAGAATTCTCTCCGCCATCGCTTCCTCCTGTGATTGTCGCCGTATTCCTCCAGAACCCGCCGACCCGGAAAACACGTCGTTTTCCCAATCTTGTACAATTCCAATCGGCGCGGGGACTGTCGCAAAACGAACAGCATTGCTTCATCATTCGCAGGAGCGGCAGAGATGCCGTCCCTGGGCGCCAATTATGGCGCCCCTACGGCGTACTCTGAAGTCATCGCAGATGATTCCTTCGCAATACATTGTTCTGAGACAGTCCCTCGCGCCGCATCCTTGAAAGCGCCTGTTCAAGGCGCGTTTCGCGTCGTTCGCGTCACTTCTCGCCGGTGACCTCTTCCTTCACCCGCTCGGCCACCTCGGCGGCCTTGTCCATGGCGTGGTTCACGCTCTCCCGGCCCAGCTCATCGCCGCTGAAGGCGTAGCGGAACCCGGCGAACAGGCCGATCACCAGCAGCGGGATGCAGACCCAGAAGGCGAAGAGCATCAGCAGCACCAGCACCAGCACCGGCATCTCCAACAGCAGCTCCTCGCCCCTGCGCACCTCAAAGCGGTTGCGGTTGCCCAGGTTGAAGGCGCTCCGCAGCAGACCGCCCAGGCCCTCGACCACGCCCCGGCGGCGGGCCTTCGCCTGTTCCCGGCGGCTCGGCTCCTCCGCCGCCTCGCGGCGGGTGGAGTAGGCGGCGTTCTGCGCGCCGTGCTCCTTCTCCAGCAGCAGCGCCGCGTCCAGCAGCTCCCAGTCGCAGCTCTCCAGGGCGGCCTTGGCCTCCTCCAGGCTCACGTTCATCTTCTCAGCCAGCTTTTCAACCATCTCATAATGCGTCATTTGTTTTGCCCTCCGTTTGATTTGATGGGCCCATTATAACGCCCAAAAATGAAATGCCAAGAAAACTGGATTAGAGGAACATTAGAAATGCCTCAAAGGTCTCTGAACGCACAGGGGCCGGCCCCGCGGGAGCCGCCCCCTGTGATATCCTCTTTTATTGGTAGCGATTCTTCGCGAACCGCCAGCCGTCGCGGCACATGTCGTCGATATTCCGCGTGGCGTGCCAGCCCAGCAGCTCGGCGGCCCGGTCCGTGTTGGCGTAGCACTCCGCGATGTCGCCCGCGCGCCGCGCGGCGATGCGATAGGCGATGGGATGCCCGCAGGCCTTCTCGAAGGCGTGGACGATCTCCAGTACGCTGGTGCCCTTGCCGGTGCCCAGGTTCACGGCCACAGCCCCGGCGTGGTCCTTCACGTAGTTCAGCGCCGCCAGGTGGCCCAGCGCCAGGTCCACCACGTGGATGTAGTCCCGCACGCCGGTGCCGTCGGGAGTATCGTAGTCGTCGCCGAACACCGTCAGCTGCTTCAGCTTCCCAGCGGCCACCTGGGCCACGTAGGGCAGCAGGTTGTTGGGGATGCCGTTGGGGTCCTCGCCGATCAGGCCGCTCTCGTGGGCTCCGATGGGATTGAAGTAGCGCAGCAGGCAGACGCGCCACTCGGGGTCGGAGGCGGCGATGTCCCGCAGCATCTGCTCGATCATCACCTTGGTGTAGCCGTAGGGATTGGTGGCGGAGGTGGGCATCTCCTCCCGGAAGGGCACGGGGTTGTTCATGCCATACACCGTGGCGGAGGAGGAGAACACGAGCTGCTTCACGCCATGGGCGCGCATCACCTCGGCCAGCACGATGAAGCCGTACAGGTTGTTGTCGTAGTACTCCAGGGGCTTCTGCACCGATTCGCCCACCGCCTTCAGCCCCGCGAAGTGGATCACGGCGTCGATGTCGTGCTCGGTGAAGGGCTTTCCCAGGGCCTCGCGGTCCCGGATGTCCACCTCGTAGAAGGCGAAGTCCTTGCCGGTGATGGTCCGAATGGCGTCCAGCGCTTCCGGCTTGGAATTGACAAAGTTGTCCACGATGACGAGCTCATGGCCCGCGTTCAGCAGCTCCACGCAGGTGTGGCTGCCGATGTAACCGGCGCCGCCGGTGACCAGGACCTTCATATGGGAAACCTCCTTGGGATGTTTGATTGAGATTTATTTCGACAGGTTCAGGGGCCGAATTGAGAATTGAGAATGGGGAATTGAGAATTTAAGTAAGCCGGTGTCATCATAAAGCGAAAATAATGCAGGTGGGCAGCCATTGGCCGCCCCTGCGGTATAAGCGCCCGCCAGCCTTAGAGTGTGTTTCTAAATGCAAGTCCGCAGGCTTAGTGGCGCTAAGTCAAGGGAAATCAACGCAGAAATGCAGTCTAATACGCCGAAAATGCGCTTCAGGCATTTTAGAAACAGACTCTAATTCCTAATTCCTAATTTCTAATTCCTGATTTGCCTCACGTTCAACCGCCTGCGTAAAGCGCGAGCTTACAGCTCCGTCCTCCCCTGATACGCCCGCAGCAGGGTCACCTCGTCGGTGTACTCCAATTCGCCGCCGACGGGCACGCCGTGGGCGATGCGGGTCACCTTCACGCCCATGGGCTTGATCAGCCGGGAGATGTAGGCCGCGGTGGCCTCGCCCTCCACGTCCGGGTTGGTGGCCAGCACGACCTCCTTGATCTCCCCGGAGGCCAGGCGGGTCATCAGCTCCCGGATGCGGATGTCGTCCGGGCCCACGCCGTCCATCGGTGAGATGACCCCGTGCAGCACGTGGTACATGCCGTTGTACTCCCGCATGCGCTCCATGGCGTTCACGTCCCGGGGGTCGCGCACCACGCACACGATGTCCTTGCGGCGGCTGTCGTCCGCGCAGATGGCGCAGGGATCGGTATCGGTATAGTTGCCGCAGATCGGACAGAAGTGAATCTGCTTCTTTCCGTTGAATATGGCCACGGCCAGCTCGCGCACCTGCTCCTCCGGCAGCGAGATGATGTGATAGGCCAGGCGCTGTGCCGTCTTGCGGCCCACGCCCGGCAGCTTGGAGAGCTGGTTCACCAGCTTGGCGATCGCCTCGATTTCGGCCAAAGGATTCACTTCCGTTCGTCAGTTTGCTTTGCGGGTCGGAGCCGGCAGCGCGCGTCTCCCGGCTCCGACCCGAATGATGTCGCCCGCTTGGGCGATCAGAACAGGCCCGGCATGTTCAGGCCGCCGGTCAGCTTGTTCATCTCCCGCTCGGTGGTGTCGTTGGCGGTGCGCAGCGCCTCGTTCACGGCGGCGAGCACCATGTCCTGCAGCATCTCCACGTCGTCCGGGTCCACGGCCTCGGGCTTGATCTCGATGGAGAGCAGCTCCTTCTTGCCGGACACCTTCACGGTCACCATGCCGCCGCCGGCGCTGGCCTCGTACTCCCGCGCCTCCAGTTCCTCCTGCATCTTGGTCATCTGCTGCTGCAGCTTCTGCGCCTGCCGGGCCAGCTGCTGCATGTTGCCGCCGCCCATCATGCCGGGAAATCCGCCTCTTGCCATAGTTCTACCGTCCTTTCCTGCGGCATCGGGCCGCACGTCGATCCGCGCGCCGGGCTCCGTTTTCCATCGAAAAGCCGTTCCGTGCGCGTTCGCAAATTTTCACAGGATAATTATAGCATAAAAGCCGGCGCGGCGCAACGGCTTTCACGGGCAAACCGCGCGGCCTCGCGCGCCGGAGCGACGCGACCTCGTCCGCCAGCCCTGCGGACCCACCTTCTCCATGGGAGAAGATTTTGGAGGCACAAGGTTTTAAAGCGCATTCGGTTTCAATGAAAAACCGGGGCTTGCGCCCCGGCTTCCCGTCCATTCCATTGCTTACGCTTCGACTGCCTTGTATTCGCCGACCTCGATGCCGTACAGCTTCCAGGCGTCGCCGTCCTTGTAGAAGATGTAGCGCTCGTAGGTCTTTTCGCCGTCGCGGTCGATCACCACTTCGACGCCCACGCTCTCGTACTCCACGCCGTCGATGGCGATCGTCCTCGGCTCGAAGCGGCCGGAGATCGAATCCAGAAGCGCCTGCTTCTCCTCTTCGCTCAGGCTGTCCACGCGGGCGGCGATGTCGTCCGTCAGCGCCTTCGCCTCGTCGCTCATCTCGCCGGAGATCTCGCCCAGCGCGTCGCCGAAGCCCAGCGCGCTCAGCACCACCAGCAGGCGGTCCTTCACGGTCAGCTTGTCAAAGCGCGCCTTTTCCTCCGCGTCCATCAGCTTCTCAGAATCCACGATTTCCACGGTCACGTTCTCGCCGTCCAGCGCGTCGCCCACGATCTGCATGACCTCCGCCATGGGCTGATGATCCGCCGCCTTCACGCCGTTGATCTCGGTGTTCTCGTCCGCCGGCTCGTAGACCAGCTCCATAGCCGCGGGCTCCGCTTCCTCCACGGGCAGCGCGGCGATGGACACGGTTTCACGGCTCAGCTCGCCGCCGCACGCGGTGCAATACACGACCTTGTCATAGTGGCCGGCCTTGCCGGGCTGCGCGCTCACGCGATTCTCCTTCACGGCCTCGCCGGGCGTGTGCGCCAGCATCTCCAGGGTCACGTGGGTGCGGCTCAGCTCCGCCTTGCACACCGTGCAGTACACGACCTCATCGTAGCCGCCCACGGCGGTGCAGGTCGGGGCGACCTCGTTCTCCTTCACCTTTTCGCCCGCGGTGTGGCCGGTGGCCGCGATGGTCTTCTTCTCGGTGCTGAACACCTTGCCGCACACGGTGCAGTAGGTCACCAGGTCATAGCTGCCCGCCGCGGTGCAGGTGGCCGCCACCTTGTTCTCCTCGCGGGTGGCCTTCTCGTGCCTGTGGGTGTTCAGGCCCAGCAGCATGCCGCCGCCGCGCAGCATCTTCACGATGAAGTTCTCGCCGTCCTGCTTGTATTCCGCGGTGGTCTGCTTGTCGGAACCATCGTAGTAGTAGACGCCGTCCAGGCCCTCTTCGTCCTCGTTGATGCTGACGCTGAGCTTCACGTCCTCGCCCTCGTGGGCCAGGTCATAGACAGTGTCGCCCGCCTGGTAGGTGCCGGTGCCGGTGGCAGTCAGCGCGCTCTTCCAGTTGTCGGCCACCTTGACGATGTACCAGATGGCCGCCTCCAGCTTGGCGGTGGCCTCCTCGTTCAGGGTCTTTTCAGTGGTCCACTCGGGCTCGGTGGTCTGCTCCTCCTGGCCCTCGTCGTTGATGATCGTGATTTCCACCGTCTTTTCGACGTCCACCACGTCATAGACCCCGGCGATGGCGCCGTCCGCGTTCTCCTCGGCCTTCCAGACGTAGATGTTGGCCGCCAGCGGATCATACTCGTACTTTTCGTCCTCAATCTCCGCGTAGTCGGTGACGCTGCTGTTCTGCGCCGCGATCGCCACGGTGCTGCCAGACAGCGTGCCGTCCACCAGCACATTGGCCTGGGCGTCCTTCCCCGTGGTCAGCTGGAGGCCGAAGCCCTCGTCGCCCTTCGCGCTCACATCGCCGACGACGGCAACGTTTGCGGTGTTATTCTCGTCCACAATGAGGGCGATGCCGGACGCGATCTCCTTGCCCTCGGCCGTCACATCGCCGTTTACGGTGATGTTGACATCGCTGTTCCTGTGTTCTCCTTCGACATCCTCATCCGTCTCTTCGTTGTAGATCCAGTCGGTGTAAGTGCTCGAAACCGCGTCGATGCCTATGGCTTCATTGTCCTTGGAGGTAGCCGTGATGGAACCGTTCACCGTCACGTTCGCGTTGCCGCCCGACCAAACGCTCGTAATGCCGCCGGCCCGGTTGCCGCTTTCCGCCACCACGTCTCCGTTTACGGTCACGTTGCTTTCGCCGCTGACCAGATCTCCCCGGATGTATTCCTCCGTCTCTTCGTCATACGTCCAGCTGGTGCTGGCGTACACATCCATCGCAATGCCGCCGGCATTGCCTTTTTCCGAATTGGAGGTGACAGAGCCATTCACCGTGACATTCGCGGTGCTGCCCCCCGCCCAGCCGCCAATGCCCGCGGCAGAGGTGGTGCCTTCCGCCACGACGTTGCCGTTCACGGTGACATCGACGACACCTTCATTTCCGCCGCCGGCCTTTATGGCATACGCGTCGCCCTCCTTGGCATCGGCAGTGGCCTTCACATCGCCATTGACGACGATGTCAGTCGTACCCTCGGCATTTCTGTCCTTTTCCGCATAGCCCTGGATGCCGGTGGCCGACGCCTCTCCGGAATCGCCCTCGATTTCCGCGGAAACGGTCACATTTCCAACCTCAATGGTCGTCGGGCCGCAGGCATCTCCCGTGACATGGACGCCTTCGGCGCTGGCATAAACATCCTCAGTTTTTGAAGCGCTGCCCGTGACCGAGGCGGAAACCGTCACATCTCCGGCCGTGACGTCCACCTTGCCCCCGTCGGTGTCCACCTCGATGCCGCGCGCAGATGCGCTCGCGTCATTCTCATCGTCGCTGAGCGTCTGATGGCTCGTAACATCGACATTGCCCGCAATATTGACGGTAATGTCGCCCTTGAACCAATACGCGTTCTCAGCCACGCCCTGAACGTACCTTCCGTCCGACTCTTCCTTGACGTCCCTGGCCTCGATCGTGATGGACTTGGTGGCGTCCCCGGGCTGGGGATCGACCGGCTGACCATCCACTGTCAGGCTGCTCTCTTCAAAGGAAATGCCCGCCCCGCTCTGGCCGTCCACCGCACCGACATCCACGCTGTAATTGCCGTCGGCGTCCTCGGTGGCCTGGATGGCCGCGTCCTCCGCCAGCGCGGCGACGCTGCCCAGCAGCAGGCTCAGCGCCAGCAGCAGCGCCAGCAGTTTCTTGATTGCAAATCTTTTCATCTCAATTTCGCCTCTTTTTCTAAATATTACAATAATCGTATATTAACACATTATCCCATTTTTGAATATTGATTTTATGTTAAACATCATCCATCCCATCCATCCGGGCAAAACCCGCCGCCTCCTGCCGAAACTGCTTGAAAGCGCAACAATCCCGTGCTACAATAATAATGGCTTTATGTGTGCATGCCTTTCGGCGCGCCGCCCCTCCGGGTCCGCGCCAAATATCCCCCTCAAGGAGACGTTCATGGATAAAACCTCGAAAAACGAAGGCTGGAGCTCGGTCATTCGCCCGCGAAAGGGCTGGTTTGACATCGACTTCAAGGGCCTGGTGCGCTACCGCGACCTGATTTTGCTGATGGTCAAGCGCAACTTCACCATCCTCTACAAGCAGACCATCCTCGGCCCCGCCTGGGTGGTGATCCAGCCCTTTCTGACCACGCTGGTGTTCACGGTGGTGTTCGGCAACCTGGCCGGCCTGCCCACCGACGGCGTGCCGAAGTTCCTGTTCTACATGGCAGGCAACATCATGTGGCACTTCTTTGCCCAGTGCCTGACGGTCACCTCCGACACCTTCGTGAAGAACAGCAAGCTGTTCGGCAAGGTCTACTTCCCGCGGCTGGTGATGCCCTTCGCCACGGTGCTGACGGAGATGATCAACTTCGCGGTGCAGTTCGTGCTGTTCATCGTGTTCGTGGTCATCTACGCCGCCAAGCCCGACAGCGGCGTGGTGCCCAACTGGCAGCTGATTCTGCTGACGCCGCTGATGCTGGTCCAGCTGGGGCTGCTGGGCCTGGGCTTCGGCATCATCATCTCCGCGCTGACCACCAAGTACCGCGACCTGGCCATGCTGGTCACCTTCGGCGTGCACCTGTGGATGTACGCCACGCCCGTGACCTACTCCGCCTCGATGATCGCCGACAAGTACCCCCACCTGCTGGGGCTGTACATGCTCAACCCCATCACCCCCATCATCGAGCTGTTCCGTGCCGCCTACCTGGGCGTGCCCCGCTACTCCTACGGCTACAACCTGCTGTCCGTGGGCGTGACCGCCGCGGTGTTCATGATCGGCGTGATCCTGTTCTCCCATACGGAAAAGACGTTTATGGATACGGTCTGATGGAATTAGGAACCGCGGGTTTACTGGCGGTAAATCAAGGGAAATCAACGCAGAAATGCAGTCAAATACGCCGAAAATGCGCTTCTGGCATTTTAGAAACAGACTCTAGGAGTTGCGGAAGAAATCTTTGCTGCTTTCTTTGATATCAGGAATTCCATAAGCCCCTTTCCCCGGGTTTCAAATCCACGCCAAACATACCCGGTGGACTGGCGCCGCCATTTCTAATTCCTAATTCCTCATTCCTAATTCCTAATTCTCAATTCAATCCGCCCTGAAATCACTACTTCGCGAAAGGATTCCACCATGTCTGAACGCGTTCTCGAAATAGACGGCATCTCCAAGCAGTACCGGCTGGGCATGATCGGCGGCGGCACGCTGCACGGCGACCTGACCAGCTGGATCGCCCGCAAGCGCGGCAAGGAGGACCCCAACGTCAAGATCGGCAAGGAGCACCTGACCCACAACCAGAAGTTCTGGGCGCTGAAGGACGTGTCCTTCAACGTGGACCGGGGCGACGCCGTGGCCCTGCTGGGCCGCAACGGCGCGGGCAAGTCCACCATGCTGAAGCTGATCAGCCGCATCACCGCGCCCACCGAGGGCGAGATCCGCATCCGGGGCCGCGTGGCCAGCCTGCTGGAGATCGGCACCGGCTTCCACCCGGAGCTCAGCGGCCGGGACAACATCTACCTCAACGCCGCCATACTGGGCATGAACCGGGCGGAGACCACCCGCAAGCTGAAGGAGATCGTGGAGTTCTCCGAGATCGAGCAGTTCATCGACACGCCGGTGAAGCGCTACTCCAGCGGCATGTACGTGAAGCTCGCCTTCGCCGTGGCCTCCCACCTGGACCCGGACGTGATGATCTGCGACGAGGTGCTGGCCGTGGGCGACCTCGCCTTCCAGCAGAAGTGCCTGACCAAGATGTCGGAGATCGCCCGCAGCGGCCGCGCAGTGCTCTACGTCAGCCACAACATGCGCACGGTCTCCCAGCTGTGCAACCGGGGCCTGTACCTGGACAGCGGCCGCCTGACCTACGACGGCACCGTGGAGCGCGCCATGGAGCTCTACGGCGGCAGCAGCGCCCGCAGCGTGTCCCGCAACCTGGACGAGGTGCCCCGCACCAAGGACCGGGGCGACACCATGCGCATGCTCGCCATCGACTTCGAGGACACCCAGTCCCTGGAGTACGAGATGGACTCCGCCATGCAGTTCCGGTTGACCAGCGTGGCCCACATCGCCGAGCCCCGCCTGCGCATCCGCCTGATCCTGCAGAACAGCATCGCCACCCCCATCGCCATGACCCAGACGGAGCCCTTCGAGGTGCAGGCCGAGGAGACCTTCACCCGCCGCGTCCGCTTCCCGCTGGACGGCATCGCCCCCGGCGAATACATCATCAAGATGTCCCTGATCTCCGGCACCCCCCGGGGACGCACCAACTACTACGACACCATCGTGGATGTCAGCCGCTTCGTCATCACCGACGACCCCGCCGTCAACGCCGGCTTCATCTGGTCGGAACGCCTGTGGGGCAACGAGCGCCTGCAGCCCCTTGAAATGCTATAATCCGCCGCCGTGCCGCGGGCATTCGTGCCCGCGGCGCGCGTTGTGCTTGGGAAAACCGTCCTGCGGCAAATGCCCCGCCGCGGGCTATAATGGATATTGGAAAGATTTGCATACACGGAGGAATCGCCCATGAAAAAGCTGAGATTGATCCTCGCGGCGCTGCTGCTGGCGGCGCTGTGCCTGGCCCTGCCCCTGTGCGCCCGGGCGGAATCGCCCCGGAAGCTGACCGTGATGGTGTACATGTGCGGCAGCAACCTGGAGAGCGGCTACGGCTCCGCCTCCGCCGACCTGGAGGAGATGCTCGCCTCCGGCTTTGACAGCGAGCAGATCTCGCTGCTGGTCATGACCGGCGGCACCGAGGGCTGGGTCCTCGGCTTCGACCCGGCGAACCTGACCATCAATGAGATCGGCAAGCGCGGTGTCCGCGCCGTGTGGCGCGAGGAGGCCGCCAGCATGGGCGTGCCCGAGACGCTGACGACGCTCCTGAACTTCGGCGTGGAGCGGTTCCCCGCCGAGGACTACGCCCTGATCCTGTGGAACCACGGCGGCGGGCCCATGGAGGGCGTCTGCTGGGACGAGCTG